>NZ_JBIRJA010000004.1:0-127583 GCF_044329325.1 Streptomyces sp. NPDC017676 | reverse complement strand
GTGGGGGGTGTCGGGGGTGCGGGCCCCCAGCCGCCCAGCACCCCTGGGACGGCGGCCGCGGGGGGGCGCGCTGGTACCCCGGGGGGGGGGGCCCCCCCCCCCCCCCCCCCCACGCCGGTGTCCGTGCCGCGTCGGCGGGCAGGACCGGTGCCCAGGGGAACGGCGGGTCCGGGATGTCCCGGCGCAGCGCCGGCGCGACGGCCGACTGGAACAGTTCCAGCGAGGCGCGGTGCCGGGCGGCGGGCAGGCCGCCCGCGTCCGCGGTCACGTGCAGCACGGTGTGCCCCAGCCGCTCGTGGTAGCGGTGCACCTTGTCGATGACCTGCTCGGGGCTGCCGATCAGCGCCGAGCTGCGCGCCACGAAGTCCTCCAGGGTCTCGAAGACCACGGGCAGGCCGGCCGACCGCTGGAAGGCCAGGTTGCTCTCGAAGACCGGGCGGTACGCCGTCAGCGCCTCCTGTGAGGTACGGGCGACGAGGAGCCCGGCCGAGCCCGCGCCCACCGCGATCGCCGCCGGGTCGTGGCCGTAGTGCTCCCAGCGTTCGCGGTAGTGGCGGACCAGTTCGGCGTACGGCTCCACGGGATGGGTGACGTTCGCCGAGAACAGCGGGTCTCCGTAGCGGGCGGCGAGGTCCACGGACTCCTCGCTGGTGGCGCTGCCGTGCCAGACGCGGACGGGTCGCTGGTACGGCCGCGGCCACACCTCGGCGTCCTTCAGCGGTGGTCGGAACCGGGTGTCGGCGGTCACCCGGTCCTGCCGCCACAGCCGCCGGAACACCTCGTAGCTCTCGGCGTTGCGGTCCCACTGGTCCTCGGGGGTGACGTGGAACAGCGCGCGCTGCGCGGTGCCGTTGCCCTTGCCGATGATCAGGTCGAGGCGCCCCTCGGAGAGGTGGTCCAGGGTGGCGTAGTCCTCGTAGGCCCGGACCGGGTCGAGCAGGCTGAGGGTGGTGACGGCGGTGAAGAGCCGGATGCGCCGGGTGAGGGCGGCGACATGGCTGAGCACGACGGTCGGCGCGGAGGAGAGGAACGGCCGTTCGTGCCGCTCCCCCACGCCGAATCCGTCGAAGCCCAGCTCCTCCGCCAGCACGGCGTTGTCCAGCACCTCGCGGAACCGCTCGTGCGTCGGCCCAAGGACTCCGGTGACCGGGTCCGGCCGGTGCACGATCAGCGTGATCGCGAGGAACTTCACGACGCGGCCCGCGCGGGCGAGGCACCGGTGCGGGTGCCGGCCCCGGCCCCGGTGTCGGGGTGGGCGAGGCCCAGGTGGTCGCGCAGGGTCGTGCCCTCGTAGTCGGCGCGGAAGACGCCCTGTTCCTGGAGCAGCGGGACCACCTTGTCGGCGAACGGGTCGAGCCCGCCGGGTGTGATGTGCGGGACGAGGATGAAGCCGTCGGAGGCGTCGGCCTGCACGAAGTCGTTGATGGTCCGCGCCACGGTCTGCGGGGAGCCGATGAAGGTCTGCCGGTTGCCGGTGTTGATGACCAGGTCGCGGATGGACCACCTGTTGGCCTCGGCGAGCTGCCGCCACTCGCGGGCGATGGCCACCGGGTCCCGGTACATCCGTACCTGGGCGCGGCCCCGGGAGATGTGGTCCTCGCTCACCACCGGGTCCACGTCGGGCAGCGGGCCCTCCGGGTCGTACGCCGACAGGTCCCGGTTCCAGACGAACTCCAGGTGCTTGATGGCGGTGGCCCCGCTGACCTGCTGCCGGCGCACCTCGCGGGCGAGTTCGGCGGCCTCCTGGTCGGTGTCGCCGAGGACGAAGGTCGCCGCGGGGAGGATGAGGAGCTGGTCGGGGCGGCGGCCGTACGCGGCGAGGCGGGACTTGACGTCGGTGTAGAAGGCCTGGCCCTCCTTCAGGGTGGAGTACCGACTGAAGATCGCGTCCGCGCCGGCGGCGGCGAACTCGCGGCCCTCGTCGGAGTCGCCCGCCTGGAAGATGACGGGGCGGCCCTGCGGGGAGCGTGGGACGTCGAACCGGCCGTGGATGTCGAAGTGCTGCCCCTGGTGCACGAAGGCACCGGCCTTGGCGTCCCGGAGGAAGGTGCCGGTGGCCTGGTCCGCGATGATCTCGTCACCGCGCCAGGAGTCGAACAGTTCGTGTGCGGTGGCGAGGAACTCCTTGGCGCGGGAGTAGCGCTCCTCCTGCGGCAGGAAGCCGCCGCGCCGGAAGTTCTCGCCGGTGAAGGCGTCCCAGGAGGTGACCACGTTCCAGGCGGACCGGCCGCCGGAGAGGTGGTCGAGGCTCGCGAACTGCCGGGCCACCTCGTACGGCTCGTTGAACGTGGAGTTGATGGTGCCGGTCAGGCCGAGCCGGTCGGTGACGGCGGCGAGCGCGGCCAGCACGGTGAAGGTGTCGGGGCGGCCGACCACGTCCAGGTCGTAGATCTTTCCGCCCTGCTCGCGCAGCCGGAGTCCCTCGGCGAGGAACAGGAAGTCGAACTTGGCGCGTTCGGCGGTCCGCGCGAAGTGCGCGAAGGAGCTGAACTCGATGTGGCTGCCGGCGGCCGGGTCGCTCCACACGGTGGTGTTGTTGACGCCGGGGAAGTGGGCGGCCAGGTGGATCTGCTTCAGCGGCTTGCTCATGGCGGTACGGTCGTCCTCTCCGGCGTTCAGGCTGCTGCGTAGCGGTTGGCGGGGCGGGCGAGGCCGAGGAGGCCGCGCAGGGTGCCGGCCTCGTAGGCGTCCCGGAAGCGGCGGCGGCGCCGCAGCTCGGGTACCAGGTCCCGGGTGATCCGGGGCAGGTCGTGGCCGGCGACCGCGGGCCGCAGCCGGAAGCCGGTCAGCCCGCCCGCCGCCAACTCCTCCAGCAGATCGGCGAGTTGGGCGGCCGTACCGGTGAAGATCCGGGCGTCGCTGGTGTAGGGCTCGCCCGCGAGGGTGTCGAGGCGGTCGCGGCGGTCCTCGGCGCCGGCCGGGCTGTCGTCCAGGAAGACGACGAGGTCGCCGAAGACGTGCAGCGTCTCGTCGGCGCGGCCCGCCGCCTGCTGTTCGGCGCGGATCTCGGCGACGATCGCCCGCGCCTGGTCCGCGTCGTGCGGGGTGACATAGCCGACGTCGGCCTGGCGGGCCACGAGGCGGTACGGGACGGTCTGGTGGGCGAGGGCGGTGACCAGGGGCTGGCCCTGCGGCGGGCGGGGCGTGATGGACGGGCCCTTGACGCTGAACCAGCGGCCCTCGAAGTCGATGTAGTGCAGCTTGTCCCGGTCGATGAAGCGGCCGGTCGCCGCGTCCCGGATCTCGGCGTCGTCCTCCCAGCTGTCCCAGAGCCGGCGGACCACTTCCACGTAATCGGCGGCCTCGTCGAACAGGTCGGTGATGGTTGCCCGCGCGTCCGGGCTGTCGAAGCCGTCGATGCGGGGGATGGTGCGCCGCCCGAAGTGCGCGGCCTCGTCCGGGCGGAAGTCGGTGCGCACCCGCAGGCCCGCGCGTCCGGTGCTGACGTAGTCGAGGGTGGCGATCGCCTTCGAGATGTGGAAGGGCTCGGTGTGTGTGGCCACCACGGTCGGGACCAGGCCTATGTGCCGGGTGACCGGGGCGACGCGGGAGGCGATGAGGACCGCGTCGAGCCGGCCGCGGACCTGGTCGGTGCGCTCGTCGGGGGCGAGGAGGCGGGAGGACTGCGGGCCGAGGCCGTCCTCGATGGTGACGAAGTCGAGCAGGCCGCGTTCGGCCTCGGTGATCAGGTCGGTCCAGTAGCCGGCGGTGAACAGGTCGCGGGGGCGGGCGACCGGCTCGCGCCAGGACGCCGGGTGCCATCCGGTGCCGTCCAGGGCGACGGCGAGGTGCAGGGGTGCGGCAGGGGTTGACGACACGTGGGTGCCTTCCTTGATGTCCGTTCGGGGACGCCGGCTCGCGGGGCCGGCGGCGGCCTGGCGGGCGGCGTCGGCCGCGGGCGGGCGCGGCGGGAGGAGCCCCGGGCCGGGGCGAGGGCCGGGAAGAGGTCAGTGGCGACAGAGCGCGGCGGACACGCGCTGGAGGTCTATGTGCGGCCGGGAGTGCAGACGGACGGACCGGTACGGGTGCGGGGCGCGCGGCGGGCGCGCCCGCGGGGGCACTCGGGTCACGGCCGTCACCTCCGTCCGTCGGGCGCGGCGGGCCGGGTCGGCGTCCGCCTGGCGGATCTCGTCGTGACGTCCAACGTCCGGCCGGCTCCGGTTGTTCCCGGGCTGCGCAGCTGCACGATGCGGGAGCGGCGGCGCAGGGTGAACCCGATCGACTCGTAGAGCCGGACAGCGGTCGTGTTGTCGGCCGCGGCGTGCAGGAACGGGGTGTCCCCGCGGTCCCGGATGCCGGCCGCGACCGCGCGCACCAGCCGGGTGGCCAGTCCCCGGCCGCGGTAGGCGGGGTCGGTGCACACGGCGCTGATCTCGGTCCAGCCGGGCGGCCGCAGCCTCTCCCCCGCCATGGCGACGAGCCTGCCCCGGTGCCGGATGCCGAGGTAGGTGCCCATCTCGACGGTCCGGCTCAGGAAGGGGCCCGGCCGGGTGCGGGCCACCAGATCGAGGATCTCGGGGACGTCGCCGGCTGTCAGGCGGACCGCCTCCGGGTCCGGTGCGGCCCGCAGCGCGGTGTCCACGAGCTGGACTCCCGTGCCCTCGCCGAGGACCTCCCAGCCGTCGGGAACCCGTTCGACCGGCCTGACCCGTACGGGGTTTCCCGGACCGACGAGCGTGTGCAGGTCGGCCCAGGCCGCCGGGTCCGCCGGGTCGGCGAGCGCCGCGAAGGCGTAGGTCTCCGGCCGGTAGCGGGCCGCGCGGCCGTACCGGTCGGCGAGATGGGCGTGCGGGCCGGCGAGGGCGGCCCAGACCGCGTTGTCCAGGACGGGGTCGGCGGGCAGGAGCGGGGCCGCGCCCGGGCGGACGTCGGTCGGGTGAGCCACGGAAGCGATCCCCTCTCTTGACTTCATGTCGATGAATCGATGTCTGGTCAGGAGTTGTCCAGCGGCAGCCCGGGCGGGTTGACCTCGGACTTCGCCACGGACTCGTTGGACAGGCCGTAGGAGGCCAGCCACTTGCCGTACTGGCCGTGCTCGATCAGGTGGTTGAGGGCGTCGGCGAGCGGCTTGGCGAGTCCGCTGTCCTTCTTGGCGGTGGCGGCGATCAGACCCTGGAGCGTCTCGCCGGCGCCGGAGAAGGTGCCCGCGTTGCGGGTGGCGTTGGGGGTGTTCGCGGTCTGCCGGGCGCGGTAGGCGACCGCGGGGTTGGGGCCGAAGAAGGCGTCGATCTTGCCGCTGCTCAGCGCCAGGTTGGTGGCGTTCTGGTCCGGGAAGTACTTGACGGTGAGCTTCTTGCCCTCCTTGGCCAGCTTGGCCTTCCACTCCAGGAGGATCTTCTCCTGGTTGGTGCCGGCGCCCACGCTGACCGTCTTGCCGGCGAGGTTCTCGTAGTCGCCGTCGAAGTTCCAGGCGTTCTTCCTCAGCACCTCGAAGGCCAGGTTGTCCTTGCGGTAGGAGGCGAACTCGTACTTCCGCTTGCGTTCCTCGGTGACGGTGACGTTGGAGAACGCCACGTCGACCTTGCCGCTGTCGACGCCGACGAAGAGGTTCTCCCAGGTGGAGTTCCTGATCTCGGGCTTCAGGCCGAGGACCGCGGCCACCAGGCGGCCGAGGTCGGGCTCGGAGCCGGTGAGGGTCTTCTGGTCGCTGCCCACGAAGTTCAGGGGCGCGGAGCCCGAGGGCAGAGCCCCGACGCCGATGACGAGCTTGCCGCTCCTGCGCACCGAGGCGGGCAGTTCGGCGCTGATGGACTTCACCTCGGAGACCTTCAGCGCGGTCTCCTTGGCGGCCCCGTTGGACAGCCGTCCCACGGTCACCGTGCCGGTGGTGTCGGTCTTGGTGACGGCCTCGCTGTCGCCCCCGCAGGCGGCGAGCCCGGTGGCGAGGGTGGCGACGGCGGTCGCCGTGGTGATGCCGCGGATCAGGGCGCGTCGGGAGATGTGCGTAGGCATGGCGTGGCTGTCCTTGTCTCGCTGATGAGAGCGGTGAGTGATGAAAGAGATGAACGATGGGGGGAGGTGAGCGGGGTGTCGTGGAGGGCGGGCGGCGGCTGCCGTCAGAGCACCTTGCCGAGGAACTCCCGGGTCCGTGGGTGCCGGGGCCGGTCCAGCACCTCACCGGGCGGGCCCTGTTCGACGATCCGGCCGCCGTCGATGAAGACGACCCGGTCGGCGACCTCGCGGGCGAAGCCGATCTCGTGGGTGACGATGACGAGCGTGGTGCCGCTGGTGGCCAGATCCTTGATGACGGCCAGCACCTCGCCGACGAGTTCGGGGTCGAGCGCCGAGGTCGGCTCGTCGAAGAGGATGATCCCGGGCCGCAGGGCGAGGGCGCGGGCGATGGCGACGCGTTGCTGCTGGCCGCCGGACAACTGCCGCGGGTAGGCGCCGGTCTTGTCGCCGAGGCCGACCCGGTCGAGGAGTTCGCGGGCGAGTTCCTGGGCCGCCGCCCTGGTCAGCCTGCCGGTGGCGGCGGGGGCCGCTGCGACGTTCTCCAGGACGGTCAGGTGCGGGAAGAGGTTGAAGTTCTGGAAGACGAAGCCGATCCGGCTGCGCTGGGCGAGGATGGCGCGCTCGCTGAGTTCCTTCAGCCGGTCGCCGTGCCGCTTCACCCCGATCAGCTCGCCGCCCACGCTGACGTGGCCGATCTCGGGCTTCTCCAGATGGTTGACGACCCTGAGCAGCGTGGACTTGCCGGAGCCGGACGGTCCGAGGATCACCGTGACCTCGCCGGGGCGGACGGTCAGGTCGATGCCGTCGAGGACGCGGTGGGAGCCGTACCACTTGTGGACGCCGTGCACTTCGAGCGCGGCGGGGGCGGCCTTCGGGAGGGTCTGCGCGGTGGTCATACGGCGGCCTCCCGGCTCAGCCGGGCCCGCAGGTCGGCGAGGCCGGCCCGGGCCTTCTGCAAGGGGGTCGGGGGCAGGGTGCGGGTGGCACCCCGGGCGTAGTACCGCTCGACGTAGAACTGGACGACGGACACGGCGCTGGTGAGGATCAGGTACCAGACGGTGGCGACCATCAGCAGCGGCACGACGTCACCGGGGTAGGTGCTGCCCATCGACTGCACCGCGCCGAACAGGTCGAGCAGCGACACGTAGAAGACCAGGGACGTGCTCTTGATGAGGCCGATGAGCTGGTTCACGTAGTTCGGGGTGATGGACCTGAGGGCCTGCGGGAAGACGATCCTGCGGAACTGGTAGCCCTTGGGCAGACCGAGCGCGGCGGCCGCCTCGTGCTGTCCCTGGTCGACGGAGAGGATGCCGCCGCGGACCACCTCCGCCGCGTACGCCGCCTCGTTGAGGCTGAGGCCGATGACGGCGATCGTCATGTCCGTGGCCAGCCGGGACTCGTCGAAGGTGACGAAGGCGGGTCCGAAGGGCACGCCGAGGCTCAACGTCCTGTACAGGGCGCTGAAGTTGTACAGGAAGATCAGTACGACGATGAGCGGTACGGAGCGGAACAGCCAGGTGTAGGTCCAGCTGACCGCGCGCAGCACCGGACTGCCGGAGAGCCGGGCGAGTGCCAGCAGGATGCCGCCGAGGAGCCCCAGGACGGCGCTGAGCGCGGCCACTTCGAGGGTGACGACGAGGCCGTCGAGGACGGTGGGGCGCAGGAACCAGTAGCGGAAGCGGTCCCACTGGTAGAAGGGGTTCGTGACCAGTCCGTGCAGGATCTGCGCGACGAGCACGAGCACGACGGCGGTGACGATCCACCGGCCGGGCCGGCGCAGCGGCTGGATCCGCTGTGCCGACTGGGGCTCTGACGGTGTGTCGGCGGTGGCCGGCGCCTCGGCTAGGGAGACGGCGGCGCCTGGGGGTTCACTCATGGCGGGCTCCGGCGGAGTCGGTCACCCCGGGGCCGCGCGGGAGCGGAGGTGGGCCACGACGGCACTGCGGCACGAGGTGGCGCACGGACAGGCGCGGAACCGGGGGCTGGGCGGATAACGGCACACCGGACGGACGGTGTGCGGCGGGAACGCGGGGCTGGGAGGGAGACGTCAGCCCTGACAGCGGGCAGAGCCCGGTGCGGTACACAGTGCGCTGTTCACGCGGAGCAGATCGACGGCGCGGTCGGCGACGAGGAGACCGGCGTACGACGGTACGCAGCCCTGGGGGCGGCTCACGGCCGTCCTGGGAGCTGCGTACATGGCGTCACCTGTCACTGTTCCGGCCCCGTGGGGCCTCGCGCTTACCGAAAACGTCGTCCGGTCCGGTCGTCACCTGGGGCACCCCACCGCGGTGCGAGGGTTGCCGGTCAGCGAGCCAGGGCTTGGCGCTGACGCTCATGACCGTTCTGAGCCGTAAGTAAGGCAGTTGCCCGTTCGAATGTCAACGGCCGTCCGCCCAGTGGACATCGGCTGCCCGCTCTCACCTGCGCGAAGCGTCCGGGGCGTCCGCGGCATGGCCTGCCCAGTCCAGGATCTGGACAGCGGCCCCGGCGGCCTCCAGGCCCTGACAGCGGCCGTGGTGGCGGCGGGCGATGCCTCGAAGGTCGAGGTGGCGGCCGAAGGCGGGGTGGGCGGCCAGGCGGCGGGCGTAGGCCCACAGGGCGCGGTGGTCGGCGATGCGGTGCACGGCGGAGGCGTCGAGGTGGCAGCGGTGGACGGTGTCGAGCTGCACGAGGGTGACCCACAACTCGATGTCGGCGGCGGTGAGCCGGTCGTCGGCCAGGTACTCCTCGCCGCTCAGCCGCCGCTCCAGCCGGCCCAGGGTGTCCAGCAGCGCGTCGAGCGCGGCGGCCCGTTCGGCCGGGTCGGCACCGGCGCGTCCGGCGCGCTGCGCGGCCTCCTCGATGCCCTCGGCGCACATCCGCTCGACGGCCTCGATCACGGACTCCAGGCCGGCAGGGTACAGGCGGGCGTCGCCGCCCGGCCGGAACCTGTCCAGGTCGCGCAGGATGTCGGGGGTGTGGGTGCTGACGATGCGTCCGGACCAGTCGTCGCTGAGCACGGGCGCGAGCGCCGGGCCGGTGTAGTGGTGGGCGCTCGCCTCGTAGAGCGGGCGGAGCGCCGCGTGGCCGCCGCCGGGACAGTCCGGGACGGCGGGCAGGAGGGTGACGGGACAGCGGGTGTCCAGGCCGAGCAGGCTGTGGCCGACGGCGAGGCGCAGCCCGTCGGGGCAGGCGGTCGACAGATGGAGCCGGTAGCGGTGGGGCACGGCGTAGTGGCCGCTGCGCGCGTCCCGGCCGATCCGGCCCCGGAAGACGGGCGGGGTACCGCGGGTGGACGGGACGGCGGCGAGCGGAGTGATGGACATGCGTCTCCCCGGGTGGTGGGTGTGCGGAGGGGTGCGCCGGCGCGGGCGTGACCGGTCGGTGGGTGCGAAAGGGGCGGCCCGGCTCAGCGGTGGCGGCTGATCGCGCTGCAGACGCGCTGCAGGTCGATGTGGCGACGGGAGGTGAGCAGGGGTGCGCGCAACGGCGTCCGGCCGGTGCCCGTTTCGCGGCGCGCCATGATTCCCTACCTGTTCACTAGGATTCCCTCCCTGGAGTGTCGATCGGGCTCCGTACGACGTCAAGGGGGCGTCCACGCCTGGGAATCGGAGGCGGCGACGGGTACTCCTCACCGAGAGGAACATGTGACATAGTACTGGCGTGGCGAAGCTACTGACCTGCGATGTCGTGGTCGTCGGGGCCGGGATGACGGGCGCGGCCTGTGCCCTGTACGCCGCGCGCGCCGGACTCGACGTACGGCTGGTGGACCGCGGCCCCGTGGCCGGCGGCACCACCGGGGCCGGCGAGGGCAACCTGCTCGTCTCCGACAAGGAGCCGGGCCCGGAGCTCGAACTCGCGCTGCTGTCAGCCCGGTTGTGGGCCGGGCTCGCGGAGGAGCTGGGCGCCGCGATCGAGTACGAACCCAAGGGCGGCCTCGTGGTCGCCTCGACGCCCGGCGCCCTGGCCGCGCTGCGGGACTTCGCCGCGGAGCAGCGGACCGCCGGCGTCACCGCCGTACCGGTCGGCGCCGAACGACTCGCAGAACTGGAACCGCACTTGGCGCCCGGCATGGCGGGCGCCGTGCACTACCCGCAGGACGCCCAGGTGATGCCCGCGCTGGCCGCCGCACATCTGGTCCGCGCCTCCGGCGCCGCCCTGCACACCGGCCGTACGGTGACCGGGGTGCTGCGCACCGCGCGGGGAGCGGTCCACGGCGTCCGCACCGACCGGGGCGACATCCACGCACCGGCGGTGGTGAACGCGGCCGGCACCTGGGGCGGGGACCTCGCCTCGCTCGCCGGCGTCCGGCTGCCGGTGCTCCCCCGGCGCGGCTTCGTGCTGGTCACCGAGCCGCTGCCGCGCAGGATCCGGCACAAGGTGTACGCCGCGGACTACGTGTCCGACGTCGCCAGCGACTCGGCCGCGCTGCGCAGCTCACCGGTCGTGGAGGGCACGGCCGCCGGTCCGGTGCTGATCGGCTCCACCCGGGAACGGGTCGGCTTCGACCGGTCGTTGTCGCTGACCGCGACGCGGGCGCTCGCCGCCGGGGCGATCGGTCTGTTCCCCTTCCTGGCGGGGGTCCGCGCGCTGCGCACGTACGCGGGCTTCCGGCCGTACCTGCCGGACCATCTGCCGGCGATCGGACCCGATCCGCGGGTGCCCGGTCTGTTCCACGCCTGCGGGCACGAGGGCGCCGGCATCGGACTCGCCCCCGGAACCGGGCAGTTGATCGCGCAGGCGCTCACCGGTAAGGCGCCGGAGCTGGACCTCACGCCGTTCCGGCCGGAGCGTTTCGACACCGAGGGAGGCGACGTCCGGTGAATCCGAGGGAGTTGACCCGGGCCCGGCCGGGCCCGCCCTGCACCGTGACCTTCGACGGCCGGCCCCTGGAGGCACTGCCGGGCCAGACGGTCGCGGCGGCGCTGTGGGCGGCGGGCGTGACGGCATGGCGCGGCACACGGGGCGCCGGGCGGCCCCGCGGGGTGTTCTGCGGGATCGGGGTGTGCTTCGACTGCCTGGTCACCGTCAACGGCCGCCCCGACCAACGGGCCTGCCTGGTCCCGGTGCGCCCGGGAGACGACATCCGCACGCAGGAGGGGACGGGCCGGGACGATGACTGAACGACCGCGCCTCGCCGTCGTCGGCGCGGGCCCGGCCGGGCTCGCCGCCGCGCTGGCGGCGGCCGCACGCGGCGTCCAGGTGACCCTGGTCGACGCCGCGGACCAGGCCGGCGGACAGTTCTACCGGCAGCCCGCCACCGCCCTCGGCGCGCGCCGACCGCAGGCCCTGCACCACCAGTGGCGCACCTGGGAGCGGTTGCGGGACGGTCTGGAACGGCACCGCGCGGCCGGCCGGATCACCCACCTGACCGACCATCACGTCTGGTGCGTCGCACGGGACTCCCCCTCCGGGGCGTTCGCCGTGCACGCCCTGCTCGGCCCGACGCAGGAGGACGGCGTCACCGTGCGCGCCGACGCGGTCCTGCTCGCCACCGGCGGGTACGAGCGGGTGCTGCCCTTCCCCGGCTGGACACTGCCCGGCGTCGTCACGGCGGGCGGCGCGCAGGCCATGCTCAAGGGCGGCCTCGTACTGCCCGGCCGTACGGTGGTGGTGGCCGGGACCGGGCCGCTGCTGCTGCCGGTGGCCGCCGGGCTCGCCGCGGCCGGCGCGCGCGTCGCCGCGCTGGTGGAGTCCGCCGGTCCCGGCGCGCTGCTTCACCGGGCGCCCGCCCTGGCCGCGCAGCCCGGCAAACTCGCCGAGGGCGCCGGATACGCGGCCCGGCTGCTGCGGCACGGCGTGCGCACCCTGCCCCGGCACACCGTCGTGGCGGCGCACGGCGCCGACCGGCTGGAGGCGGTGACGGTGGCCGCGCTCGGCCGGGACGGACGCCCGCGGCCCGGCAGCGCCCGGCGCATCCCCTGCGACACCCTGGCCGTGGGCCACGGCATGCTGCCGCACACCGACCTCGCGGAGACCCTCGGCTGCACCCTGTCCGGCACCGCCGTACGGGTCGACGCCGAACAGCGCACCGATGTGCCCGGCGTCTGGGCCGCCGGGGAGGCCACCGGTGTCGGCGGCGCGGCGCTCGCGCTCGCCGAGGGGCACATCGCCGGACGCTCGGCCGCCGCCCGGCTGCGCGGGACCGCCCCCGACCCGGGCGGCTGGGCCGCCGCCGCCCGGGCCCGCACCCGGCTGCGCGCGTTCGCGACGGCCCTGGACGCGGTGTACGCCCCACCGGCCGGCTGGGCGGACCGGATCCCGGACGAGACGGTGGTGTGCCGCTGCGAGGAGGTCACCGCCGGGGAGGTGCGCGAGGCCGTCGGCTCGCTCGGCGCGGGAGACCTGCGCACGGTGAAGCTGCTCACCCGGGCCGGGATGGGCTGGTGCCAGGGACGGATGTGCGCGCCCGCGGTGGCGGGCCTGACCGGCTGCCCGCTCGATCCCGGACGGCGGCCGTTCGCCCGGCCGGTGCCGCTCGGCGTCCTGGCCGCCCTGCCGGAGACGGAGTGAGACGGCCCGCCTGGGCACCGCGAGCCGGCTCCCCGAACCCGGGATCGGCCTTCCCGCGAGTCGGCTGGTCCGAACCCGGGATCGGCTCCCCGCGAGTCGGCTGCCGGAACCGGGATCGAACCCGAGCTCGGCTTCCGAACCCGAGGCCGGCTTCCCGAACCCGGGGCCGGCCTCCCGAACCCTGACGTCCGCCTCCCGGACCCCGAGCCGACCGCCCCAACCGCCCAGTAATATGTCACACCCCATTGAATGAGGGATCACCATGAGCAACCCCGAGCCCCGCCGCCCCTGGCGCGGCATCCTCGTCGCCACCGCCCTCCCCCTGCGCGCCGACCTCTCGGTCGACCACGACCGCTACGCCGAGCACTGCGCCTGGCTCGTCGCGAACGGCTGCGACGGCGTCGTGCCGAACGGCTCGCTCGGCGAGTACCAGGTGCTCACCCCCGAGGAACGCACCCGGGTGGTGGAGACCGCCGTGGCCGCGATCGGCGGGGAGCGGGTGATGCCGGGCGTCGCCGCCTACGGCGCGGCCGAGGCCCGCCGCTGGGCCGAGCGGGCGGCCGAGGCCGGCTGCGCGTCGGTGATGCTGCTGCCGCCCAACGCCTACCGCGCCGACGAACGGTCGGTCCTCGCCCACTACACGGAGGTCGCGAAGGCGGGCCTGCCGGTGGTGGCGTACAACAACCCGATCGACACCAAGGTCGACCTGGTGCCCGAGCTCCTCGCCCGGCTGCACGGCGAGGGGCTCGTCCACGCCGTCAAGGAGTTCTCCGGTGACGTCCGCCGTGCCTACCGCATCGCCGAGCTGGCCCCGGAGCTGGACCTGTTGATCGGCGCCGACGACGTGCTGCTGGAGCTGGCGGTGGCCGGCGCCAAGGGCTGGGTGGCCGGCTATCCGAACGCGCTGCCGCGCGCCTCGGCGGAGCTGTACCGGGCCGCGCTGGCCGGTGACCTCAGCACCGCGCTCCCCCTGTACCGGCAGTTGCACCCCCTGCTGCGCTGGGACTCGAAGACGGAGTTCGTCCAGGCGATCAAGCTCTCCATGGACGTCGTCGGGCGGTACGGCGGCCCGGTGCGTCCGCCGCGGGTGCCGCTGCTGCCCGAGCAGGAGGCCGCGGTCCGCGCGGCCACCGAGAAGGCCGTCGCCGCCGGCCTGGCGTGAGAGGAGCCGGACCATGCGCAGCAGACTCGTCCTGCACGCCGTCGACTCGCACACCGAGGGCATGCCGACCCGCGTGATCACCGGCGGGATCGGCACCGTCCCGGGGGCGACCATGAACGAACGGCGGCTGTGGTTCCGCGAACACCGCGACGACGTCAAGCAGCTGCTGATGAACGAGCCGCGCGGGCACTCCGCGATGAGCGGCGCGATCCTTCAGCCGCCGACCCGCCCGGACTGCGACTGGGGCGTGGTCTACATCGAGGTCTCCGGCTACCTGCCGATGTGTGGGCACGGCACGATCGGCGTGGCGACCGTGCTGGTCGAGACCGGCATGGTGGAGGTCACGGAACCGGTGACCACGATCCGGCTCGACACCCCGGCGGGGGTCGTGATCGCCGAGGTCGCGGTGGAGGACGGCGCCGCGCGGAACGTGACGCTGCGGAACGTGCCGTCGTTCGCCGTCGCCCTGGACCGCGAGATCACCCTCCCGGACGGGCGTACCGTCACCTACGACCTGGCCTACGGCGGCAACTTCTACGCGATCCTGCCGCTCGACGCCTTCGGGCTGCCCTTCGACCGCGCCCGCAAGGACGACATCCTCGCGGCCGGTCTGTCCCTGATGGACGCGATCAACGCGGAGGCGGAGCCGGTGCATCCGGAGGATCCCTCGATCCGGGGCTGTCACCACGTCCACCTCTACGCACCCGGCGCCACGGCCCGGCAATCCCGGCACGCCATGGTCATCCACCCCGGCTGGTTCGACCGCTCCCCGTGCGGCACGGGCACCAGCGCGCGCATGGCGCAATTGCACGCGCGCGGCGAACTCCCGCTGCACACCGAGTTCGTGAACGAGTCGTTCATCGGCACCCGCTTCACCGGCCGGCTGCTGGGGACCGCGGAGGTCGGCGGGGTGCCGGCCGTGCTGCCCAGCTTCACCGGCCGCGCCTGGATCACCGGTACCGCGCAGTACCTGCTGGACCCGACCGATCCGTTCCCGGAGGGGTTCGTCCTCTAGCGTCCTCTACACTCACCCCGGTGATGCGTGACATGGCACAGAACACCCAGGGCGCCCAGATGCCCGCGCTCCCCCGGCTCGGCGGCCGGCGGAGCAGCTACCGCGAGCGGGTCGCGGACGCCCTGCGCGCCGCGCTCGTCGCGGGTGAGCTGCGGCCGGGCGAGGTGTACTCGGCGCCCTCGCTGGCCGCGCGGTTCGGCGTCTCGGCCACGCCGGTGCGGGAGGCGATGCTCGACCTGGCCAAGGAGGGGCTGGTCGACACCGTGCCCAACAAGGGCTTCCGGGTCACCGCCGTCTCCGACCGGCAGCTCGACGAGTACACGCACATCCGGGCGCTCATCGAGATCCCCACCGTGGTGGACCTGGCCCGCACGGCCGACCGCGTCTCCCTGGAGGCGCTGCGCCCGGCGGCCCGGGAGATCGTCACCGCCGCGGTGGCGGGCGACCTGATCGCCTACGTCGAGGCCGACACCCGCTTCCACCTCGGGCTGCTCGCCCTGGCGGGCAACGCCCACCTGGTCGAGGTCGTCGCCGACCTGCGCAAACGCTCCCGTCTGTACGGTCTGACCGCGCTGGTGGAGGCGGGCCGGCTGCTCGCCTCCGCCGAGGAGCACCTGGAGCTGCTGGACGCCCTGCTGGAGCGCGACGAGAAGGCGGTGCGTGCGATCATGACCCGGCACCTTGGGCATGTGCGCAGCCTGTGGGCGGCGGCGACGGACTGATCGCCTCCGGCACCGGACATATCACGGCCGGGGATGCGCGCCGCGACGCTTTTTGCACGATCCGGCGGCCCGTACGGAACAAAAAGCGGCGATTTTGAGCCACATCGGTACATCCCCGACCATGGGACGCGTCCCGGTGATCCCGGGAACGTCAGTTCCATGAGAGGCGCACCACCCATGCACAACACCGGAACCGTCCCGCAGTCGGCTCCGGCCCCCGCGGAGATCCCCGCGGAGACCCCCACGGCTCCCGTCGAGGACCCGCACGGCGACACCGGCAGGCATGCCCGCAGGTTCGGCCTGCCCGTCGCCACCGCGCTGGTCATGGGCAACATCATCGGCGGCGGCATCTTCCTGCTCCCCGCCTCCATCGCTCCCTACGGCACGGTCAGCCTGGTCGCCTTCGGCGTGCTCACCGTCGGCGCCATCGCGTTGGCCCTGGTCTTCGGCCGGCTCGCCGCGCGCGACCCGCGCACCGGCGGCCCCTACGTCTACGCCCGCGAGGCGTTCGGCGACTTCGCGGGGTTCCTGGCGGCCTGGTCGTACTGGATCACCACCTGGGTGTCGAACGCCGCGCTCGCCGTGGCCGCCGTCGGGTACCTCGACGTGCTGATCCCGGTGAACCAGCACCGCTGGACCGCCTGCCTGGCCGCGCTGGCCCTCCAGTGGCTGCCCGCGCTCGCCAACTTCGCGGGCACCCGGTACGTGGGTGCCGTGCAGTTGGTGTCCACCGTGCTGAAGTTCGTGCCGCTGCTGCTCGTCGCGGTCGGCGGGCTGTTCTTCTTCGACCCCGACCGGCTCGGCCCGTTCAACTCCAGCGGCCAGAGCGCGGTCGGCGCGGTGTCCGCCTCCGCCGCCCTGCTGCTCTTCTCCTACCTGGGGGTGGAGTCCGCCGCCGTCAGCGCGGGCGAGGTCAGGAACGCCCGCCGCAACGTGGGGCGCGCCACCGTGATCGGCACCGCCGGCGCGGCGCTGGTGTACCTGCTGGGCACGCTGTCGGTGTTCGGCACGGTCGCGCACGATCGTCTGGTGACCTCCACCGCGCCGTTCTCGGACGCCGTGAACACGATGTTCGGCGGCGGCTGGGGCGGTACGGCCGTGGCGCTCGCCGCCCTGGTGTCGATGACCGGCTGCCTCAACGGCTGGACCCTGCTGAGCGCCCAGACGCCGTACGCGGCGGCCCGCGACGGGCTGTTCCCGAGCGCCTTCACGCGCCGGCGGCGGGGCGTGCCCACGGTCGGGGTGGGCGTGACGGTCGTCCTCGCCTCGCTGCTCACCGTCTACAACTACTTCTCGGGCTCGGGCAAGGTCTTCGAGGTCCTGGTGCTGGTCACCACGTTCACCGCGACGGTGCCGTATCTGCTGGCGACCGCCGCGCAGATCTTCCACCTCGTGTCCGGCCGTCCCGAGGCGGTCGACCGGGCCCGGCTGGTACGGGACGGCGTGGTCACCGCGGTGGCCGCGGCCTTCTCGGTGTGGCTGATGGCGGGCGCCGGCTACGCGGCGGTCTACCAGGGCGTGCTGTTCCTGTTCGTCGGGATCATCGTCTACGCGGTGATGGCGGCCCGGCGGCAGCGCAAGCAGGCACAGCCCCCGGCAACCGGTCGCTGACGTCCCGGCCGGCCTGCCGCCCTCAGGCGCTGCCGGACGCCGTGCGCGGGGGTGTGCTGTGCACCCCCGGCCGGTACTTGGGGATGCGGATGGTGATCTTCATGCCGGCTCCGACGCCGGTCTCGATCACCAGCCCGTGGTCGTCGCCGTAGACCTGCCGCAGCCGCTCGTCCACGTTGCGCAGCCCGATGCCCGCCGTCGGGCTGCCCTCGCCGCGCAGGATCCGGCGCAGCCGGTCCGGTTCCATGCCGACCCCGTTGTCCTCGATGACGATCCGGGCCAGCGCCCCCTCGTCCAGCGCCGTGATGCTGATCCGGCTGCGCTCGACGCTCTCCTCCAGCCCGTGCTTGACGGCGTTCTCCACCAGCGGCTGGAGGCACAGGAAGGGCACCGTCACGGGCAGTACCTCGGGGGCGATCTGCAGGGTCACGCGCAGCCGCTGCCCGAACCGGGCACGGACCAGTTCCAGGAACTGCTCGATGGAACGCAGTTCCTCGGCCAGGGTGGTGAACTCACCGTGCCGGCGGAAGGAGTAGCGGGTGAAGTCGGCGAACTCCAGCAGGAGCTCGCGTGCCCGCTCGGGGTCGGTGCGGACGAACGAGGCGATCGCCGCGAGGGAGTTGTAGATGAAGTGCGGGGAGATCTGCGCGCGCAGCGCCCGGATCTCCGCCTCGATCAGTCCCGTGCGGGCCCGGTCCAGCTCGGCGAGTTCGAGCTGTACGGAGACCCAGCGCGCCACCTCCTCGGCGGCCCGCAGGAGGGACGCCGACTCCCGGACGCCGAGCACGACGAGGGCGCCGAGCACCCGCCGGTCGACGGTGAGCGGCACGGCGGCGCCCCAGCGCACGGGACAGTCCGGGTCCGGGCAGCCGACGGCGAAGGTCTGGGCGCGGCCGGTGTCCAGCACCTGACGGACCCGGTCCAGGACGGTGTCCTCGTGGTGCCGGCCCGGTCCGTCCCAGGCCAGCGGCCGGTCCCGCTCGGTGAGGCCGAGCGCGGCCGTGCCGAACAGCGGCCGGAGCCGTCGTACCGCCTTGCGGGCCGCGTCCTCGGTGAGTCCGGCGCGCAGCGGGGGCGCGGCCTCCGACGCGGTGTGCAGGGTGTGGAAGGTGGCGCGTTCCACGGGGGTACCGGGGTCCGTCCCGCCCTCGGCGGCGCGGCGGGCGAGCAGGCGTCCGGCGGCGAGGCCCCCGGCGAACAACAGCGGGGCCCCGGCGGCGAGGAGGGCGAACCCGTTCACGCGCGGGCCCCCTCGGCCGCGGGCGGGTGGGTCGTCATGGGGTGGTCACTCCTCGGCGGGTGGTGGGCGCGCCCTGGCCGGCGGGGCGTTCGGGCAGGTGGAGGCGGGCCATCGCGGCCTCGGTGCCGGCCGGGATCCGGTCCCGGGTGGCCAGGGAGACCAGGATCATGGTCAGGAAGCCGAGCGGTACGGACCACACGGCCGGCCAGGCGAGGAGGGTGTGCGCCCAGCCGTCGGTCAGGGGCCCGGCGATGGTCAGGGCGACCGCGACGAGGGCGCTGCCGCCGCCGGTGAGCAGTCCCGCGATGGCGCCGGGCGCGGTGAGGCCGCGCCACCAGATGCCGAGCACCAGCAGCGGGCAGAAGGAGGAGGCGGCCACCGCGAAGGCGAGGCCGACGGCGTTGGCGACGGGGAGGTTGCCGGCGGCCACGCTCACCGTGACGGGCACGGCGACCGCCAGGAGCGTCGCCAGCCGGAAGTGGCGGACGCCGAGGGAGGGCAGGACGTCCTGGCTGAGCACGCCCGCGACGGACAGGGTGAGCCCGGAGGCGGTGGACAGGAAGGCGGCACAGGCGCCGGCGGCGATCAGCGCGCCGAGCAGGTCGCCGCCCGGGCCGCCGACGAGCCGTTCCGGCAGGACGAGCACGGCGGCGTCCGTGGTGCCGGTGAGCAGCAGGTCGGGGGCGTAGATCCGGCCGAGCAGGCCGTAGAGGGGCGGCAGCAGGTAGAAGCCGCCGACCAGGGCGAGCACGATCACGGTGGTGCGCCGGGCGGCGCGGCCGTCGGGGTTGGTGTAGAAGCGGACGAGGACGTGGGGCAGTCCCATGGTGCCGAGGAAGGTGGCGAAGATCAGCCCGTACGTCGTGTACAGCGGGTGATCGTCCTTGCCGCCCGACAGGGGCGCCGCCCAGCTGGAGGCTCCGGTGCGCCGTCCGTCGTCGGTCTCTCGCTCGGGCACCGGGGTGTCCTGCGGGAACCGGAGGGTCGTCCCGGCCCTCACCTCGTGCACCCCGGGATCCAGCAGCAGGCGGCCGTCGTCGTAGTCCCGTCCGTCCACGGCGCCGGTCGCGACGGCCCGCAGCGGCGTCTCGATCCTGATGCGGACGGTGGTCTCGACGGTGACCTGGGTGTGCCGGCGGAAGGTCGGCGGCTCGTCCAGGGCGTCGGCGGGGCGCGGGTCGCCGTGCCAGGCGAGCACCAGGAAGATGGCGGGGACGAGCAGTGCGGTCAGTTTCAGGCAGTACTGGAAGGCCTGGACGAAGGTGATGCTGCGCATGCCGCCGGCGGCCACGGCCAGGGTGACGACTACGGCGACGAGCACCCCGCCGAGCCAGCGCGGTGCGCCGGTGACCAGGCCGAGGGTGAGGCCCGCGCCCTGGAGCTGGGGCAGCAGGTAGAGCCAGCCGACGCCGACGACGAGCACGCTGGCGACGCGCCGGGCGGCCCTGGACTCCAGCCGGGCGTCGGCGAAGTCGGGCAGGGTGTACGCCCCGGAGCGGCGCAGCGGGGCGGCGACGAACACGAGCAGCACGAGGTAGCCGGCGGCGTAGCCGACGGGGAACCAGAGCATCTCGACGCCCTCGGCGGCGACGAGTCCGGCGATGCCGAGGAAGGAGGCCGCCGACAGGTACTCGCCGCTGATGGCCATGGCGTTGAGGTACGGCGGAACGGTGCGGGAGGCGACGTAGAAGTCGGAGGTGGTGCGGGAGATGCGCAGCCCCGTCGAGCCGATCACCAGGGTCGCGACGACCGCCGCCGACACGGCCACGATGCCGTACGTCTGGTTCACCCGGCGGCCCCCGCGCGGCCGGGCCGGTGCTGCGGAGCGTCGGTCACCGTCAGACCCTCTCGGCGAGGTCCGCGGTGTCCCGTTCGTTGCGTTCGGCGCGTACGACGTACCAGCGGCCGATGACGACGAGGGCCGGGTAGACGGCGACGCCGAGAACCGCCCAGACGATCAGGGCGCCACCCGGCCAGGTCCCCGTGTACGGCAGGGCGGCGAAGACCAGGGGCAGCGGTCCGAGGAGGACGACGAGCAGACCGAACGCGAGGAGGCCGAGCCGGAGTTGACGTCGTATCAGGGCACGGAGGGCGAGGGATTCGACGGCCGGGTCCTTCGCACCCGCCCGGACGGCACCGGGGCGGGCGTGACCGTGGCCTCCATGGCCTGCGTGGTCCACGCGGGCCGCGCGCGGAGTCCCCGTGACCACTTCACGTCGAGGAGTCCCAGGAGCACCCATGCCGCGTCCTCCGACCGCGATGATCACACTTCGCAGTGGAGTGTACGCACCAGGGAACCAAAGCGACAGCTTCCGGTCAGCGACCGTTGCCGGGCTGGTCCGTCATGGCCTTCTCGACCAGCAGATCCCGCAGTTCACGGGCGCACCGGCGGCTCACGACCAGCACCGCCGCGCCGATCCTGACCGTCAGCCTGCCCCCGTCGACTCGTAAGGCGTCGATGCGGGCGAGGGACACGAGATGGCGCCGGTGGATGCGCATGAAGCCCTGCGCCCGCCAGCACTCCTCCAGCGTGGACAACGGGATGCGCACCAGGTGGCTGTCCTCGCGGGTGTACAGCCGGGAGTGGTCGCCATGGGCCTCGGCACGCGTGATGTCGGCGACGGACAGCAACCGTGTGACGCCCTCGCGCTCCACCGGGACGCGGTCGGCGAGCGGCCGGGCCCCGGAGCGGCCCGGGTGGGGGGTGCGGTCGGCCGCGACCAGCTCGGCGACCCGCCGGACCGTCTCGGTCAGGCGCTCGCGCCGCACCGGCTTGAGCAGCCAGTCGACGGCGCGGAGCCCGGGCGCCCGGAGGGCGTACTCCTCGTGCTCCGCGTGCGCGGAGACGAAGACGACGCGGGGCGGCTCGGCTCGCCCGGCGAGAAGCCGGGCGAGGTCCAGGCCGCCGAGACCCGCCATGCGGATGTCCAGGAACACCGCGTCGACGTCCGCCGCACCGTCCGCCCCGGGCCGGGCCAGCCGCCGCAGCGCCTCGGCCGCTTCGAGGACCCCCTCCGCCGACCGCACCCGGGGATCGGCCCGCAGCAGGAACAGCAGTTCGGCGAGCGCCGGTTCCTCGTCGTCGACGGCCAGCACCCGAATCATGGCGACTCCCCCGGGAAGCGGACGGGCGGGGGCCGCGGGCGTGCGGGGTCCCCGTGCAGGAGCACGCGGAGGCGGAGCGACGGGTTCAACGGGACGCTCCCCCGGACGCCGGGAGCGGCCTTCCCGGGTGACGCGCGTCGCATCACCCACCGTGTGGTTTGACCTCAAGCGCTTCAAGTGTCGGAGGCTTGGCCGCATGGCAGGGAGCACAGACCGGACCGCGGGCCTGACCATCCAGGAGATGGCCCGGCGCTCGGGTTTCACCGAGCCCACACTCCGCTACTACGAGAAGATCGGCCTGCTGGGCAGGGTCGCCCGCGACGAGTCCAGCGGTCACCGCCGCTATGACCCGGCGACCGCGGACCGTGTCCTGGCGCTGGCCTGCCTGCGCTCGGCGGGGATGACGGTCAGCGGAATGCGCCGCTATCTGGATCTGCGTGCCCGGGGCGACTCCGCGGCGGCCGAACAGCGGGACCTGTTCGCCGCACAGGCGGAGAAGCTGGCCGCCGACATCGAGCGGCTTCGGCTCCGCCTGGCGTATCTGCGCGGCAAGGCGGACCTCTGGGACGCCCGGGTCCGCGGGGACGCCGACACCGAGAAGCAGGCGATCGAGGACGTCAGGCGCGTGATGGACCAGTTCACTGACTGAAGGACCGAACAGGATGAACACACAGAACACCGCAATCTCTGCCTCCGGCTCCGTCTCCGAGCGCGAGAGAGTGCTCGTCACCGGTGGTACCGGTCTCGTCGGCAGCCACTCGATCGCCCGGCTGACGGCCGAGGGGTACCGGACCCGGGTGACGATCCGGGAGCCCGGACAGGAGGCACAGGTCCTGTCCGCGCTCCGCCGGGCCGGGGTCGATCCGGCGGACCGGCTGGAGTTCGCCGTCGCCGACCTCGGCGCCGACTGCGGCTGGGCGGAGGCCATGGACGGTGTCAGCCACGTGCTGCACCACGCGTCGCCGTTCCCCACCACTCCGCCCGAGACGGAGGACGACATCATCCGCCCGGCCCGCGACGGCGCCCTGCGGGTCCTCTCCGCCGCCCGGATGGCCGGCGTCCCACGCGTGGTGATGACGTCGTCCTACGCCGCGGTCGGATACACGGTGAAGCCCGACAACCATTACTCGGAGGCGGACTGGACCGACCCGGACACCGAGGGCCTCCCCGCGTACCACAAGTCGAAGGTGCTCGCCGAGCGCGCGGCCTGGGACCACGTCCACACCCATGGAGACATCGAGCTGACGGTCGTCAACCCCACCGGCATCTTCGGTCCCCAACTGGGCGACCGGCCCTCCGGCTCGGTCGGTCTGGTCAGGAACATGCTGACCGGACGGATGCCCGTGGTGCCGGTCATGTACTTCGGCGTCGTCGACGTACGCGACGTCGTGGACCTGCACCTGCGCGCCATGCTGCATCCGAAGGCGGCGGGCGAGCGGTTCATCGCCGTCGGTGGACCGTCGATCAGTCTCTTCGGCATGGCACGGGTCCTGCGTGAGCACTTCCCCGCGGCGGCCGGTCTGCTGCCCTCCGAGGAGCTGACCATCGAGCAGGTGATCGAGGCCGCGAAGACGGAACCGGCGCTGCGCGACGCCGCGGCCCTGCGCGGCCGGATCCCCGTCATCAGCAACGAGAAGGCCCGTTCGGTGCTGGGCTGGCAGCCCCGGGACATCGTGGAGACGATCGTGGCCACCGCGGACAGCCAGATCCGACTGGGCCTGACGCTGCCCTCGTCCGGCACGATCGCACCGGTTACTGCTGCGTGAGCAGGTTGTAGGCCGAGAGCCCCGGAGTCACCCACCGACGAGCGTCCCGATCCACGCGTTCGCCTGCTCTATGTGCTTCTTGGGGCCGGGTTCGTCGAGGTCGGGCCGAGCCGGCGCGTTGTCGGTGGCTCACCGTGAGGCATCTGGTGCCGCATCGTCGGAGCGACGGCGGGAAAGGCTGCCGGCCATGGCTGTGCCGAGGCGAGGAAGTCCCGGACCGCGTCCGCGAAGCCGACCGGGTCGTTGGCGTACAGGAAGTGGTCCGTTCCCAGTTCGACGAGACGGGTGCCGGGCCGCCGAGCGGCCATCCACGCTGCCTGTTCCGCCGACAGCACACCCGCTTCGGTGCCGCGTATCAGCAGCGCCGGGCAGGTCGAGCCGGTCCAGTCGGCCCAGTGGCCGCCGTGGACCCGCTCCTCGGATTCGTAGATGTCCTCGGGGTGGAAGTGCAGGCCCCAGCTCCCGTCCGGCCGTCGGCGAACAGCGGATTCGAGGAAGGGGGCGAACGGGCCCAGCCGCGCCACGAACGCCTCCCGGCTGGGACAGGTGCCCTCCGGAAGGTTCAGCACGAACGCCAACGGATTGCTGCCGTCCAGGCCGAGCTCGGCACAGCCCTCCCCGTTGCCCAGCGCGGTCACGCGCTCGCGGTGGCGGGCGGCGAACTGGTAGGCGTTGATCGCGCCGAGCGAGTGGCCGAGGAGGGCCGCGCGGTCCGGTCCCAGGTGGTCCATGAGGGCTTCCAGGTCGGCGAGATAGCCCTCCCGGCTGTAGTCGGCCGCCCGGTCGGAGTCGCCGTGGCCGCGCTGGTCCGGTGCTATGACCCGCCAGTCCGGGGCGGGGCGGGCGGCGAGACCGGCGTACGACATGCCCTCGGACATGGGCCCGTGCAGGGGGAGCAGCGGGCGGCCGGGGCCGCCGAAGTCCACGTAGGACAGGGTGCGGCCGTCGATGGTGAGGGCGGAACGCCGGGCGTTGTCGGTGTTCATGGGTTCACCGTAGCCGAGATCCATACGACCGTACAATACGACCGTATAAGACGACCGTTTGACTCTCGGCGCGTGCGGACGCCCGCCCCGACCGATCGCCGGCGTGGATGAAGGGTTTCGAGGGTTCGAACTCCGTGAAACGACCGAGGGCCCTTCCTCACCATGGTGAGGAAGGGCCCTGATCTGCGGATTCGGAGCGATGCTCCCGTCGGGACGACAGGATTTGAACCTGCGACCCCTTGACCCCCAGTCAAGTGCGCTACCAAGCTGCGCCACGTCCCGCCGCGGTCTCACGCGGAGCGTTCCGCGTGATCACGCAGGTCAACCCTACCGCACCTGAGCGGGTGCCCGTGTCGGCCCCGGTACGGCGTCCGGGGCGGCCGGGCGGCCGGCGCGGCGGACCGGGACGAGGAGGGCGGCGCCGGTCGCGGCCAGGCAGAGGACGGCGAGCAGGGCCCAGCCGTGGGTGTAGCCGGAGGCGTACGGCAGGCCCGAGGGCTGGAGCCGGCCGGTGACCAGGACGCTGGTGAGCGCGGCGCCGATCGAGCCGCCGATGGTGCGGATGTTGGCGTTCATGCCCGTCGCGGCGCCGGTCTGCTCCACCGGCACGCTGCCCACGATGAGGTTGGCCATCGAGGCGAAGGCGAGTCCGATGCCGAGGCCGAACAGGCCCGAGACGACGGCCACCTGCCACTGCTCGTCATGCCACAGGGTGAGGAAGCCGCAGGCCAGCGCGCCGAGCGCGGCACCGGCGGTGAGCAGCGCCTTGGCGCCGACGCGGGGCTCCAGACGGCCCGACAGGACGCCGGAGAGGAACATCGCGACCAGCATCGGCAGCATGAGCAGGCCGGACGCGGTGACGCTGGCGCCGAAGCCGTAACCGGCCGCGGACGGCGTCTGGACGAAGCCCGGCAGGAAGGACCAGATGGAGTACATGCCGGCACCGAACAGCAGCGCGGCCGTGTTGGTCGTCCACACCGCGGGCATCCGCAGCACCCGCAGATCGATGAGCGGGCTGCGCGAGCGGGCCTCGGTCGCCAGCCACACGCCGAACAGCACGACGGCGCCGGCGAACAGACCGAGCACCTTCGCCGAGCCCCAGCCCCACTGGCCGGCCTGGCTCAACGGCAGCAGCAGGGCCACCAGCCAGCCGGAGAGCAGCACGGCCCCGCTCCAACTGACCTTCCCCTCCGCCCGCTTGGGCGACTCGGGGACGTAGCGCAGCGCGATCAGGACCGTCGCGGCGACGACCGCCACCGGGATCCAGAACAGCCACCGGTAGTCGAGCGCGGACACGATCGGACCGGCGGCCACGATGCCGACCCCGCCGCCCGCGGCGATCACGGCGGAGAGGTTGCTGATGCTGCCGCTGACCTCACCGGGGGCGAACTCGTCCCGGATGATGCCGAAGGACAGCGGGAACAGGGCGCCGCCGACACCCTGGACGACCCGGGCGAGGATGAGCACGCCGATGTTCGGGGCCAGCGCGGCGACCAGACAGCCCGCGAGGACGGCCAGCAGGACGGCGACGAGGGTCCGTTTCTTGCCGACGAGGTCGCCGACCCGGCCGAGGATCGGGGTGAAGACCGAGGCGGACAGCAGATAGGCCGTCATCACCCAGGTCGCGGTGGACTGCGAGGTGTGCAGGGCGTGTTGGACGGTCGGCAGGGCCGGCGCGATGAGCGACTGGAGCATGGAGAACACGCCGGCACCGGTCGCGAGGACCGTGAAGGTGAGGCGAGTGGACGCGCGGGGCATGAAGAAGCCTCTCCGAAATCAGGGACGCGGAGGGAGAACAAGGACGTGGAGGGTCGGTACCGGGTGAGCCGGGTACCGAGGGGCGCGGTCGTACGGGCCGCGCCACGGGAATGCCCGGAGCCGGCTCCGCGGGCCGCGTCCGGCCACGGCGGAGCCGACCCCGCACTGTTAAAGTGGAGGTACGCCTCCACTGTAGCGGAGGTGCACCTCCGGTTCCAGTCGATTCCCTTCCGGGAGGCAGCAGTGACGGCCACGCCGTTCCCCGTCAGCGAGATCGTGGCGGCCCGCCGGCCGCACCGTAAGGACGCCGCCCGCAACTACGACGCCCTGCTCGGCGCCGCCCGCGAGGCGTTCGCGGAGCACGGCGCCGACGCCTCCCTGGAGGACATCGCCCGCCGCGCGGGCGTCGGCATCGGCACCCTGTACCGGAACTTCCCGACCCGCCGCGACCTGTTCGAGAGCGTCTACGCCGACGAGGTCAACGCCCTGTGCCGGGCGGCCGTCGAGCTCGCGGACCGGGAACCGTGGGAGGCGCTGACGGACTGGCTGAACCGGTTCGCCGGGTACATGGTCACCAAGCGCGCCGTGCGCGAGGCCCTCGACGGCGAGTCCGACATCTTCCAGTCCTGCCGCGACTCCATGTACGAGGCCGGCGGCCCCCTGCTGGAACGCGCGCAGCGCGCCGGTGCCGCCCGGGCGGACATGGACTTCGGCGATCTGCTGCGGATGGTCGCCGGGATCACGGCGACGGCGTTCGAGGACGACGCCCAGCGCGACCGGGTCCTGGCCATCGCCCTGGACGGAGTCCGCACCAGCCGCTGACCATGCGGTCCGTGGGCCGCCGCCCTCCGCCCCTACTTGATGACCGCGTTCGCCACCACCACCACGACCCCCAGGCACGCATCCCCCAGCCCCATGAGGACGGCGGTCGGCCAGCGGCGCGCCGACCAGCGGGCGGTGACGAGGCCGATGCCGAAGAGGATCACGATGTTGAGGACGAACGCCGCGTACTCGACGCCTTTCGCGGGCCACCACTTCCAGTAGGCGCCCGCGAGCAGGAAGACGGTGGGCAGCACGGCCGTGACCAGCGGCCACTCGTTGCGCATGGCGAGCAGGACGTCCCACCGGCCGTGCGGGGTGCGCTCGGCGATGTAGTGCGCGTAGCCGTGGGCGAGGGCGGAGGCGCCCGCGGTCACCAGCACCCATGCCGCGTCGTAGCCGCGGACACCGGCGGACGTGTGCCCGTACTGGGTGAGCGCCGCGACCATCGAGCTGGCGAGGACGGCGCCGTACACCCCGCCGAACAGGACGATCTCCCGTGTGTCGTGCTGCCGGGGCGGCGCCGGGCCGGCCGCCGTGGAGTCAGCCATGTCCCCACGATCACCCGCGCCCCGTGCCCCCGCCAGCCGGCGCTCCCCGACGAAGTGTCCTCCGACCAGGCCCGATGCCCCACACCCTGTCCATGGCGGCGCGGCTGCCGCACCGACCAGGGTCGGTGGCATGACGCACAGCTTCGCGCTCAACATCCCCGACGCCGACCTCGAACCCGAACCCCTGGCTCCGGAGCAGATCATCGCCGGGAACCCCGAGGTGACCGGGAAGGTGGTGTGGGAGTCGGCGGACGGCCGGCAGCTCCGGGGCATCTGGCAGATCACACCGGGCGTGGTCACGGACACGGAGGCGGACGAGCTGTTCGTGGTGATCAGCGGCTCGGCGACCATCGAGGTCGAGGACGGGCCGACGCTGACGGTGGGGCCCGGCGACATGGCGGTGCTCCGCGCGGGCGACCGTACGACGTGGACCGTCCACGAGACACTGCGCAAGGCGTACGCCGTCACCCTGTGAGGCGGTGTCAGCCTGGGAGGCCGTACCAGCCTCGGCGGCCACGTCGACCTGGCGGCCGTGTCGATCTCAGCGCCGGCACCCCGGGAGGCCGCACCGGCCTCGGCGCCGTATCACCCCGGGAGGCCACGCCGACCTCGGCGGCCGTATCACCCCGGGAGGCCACGCCGACCTCGGCGGCCGTCTCACCCCGGGAAGCCACGCCGACCTCGACGGTCGTTATCCCCCCGGGAAGCCACGCCGACCTCGACGGTCGTTATCCCCCCGGGAGGCCGCACCGGCCTCAGCGGCGGCACCACCCTGGTAGGCCACGTCGACCTCGGGGGCCGTTCACCCCGGCAGGCCGTCCCCGGGCGGTCCCGTCGTCCCCCGGATCTCCAGCGTCGGCGCGGCCAGCCGCACCCGCCCCTCGTCACCCGGCCGCTCGAAGCGGTCCAGCAGGCAGCGGGCGGCGCGCCGGCCCACCTCGTGCGGGGCGGTGTCGACGGTGGTCAGCCACAGGTGCCGCAGCCGGGAGACGCTGGTGTTGTCGTACCCGGTCACGGACAGGTCGCCGGGCACCCGCAGCCCCAGCTCACCGGCCGCCGACAGCGCGCCCACCGCGGTCATGTCGTTGACGGCGAAGAGTGCCGTGGGCCGCTCGGGGCGGCTGAGCAGGCGGACGGTTCCGCGGTAGCCGCCCTCCTCGGTCAGATCGCCGGGCTCGACGAGCGGTTCGGCGCCGTGCGCGCGCATCGCCGTCTCGAAGCCCCGCCGGCGCAGCGCGCCGACGGCGCCGTGGCCGGCGAGGTGCGCGATCCGGCGGTGGCCGAGCCCGAGCAGGTGCTCGGTGGCGAGCCGGGCGCCCCGCTCGTCGTCGCCCGCGA
The DNA here is from genome assembly GCF_044329325.1 of Streptomyces sp. NPDC017676. Classification (NCBI taxonomy): domain Bacteria; kingdom Bacillati; phylum Actinomycetota; class Actinomycetes; order Kitasatosporales; family Streptomycetaceae; genus Streptomyces; species Streptomyces sp. NPDC017676. The sequence goes on along the minus strand of NZ_JBIRJA010000004.1, from coordinate 99,066 downwards.
CGACGTCCACCCCCGGCGGCTGCGCCTCGCGCGCGCCGGCCACGACCACCGGCATCCGCCGCGCGAGCGCGCCGAGGCCGCCCGCGTCCGGGACCGTGCCGACCACCACCAGTCCGTCGACGCCCAGGTCCAGGAAGGGCTCGGCGAGGTCGTGGCCCATCCGCCGGCCCAGGCGGGCGTCGGCGAGGATCATGTGCAGACCGGCCGCGTGCAGCAGGGAGTTGAGCCCGTCGAGCAGTTCGACGAACCAGGGGTTGCGCAGGTCGTCCAGGAGGACACCGATGGTGCGGGTGCGCTGCTCGCTGAGGCTGCGGGCCGCCGCGTTCGGCCGGTAGCCCAGCTCGCGCACGGCCCGCAGGACCGCCTCCCGCTTCTCGGGGCGCACCGGGCCGGAGCCGCGCAGCACCAGGGAGACGAGCGACTTCGACACGCCGGCCCGTTCGGCCACGTCGCGGATCGTCGGCGCTCTCATGGGATGGACCGTTCCACGCGGCGTGCCGCGCTGTCAAAGGGTTGACACGCTGCCCATGTCCGAACAAAGGTGGCCTGGACCGTCGATGGACCGGTCCAAACGGAGAGGGGCTGTCATGGTGGACGCGCTCGGTGTCGCCGTCATCGGGTTCGGCTGGATGGGCCGGGTGCACACCCAGGCGTACGCCCGTCTCCCGCACCACTACCCCCGGCTGCCGCTGCGGCCCCGGCTGGTCACGGTCGCCGAAGAGGTGCCGGGGCGGGCGGAGGAGGCCGCCGAGCGGTTCGGGTTCGCCTCGGCGACCCGGGACTGGCGCGAGGTGGCCGCCGACCCGCGCGTCCAGGCGGTGAGCGTCACCGCGCCGAACTTCCTGCACCGGGAGATCGGCGTGGCGATGGCCGAGGCCGGCAAGCACCTGTGGATCGAGAAGCCGGTGGGCCTGACCGCCGGGGACGCCCGCGCCGTCGCCGACGCCGTCGCCAAGGCCGGCGTGCAGGGCGCGGTCGGCTTCAACTACCGCAACGCGCCCGCCGTCGAGGCCGCCCGCGAGCTGATCGCCTCCGGCGGGATCGGCACGGTCACGCACGTCCGCATCCGCCTCTTCAGCGACTACGCGGCCCATCCAGACGGCGCCCTGACCTGGCGTTACGAGCGCGAGCGCGGGGGCAGCGGGGTGCTCGGCGACCTGGCCTCGCACGGCGCCGACCTGGCCCGCTTCCTGCTCGGCGACATCGCCTCGCTCACCGCCGACACGGCGGTCTTCGTCCCGGAACGCGCCCGTCCGAGCGGTGCGACGGCCGGCCACGCCCTGGCCGCCGGCGGCGAGCCGGGCCCGGTCGAGAACGAGGACTACGTCAGCTGCCTGCTCCGCTTCGCGTCCGGCGCCCGCGGCGTCCTGGAGGCCTGCCGGGTCTCGGTCGGCGAGCAGAACAACTACGGCTTCGAGGTGCACGGCACCCGGGGCGCGGTGTTCTGGGACTTCCGCCGGATGAACGAACTGAAGGTGAGCCGGGGTACCACGTACCAGGACCAGCCGGTGAGCACGGTGTACGTCGGGCCGGGCGCCGGGGAGTTCGCCGCGTTCCAGCCGGGCGCGGCCAACGCGATGGGCTACGACGACCTGAAGGTGATCGAGGCCTACCGCTTCGTCCGCTCCATCGCCGAGGGCACCCCGTACGGCACCACGCTCGCGGACGCGGTGCACAGCGCCACCGTGCTGGACGCGATGGCGGAGTCCGCCGCGAGCGGGGCGTGGGTCACCCTGCCGGGGTCGTAGGCATGTTGTACGGCGTGACCACCTGGATCGCCGACGGCAGGACCGGCCCGGCCGGCGGCAGCGCGCCGTGGAAGCGCATCACCTCGTGGCAGGCCTCGCGCAGGTCGTGCCGCAGATCGTGGTGGAGCACCGCGGACAGGCGGTGCTCGCGCAGCAGCCGGGTGTTGTCGTGGTCCAGGTCGTGCGCGACGAACACGGCGCACTCGCGGCCGAGGTCGGCGAAGGCCCGCAGGGTGGCGTTGTTGCCGCCGCCGATGGAGTACACCGCCCGGATCCCCGGGTCGCGTTCCAGGGCGGCGCGGACCAGGTCGTACTGCGTGGCGTCCAGGCCGTGGCCCTCGGCGATCTCCACCAGCGTCCGCTCCGGGTGCCGGGCCCGCATGACACTGCGGAAGCCCATCTCGCGCTCCTCCTCGTTGCGGAAGAAGCCGCTGCTGAGGCTGGTGAGGACGTTGCCGGGCCGGTCGCCGAGCCACTGGCCCGTCAGGTAGGCGGCGGTCGCGCCGGCCGCCCGGTTGTCGATGCCGACGTAGGCGACGCGTCCGCTCGCGGGCAGGTCGGTGACGAGGGTGACGACCGGGACGCCGGCGGCGGTCAGCCGGCCGACGGCCGCGGTGACCTCGGGGACGTCCGGCGCCTTGAGGATCACTCCCTGCGAGCCGCGCCGCGCGATCCGGTCGAGCGTGCCGACCAGTTCCCGGACCGGGCCGGTCTCGCGGAAGTGGAAGCGGGAGCGCACGACGGCCGGGTGCAGGGCGGGCAGTTCGGCCTCCAGGGCGGCGCGTACGGCGGTGGTGAACCGCTCGGGCGCCTGGGCCACGATGTCGACCATGAAGGTACGGCCGACCAGCCGGACCTGGGTGCGCTGCCGGTCGAGGTCGGCGATGGCCCGGCGCACCTCCCGCGCGGTGCTCTCGCGCACCCCTCCCCTGCCGTTCAGCACCCGGTCCACGGTGGCCTCGCTGAGACCGGCCTGACGTGCGATCTCCCGGATCGGGAACGGGTGGCCCATGGACCGGCTCCTTGAGGGGTTTTTGATGGTCGCGTGCTGGTTGTTCGAGGGGTTTGTACTGACAAGAATGACAGGGCCGCGCCGCTTGCCGTGACCGAAGGCGCCGCTCCCGTGACCGAAAGAGGGACACCGATGTCCGTCGCCGCCGTGCCAGGCCGTGCCTGGCTGTCCGATCAGGACTGCGATCTCGGCGCGTTCCGCGCCCTGGTCGAGCGCACCACGGATCCGGCCGCCTACCCGTACGCCGCGTCCGTCGTGGAGAACGTCCTCGTGTACGAGGGTGAAGGGCTGCGGACGGCCGGCGACCGGACCGCGCTGCGGGCCGAGCTGGTGCGGGCGCTCGCCGAGGGCCCCGGGATCGTCGTCGTCCGGGCCGCCTTCCCGGAACCGGACGTCGTCGACCGGGTCACGGCGGTGTTCGAGGCGCTGATCGACGGGCAGCGGGCCGCCGGGGCGACCGCGGGCGACCACTTCGCCGCGCCCGGCGCCAACGACCGGGTGTGGAACGCGCTGGAGAAGACGGCCCTGTACGACGCGGAGGCGTTCGCCGACTACTACGCCAACGACGTCCTGGCGCTGCTCGCCACGTCTTGGCTGGGCCCCGGCTACCAGGTCACCTCCCAGGTCAACGTGGTCAACCCGGGCGGCGCCGGACAGACCGCGCACCGGGACTACCACCTGGGCTTCCTGAGCAACGCGGTGGCCGCCGCCTACCCCGCCCACGTGCACCGCCTCTCGCCCGTGCTCACCCTCCAGGGTGCGGTCGCCCACTGCGCCATGCCGGTGGAGTCCGGACCGACGCTGTACCTGCCGTACTCCCAGCTGTACGAGCCGGGCTACCTGGCCTGGCGGCTCCCGGAGTTCCAGGAGTACTTCGCGGCGCACCACGTGCAGCTCCCGCTCGCGAAGGGCGACGCCGCCTTCTTCAACCCGGCGCTCTTCCACGCCGCCGGCACCAACCGGACGGCGGACGTCCGGCGCACCGCCAACCTCCTGCAGATCTCGTCCGCGTTCGGCCGCGCGATGGAGACCGTGGACCGCGAGGCGGTGGCGAACGCGGTGTTCCCGGTGCTGCTGCGGCGCAAGGAGGCGGGTGCCTCCGAGGAGTGGCTGGAGAACGTGATCGCCGCGAGCGCCGAGGGCTACCCCTTCCCCACCGACCTGGACAGCGATCCGCCGGTCGCCGGGCTGGCCCCGCCGGCGCAGGCGGACCTGGTGCGGCGGGCGCTGAGGGAGACATGGCAGCCCGTGCGGCTGCGCGAGGAACTGCGGGCGGCGGCGGAACGCCGGAAGAGCTGAGGCAGGGCATGGGACTTCTCGACGACAAGGTCGTTCTGGTCAACGGCGGCAGCCAGGGCGTCGGGGCCGCCATCGCGCGGGCCGCCGTGCGCGAGGGCGCCGTCGTGGCGGTGAGCGGGCGGCGCCCGGAGCCGGGCGAGGCGCTGGTGGCCGAGTTGTCGGCGACCGGCGGCAAGGCGGTGTACGTCCAGGCCGATCTGGCGGACGCCGAGCAGGCGAAGGCGTCGGTCGCCGAGGTCGTGGACGCCTACGGCCGCGTCGACTGCCTGGTGAACTCGGCCGGGCTGACCTCGCGGGGCACGTTGCTGGACACCACGCCGGAGTTGTTCGACGCGCACATCGCGGTCAATCTGAAGGGGCCGTTCTTCGCGATGCAGGCGGCGGTCGCCGACATGACGGCCCGCAAGGCGCCCGGCACGATCGTCAACGTCATCACCTCGTCGGCGCACGGCGGGCAGCCGTTCCTCGCGCCGTACGTCGCCGCCAAGGCGGGCCTGGTGGGCCTGACCCGGAACGCGGCGCACGCCCACCGCTGGGACCGGATCCGGATCAACGGCCTGAACATCGGCTGGACCGCGACCGAGGGCGAGGACGCCACCCAGCGGGCCTTCCACGGCGCCGGTGACGACTGGCGGGAGCAGGCCGCGGCCCGGCTGCCGATGGGCAAGCTCGGCCAGCCGGACGAAATCGCGGACTTCGTGGTCTTCCTGCTGTCCGAGCGGTCGGGGGTGGTCACCGGGTCGGTGATCGACTGGGACCAGAACGTCCTCGGCGGCCTCGACTAGAACCGAAGCACCAACCCTAGGAGCAGTACCGCATGCGTATCGGAATCCTCGGCCTCGGCCGCATCGGCGCCTTCCACGCCGAGACCCTCGCCGGACTGGACGCCGTCGAGTCGCTCGTCGTCGCCGACCCGTTCGCGGAGGCGGCCAAGGCCGCCGCCGAGCGGTTCGGGGCACAGGTCGCGGACTCGCCGGAGGCCCTGCTCGCGGCCGGCGTGGACGGCCTCGTCGTGGCGGCGGCCACCGACGCCCACCCCGCCCTGATCCGGGCCGGCGTCGAGGCGGGCGTCCCGGTCTTCTGCGAGAAGCCGGTCGCCCGCACCATGGCGGAGGGCGTCGAGGTGCTGAGGGCCGTACAGGGCAGCGACGTGCCCGTCCAGATCGGCTACAACCGGCGCTTCGACGCGGGCTTCGTCGCCGCGCGGGCCGCCGTACAGGCCGGTGAGCTGGGCACGCTGCACACGGTCCGCTCCACGACCCTGGACCCGGCGCCGCCGCCGGCCGCCTACATCGCCGCGTCCGGGGGCATCTTCCGTGACTGCTCGGTGCACGACTTCGACATCATCCGCTGGGTGACGGGCCGTGAGGTCACCGAGGTGTACGCGGTGGGCGGCAACCGGGGCGCCGACTACATCAAGGCGGCGGGCGACGCCGACACCACCGGGGCGATCCTCACCCTGGACGACGGCACGATCGCGGTGGTGTCCAACTCCCGGCACAACAAGCGGGGTTACGACGTGCGCATGGAGCTGCACGGTTTCGCCGACTCCATCGCCGTCGGCCTGGACGACAAGCTGCCGCTGCGCTCGGTCGAACCCGGTGTCACCTTCCCGGCCGGCACCCCGCACGACTTCTTCATGGACCGCTTCACCGACGCCTACCGCGCCGAACTGACAGCGTTCACCGAGGTCGTGGCCGGCACCCGGACCTCGCCGTGCACCGTCGAGGACGCCCTGGAGGCCGGCTGGATCGCGGAGGCCTGCACGCTGTCGCTGCACGAGCACCGGCCGGTGACCCTCGCCGAGGTACGGACGGTCTGACCGCACGCCGACGGCGCCGGGCAGCTGCCCGGCGCCGTCGGCGTGTCCGTCAGCCGCAGTACCGGATCAGCCACTCGTCCGGGTTGTAGGTGTCCCGCGCCGGGTCCGGCACCGTCGCCGGCTTCGTCTCCACCGTGTCCTGCGGGCGTATCCGCTCCGGCAGCGCGCCGAAGCGGTCGCGGCGCCGGGCGGCGGCGTCGGCCGGGTCCTGGGATGTGGTGCGTGGGTCCGTACGGTGTGTCATCTCGTCCTCCCGTCCGCGCGGGCGTTCCCCGTTGTCGGTCAGACGCCCGTGTGCCCCCGTTGGTTCCCGGCCGCCCGGTGCCCGAATCCCCCGGGACAGCGCAGGAACCGGGCCGCGGTCGTCGGCACCGCGGCCCGGTCGTGTGCACCCGGCCCCCTAGGCCCTGTCGTCAAACTCCCGTCTGCCGCGCGACGCCATGCACGCACTCTCGCCGCACCGGCCCCAGACCCGAGTACGCCCAGTACGAGGGCCTGTGGCCGGCACGGCGAAAGCACGCACCTGACGCCGCACGGCCCGCCCTCCGGGCGGACGACGGGAGTTTGACGACAGGACCTAGGGCCTCTCGTTCGGATCACGCCGGGCTCGCGAGCCCTGGCACCGCTCCCTGATCCGGCCTGATCCGAACGAAAGACTCTACGCCCCGCAGGACCGCAGGAAGCGCCGGGTGCGTACCGCGATCGGCAGCGGCTTGTCCGGCTCGCACGGGTACATGTCCTGCTCGACGATCGCGAACAGCTCCACACCGAGCTTCTGCGCCGCCTCCAGGACCGGCCCCAGCTCGGGGACCCCGGAGGGCGGTTCGCACATCACCCCGCGCTGCACGGCCGGTCCGAACGGCACCCCGCCCGCGACCACCTCGGCGAGGATGTCCGGGTCGACCTGCTTGAGGTGCAGGTACCCGATGCGCTCGCCGTAGGTCTCGATCAGCTTGACGCTGTCCCCGCCGCAGTAGGCGTAGTGCCCGGTGTCCAGGCAGAGGTTGACCAGCTCGCTGTCGGTCGAGTCCAGGAAGCGCTCGACGTGTTCCTCGGTGTCGATGTGGGTGTCGGCGTGCGGGTGGACGACGATGTCCAGGCCGTAGGTCTCCTTGACCTCGTGGCCGAGTCGTTCCATGCCCTTGGTCAGGTGGGCCCACTGCCCGGCGGTCAGCTCGGGTGGCTCCAGGATCTCGGCGGTCTTGTCGTCCCGCCAGAAGGAGGGGATGACGACCAGGTGCCGGGCGCCCATCGCCTGGGTGAGCGCGGCGACCTGGCTGACGTGCGCCCAGGTCTCCTCCCAGACGGCGGGGCCGCGGTGCATGCCGGTGAAGACCGTGCCCGCCGAGACCTTCAGGTTCCGCTTGGCCACCTCGTCGGTGAGCCGGGCGGGATCGGTGGGGAGGTAGCCGTAGGGGCCGAGTTCGATCCAGTCGTAGCCGGCTTCGGCGACCTCGTCGAGGAAGCGTTCCCAGGGCACCTGCTGGGGGTCGTCGGGGAACCAGACACCCCAGGAGTCGGGGGCGGAGCCGACCCGGATGCGGTCGAGCGGGGTGGGGTGCGCCATGATCAGGTGTTTCCTTCCGGGGAGGCCGCCACGGGTGCGCTGAGGTCGCCCTCCTCGGGCAGCTCCTCCACGTCGACGCCGCGCACCTGGGCCAGCTCGTGCTTGAGCGCGGCGAGTTCGGCGCCGCCGGCCATGTGGTTGGTCAGTTCTTCGAGGCCGATCTCGCTGCGTTCGGCGCTCAGTTCCAGGGTGCCGAGGCGCAGGACGCTGAAGTGGTCGCCGACCATGTAGGCGTGGTGGGGGTTGTGGGTGATGAAGATGACGCCGAGGCCGCGGTCGCGGGCGGCGGCGATGTACTTCAGCACCACCCCGGACTGCTTGACGCCGAGGGCGGCGGTGGGCTCGTCCAGGATGAGCACGCGGGCGCCGAAGTAGACGGCGCGGGCGATGGCGACGCACTGGCGCTGGCCGCCGGAGAGGGTGCCGATGGGCTGTTCCAGGTCGTCCAGGACGATGCCCATGTTGCGCAGTTCCTGGTCGGCGGTCTCCTTCATCCGGGCGATGTCGAGCCGGCGCAGCGGCCAGGGACCCTTGGTCATCTCGGAGCCGAGGAAGAAGTTCCGCCACACCGGCATCAGGGGGACGGTGGCGAGGTCCTGGTAGACGGCGGCGATGCCCTTGTCGAGAGCTTCGCGCGGGGTGGTGAAGCGCACCGGAGTGCCGTCGACGAGGAACTCGCCCTCGGTGTGCTGGTGCAGCCCCGAGATGATCTTGATGAGGGTGGACTTGCCGGCGCCGTTGTCGCCGAGCACGCAGGTCACCCGGCCGGTGTGGACCTTCAGGTCGACGCCGTGCAGGGCGCGGATGTTGCCGTAGGACTTGCCGGCGCCGCGGAGTTCGACCAGGAGCCCGTCGGGGGTGGGCGCGCTGTCCTGGAGGACGGCGCCGTGGGTGCCCGTGGTGTTGTCGGTCATCGCTTACCTCCGGGTCGCCGTGCGCTGGACCCACAGATTGATCAGGACGGCGCCGAGGAGCATCACGCCGAGGAAGGCCTTGAACCAGTCGGGGTTCCAGCCGGCGTAGACGATGCCCTGCTGCACCATGCCGAACATGAAGGCGCCGAAGACCGGGCCGATCGCGGAGCCGTAGCCGCCGGTGAGCAGGCAGCCGCCGATGACGGCCGCGGCGATGTAGATCAGCTCCTGGCCGACGCCCTCGCCGGACTGCACGGTGTTGAACGAGAACAGGTTGTGCATGCCGACGAACCAGGCGCCGAAGCCGACCAGCATGAACAGGGTGATCTTGGTGAACCTCACCGGGACACCGACCGCGCGGGCGCTGTCCTTGTTGCCGCCGACGGCGAAGATCCAGTTGCCGTACTTGGTGCGCAGCAGCACCCAGGTGGCCAGGGCCGCGAAGACCAGCCACCAGACCACGGTGATCTTCACCTGGACCCCGCCCACGTCGAAGGAGGAGGCGAAGATCCTGCGGGCCTGGTCGAAGCCGTCCATGTCGCTGATGTCGTCGGTGGCGACATTGCCGGTGACCAGCTTGGTGACCGCGAGGTTGGTGCCCTGGAGGATCAGGAACGTGCCCAGGGTGACCAGGAAGCTGGGCAGCCCGGTCTTCACCACCATCCAGCCGTTGAAGGCGCCGATCGCGAGGGACACGATCAGGGCGACGATCACACCGGTCCACACGTTCACGGTGAGCTGGTAGCTGAGCATGCTCGCGGTGAGCGCCGAGGAGATCACCGCGACGCCGGAGGAGAGGTCGAACTCCCCGCCGATCATCAGCAGGGCCACCGGGAGGGCCATGATGCCGATGGTCGACGACTGGTAGAGGATGTTCGCCATCGAACTGCCGTCGCGCACCGGCGGCGCCGTGATCAGGAAGAAGACCAGGACGGCGACGGCGCCGAGGAAGACACCCACCTCGGGCCGGGCCAGCAGGCGGAGGGCCAGCGGGCGCCGGGCGGTGCGGCCGTCGGTCTGCTTCGGGCCGGACGCCGGCGGCCTGCCGACCGCCGGCTCAGCCTGCTGGGCCATGCTCATCACCGGGTGCCCTTCGCGGCGAACCCGGCGACCTTGTCGACGTTGGACTTGTCCACGAAGGCCGGGCCGGTGAGCACGGCCTGCTCACCGCCGCCGCTGTAGTTGCCGTTGTTCTTGTAGAGCCACAGCGAGTCGACCGCCAGGTAGCCCTGGAGGTAGGGCTGCTGGTCGACGGCGAACTCGATGGTGCCCTTCTGCACCGCCTTGACCAGGTCCTTGTTGAGGTCGAAGGTGGCCACCTTCGCCTTGCTGCCCGCGTCGCCCACCGACTGGACCGCGGTCAGCGCGAAGGGGGCGCCGAGGGTGACGACGGTGTCCACGGACTTGTCCTGCTTCAGCTTGGCGGTGATGGTCGACTTCACCGACGGCATGTCGGTGCCGTTCACGTACAGGGTGTCCGTGGTGCCCTTGAACGTCTTCTTCACGCCGTCGCAGCGCTGGGTGAGGCCCACGTTGCCCTGTTCCTGGATCACGCAGACGATCTTCTTCGCGCCGGTCGTGTTGAGCTTGTTGCCGAACGCCTCGCCCGCCACGCTCTCGTCCTGCCCGAAGAACTCCAGCAGGCCGAGCTTCTTCCAGTCGCTCAGTCCGGAGTTGAGGCCGACCACCGGGATGCCGGCCTGCTCGGCCTTGGCGATGGCGCCCTTCATCGCGTCGGGCTTGGCCAGGGTGACCGCGATGCCGTCGACCTTCTGGTCGATCGCGTTCTGCACGTAGTTCGCCTGGTTGCCCGCGTTGGGGTCGGCGGAGTAGATCAGCTTGATGTTGTCCTTGGCCGCCGCGGCCTCCGCGCCCTTGCGGACGGTGTCCCAGAAGGTGTCGCCGGGCGCCTGGTGGGTGACCAGGGCGACGGTCATACGGGGGGTGTCGGCCTTGCCCGCGGAGGGGTTCGCCGCTTCCTCCTCGGCCTTCTTGCCGCCGGAACTGCTGGAGCAGCCGGCGAGGGTGAGGGCTGCCGCGGCGGCCACCGCCACGAGGGGGGCCAGTCTGCGGGAGCGGGGACGAGAAGAGCGGTCCATCTTTCCAGCACCTCACTGTGCGTGCGACGGGGCAAGGACGCTGTTGCGTTGGGACGGGATACAAGCCTCTGTCGAGCCCGCTGTCAATACTTTGTTAAGACATCATTTCACAAGCAGGTCCGAATGTAAGTACAAACCATTGACACCTTCGGCGCCGGGGCCTACACCTGAGGGACATGAGCCCAGTACACCGCACCCCGCAGCGAACGGCACCGGGTGATCGCGCGCTGGATCCCGTGGCCTTCGCCCTGGACCGGTCCAGCCCGGTCCCGTTGTACTACCAGCTCGCCCGGCAACTGGAGGCGGCCATCGAGCGCGGCGTGCTGGTACCGGGGAATCTGCTCGGCAACGAGGTCGACCTGTCGGTGCGGCTCGGGCTGTCCCGGCCCACCGTCCGCCAGGCGATCCAGTCCCTGGTCGACAAGGGGCTGCTGGTGCGGCGCCGGGGGGTCGGGACGCAGGTGGTGCACAGCCAGGTCAGACGCCCGCTGGAACTCAGCAGCCTCTACGACGACCTGGAGTCGGCCGGACAGGGCCCGACCACCCGGGTGCTGCGCAACGAGCGGATCGCGGCGCCCGCCGACGTGGCCGCCGCCCTGGGCCTCCCGGAGGGCGCCGAGGTCGTCGTACTGGAGCGGCTGCGCCGCACCCACGGCCGGCCGGTGGCGTTCCTGCGCAACCACCTGCCCGCCGCCCTGCTGGAACTCGGCACCGAACGGCTGGAGTCCACGGGCCTGTACCGGATGCTGCGCTCCGCCGGGATCGTCCTGCACAGCGCCCGCCAGTCCATCGGTGCCCGCGCCGCGAGCGCCGAGGAGGGCGCCCTGCTGGAGGAGCCGGAGGGCGCGGCCCTGCTCACCATGCGGCGCACCGCCTACGACGACGCGGGCCGGCCGGTGGAGCACGGCAGCCACGTCTACCGGGCGTCCCGGTACGCCTTCGACTTCCAACTGCTGGTCAGAAGCTGAAACGGAACGATCTGTTTCACACAGCCCCCTCGGCCTGCCCGGGCCGTGGGGGCCGTTGCGTCCCGCCATCGTCAACGGTGCAGGTGACGGTGACGATTACGTTTCGGGCAAGAGACACCTCAGTGGCACCGGAGCTATTGACGCATGAGCGGACATGGGGCTGTTATTACGCCCACGATGTTCGGTCGAGTTGATTTCTGAGCGGTTTCGAACCTTTCAGTGATCAGCTCATCCCCTTGGCCGAACCCTGTATGCATCAGGAGCCGCCATGCGCCTCTCGCCCTCCGGTCTCTCCGTCCCGGGTCCCAGCCGCCGTTCCCTGCTGCGCGGAGCGGGTGGTGCCGCCCTGCTCGCCGGCGCCGGCATACCCCTGCTGTCCGCCTGCGGAGGCAGCGGTTCCGGTTCCGACCCGAAGACCGTCACCCTGGGTTCCAACGCCTCGGACGCGGTGCCCAAGAAGGCCTTCGAGAGCGTCTACGCGGCCTTCAAGAAGCAGTCCGGCATCACCGTCGACGTGAACACCAAGGACCACAACACCTTCCAGGAGCAGATCAACTCGTATCTGCAGGGCACCCCGGACGACGTGTTCAACTGGTTCGCCGGCTACCGCATGCAGTTCTTCGCGGCGAAGAAGCTGGCCACGCCGATCGACGACGTGTGGGCCAAGATCGGGGACAACTTCCCCGAGGCCATGAAGAAGCTCAGCAAGGGCGAGGACGGCAAGTACTACTTCGTGCCGCTGACCACCTACCCGTGGGCGGTCTTCTACCGCAAGAGCGTCTTCCAGCAGCACGGCTACGAGGTCCCCACCACCTGGGACGACCTCGTCGCCCTGTGCAAGCAGATGAAGAAGGACGGCCTGGTCCCGATCGCCTTCGGCGACAAGGACGCCTGGCCGGCGATGGGCACCTTCGACCAGATCAACTTCCGCCTGAACGGCTACGACTTCCACGTCCAGCTGATGGCCGGCAAGGCGTCCTGGACCGACGCCAAGGTGAAGGACGTCTTCGACCACTGGGCCGAGATCCTCCCCTACCACCAGGACGGCTTCATGGGCCGCACCTGGCAGGACGCCGCGCAGAGCCTGGTCGCGAAGAAGGCCGGCATGTACCTCCTCGGCTCGTTCGTGGCCCAGCAGTTCACCAACAAGGCCGACCTGGACGACCTCGACTTCTTCGCCTTCCCGGAGATCAACTCCGCGTACGGCCAGGACACCGTCGAGGCGCCGACCGACGGCTTCATGGTGAGCAAGTCCCCGAAGAACCACGCGGGTGTCGTCAAGCTGCTGGAGTACCTGGGCAGCCCCGCCGCGGAGGAGCTGTACCTGAAGACCGACCCGAGCGTGGTCGCCGCCTCCAGCAAGGCCGACACCTCCTCCTACTCGGCGCTGCAGAAGAAGGCGTTCGAGATGATCGGCAGCGCCAAGAGCCTCACCCAGTTCATGGACCGCGACAGCCGCCCCGACTTCACCTCCACGGTGATGCAGCCCGGCCTGCAGAAGTTCCTCCAGAACCCCAAGGGCGTGGACAGCCTGCTGTCGTCCATCGAGCGCCAGAAGAAGACCATCTTCGCGTCCTCGTGAGCGCCCCGATGACCACCGACACGACGACGAAGACCCCGGAGCCGGCGGCCGTGCCGGCTCCGGGGGCCGCGCCCGCGAAGAAGCGGGTCCCGCAGGGACACGCTCGCCTGCTGACCCGCCGTGACCGGATCACGCTCGCCCTCATGGCGGGCGTGCCCACGGTCCTGCACGTGATCCTCGTCTGGGTCACCGCCCTCGCCTCGATCTTCCTGGCCTTCACCACCTGGGACGGCATCGGGTTCGACTCGATCAAGTGGGTCGGCCTGGACAACTTCAAGCAACTCTTCACCGACAACCCGCAGTTCTGGCCGGCCGTCCAGCACAACGTCATCTGGTTCGTCGCACTGATCCTGATCCCGACGCCGTTCGGCCTGTTCCTCGCGGTCCAGCTCGACAAGCGGATCCGGTTCAGCCGCGTCTACCAGACCGCGTACTTCCTGCCCGTCGTCATCTCGATGGCGTGCATCGGCTTCGTCTGGCAGCTCGTCTACAACCCGGACACCGGCCTGATCAACAGCATCATCGGCGCCAACAAGCCCGGCCACTACATCGACTGGATCGGCGATCCCGACCTCAACCTGTGGGCCGTCCTGATCGCCGCGTCCTGGCGGCACGCCGGCTACATGATGATCCTCTACCTGGCCGGCCTGAAGAGCGTCGACCCGTCGCTCAGGGAGGCGTCCGCGCTGGACGGCGCCAACGAGTGGCAGACGTTCAAGAACGTCATCTTCCCGACCCTGCGCCCGACCAACACGGTCGTCCTCGTCGTCACCATCATCGAGGCACTGCGCGCCTTCGACCTGGTCTTCGTCTTCAACAAGGGCGCCCAGGGCACCGAGTTGCTGTCGATCCTGGTCACCAACAACATCATCGGCGAGTCCAGCCGCATCGGATACGGCTCCGCCATCGCCGTCGTCCTGCTGGTGATCTCCCTCGCCGTCATCATCCCGTACCTGATCGCCACCTTCCGGAAGGAGCGGCGCGCATGAGCACCGCCAGCGCCCTGGGAAAGCGGCGTACCCCCGTCCGGCCGGCCCGGATCCTGCTGCACGTCTTCCTCGCGGGCACCGCCCTCGCCTGGCTGGCGCCCCTGCTCTGGGCGGTCTTCTCGGCCCTGCGCCCGTACAGCGAGACCAGCGCCAAGGGATACGTCTCCTGGCCGGACACGCTGAACTTCGACAACTTCAGACACGCGTTCCAGCAGTCGGACATGCTGCACTACTTCGGCAACACGCTGATCATCGCGGTGCCGGCCGTGCTGCTGACGCTGTTCCTGTCGTCGATGGTCGCCTTCTACGTCAGCCGCTTCGACTTCCGGCTCAACCTGGCGCTGCTGCTCGTCTTCACCGCGGGCAACCTGCTGCCGCAACAGGTCATCATCACCCCGCTGTACCGGCTGTACCTGCTCACCGACCTGCCGGGCATCACCGCGAGCGGCAAGCTGTACGACTCCGCGCTGGGCCTGGTCCTGATCCACGTGGCGTTCCAGTCCGGCTTCTGCGCCTTCGTGCTGAGCAACTACATGCGCTCGCTGCCGCACGAGCTGACCGAGGCCGCGCTGGTCGACGGCGCATCGGTGTGGCGGCTGTACTGGCAGATCACGCTGCCGCTGTGCAAGCCGGCGATGGCGGCCCTGGCGACCCTGCTGTCCATCTGGATCTACAACGACTTCTTCTGGGCCCTCGTACTGATCTCCACCGGCGAGAACATGCCGATCACCTCGGCGCTGAACAACCTCTCCGGGCAGTACTTCACCGACCCCAACCTGGTCGCCGCCGGCGCGCTGCTGACCGCGATCCCCACGCTGGTCGTGTACTTCGTGCTCCAGCGCCAGTTCGTCAGCGGCCTGACCCTGGGCTCCAACAAGGGCTGAGGCGCCCGCACCCGAAAGAGACCACCGTGAAGCGCACCCTGTCCGTCCCCGGTATCGCCTACGGCGGCGACTACAACCCCGAGCAGTGGCCCGAGGAGGTGTGGGCCGAGGACATGCGTCTGATGCGCGAGGCCGGGGTGAACCTGGTCAGCGTCGGCATCTTCTCCTGGGCGCTGCTGGAGCCGTCCGAGGGCGTGTACGACTTCTCGCGCCTGGACAAGATCGTGGACCTGCTGCACGAGAACGGCATCGCCGCCGACCTCGCCACGCCCACGGCGGCGCCACCGGCCTGGTTCTTCCGGGCCCACCCCGAGGCCCTGCCGACCGACCGGGACGGCCGTACCCTCTCCTACGGCAGCCGCCAGACGTTCTGCCCGTCCAGCCCCGCCTACCGGCAGGCCGCGCTGCGCATCACGGGCGCGCTCGCCGAGCGGTACGCGGACCACCCGGCCGTCCGGATGTGGCACGTGCACAACGAGTACGGCTGCCACAACGCTGCCTGCTACTGCGACACCAGCGCGGCGGCCTTCCGGCGCTGGCTGCGCGACCGCTACGGCGACGACCTGGCGGCCCTCAACCACGCCTGGGGCACCGCGTTCTGGTCCCAGTGGTACTACGACTGGGAGGAGGTCCTGCCGCCGCGCGCCACCGGCGCCGTGTCCAACCCGACGCACCAGCTGGACTGGCGGCGGTTCTGCTCCGACGAACTGCTGTCGCTGTACACGGCGGAACGGGACGTGCTCCGGGCGGCGGCGCCCGCGATCCCGGCCACCACCAACTTCATGGTGAACTTCAGCTTCGACGCCCTGGACTACTGGCGCTGGGCCCCCGAGCTGGACATCGTCTCCAACGACCACTACCTGCGGTCCACCGACCCCGAGCCGCAGATCGACATCGCCCTCAGCGGCGATCTGACGCGCTCGCTCGCCGACGGACCGTGGCTGCTGATGGAGCACTCGACCGGCGCGGTGAACTGGCAGCCCGTCAACCGGGCCAAGAACCCTGGCCAGTTGCGCCGGGACGCGCTCGCCCACGTGGCGCACGGCGCGGACGGCATCGCCTACTTCCAGTGGCGGCAGTCGAAGGCGGGTGCCGAGCAGTGGCACTCGGCGATGGTGCCGCACGCCGGGACGGACAGCCGGATCTGGCGGGACGTGGTCCGGCTCGGCGCCGACCTGAAGGCGCTGGCCGAGGTGCGCGGCAGCACCGGCACCGCCGAGGTCGCGATCGTCTGGGACTGGAACGCCCGCTGGGCCCTGGAGCTCCCCTCCCAGCCGAGCGGCGAGCTGTGCTACCTGGACCTGGTCCGGGCCTGGTACGAGCCGCTGTGGCGGTCGGGCGTGGCCGTGGACTTCGTCCGGCCGGACGCGGACCTGACCGGCTACCGGCTGGTGCTGGCCCCGAACCTGTACCTGGTCGACGAGGCGGGCGCGGCGAACCTCACGGCGTACGCCGAGGCCGGCGGCACCCTGGCGGTCGGCTTTCACAGCGGCGCGGTGGACGAGAACTGCCATGCCCGGCTGGACGGTTACCCCGGAGCGTTCCGGGAGGTGCTGGGCGTCCGCTCCGACGAGCCGTTCCCGCTGCTGCCCGGGGAGCCGGTCGCGCTGACCGGTGCCGTGCCGGACGGGGCGACAGGCTCTCTGTGGTCGGAGCGGCTGCGGCTCACGGGTGCCGAGGCGGTCGCCTCGTACGCCGACGGACCGCTGGCGGGGGTGCCGGCGGTGACCCGGCTGGCACACGGCACCGGCTCCGCCTGGTACCTGGCCACGCTGCCGGACCCGGTCACGCTGGCCGCGCTGCTGGACCGCGTCCGCGAGGAGGCGGGCGTGGCGCCGGTGCGGACCGCTCCGCCCGGGGTGGAGGTGGTCCGCCGGCGCGGCCCGGAGGCGGACTACCTGTTCGTCATCGACCACACCGGCCAGGGCGCCGAAGTCCCGGTCGCCCAGGGCGCGTTCGAGCTGCTGACCGGCAAGGAGACGACCGGCACGGTCACCGTCGCACCCGGAGACGTGGCCGTCGTCCGCGAACCACACGGCCAGTAGGCTGCGCGGCTCAGTGAGCCGCGTCCAGCCGGGCGCGCTGTTCCCCGGTGAGTTCCAGGTCGACGGCGGCGAGACTCTCGTCGAGCTGGGCCACCGAGGAGGCGCCGACGAGCGGGACCACGGGCAGCTCTCCGCCCAGCTGCCAGGCGAGCACGACCTGGTTGACGGTCGCCCCGGTCTCCCGGGCCACCTCGCGCAGCACCGCGAGCCGGGCCGGGGTGCCGGGGTGGTCGTAGTCCGGCGGCAGCGGCTTGTCGGCGCGGGTGTAGGCACCGGTCAGCAGTGGTGAGTAGGCGACCAGGGTCAACTGCGGCTCCGCCCGGAGGTAGTTCAGGAGCTGGGCGTCCGCGCCGCCGAGGCTGCCGTCCGGGAACAGCTCGCTCGGCACGTCCGTGCGCGGGCGTAGATGACCGTGCTGGTACTGGAGCACCTCGTACCCCGGCAGTCCCGCCGCCGCGAGGGCGCGAGCCCGTTCCACCCGCCACACGGCGTGGTTGCTGACGCCGAGCAGGCCGACGGTGCCCTCGGCGACGAGCGCGGCGAAGCCCTCGACGGTCTCCGCGAGCGGCACGTCGGGGTCCTCTATGTGCGCGTAGAGCAGGTCCAGCCGCTCCACGCCCAGCCTCCCCCACGCTCGGCTACGCTCGCGCGGGCGGTACCCCCATCCTGCTGCGTTCCGCCGACTCGCGGATGACCTTGGCGGACAGTCCCTCGGCGTTGTCGGTGTAACCGGTGCCGGGGGCGAGGGGCCGGGCGCCGAGCTTGGTGGCGATGACGATCTCGTCGCCGATGCCCCGGCTGCGCCGCCACCGCCCGAGCAGTTCCTCGCTCTGCCCGCCCCGGCCGCCGTCCTCCCAGAAGGCGTAGTTGTCGGAGGTGTCGATGAAGGTCCCGCCGGCCTCGGCATAGCGGTCGAGGACGGCGAAGGAGGTCTTCTCGTCGGTGCGCGACCCGAACAGCATCGCGCCGAGCGCGAGCACGCTCACCTCCCGGCGGGTGGCCGGATCGGTGCCGATGGCGCGGTACTTCATGCTGGTCCTCCCCGTGCATGACTGGTAGCACGGGAGTGTTCAGCTTGAAGTGCGCACGAAGTCAAGGAACTCGACGCCGGCTTCCCGGAGGTTTCCCGTGCTGCGAGCGATGCTGACGGCGGGCGCGGTCCTCGCCGCCCTCCTGACCCCCGCCACCGCCCACGCCGAGGAGACCGGGCGGGACGTCCCCCGGCTCACCGACCGGCAAGGGCGGGTGCTCACCCTGCGCGGCTGGAACATCGAGGACAAGGCGCACCGGGGCGAGGAGGCCCTGACCGCCGTCACCGAACGCCATCTGCGCGACCTGCGGTCCCGGGGCTTCGACTTCGCCCGGCTGCTGGTCTTCTGGGACGACCTGGAGCCCGCACCGGGGCACTACAGCCGCGGTTACCTGGAGAAGATCGAGCGCATCCTGGACTGGGCCCACCGCCATGACGTGAAGGTCGTCATCGACGCCCACCAGGACGTCTTCGGACCCGCCTTCGGCCATCGCGGCATACCCGAGTGGGCCACCCGCGCCGACGGACTGCCGTTCACCGCGCACCCGGACGACTGGTTCGCCGAGTACTTCGAACCCGCCGTGCAGCGGGCCTTCACCCATCTCTACGAGGACGAGGACCTGCGGCGCGCCCAGGCCGGGATGTGGCGCGCGCTCGCCGCCCGTTTCGCCGGCCACCCGGCCGTGCTCGGCTACGACCTGATCAACGAGCCGATGGGTGAGCCGCAGCCCGGGGAGGACCTGCCGACGGCCGCGCGCCGCATCGAACGCGAGCAGCTGACGCCGATGTACGACCGTCTCGCCGGCGCCGTCCGTTCGGCCGACCGGGACGCCTGGCTGTTCGTGGAGCCGACCCCGATCGTGGGCGAGGGCGTACCGACCGGCCTCGGCCGTGTCCACGATCCCCGGGTCGTGTACGCGCCGCACTTCTACAGCGCGACCATGGAGGCGGGCGCCGACTACGACCCCGGGGCCGGCTGGATCGAGGCGTACGAGCGGGCGGTCACCGCGTACCCGAAGCGGTACCGGGTCCCGGTGGTGGTCGGTGAGTGGGGTCCGCCGGACAGCTCGCTGCCGCGCATGGGCCGCTTCTACCGGGACGCGATGGCCTCCCTGGGCCGCTACACGTCCGGCTGGGCGGGCTATGTGTGGTGCTACGGCGGCGGGTACTGCGCGGTGGACGGCACCGGCGCCTTCCGCCCCCACAAGGAGCTGACCGCCGAGCCGTACGCGGAGGCCGTGGCGGGCACGGTCCGCTCCGCCGCGTACGACGCCGGGACGGGGCGGTTCCATCTGGTCTACCGCGCGGCGCCGCACGGATCCCGGGTGACGGAGCTGTCCCTGCCGCCGGGTGCCTGGCGGATCACGGCCGACGGCGGCGCGACCGTCGTACGCCGGACGGCCGGCCGGGCCTGGGTGACGGCCGACCCGGGCGGCCCGGTGACCGTCACTGTGGAGCGGGGCTGACCGCGCCGTGGCCCGTTCCCCGTCGGTTCGGGAAGCGGGCCACGGGGCGGGGGTGGGTCACACGGCAGGGTGCGCCGGCTCCTGCTCGAAGCGCGCGTGGAACCGGCGGGTGTGGTCCACCTGGCGTGCGGGCCCGGTCAGGGTGACCGTCGCCGTCAGCCGGGCGTCGCTGCTGGACGCCGCCAGCCGCAGCTCCAGCTCGCCCGGTTCGACCACCCGGCGCCCGTCGCGGCCGGTGAAGGAGGCCAGGTCGGCCGGCACGGTGACCCGCAGCCGGCGGGCCTCGCCCGGGGCGAGCGGGACCCGGGCGTAGCCGACGAGGCGCTGCACCGGCTGGACGACCGAGGCGACCGGGTCGTGCAGGTAGAGCTGGACGACTTCGGTGCCCTCCCGCTCCCCCGCGTTGCGCACGGTCAGGGCGAGGGAGAACGCGCCGCTCGTGTCCGTCTCCGGCCGGTCGACCGTCAGCTCGCCCCACTCGAAGGACGTGTACGACAGGCCGTGTCCGAACGCGAAGGCCGCCGTGGGATCGATGTTGGACACGTCGCTGGCCTGGGCGAGCCGGGCGCCGAGATAGCCGGCGGGCTGGCCGCCGGTACCGCGCGGCACGCTGACGGGCAGCCGTCCGGACGGGTTGGTCCGGCCGCTGAGCACGCCGGCGATGGCCGTGGTGCCCTCCACCCCGGGGAAGAAGGACTGCACGAGGGCGGCGGCCTCGTCCACGGCGCGGCCGAGGGCGTAGGGCCGGCCGGCCAGCAGGACCGTCACCACGGGTGTGCCGGTGTCGAGCAGCGCGTCGAGCAGCCGCTGCTGGGCACCGGGCAGGGCCAGGGACTCGGCGTCGCAGCCCTCGCCGCTGGTGCCGCGGCCGAAGAGGCCCGCGCGGTCGCCGAGCGCCGCGACGACGACGTCGGCCCGGCGCGCGGTCTCGACGGCCTCGGCGATGCCGCTGATGTCGCCGTCGTCCACGCCGGTGCCGCGTACGACGGTGAACTCCGCGTCGGGGAACTCGCCCCGCAGGGCGTCCTCCAGGGAGGGCAGGTCGATGCCGGGCGGGGTCTCGGGGTGGTGCACGCCGACGTGCTGGGGGAAGGAGTAGCAGCCCAGTACGGCCGTGGCCTCGGTCGCGTTGGGGCCGATCAGGGCGATGCGGCGCGGCCGGCCGAGGGGCAGGGTGCCGTCGTTGCGCAGCAGGACGACCGCTTCCTCGGCCACGGTGCGGGCCAGTTCGCGGTTCTCCGGGGTGTCCAGGTCGACCGTGCCGCGCAGGGCGTCGGGGTCGTCCAGGTCCGCTCCGCCGAGGGCGGCCGGGACCGGGGTCCAGTCCGCGTCGAGCAGGCCGAGCCGGGCCTTCTGCAGGAGCACCCGGCGCAGCGCGCGGTCGATCAGCGCCTCCGGCACCCGGCCGGCGGCGACGGCTTCGGCGAGGGGCGCGCCGAACGTCTTTACGGTGGGCAGCTCCACGTCGACGCCCGCGCGCAGGGCCGTGCCCGCCGCGTCCGCCCAGTCGCCGGCGACACCGTGCAGGGTGCTGAGGAAGGCGATGCCGAAGTAGTCGGCGACGACCGTGCCCTCGAAGCCCCAGGTGTCCCGGAGCAGACCGGTGAGCAGGTCCTCGTCGGCCGCCGAGGGCATCCCGTCGGTGTCGGTGTAGGCGTGCATGACGGAGTCGGCGGCGCCTTCGCGCACCGCCATCTCGAAGGGGGGCAGCAGGACGTCCGCCCGCTCGCGCGGGCCCATCCCGACGGGGGCGAGATTGCGCCCGGCGCGGGAGGCGGAGTAGCCGGCGAAGTGCTTCAGGGTGGCGACGACACCGGCGGACTGCAACCCCTGGACGTAGGCGGTGCCGATGCTGCCGACGAGGTAGGGGTCCTCTCCGATGGTCTCCTCGACGCGGCCCCAGCGGGCGTCCCGCACCACGTCCAGGACGGGCGCGAGGCCCTGGTGGACGCCGACGGACCGCATGTCACGGCCGATCGCGGCGGCCATCCGGCGGATGAGGGCGGGGTCGAAGGTGGCGCCCCAGGACAGCGGGACGGGGTAGGCGGTGGCGCCCCAGGTGGCGAACCCGGCCAGGCACTCCTCGTGGGCCAGGGCGGGGATGCCGAAGCGGTTCGCGGCGGCGATCCGGGTCTGGGTGCGCAGCAGGGAGAGCGCGCCGAGCGCGGGGTCGACGGGCGCCGTGCCGAAGGGACGGGTCAGCTGGCCGAGCCCGGCCGGCAGGAGCGCGTCGAGGTCGACGGCCTCCTCCATGTCGTGCTGGTGCGGGGCGACTTCGCCGCCCTCGTCGGACGCGCCGACCCACACGCCGTACAGCTGGGCGATCTTCTCCTCGACGGTCATCGCGTCGATCAGCGCGGACACGCGGGTGCCGATGTCCTGGGTCGGGTCGTTCCAGAGGGGGATCTCGGGGGTGGTCTCTACGGCCACGTTGGTGGTCACTTTCCTCCCATGCCCATCAGGCCCTGGACGAGGGCGCGGCGGGCGAACAGGTAGACGAGCAGGACGGGCACCATGGACAGCGTCACGGCTCCCAGCAGGCCGGGGATGTCGATCCCGTGCTCCGTCTGGAAGTTGTACAGACCCAGGGTGATGACCTTGGTCGAGTCGGACTGGGTCAGGACGAGCGGGAACAGGAAGCCGTTCCAGGCCTGGAGCGCGGAGAACACCACGATCGTGGACAGACCGCCGCGCGAGAGCGGCACCACGAGCTGGAAGAACATCCGGCGCGGGGTCGCTCCGTCCACCGTCATGGCCTCGAACAGCTCCGGCGAGATGTCACGCATGGAGCCGCTGAGGATCAGCGCGGACATCGGCAGGCAGAACGCGGCCGTGGGCAGGATGACCCCGAGGAGGTTGTCGTACAGACCCGCCTCGCTGATCAGGTAGAACATCGGCACGATGACGGCCTGGGCGGGGATGGCGAGGCCCAGCAGGAACAGCCGGAAGATCTGCGAGGTGACACGGCTGCGGCTGCGTACGATCGCGTAGGCCAGGGGCGGTACGAGCAGCAGCACCACGGCGACGACACAGACGGTGACGATGATGGTGTTGAGGAAGTACTGCCCGAAGCCCGAGTCGAACGCCCCGGTGTAGTTGTCGAGGGTGAAGTCGCCGGGGAAGGACAGCGGGCCCTTCTTCGCGTAGTCCTGCCGGGTGCGCAGGGTCGCGGCGAGCATCACGTACAGCGGCAGACCCACCAGCACGAGCCAGACGATCGAGCCCGCTCCGGCGAGGTAGTTGGGGCGGCGCCTCATGACACCCCCTCCATGTCGCTGCGCATCTTGTCGTAGCCGGAGACGCGGACGACGATCAGCGAGACCACCGTGGCGGCGACGACCAGGCACAGCGCGATGGCCGAACCGGCGCCGAAGTCGAAGCCCTTGAACGCCTTCTGGTACATGTAGTAGGCGCTGATCGTGGTGTCGGTGCCCGGTCCGCCCTGGGTCAGGATGAGCACGGTCTCGAACGTGGTGAGCCCGCCGACGATCATCAGGATCATCGAGGTGACGATCGAGTTGCGCAGCTGCGGCAGGGTGATGTGGAAGAACTGGCGGTAGCGTCCCGCGCCGTCGATCTCCGCCGCCTGGTACAGCACCGGTGGGATCGCGCGGGCGGCGCCCTGGTAGATCAGCGTGTGGAACGGCGTGAACTGCCAGGTGCTGACGAAGGCCAGGACCCCGATGGCCGAGGCCTGTTCACCGAACAGGTTGCCGTCCCCGAACAGCCAGGTCATGCGCGCGGGGATGCCGAAGTTCGGGTCGAGCAGCGCCCGCCAGAGCACCGACACCGCGGTGGAGGACAGCAGCAGCGGGATGAAGTAGATCGCCGAGAGGACGGCGCGGTTGCGCTGGTGTCCGGCGGCCCAGACGCCGAGCACGATGCTCAGCGGGGTCTGGATGACCACCCCCAGGGCGGTGAGCAGCAGGGTGAGCCAGATGCTCTTGATCATGACGGGGTCGTCGAGGATGCGCTCCCAGTTGTCCGTCCCGACGAACTGCGGTGACCCCAGGCCGTTCCAGCTCATGAAGGACAGCACCGCCACCATGATCAGCGGTGCGAGGGCGAAGAGGGCGAAGAACAGGGTGGCGGGCAGCGCCCAGCCGAAGCCGGGGCGCGTGCCGCGTGCGGAGTAGGAGTCCTCCGGCCGCCGCCGGGCCTTCCTGGAAGGCACGGCGGAGGGCGGAGCGCTCGTGAGCTGTGTGGTCATGAGCGGTTCATTCGGTCGGGAGGGCCTGCATGGCCTTGATGAAGCCGTCCGTGTCGAGCTGTCCGTTGAAGAACTGCTGGACGGCCTGGTGGATCGGCGTCATGGCCGACGGCGGGAAGGCCTGGTCCCAGGAGAGCTGGAAGGACTTGGCCTTGGCGACGAGGTCGTACTGGAAGCGGGAGTACTCGGGGCTGGCGGAGGTGTCCAGGAACTTCTGGGTGTTGGTGGTGGTGGGCAGGTTGCCGATGGCCATCTGGGCCTTGACGAACTCGTCGGAGTACATGAGCTTCAGGAACTCGGCGACGGCCTCGGGGTGCTTGGTCTTCTTCAGCACCGAGTAGAAGTTGTTGGTGTTGCCGACGACGTCGGTCGGGTCACCCTTGCCACCGGGGATCGTCGGGAACGTGCTGTAGCCGAGCCCCTTGACGGCGAAGTCCTTCGCGTCCTGCTGCTGCTGCGCGTAGTACCAGGACCCCATGAGCTCGAAGCCGGCCTTGCCCTGGGCCACCAGCGCGGGCGAGGCGCCGTTGGTGTACTTCACCGAGTCGTAGTTCTTGCCGAAGGCGCCGGTGTCGACCAGCTCCTTGAGCATGCCGAGCGCCTTCTTGCTGTCAGCGCTCGCCCAGGCGTCCTTGTCGCCGCTCAGGGCCTTCTGGAACAGCTCCGGGCCCGCCACACGGTCGTAGACGTACTCGAACCACATCAGCGTCGGCCACTGGTCGCCGCCGCCGAGGGCGATGGGGGTGACGCCCGCGGACTTGAGCTTCTTGACGGCGTCGAGCAGCTGGTCCCACGTCTGGGGCTGCTTCACGCCCGCCTTGTCGAGGACGTTCTTGTTGCTGAACAGCAGCACCGGCTGCGTGCCGCGCATGGGGATGCCGTACGGCTTTCCGTCGACGACCGCGCTGTTGTAGACGCTGGGCAGGAACTTGTCGTCGAGGTTCGGGTCCTTCTTGACGAAGTCGTCCAGCGGCATCAGCAGCCCGGCCTTGACGAACGGCTGGATGCTGCCGCCGCCCCAGTTGAAGAAGACGTCCGGCGCCTGGGGCGTGTTGATGATCGTCTGCAGCTTCTGCTGGTAGTCGGCACCGGGGATGGTGTCGAGGACGGCCTTGACCTTCGACGTCTTGTTGAAGGTCTCGACGATCTGCTTCTCGACCTTGTTGCTGGCGTCCCCGTACACCAGCACATGGATCTTGCCGTCGTTCGAGGAACCCCCGCCGCTGCCGTTCCCGCAAGCGGCGAGACTCGCCGCCAGCGCGAGCGTCGCACCGCAGGCGAGCACCCGGGGCATCCGTGTACGCATGATCATCCGCCTTCCGAAAGTTTCGGCTCTAGACCCGAAAGTCATGCGCTGGACAGTAGGAGCGGAGGGAAGAAATGGTCAACGGTCGTGCACCTACGCGGCCAAACCGTTATCCGGCGCCGTGGCTTATGCTGCGGCCATGCCCGAAGAAGCCCAGGTCGGTCGGAGAGTCACCTTGGCAGCCGTGGCGCGAGAGGCCGGCGTCTCGCTGCCGACAGTTTCGAAGGTCCTCAACGGTCGTTCGGATGTGTCCCACGCGACCCGCGCCAAGGTCGAACGGCTGCTGGAGGCCCACGGCTACCGCCGGCGGACCCCCGGACAGCCACAGGCCCCGCTCATCGAGATCGTCTTCCACGAGCTGGAGAGCGTCTGGGCGATGGAACTCATCCGCGGGGTGGAGAACGTCGCCAAGCAGAACGACGCGACCGTCGCGCTCACCGAGAGCGGCACCCGGCAGGCCCCCGGTCCCGAGTGGATCGGGGGCGTGCTGCGGCGTCGGCCCCTCGGCGTGCTGCTGGTCTTCTCCACCGTGCCGGAGGACGTGAAGCGCCAACTGCGGTCCAGGGCCATTCCGTTCGTCATCGTGGACCCGGCGGGTGACCCCGACCCCGACGTCCCGTCGGTGGGCTCGGCCAACTGGGCCGGTGGAGTCGCCGCCACCCGCCATCTCACCGACCAGGGACACGAACGCGTCGCCATCATCACCGGCCCCGAGGACCTGATGTGCTCACTCGCCCGGCTGGACGGATACCGCTCCGCGATGGCGATGGCCGGTCACGAAGCGGACCCCGGGCTGATACGGTTCGGCGACTTCCACGTCCAGGGCGGCTTCGAACACGCCATGGACCTGCTGCGGCGCCCCGACCGCCCTACGGCGATTTTTGCCGGGAGCGACCTCCAGGCGCTCGGCGTCCTGGAGGCGGCCCGGGTCCTCGGCCTGAGCGTCCCCGGGGACCTGTCGGTGGTCGGCTACGACGACGTACCACCGGCCCGCTGGTCGAGCCCCCCGCTGACCACCGTGCAACAGCCTCTCCAGCGCATGGCCGAGGAGGCCGCGCGGATGCTGCTGCGGCCGAAGAACACCAAGAAGGCGGCCCTGCGCATCGAACTGGCCACCCATTTGGTGATCCGCCAGAGCACGGCACCGCCTGCGGGTGGCTGAGGCGGGCGGGGTGCGGCGGGGGCGCCGGTTCCGGGCACCATGGCGGGAGGTGCGAATGGCAGATCTCGGGGGGAGGGGGGAAGCATGCCGCGCCGCACCAGGGAGCGATGGCCGACTCGCCCCGGGTGCGGGCGCAGCCCCGGACAGCCCCGTGGTCTCATCGCCGTGCCCTTCGGCCCCTGCACGCTCACCTTGGCGGCTAGGTGCCGGCCAGTTGCTACGGTGCACGCCCGCACGACGGGGAAGGCCCGCGAACACCGCCGGACGATACGGCACTTGCGCCGCGCTCCACACCGTACCGGGCGACCGGCGCCTCCGCCCGGGTCCCGGGTGGATCGACGCCCGTGCCCGGTTCCGCGCGGTCGGCCAGGACACCCGCGGAGGCTTTGGGGTAGGCGACGGCCGAAGCCACCGCGAGACGGTCAGGCGGCGGGCTGCCGGCCCTGGTTGTCGAGGTGGCAGCGGGCGGTCAGGCGTCAGGGTCGACTACGGGGTGGGTGAACCGCACGGGCTTGCCCAGCGAGCGGGCGTAGGCGATTTCGGCTCGGGTGCTGTCTCCGATGTAGTCCCCGACTACGAGCACCTCATCAGCGAGCCGGATCTTCGCCCGGTGCAGATCGTCGAGTCGAACCTTCAGCGCCTCGGCCTGGACAGGATCGGACCAGAGTTCGTGCGGCGACTTCAGGTCACAACCCGGTTTGACGACAATCTTTCCGGCTGCGGTCTCCCGCAGATCGGCCTCGTTCATCTGGGTCATGAAGCGGGTGGAGCCGCAGATCACGACGATACGCGGGAGGCTCAACAGCTTCTTCGCGTCGGCGAGCTTCTCCTCGGGGGTGGGCAGTTGTGGGTATGACACTGGTTTCTCCTTGTGGTGTGGTCCAAGGGGTGCCTGCGGGGAACTGCTTCGGCGGTGGTTCCGAACTGTCCGAGCTTGGAGTCCAGTTGCTGCAGCCGGCCGTAAACGTGACGTAGATCTGAGCTCTGGGCGGCAATCTGAGCTCTGGGCGGCAATATGGGATCGCGTGAGGTGGTCGCCCGCTGGCACGCTGCCCCCATGGAGCACTCAGAAGTACTGCTCATCGGAGGACGAGCCGGTGTCGGCAAGACGACGGTGGGGTGGGAGGTTTCGGCGCTGCTGCGCTCCGAGGCGGTCGCTCACGCGATCATCGATGGTGACTTCATGGGGCAGGTGCATCCGGCACCAGAGGGAGACCCTCACCGCGCGGAGATCACCGAGAGGAATCTGACCGCGGTGTGGGCGAACTTCGCCCAGCTCGGCTACCGACGCCTGATCTACACGAACACCATGAGCGTGCTGCCCGAGGCGACGGGCGTGTTCGAGCGTGCCATGGGGGATGGAGTGGGGATCACACGAGTCCTGCTCACCGCCTCGGACGCCACCGCCCGCGAGCGACTGGTGGGACGAGAACTCGGCTCAGAGCTGGAGCACGAGTTGGAAGGAAGCGTCCGCAAGGCGCGGCTCCTGGACCAGCTGGCCCCCGCAGAGACCGTGCGAGTGGCGACGGACGGACGGCTCGTCGTAGACATCGCGCGCGAGGTAGTGGCCGCAACCGGCTGGACCGGGCCTCACTTCGCCCACAGACCGTAATCGCGCTGGTGGGCCGGCCCAGGAGGGATCTTCTGTCTTCACGCCACCACGCCAGTCACCCAGCGCATCCACACAGCCGCACACCCGCTCCGCTGGTCCGACTGGCGACGCCGCCATCACGCCCGGTCCCGCACCTGCACAACTACGGTTGGAGTAGCAGGACTTGTCCGGGTGATCTCTGAGATAGAAGGGCCGCATGGACACCGCCGTACTTGAGCAGATGCTGGACGAGGCCTTCGATCACGCTGTTGTGCATCATGGATACACCGACTACATGCGCGACTACGAGGTCATCGTCCACACGACGGCTGATCCCCGTATCGGCATCGCGCCGCTCCACCTGCGGTATCTCTTCCGGCACTGCGTTGAGGCCCAGTGGGAGACGTCAGTGCTCCTTCCTGAGTCCGAGGCGACCCGCCGCTGGTCGAAAGCCCTCGGGATCGACATCCACGAGGTACGCATTGAAACCAACGCGCACAACCTGACCTTGCTCTTCTCGGACCTTCAGATGAGCGAGGTCCCGGTCGGACACGCACCCTTCGTCACTGAGTAGGGATCAGGGGCGGCCTACAGCAACGGTCCCCTCCACGAGCACCTGGGAGGGCGGGGAATCGCCACACCATCCCGGAGCAGACCGACAGCGAGGCCGCCCGCCCGCGCAAAGGCCCACAAGGCGGGCGGGCGGCCGCCCGGCTTCCACCGCCTGAAGAACAGTCCCGGGCCGTCGCCACCCGCTACGGCACGCGCGGCTACGTCTATCCGGGGTCCGGTCAGCCCGGCACACGGCGCCGGGCACGGCCGGCAGCGCGTCGTCCGCGTATCGGGCCGGAGCAGTACGGCAGAAGGGCGCGTACTACTCGACACCCCCGGTCCGCGCCCGGCCGGCCAGTTCCGACTGGAGCGTGCGGTACGCCGGCTTCGGGCGGTAGTCCTCGTCGTACAGGTTCGCGGCACCCTCGCCGGGGAACGTCCCGGGGACCCAGGAGTACTTGTCGGTGAAGCCCCAGACGGTGAACGAGATGCAGTGGCGCGTGCGCAGGCAGGCGTCGAGCAGGAGGCGGTAGCCCTCGGCCTGCGTGGCGAGCTTGCCCGCGTCCGCCGGCAGTGGCATGCGCACGTCAGCCTCCGTCACGGCGGTGGCCAGTCCGAGCCTGTCGAAGCGGGCGAAGTTGGCCGCCATGCCGGTGGGCAGGCCGTACTGGATGCCGAGGTGTCCCTGGAAGCCGACCCCGTCGACGGGAACGCCCTCTGCGCGCAGGCGGCGGACCAGATCGTAGACGGCGTCGCTCTTCGGGCCAGTCCATTCGGTGTTGTAGTCGTTGTAGAAGAGCAGGGCGTGCGGGTCGGCCTCGTGGGCCCAGCGGAAGGCGTCGGCGATGTACCCGGGACCGAGCTCGCGCAGCCAGATGCTGTCGCGCAGGGTGCCGTCCTCGTTGAACGCCTCGTTCACCACGTCCCACTGCCAGACCCTGCCCTTGAAGTGCCGCACGGTGTCGGTGATGTGACGGTGCAGGATCTCGCGCAGCTGGTCGGCGCTGAAGTCGCCGGAGGTGAGCCAGGACGGCAACTGGTTGTGCCAGACCAGGACATGGCCGCGCACCTTCTGTCCGTGCTTGCGGGCGAAGTCGACCAGGCGGTCGGCGGCCGCGTAGTCGTACTCCCCCTGGCGGGGCTCGATCGCCTCCCACTTCATCACGTTCTCCGGGGTGACGGTGGAGAACTCGGAGCCCGCGAGCCGGCGGTAGGCGGGGTCGTCGGTGAGCGCGGACGTGTCGACGGCGGTGCCGATCCGCAGGTGGTCGTCGGCGGCGAGCTGCCGCAGCGGACGGTCCGGTACGGCACTGCCGCCGGAGGCGCTTGCCGGGCTCGCCGCGGCGAGGGGGAGCAGGGTCAGGCAGCAGGCCGAGGCGGCGGCCGCGAGGGAGCGGGGCAGGTTCACGGGCACTCCTGTGGGAATCGAAAGTTTCGCATTGCCTGACGAGCGTTGCGTCACGCTAAACAGACGTCAATTCCGCGTCAACCACCGTGCCGACAGTCATTTCAGCCAATCCCCCAAGTGGGTTCGAAACTATCGGCTGCTCGCCCCGTAGTTGCCCGTCAAGTTTCGATGATGTTTCGGAAACCGACGCATTGACCGCCCTTTCGAAGCCGCCCCATACTCTCCAGCAATCGAGCCCTCCCTCCCGCGGGGACGGCCCGGCCATGGCGTATGGCGCGAACATGACAACCCACCTCATCCAGGAGGAACCATGGACATGGAGCACGCCCTCACCCGCCCGATGAGCCGCAGGGGCTTCATCAACCGTGCCGGCGCGCTCGCGCTGGCCACGTCCGCGTCCGGGCTGCTGCTGCCCGACACCGCCCAGGCCGCCACGGTCATCACCACCAACCAGACCGGCACCAACAACGGGTTCTACTACTCGTTCTGGACCGACGGCGGCGGTTCGGTCTCGATGACCCTGAACTCCGGTGGCAACTACAGCACCTCGTGGACGAACTGCGGGAACTTCGTCGCCGGCAAGGGCTGGAGCAACGGCGGGCGCAGGAACGTGCAGTACTCGGGCAGCTTCAACCCGTCCGGCAACGCCTACCTGGCACTGTACGGATGGACCTCGAACCCGCTCGTCGAGTACTACATCGTCGACAACTGGGGCACCTACCGGCCCACCGGAACGTACAAGGGCACGGTCACCAGCGACGGCGGCACGTACGACGTCTACCAGACGACGCGGTACAACGCCCCCTCCGTGGAAGGCACCAAGACCTTCAACCAGTACTGGAGCGTCCGGCAGTCCAAGAGGACCGGCGGCACCATCACCACCGGCAACCACTTCGACGCCTGGGCCCGCTACGGCATGCGGCTCGGCAGCTTCAACTACTACATGATCCTCGCCACCGAGGGCTACCAGAGCAGCGGCTCCTCCAACCTCACGGTGAGCGGCTGACCCTGCCCCCTCCGTCCCACCGACCCCCCACGGCGGTCACGCCGCCCACCCGAGGAGGACCCACCCGCATGCGTGCCGCACCCCGCCCCCTGCTGACCGGACTGGCCCTCGCGGCGACCGCCGTGGCCGGCACGGTCACCGCCGTCACCGACGCCGCCCCGGCGCACGCCGCCACCTGTTCCGGGTACGTCGGGCTCACCTTCGACGACGGCCCGTCCAACGACCACACCCCCGCCCTGCTCAACGCCCTGAGGCAGAACGGCCTGCGGGCCACGATGTTCAACGAGGGCCAGTTCGCGGCCGCCTACCCGGCCCAGGTCCGGGCCGAGGCCAACGCCGGGATGTGGATCGGCAACCACAGCTACACCCACCCCCATCTCACCCAGCAGAGCCAGGCGCAGATCGACTCCGAGATCTCCCGCACCCAGCAGGCCATCGCCGCGGCCGGCGGCGGGACGCCGCAACTGTTCCGCCCGCCGTACGGCGAGACCAACGCCACCGTCCAGGCGGTGGAGGCCAAGTACGGACTGCGGCAGATCATCTGGGACGTCGACTCACAGGACTGGAACGGCGCGAGCACCGACGCGATCGTGCAGGCGGTGTCCCGGCTGACCAACGGCCAGATCATCCTCATGCACGAGTGGCCGGCCAACACCCTGGCGGCCATCCCGCGCATCGCCCAGACACTGGCGAGCAAGGGGCTGTGCGCCGGCCGCATCTCCCCGCAGACCGGCCGCGCCGTGGCTCCCTGACCTGGGGCAGGAACGGTGAGGGGCGGCTCCGGACACCGGCGGAGCCGCCCCGCCCCATGTGCTCGCACAGGGACGTCCACGTCCGCGAGCCCCCGAGCCCGCGCGCCGGCGAGAAATCGCACGTCGGCGAGAAACCGCACGTCGTAGCCCCGCGGCGGGACGACATGCGCGTTACGCCGTTCGGGCGCATCCTGAGAGCGGCCCAACCAGGTGCCACAGACCGACCTGCGGGAGGTGCTGTGATCCTGATTGCCCTGCTCGTGCCCGTCCTGATGATCGCGTTCCTCTTCATCACACCGGCACTTGAAGAGCTCCTCTTCCCGCTTCCCGAGACCGACGACATCGCCGGGCCCCCGAGTCACCTCGCACACCAACTCGTGCACCCGAGACACGAGGAAAAGTAGCGAACAGGTCTGCCGGCCCCTGGGCGGGACCACCCCCGCTGCGCCTCAGCCCACAAGGAGGTGATCCGACCGGCTACCAGGCGTATGCCTCGGGGGCCTCGCCTCCGGGGCCGGGCCAGATGTCGTCCAGCCTGCGGAGCGTGTCCTCGGACAGGGTGACGTCCAGGGCGCGCCGGCTGGAGGCGAGCTGCCGCGCGGTGCGGGGGCCGACGATCGTGGCGGTGAGGACGGGGTTGTGCAGGAGCCAGGCCAGGGCCACGTCGGCGGGCTGTTCGCCGATCTCGTCGCACAGTGCCTCGTACGCCTCCAGCCGGGGCCGGTGCCGCTCGACGGCCGCCTGCGTCCGCGGCGCCATGCGGCGGCCGCCTTCGATCTTCTTCAGCACCCCGCCGAGCAGGCCCCCGCCCAGGGGGCTCCACGGGATGAGGCCGATGCCGTAGTGACGCAGGGCCGGAACCACTTCGAGTTCGATGGTGCGGGCGGTCAGGTTGTACAGGCTCTGCTCGGAGACCAGGCCGAGGAAGTGGCGGGACGCGGCGGCGTTCTGCGCGGTCGCGATCTGCCAGCCGGCGAAGTTGCTGCTGCCGACGTAGGTCACCTTGCCCTCGCGCACCAGCTGCTCCATCGCCTGCCAGATCTCCTCCCACGGGGTGGACCGGTCGACGTGGTGCATCTGGTAGAGGTCGATGTGGTCGGTCTTCAGCCGCCGCAGGCTGTCCTCGGCGGCCTTGCGGATCTTGTGGGCGGACAGGTACTTGTCGTTGGGGCCGGTGCCCATCGGCTGGTACACCTTGGTCGCCAGCACGATCCGCTCCCGGCGGCCGCCGCCCTGGGCGAGCCAGCGGCCGATGATCTCCTCGGACAGTCCGTAGCCCTGTTCCATGTCCGGCGACTGGGGCCCGCCGTAGACGTCGGCTGTGTCGATCAGGTTGATGCCGGCCTCCAGTGCGGCGTCCATGATCCTGAAGCTCTCGGCCTCGTCCGTGACGTCCCCGAAGTTCATCGTGCCCAGCGCGAGACGGCTGACCTTCAGCCCGCTGCGTCCCAGGTGCGCGTACTGCATGCTCTGTGTCCTTTCCTTGGCTGCGCGGCACGGACCGGTACCGGTACCGCGTGTGAGGGGCGGCTCAGGAGGTCGTCGTCACGCGGTCGACGGGCCGCCCGGCGGCGACGGTGGGCCCCGCCGTCCGGGTACGGGGGCGGACGGCGAGGGCGTGGACGATCACGGCGAGCGCGGCGCAGGCGAGCGTGACCAGGCCGAGCGGGAGGGCGGTGCCCGCGCCGCCGAGTCCGACGAGCGGGGCGGCGAGCCCGCCGAACGCGAAGCGGGCCATGCCGAGCAGCGAGGAGGCGGTGCCGGCGATCCCGGGGTAGTGGGCGAGGGCGAGCGAGGTGGAGGGCGGGGTGGTGGCGGCCACGCCGCTGACCATGGTGAGCAGGGACAGCACCATCGCGGCCAGCGGCAGGTGCAGCGCCGCGGTGACCAGCAGCCCGGCTGCGCCGAGCAGGGTCATGGCCAGGCCCACGACGAGGGTGCCCTTCTCCGACCACCGCTCCGACAGCCGTCCGGCGACGAAGCCGAACACCATGAAGCCGGCGGAGTTCAGCCCGAACGCGAAGGAGTAGCCCTGCGGGGAGAGCCCGTAGATGCCTTGCAGGACATAGGTGGCGCCGCTGAGGTAGGCGAACAGGGCGGCGTTGACGAAACCGGTGATCAGGACGGCACCGAGGAAGAGCCGGTCGGACAGCAGCAGGCGGAAGTCGCGCCCGCTCTGGGCCAGCCCGCCACCGGTGCGCTCCCGCGGCGGCAGGGTTTCACGGAAGACGGTGAGACACGCCACCAGGATCACCGCGCCGAGCAGGGCGAGGAAGAGGAAGATGCCGCGCCAGTCGGTGAAGGCGGCGAGCTGGCCGCCGGCGACCGGGCCGATGATGGCGGCCAGTCCGCCGATCACGGTCAGGCGGCCGTAGTAGCGCACCAGCCTGCCGCCGGAGTAGAGGTCGCGGCCGGCGGCCTGGGCGATCACGATGCCCACCGCGCCGGCCAGGCCCTGCACGAAGCGGGCGGCGACCAGGGACTCGACGCTCGGGCTCAGCGCGCACAGCACCGAGGTGGCGATGTAGGCGACGGCGCCGGCCAGCATGGGGCGGCGCCGGCCGAACCGGTCCGACAGTGGTCCGGCGACCACCTGGCCGAACGCCAGGCCGAGCAGACAGGCGGTGACCGTGAGCTGCGCGGCCGAGGTCGACGCGTGCAGTTCACGGGTCAGCGCGGGCAGCACCGGCAGGTAGAGGTCCATCGAGATCGGCCCGAAGACGGTCAGCAGCGCGAGGACGACGGCCAGGGCCCGGCCGGCCGTCCGCTCGCGCGGCACGCTCGGGATCACGGGGGTGCTCACACGACTCCAATCGAACAGGGGTGGGGAGAGAGGGGGCAGGGGTTCGTCGACGGCCTCTCGGCATCGCGGGAACGTCACCGCTGACGCCGACACCGGGGTGCCGACCCGTGGTCCCCGGTGCCCGCGGGCGCACACGGCACCGCATGGCCAGCAGGTTCGGGGGCCCGTCCGGGCGTGCCTGTCCGAGGGGCAGGCGAAGGTCGCGGGAGTACGCGCCGGGCGCGCTCGTCCAGGGGGTGGCCAGCTCGGGTCGGCCCGCTCGGGTCGGTGGCCGGGGCGGCGGCGTACTCCTCGTCGGGGGCGGCGGTCAGCCGGTGCACGACGTCGTGATTGGCGTCGCCCTCGTGGATGGCGAGGTGACCATCAGCCGGTTCGGCGCGGCGCCGTGCCAGTGCTCCTCGTCGGCCTCGAACAGCACGCGGTTGCCGGGCCGGAGGACCTCGATCGGTCCGCCACGCCGCCGGCACGGACCGACGCCGTCGGTGACGAAGACGGTCCGGCCGAGCGGGTGGCGGTGCCAGTGGGTGCGGGCGCCGGGCTTGAGCTGGCCCAGGTCGGCGGTGACCCGGGACGGTCGGTCGTGGCGGCGACGGCGTCGACGTGGAAGTCGCCGGTGAACCAGTCGGCGGGACCCTTGACGGTGCCGATGCCGCTTCCGGTGATCTGCAGGTCCGCGTCCTGGGCCGGTGCGGCACGGCCGGGCCCCGCGCTCCGGGGAGCGCGGGGACGACGGCGTGTCCCGGACGGGCCGTGGCGTGGGGGGATCAGGGCTTGAGGAGTGCCTTGATGGCGCGGCGCTCGTCCATGGCCCGGTAGCCCTCGGCGACCTGCTCCAGGGGCAGGGTGAGGTCGAAGACCTTGCCCGGGTCGATCCGGCCCGACAGGACCCGGTCGATCAGGTCGGGCAGGTAGCGGCGTACGGGGGCGGGCCCGCCGCGCAAGCCGACGTGGGAGAAGAACAGCTCCTCGCCGTCGATCGCCACCTCGTGGGGGAGGCCGACGAAGCCGACGTTGCCGCCGGGCCGGGCCGAGTGCAGGGCCTGCCGCATGGCCTCGGCCGTGCCGACGCACTCCAGGACCGAGTCCGCACCGATGCCGTCGGTCATCTCCTTGATCCGGGCGACGCCGTCCTCGCCTCGCTCGGTGACGATGTCGGTGGCGCCGAACTCCCGGGCCAGCTTCTGACGGGACTCGTGGCGGCTCATGGCGATGATCCGCTCGGCGCCCATCTCTTTCGCCGCGATCACCGCGCACAGCCCGACCGCGCCGTCACCGACGACCACGGCGGTGGAGCCGGGCCTGACCTCGGCGGCCTCCGCGGCGTACCAGCCGGTGCCCATCACGTCGGAGACGGCCAGCAGGCCGGGCCAGAACTCCTCGCCCGGTACCCCGTCGGTGGCGACCAGGGTGCCCTGGGCGTTGGGGATGCGCACGTAATCGGCCTGGCAGGTGCTCATGAACTCGCGGTTCAGGCAGTTGGACTGCCATCCGTTGCGGCAGTTGGCACAGGTGTTGTCCGAGGTCGCGAACGAGCCGACGACGAACTGGCCGGGCCTGACCGCGGTGACCTCGCTGCCGACCGCCTCGACGAAGCCGATGTACTCGTGCCCCATCGGGTGCGCCTCGCCGGTCTCGTCCAGGCCGCGCCAGGGCCACAGATCGGAGCCGCACACACAGGTGACGGCCGTACGGATGACGGCATCCGTCGGCTCCAGGATCTTCGGGTCGTCCAGGGTTTCGAAGCGCACGTCACCAGGGGCGTGGATCACTGCTCCGCGCATGGGGGGAATTCCTTACGTTCGTTGGTGGGGCGGGGCCTGGGGCGGCCCGCGGGCCGCCGTAACCGTGTGCGGGCACGAACCGGGGACGCGTACAGGCGTCGCCGTCCTCCGCGCGCTGCCCGGCTGGATGTCCCTCGGGGCGGCGGCGCCGCCCGGGGAGTGCCTCTGCTCCAGGTAACCGCTTATCGCGGCGGCCAGCGAGTCACCAGCGAGAGGTGTACTGCCAGTACATCCCTCCCACGGTGTACAGGCCGTACGGTCGGAGGCATGGACAACCGTGAGGAGGTCCGCGAGTTCCTGACCTCGCGGCGAGCGAAGATCACACCGGAACAGGCCGGCCTGCCCGCCGGTTCCCGGCGGCGCGTGCCCGGACTGCGCAGGAGCGAGGTCGCCGCGCTGGCCGACGTGAGCGTGGAGTACTACGCGAAACTCGAACGGGGCAACCTGGCCGGCGCCTCCCCGGCCGTCCTGGAGGCCGTCGCCCGCGCCCTGCGGCTGGACGACGCCGAACGCGCCCACCTGCTGCACCTGGCCCAGGCCGCCGACGGCTCCGACGCCCTCACCCGCCCCCGGCGCCGCACCACCTCCCGGCAGTGGACGCCGCACCGCAGCCTGCAGTGGACCCTCGACGCGATCACGGCGGGACCCGCGGTCGTCGGCAACGGCCGGATGGACGTCCTGGCCGCCA
This sequence comes from Streptomyces sp. NPDC017676, assembly GCF_044329325.1. Taxonomy (NCBI): domain Bacteria; kingdom Bacillati; phylum Actinomycetota; class Actinomycetes; order Kitasatosporales; family Streptomycetaceae; genus Streptomyces; species Streptomyces sp. NPDC017676. The sequence continues at coordinate 62,382 of NZ_JBIRJA010000004.1, read as the reverse complement.
ACCCGCTCGCCCGTGCCTTCTACACCGAGCTGTTCGCCAACCCCGACAACCAGGCGAACCTGGCCCGTTTCAACTTCCTCGACCCGGCCTCCCGCCGGTTCTACCCCGACTGGGACCGGTTCGCGGACATGGCCGTGGCCATCCTGCGCCGCGAGGCCGGCCGCGACCCCCACGACAAGGACCTGCACGACCTCGTCGGGGAGCTGTCCACCCGCAGCGAGGAGTTCCGCACCCGCTGGGGCGCCCACGACGTCCGCCGCCACGGCACCGGCACCAAGCGGTTCCGGCACCCGGCCGTCGGCGACCTCACCCTCGCCTACGAGTCCCTGGACCTCGCCGCCGAACCCGGACTGAGCATGACCATCTACACGGCCGAGCCCGGCTCCCCCTCGGAGGAGGGGCTTCGCCTGCTCGCCTCCCTGGCGGCCACCGAAAGCGCCGGCCAGGCTCCCCGGCTGGTCCCCACGCACAGGTCAGGGCCGGTTGCGGATGCCTCCGAAACCGGCCCTGACCTGTGATTCCCACACGTCGGGACGACAGGATTTGAACCTGCGACCCCTTGACCCCCAGTCAAGTGCGCTACCAAGCTGCGCCACGTCCCGTCGCACTCGCGCGCGGTGCCCCGCGTGATCGTGCGGACAGCACTTTACCCCACGCCCGGGGGTGCGCCGAAGACGGCCCGGCGGTGCGAGGGACAATCGGCGGTATGACGAACGCGGGCGCATCGGATGCCAGGGACCGGGACGTGGCCGGGCGGGCGCGGAACGCGCGGCCCCGGGACGGGCTGGGACGCCCGCTGCCGTACGGCGCCGAGGGCGTCCCGCGGCAGCCGGAGGGCGTCCTGCGGACGCCTGAGGACACGGTCGCCGAGGCACGGGCGCTGCTGGCCTCGGGGCGGCCGTTCCACGCCCACGAGGTGTTCGAGGACGCCTGGAAGTCGGGCCCGCAGGAGGAGCGCGCACTGTGGCGGGGGCTGGCCCAGCTGGCGGTGGGCCTCACCCACGCGGCCCGCGGGAACGTCGTCGGCGGGGCGCGGCTGCTGCGGCGGGGCGCCGGCGCGGTCGAGCAGTGGGCGGCCGAACGGGGCGAGGACCGCCCGTACGGACTGGACCTCCCCGGCCTCACCCGCTGGGCGCGTGAGCTGGCGGGACGGGTCGAGAACGGCTCGGCACCGATCGACGCGGAGACCGAGGCACCGCGCCTGGGTCCGTGACGGCCGCTCCCCCGGCCGCCCGCGACGGGGTCCCGCGGTCGCCCGACGCCCCCGTGTGCGCCCTGACCGGACCGTCGTCGCAGGCTGTGCGGAGGCGGTGGACGGATGGTCAGTGGGATGCGGCAGACTCGGGACGTGCGAAAGATTCATGTCATCGGTATCGGCGCGGGCGACCCGGACCAGCTGACCCTCCAGGCGGTCAAGGCGCTGCGGAGCACGGACGTGTTCTTCCTGCTCGACAAGGGTGAGGTGAAGAGCGATCTCACCCGGCTCCGCCGGGACATGCTGGACGCGCATCTGCCCGGGGGGTCGTACCGGGTGGTGGAGGCCCGGGATCCGGAGCGGGACCGCACGGCGGGCGGGTCGGCCTACTCGCCGGCCGTCGGGGACTGGCGCAGCGCCCGCGCCGGGATCTACGAGCGGCTGATCGCCGAGGAACTGGACGAGGAGGGCACGGGCGCCTTCCTGGTCTGGGGGGACCCGGCGTTGTACGACAGCACGCTGGGCATCCTTGAGGAGGTGCTGGAGCGGGGCACGGTGGAGTTCGCGTACGACGTGGTGCCCGGCATCAGCAGTGTCTCCGCGCTGGTCGCCCGGCATCGCACGGGGCTGAACCGGGTCGCCCGACCGGTGCAGATCACCACCGGGCGGCGGCTGTCCGAGGGGTTCCCGGAGGGGGTCGACGACGTGGTGGTGATGCTGGACGCGCACCAGGCATTCCGGCGGTACACCGAGGAGGACATGGACATCTTCTGGGGCGCCTACATAGGCACGCCGGACGAGCTCCTCGTCTCCGGACCGATCGCCGAGGCCGCTCCGCGCATCGAGCGGCTGCGGGCCGAGGCGCGGGAGCGCAAGGGCTGGATCATGGACACGTACCTGCTGCGCCGGCATCCGTCGCGGGACGAGCGGGACTGACGTACCGGGCTCAGGGGGCGGGGCCGGCCCCTCGGCCGAACGACGGAGCGGGGCAGCGGGCCGAAATGCAGGTGCGGGCCGGGGCGGGACGTCGTGATACTCGGGGCATGTCCGCAACGCCCCTCCGCTTCCGCGATCCGCGCAGCACCAGGTACGACTTCCTCGACTCGGTGCTGGTGCACTGCCCCCGCTGCGACCGCGTGGCCCATGTGCGGCGGCGGCCGGAGGCCGAGGACCGGTCGATCTTCGCACCCCGGTGCCTGGTCTGCCGTTCCTGTGGTCTGTCCCGCACCTGGGCCGGCCGGTCGGCGGTCCTCGACTCGGGCTCGGCGGGACCCGCGCGGGATCCGTACTTCCGTGCCCGGCTGTGGCTGCAGCGCGAGACCCGGCACGGCCGGGTGTGGGCGTACGACCTGCGGCATCTGGACCTCGTCCGGCGCTATGTCGCGGCCGGTCTGCGGGAACGCGCCCCGTGGCACGACACCGGCCGGAAGATGACCCTGGTCGCCCGTCTCCCCTCCTGGATGAAGAGCGCCAAGAACCGGGACGAGGTGCTGCGCGCGATCGATCGGCTGAGGGCCGCCGCCGTCAGGCCGGGCTGAAGCCCAGCCGTGCCAGGGCGTCCGCCACGCCGGGTACGGCGGTCACGCCCGCCGGCAGGGCGGGGCGGCGTACGACGACCACGGGCAGGCCCAGCTCGCGTGCCGCCGTGAGCTTGGCGGCCGTCGCCGCACCGCCGCTGTCCTTGGTGACCAGGACGTCGATCCGGTGGGCGCGCAGGAGCTCGGTCTCTCCGGTGACCGTGAAGGGGCCCCGGGCCAGGACGATGCTGGTGTCCGGGGGCAGCGGGGGCTCGGGCGGGTCGACGGAGCGGACGAGGAAGCGCAGGTCCGTCAGGTGGGCGAAGGCCGCGAGGCCGAGGCGGCCGGTGGTGAGGAACACCCGGCGGCCGAGGCCGGGCAGGGCCTCCGCGGCCGCGGCCAGGGACGGGACGTCGTACCAGCGGTCGCCGGGGCCCGGCCGCCAGCCGGGGCGGCGCAGGACGACGGCGGGGACGCCCGCGGCCCGCGCCGCACGGGCCGCGTGGTCCGTGATCGACTCGGCGAAGGGGTGGGTGGCGTCCACCAGGGCGTCCACCCCGTGCGCGCGCAGCCAGTCGGCGAGGCCCTCCGGCCCGCCGAAGCCACCGGTCCGCACCTCGCCGGGCAGCGCCCCGGGCCGGGCGACCCGGCCGGCGAGCGAGGTGGTGACGCGTACCCCGGGCCGGGCGGCGAGGTCGGCGGCGAGGCGACGGGCCTCGGTGGTGCCGCCGAGGATCAGGACGTGCGCGGGCATAGGGGTGAGCGTACGAGGTCGTACGGGCCGGTCCGCCGCCCGGGTCGCTACCGTCGGGGCATGGAGTCCCTGGCGTCCGTGCGTGCCGTCCTGATCGACATCGACGGGGTCCTCACCGTGTCCTGGAAGCCGCTGCCCGGTGCGGTGGAGGCGCTGCGCGGCATCCGTGCGGCCGGGTTCGGCGTGGCCCTGGTGACGAACACGACCTCCCGGACCCGGGCGTCGATCGCCGGCACGCTGTCGGAGGCCGGCTTCGAGGTGGACGCGGACGACGTGCTGACCGCGCCCGCCGTCACCGCGGCCCATCTCGCCGAGCACCATCCGGGCGCCCGGTGCCTGCTGCTCAACAGCGGGGACATCGCCGCGGACCTGGGCGACGTCACGCTGGTCGAGGAGGGTGCCGACGTGGTCGTGGTCGGCGGCGCCGGGCCGGGGTTCGACTACGCGGCGCTCAACCGGGCGTTCGGCGAGTTGCAGCGGGGCGCGCGGCTGGTCGCCATGCACCGCAACCTGTACTGGCGCACCGACGCCGGGCTGCAACTGGACTCGGGCGCGTTCCTGCTGGGGCTGGAGCGGGCGGCACGCGTGGCGGCAGAGGTCACGGGCAAGCCGTCCCCGGCGTTCTTCGAGGCGGCGCTCGCCCGGCTGGGAGTGGACGCGGAGCGGGCGCTGATGGTCGGCGACGACATCGAGTCGGACGTGCTCGCGGCGCAGCGGGCCGGGCTGACCGGGGTGCTGGTGAAGACGGGCAAGTACCAGCCGGAGACACACGAGAACGCGAGCGGCGCCCCGGACCATGTCCTGGACTCCTTCGCGGGCGTCCCGGCGCTGCTGGGGCGGCCGGAGTAGCGGTCGGCCGGCGGAGCAGCGGTCGGGCGGAGTAGCGGCGGCCCACGGAGCAGCGGTCGGCCGGCGGGGTCAGCGGAGCAGCAGTTGCAGGCCGCCCAGGACCGTCGCCGCGATGACGAGTTGTTCGAAGAGTCGCTGGTTGATCCGGTTCACGGCCCACTTGCCCAACAGCGCACCGGGCACCACGAACACCACGAGCGCGGCGTCGAGGAGCAGTGAGTGCCCGTCGATCAGGCCCAGACCCGCGCTGAACGGCACCTTCGAGACGTTCACGATGAGGAAGAAGAACGCGGAGGTGCCCAGGAAGCCGAGCTTGCGGAAACCCGCGGACAGCAGGTACATCGACATCACGGGCCCGCCGGCGTTGGCGACCATCGTCGTGAACCCGCCCAGCACACCGTACGAGCGGGCCTTGACGCGGCCCGCCCGGGTGCCGACCTCGTCCGGGTCCTCCGGGGTGCCGGCCGTCCGCCGCCGCCACAGCGTCACCCCGGCCATCAGCAGCAGGATCGCGCCGATCGACGTCCGTACGATCCCGTCGTCGGCCCACACCAGGAACAGCGTGCCGGCCACCACGCCCGCCGCCACGGCCGGGAACAGCCGCCACAGGGTGGGCCAGTGCGCGTGCCGCCGGTAGGTGAGGACGGCGAGCACGTCACCGGCGATCAGGACGGGCAGCAGTACGCCGGTGGAGGCGCGGGCTGGCAGGACCGCCGCGAAGATCGCGAGACTGACCGTGTTGGCCCCGCTGACGGCCGTCTTGGAGAAGCCGACCAGCAGGGCCGCGAAGGCGAGCGCCGCGAACCCCCAGCCGGATATGTGCCAGAGCGTCATCGTGTTCATGGAGGAACCGATGCTATGCACACGCATGGGTCCGGCGTAAGCAGCGTCTCGCCGGTCGGTCCCGGTGCGAGGGCCGGCGCGGCGCCTAACGGCCCGTGTACCGCGCCCGCAGCTCCCGCTTGAGCACCTTCATGCTCGGCCCGAGCGGCAGCGCGTCCGCCACCTCCACCCGCCGCGGGTACTTGTGCCTGCCCAGGTGCTCCTTGGACCACTCGGTGAGCGCGGCGGCGTCCGGCGTGGCGCCGGGCGCCGGGACGACGACGGCGCACACCTCCTCGCCGTGCAGGTCGTCGGGCAGGCCGATGACGGCGACCTGGGCGATCTCGGGGTGGCGCATCAGGACCTCCTCGACCTCCCGCGGGTAGACGTTGTAGCCGCCGCGGATGATGACGTCCTTCTTCCGGTCGACGATCCGCAGGAAGCCCTCGTCGTCCTTGGTGCCGAGGTCGCCGGTGCGGAACCAGCCGTCCACCAGGGCCTCGGCGGTGGCCTCGGGGCGGCCGAGGTAGCCGGAGAAGACGTTGTGGCCGCGGATGACGACCTCGCCCACCTCACCGGGCGGCAGCAGCTCGATCCGGCCCTCCACCTCGGCCCTGGCGATCTCCACGTCGATGCCCCACAGCGGGTGGCCGATGGTGCCGGCCTTCGTGCCGAACACCGGCTGGTTGACGGTGGCGGTCGGCGAGGTCTCCGACAGCCCGTACCCCTCGTAGATCTTCGCTCCGAACGCGGCCTCGAACCGCTCCAGTACGGCCACCGGGAGCGAGGCCCCGCCGGAGACGCACACGCGCAGCACCGGGAGCCGCTCCGCGTCCGCGGCGGCCGCCGCGAGGGCGATGAACATGGTGGGCACGCCGTGGAAGGTGTTCACGCCCTCGCGCACCATCAGGTCGATGGCGCGGGCCGCGTCGAAGCGGGGCAGCAGCACGAGCGTGGCGCCGGCCCGCCAGGTGGAGTTGAGCGAGACGGTCTGGCCGAAGGCGTGGAACAGCGGCAGCGCGCCGAGGGCGATGTCGTCGGCGCGGATGTCGTTGGCGTCAAAGGCGTTGACGGTCGCGTTCATCACCAGGTTGAAGTGGCTGAGGACGGCGCCCTTGGGGACACCGGTCGTGCCGCTGGTGTAGAAGATCACCGCCGGGTCGTCGGCAGCCCGGGTGACGTACGACGCGAGGGGCTCGGCGTCGGCCGCGAGCTTCTCGAACTCCGTGCCGAGGGTGACCGCCCGGACGCCCGTGGCGCGTGCGGCGGCCGTCCCGGTCTGAGCCTGGGCCGGGTGGACCAGCAGCAGGGTGGCCCCGCTGTCGCGCAGCACGTGTTCGACCTCCCCGGCGGAGAGCAGCAGGTGCACGGGGACGACGACCCCGCCCGCCGCGGCGATCGCGTAGTACGCCACCGGGAACTCCGCGGTGTTGGGGGCCATGAGGGCGACCCGGTCGCCGGGCCGTACGCCGAGAGCGGTGAGCGCGCCCGCCTGGGCCAGCGCGCGCTGCCACGCGTCGGCGAAGGTGAGCCGCAGGTCGCCTTCGACCAGGGCGGTCTTGCCGGGGCGGCGCCGGGCGTTCTCGGCGAGGATGGCGGCGACGGACAGGGTGGCCATGGAGTGCTGCTCCGTTTCCTTGCTGCGGCTCGTGTTCCGGATTCCCCTCGCGGGGAGCCCCCTTCGGGGAAGCTCTAGTGCCTCTCGACCAGCACCGCGCTCCCCTGTCCCACCCCCACGCACATCGTCGCGAGCCCCCGCCGCGCGCCCGTGCGGCGCATGCGGTGCAGCAGGGTGGTGAGGATGCGGGCGCCGGAGCAGCCGAGGGGGTGGCCGAGGGCGATGGCGCCGCCGGAGGGGTTGACCAGGTCGGGGTCGATGCCGAGCTGGTCGACGCACGCGAGTGCCTGCGCGGCGAACGCCTCGTTGAACTCGGCCTCCTGGACGTCGCCGGTCTCCCAGCCGGCCCGGGCCAGCGCCTTGCGGGTGGCGGGGACCGGACCGAGGCCCATCACGTCCGGGTGGACGCCGGCGGAGGCGCCCGCGATGTAGCGTCCCAGGGACTCCAGGCCCAGCTCGTTCAGGGCCTCCTCGCTGACCAGCAGCAGCCCGGCCGCGCCGTCGTTCATCGGCGAGGCGTTGCCGGCGGTGACGGTGCCGTCCGCGCGGAAGACCGGCCTCAGCCGGGAGAGCTTCTCCAGTGAGGTGTCCTCGCGGACGCACTCGTCCTGCTCGACCACGATGCCGTCGGGGCGCTCCACGGGCAGGAGTTCGTCGTCGAAGTGGCCGTTCTTGCGCGCGGTGGCGGCGAGTCGGTGGCTGCGCAGGGCGAACTCGTCCTGGCGCTCGCGCGCGATGCCGTACCGCTCGGCGACCTCCTCGGCGGTCTCGCCCATGGAGAGCAGGCCGTGCAGCTCCTTCATGGCGGGGTTGACCAGCCGCCAGCCGAGCCGGGTGTCGTAGGTCTCGATGCGCTGCGGCAGGGCCTCGTCGGGGCGGGGCAGGACGAAGGGGGCACGGCTCATGGACTCGGAGCCACCGGCGATCACGATGTCGGCCTCGCCGGCGGCGATGGTCCGGGCGGCGGTGGTGACCGCTTCGAGTCCGGAGGCGCACAGCCGGTTGACGGTGGCGCCGGGCACGGAGTCGGGCAGTCCGGCGAGCAGGGCGGCCATGCGGGCGACGTTGCGGTTGTCCTCACCGGCCTGGTTGGCGGCGCCCCAGTAGACGTCGTCGATGCGGGCGGGGTCGAGCGCGGGCACGTCGGCCACCAGATGGCGGATGACGGTCGCGGCGAGATCGTCGGGGCGGACCGGCGAGAGGGCTCCGCGCAGCTTGCCGATGGGGGTGCGGCGGGCGGCCGCGAAGTGGACGGGACGCACGGCTGGGACTCCTGACCTACGACGCTGTGGATCAGCACGGACCTCACGACAGCTCTTCCGCTGTCCGGCAGCAGTTAATTAGCACTGCTAGTTTTGGACTATAGACCGCGGACCGCTCCCCTGGGAAGATCCCCAGGACCTTCCCCGAGGCAGCTGGAGGAGAGATGCCCCACGTCCGCGAGCACGTCCTCGACGGCACGCACGGAGCCCTCGCCGTACGGGAGTGGCCGCATCCGGCCCCCCGCTGCCTGGCGCTCCTGGTGCACGGGTACGGCGAGCACGCCGGCCGGTACGCGGAACTCGCCGCCCGGCTCACGGGGCACGGCGCCGCCGTGTACGCGCCGGACCACGCCGGCCACGGCCGGTCGGCCGGGGAGCGAGTGGTGATCGAGGACTTCGAGGACGTGGTCACGGACGTGCACACGGTGGCGGACCGGGCCCGCGCCGCGCGTCCCGGCCTGCCGCTGGTCCTGGTGGGCCACTCCATGGGCGGACTGATCGCGGCCCGCTACGCCCAGCGGTACGGCGGCGAACTGAGCGCCCTGGTCCTGTCCGGCCCGGTGATCGGCGCCTGGGACCTGCCGGGGCGACTGCTGGCCCTGGAGGAGATCCCGGACGTCCCGATCAGCCCGTCCGCGCTCTCCCGGGACCCGGCCGTGGGTGCCGCGTACGCGGCCGACCCGCTGGTCTGGCACGGGCCCATGAAGCGGCCGACGCTGGAGGCGTTCGCCCGGACGCTGGAGACCGTCGCCCGGGACGGTGACGTCGGCGGGCTGCCGCTGCTGTGGCTGCACGGCGACGACGACCGGCTGGTGCCGCCGGCCGGGAGCCGGACCGGCGTGGAGCGGCTGAGCGGCGGCCGGCTGACCGCGCGGATCTTCCCGGAGGCGCGGCACGAGGTGTTCCACGAGACCTGCAAGGAGGAGGTCTTCGCGGAGCTGCTGGCCTTCCTGGACCGGGTAGTACCCCGCTGATCAGCCGGTTTGCTCCCCCACGCAGCGGGCACCCGCCCTGTCGGACATGACCGTGGAAGCTGCCGAAAGGGGATAGACGGACCATGACCGTGGTCAAGAGCACGCTGCCCGAGGAGGCGCTCGGCGTCACCGGAACCGCCCTGCAGGAGACCCTGGTGGACCTGCTCGGGCTGTCGCTGATCGGCAAGCAGGCGCACTGGAACGTCGTGGGCCCGCGGTTCCGGTCGATCCACCTCCAGCTCGACGAGGTGGTCGCCACGGCCCGGAGCCACTCGGACACGGTGGCCGAGCGTGCCGCCGCGCTGGGCGTGCCGCCGGACGGCCGGCCGGAGACCATCGCCGCGACCTTCGCGCTGCCCGGCGCCAAGGACGGCTGGCTGCGCGACACCGAGGCCGTGGAGCTGATGGTGTCGGCGCTGGAGGCCGCCATCGGCCGGCTGCGCGAGCGGATCGAGGCGACCGAGAAGGCCGACCCGGTCACCCAGGACCTGCTGATCTCCGTCACCGCCGACCTGGAGAAGCAGCGCTGGATGTTCGAGGCCGAGAACCACCCGCGCGACGACGCCGCCAGCTGATACACCCACTCCCGCACGGAAGGGGGAGATCCATGGCCGACGCACTGGAGATCGAGGCGCTGTGGGAGGACTTCCACCGCGTGGTGAACATGACCTCCGCGGAACTCGCGGCCTGGCTCAAGGTCCGGGACGCCGACGAGGAGACGGAACCACTGCCGGAGGAGGCGGGCCCGCCCACCGGCCGACACGTCCTCGCCATCCTGCAGAAGCGCCGTACCGACCTCACCGACGACGACGTCCGGGTCATGCACAAGGTCGTCGACACGGTCGGTGACCTGGTCGACATGGAGAACGAGCCCGAGCCGGAGAACACGCCGGAGGACACCCGGCGCCGGCACCGGCTGATGACGCTGGGCCACGACCCGCTCAAGCCCTAGCCGGGACCCCACCATGGACCGGGACGAACGGGTCGTGCGCGAGCTGGTGTCCGAGTACGGGCGGACGTACGCCGAGGAGGCGGGCATCCGCCTGAAGGACACCCCGCAGCCGCTGTACCGGCTGCTCGTGCTCTCCCTGCTGCTCAGCGCACGGATCCGGGCCTCCGTCGCGGTCGCCGCCGCCCGGGCCCTGCACGAGGAGCACCTGGACAGCCCCCGCCGGATGGCCGAGGCCGACTGGCAGCGGCGGGTGGACGCGCTCGGCCGGGGCGGCTACCGCCGGTACGACGAGCGCACCGCGACCCAGCTCGGCGACGGCGCCGAGCTGCTGACCGAACGCTGGGGCGGCGACCTGCGCCGGCTGCACCGGGAGGCGGAGGGCGACGCCGGCGAGCTGAAGCGGCTGCTCCAGGAGGAGCCGGGCATCGGGCCGGCCGGCGCCGACATCTTCCTGCGCGAGGCGCAGCGGGTGTGGCCGGACGTCGCGCCCTACCTGGACGGCAAGGCGCTGTCCGGGGCCGGGCGGCTCGGCCTGCCGAAGGACCCATCGAAGCTGACCGAGCTGGCCGGCGACACCCAACCGGCCGTCCTGGCAGCCGCGTTGGTCCGGGCGGCGCTCGACGAACAGGTGGCCGAAGACTGTCTGCGCCGGGCCACTTGATCGTGTCAGACTGCTCCCCGCACGTCCCGGAGTGACCACCGGGGCCGGACGGGTGGAGGAGCTGCACGTGACGGGGACAGGGCCGCGGATCCAGGACGGCATCGACACGACCAGACCGCATCCGGCCCGGGTGTACGACTGGTTCCTCGGCGGCAAGGACAACTACCCGGTCGACGAGGAACTGGGCCGGCGGATCGCGGCGATCGACGGGGGCGCCCCCAAGGCCGCCCGCGCCAACCGGGCGTTCATGCGCCGCAGCACGCGGATGCTGGCCGCGGAGCGGGGGATCCGCCAGTTCCTGGACATCGGCACCGGCATACCGACCGAGCCGAACCTGCACCAGATCGCCCAGTCCGTGGCACCCGACGCCCGCGTGGTGTACGTCGACAACGACCCCATCGTGCTGGCCCACGCGAACGCGCTGCTGCGCGGTACCCCGCAGGGCGTGACCGAGTACGTGCAGGCCGACGCCCGCGATCCGCGCGCGATCCTCGGGCAGGCCGCCCGCGTCCTGGACCTCGACCGCCCGGTGGCCCTCTCCCTCGTCGCGCTGCTCCACTTCATCGCCGACGAGGACGGCGCCCACGACCTGGTGGACACCCTGGTCGGCGCGCTGGCGCCGGGCAGCTGTCTGGTGCTGTCGACCATGACCGCCGACTTCGAGCCGGAGAACGTCCAGCGGGGCATCGCGGCCTACGCGGCCGGCGGGGTCACCCTGGTGGCACGTTCGCAGGCCGAGGTGGGCACCTTCTTCGAGGGACTGCGGCTGCTGGAGCCCGGGATCGTGTCGGTGGCCGAGTGGCGGCCCGAGGAAGCGCCCGACGGGCCGGTCTCGCTGTACGGCGGGGTCGCGGTCAAGCCCTGACGCCGTCGTACGGCAGGTCCAGCACACGGGCGACGGTCCGCAGTACGCCGTCGTCGTTGTTGGACGGGGCCAGGTGGCGGGCCCGCCGGATCACCTCCGGGTGGGCGCCCGCCATGGCGAAGGACCACTCGGCGGCGTCGAGCATCTCCAGATCGTTCAGGTAGTCGCCGAACACCATGGTCTGGGCGGGCGTGATGCCGAGCGCCCGTTGGAGGCCGCGCAGAGCGGTGCCCTTGTCGGCCGTGCGGTTCATCACGTCCACCCAGTGCTCGCCGGAGACGACGACCTGGTGGGTCGCGGCGAACTCCGCGAGTGCCGGGGCGGTGGTGTGCTCGGCGGACCCGAAGTCGAACAGCGCGACCTTGATCATCTCGTCGTCCACGGCGGTGACGTCCTCGACGATCCGGTGCTCGACGTAGTACTTGCGCACCTCCGCCAGGAACGCCTCGTCGGTCCGCTCGACGTACGCCGCCCGCTTGCCGCAGACGACCGCGCCGACGTCCGTGCCGTCCGCGACCAGCCGCCGCGCCGTCCGGGCCACCCCGGCGGCGACGGATCGGTCCAGCGGGTCGGAGCTCAGCTCCACGCCGTCGCGGACCACGTACGTGCCGTTCTCCGCGATGAACACCATGCCCTCGGCGACCTCCTCGAACTGCCGGAAGAGGGTGGCGTACTGGCGTCCGCTCGCCGGGCTGAACAGCACTCCCCGGCGGCGCAGTTCGGCGAGCATCGGCCACAGCCCGTCGGGAATCCGCTTGGCGTCGTCCAGCAGCGTGCCGTCCATGTCGGTGACGATCAGCCGGATGTCGGCGGGGCCGGCGGGCAGGCCGGAGGCGTCGAGGAGGGGCGTGGGCGTGGCGGGCATGTCCTGCTTCCGGTCGGGGGCGGGGATACCGGTCCAGTGTTCCTCATGCGCCCCGGGGACCCGGAACCGCCCGGGAGGACGGGTCGCGCGGCTGCCCGGAGCCGCCGGGGGCCGGGGCGCGAGCCTGCCCGGACCGCCGGGGGCGGGGCGCAAGCCTGCCCCGGACCGCCGAGGGCGGGGCGTAAGCCTGCCCGGACCGCCGAGGGCGGGGGCGCGACCCTGGCCGGGACCGCCCGGGGGCCGGGGCGCGACCCTGGCCCGAACCGCCCGGGGGCCGGGGCGCGAGCCTGCCCGGACCGCCGAGGACGGGGCGCGACCCTGGCCCGAACCGCCCGGGGGCCGGGGCGCGAGCCTGCCCGGACCGCCGAGGACGGGGCGCAAGCCTGCCCGGAGCCGCCGGGGACGGGGGCGCAAGCCTGCCCGGACCGCCGGGGGCGAAGCTCAGTGCTGCCCCGGACCGCCGAGGGCGGGGCGCAAGGCCGTCCGGAACCGCCCGCCGTGACCGTTTCCTGGGACAGCGCGATCACCGGGAGGCACAATGACGGCGGAGAACCGCACGTGAGAAGGGCGGACAGGTGAGCGAGGTCGACTCCCCGGGGGCCGGATCGGCACGGCTGGACACCACCGTGGCGCACAACGCCCGGGTCTGGAACTACTGGATCGGCGGCAAGGACCACTACGAGGTCGACCAGCGCGTGGGCGAACAGATCGCCGGGATGTTCCCGGTGATCCGGGCGGTGGCGCGCGCGGACCGGGAGTTCCTGGGGCGGGCGGTGCGCTTCCTGGCCGCCGAGCGGGGCATCCGGCAGTTCCTCGACATCGGCACCGGTCTGCCGACGGCCGACAACACGCACGAGACAGCGCAGCGGATCGCCCCCGAGTCCCGGATCGTGTACGTCGACAACGACCCCATCGTGCTCGTGCACGCCCGCTCGCTGCTCACCAGCTCCCCGGAGGGCGTCACGGACTACGTCGACGCCGATGCGCACGACCCGGACGGCATCATGCGGCGGGCCGCCGAGACCCTGGACCTGACCCGGCCGGTGGCAGTGCTGATGCTGGGCATCCTCAACTTCGTGCTGGACACCGGCGAGGCCCGGGACATCGTGCGCCGGCTGATGGCGGCGGTGCCCGCCGGCAGCCATCTGGTCCTCACCCATCCGACGTACGACCGTGACGTGGGCGGCGAGGGCAACGTGGCCGCCATGGAGTTCTGGAACGCCCACGCCACCCCGCCGATCACCGCCCGCGGCCGTGCCGAGATCGCCGGGTTCCTGGAGGGTCTGGACCTGGTGGAGCCGGGACTGGTGCCGTGTTCGCAGTGGCGCGCCGAGTCGGCGTCCGCCGCCCCGGTGCCGCAGTTCGGCGCGGTGGCCGTGAAACCCTGACCCCGGCCGCGCGCGGGCCGGGCCCGCCGAGGAGGACGCATGACGACTTTCGCCGACCCCGTGCCCGGCGGCCGTCCCGAGGACCTGCGCCGGGTCGCCGGCCTCACCGCCGACCTGGCCGCACAGGGCGTGCGCGGCATCGTACTGGCGTACGTGGACACCGCGGGCGTCGGCCGGGTGAAGACGATCCCCACCGGCCGGCTGGAGGCGGCCGTGTCGTGGGGTGTCGGCATGTCCCCGGTGTTCGACACCTTCCTCGCCCACGACTCGATCGTCGGCACCGACGTGCTCGGCTCCCCCGACGGCGACCTGAGGCTCTACCCGGACCTGGACCGGCTGGTGCCGCTGGCCGGACAGCCCGGCTGGGCGTGGGCGCCGGTGGACCGCATCACCCAGGAGGGCGCCCGGCACCCCGGCTGTGGCCGGACCTTCCTGCGCCGGACCGTCACGGACGCCGCCGAGCGGCACGGCCTCGCCTTCAAGGCGGCGATCGAGATCGAGTGGTCCGTCGGGCTGGGCTCGGCGCCCGCCGGGGAGTTCGTACCGGCGGTCTCCGGCCCGGCGTACGGCGCGATCCGCCAGGTCGCACTGAGCGACTACACCGCCGATCTGCTGGCCGCGTGCGCCGCGCAGGGCGTGGACGTCGACCAACTGCACCCCGAGTACGCGCCCGGGCAGTTCGAGATCTCGGTGGGCGCCCGGGATCCGGTGGCGGCGGCCGACCTGAGCGTGCTGGTCCGGCAGACGATCCGGGCGGTGGCCCAGCGGCACGGTCTGCGGGTCTCGTTCGCGCCCGCGGTGACCGCCGAGGGCGTCGGCAACGGCGGCCATCTGCACCTGTCCTGCTGGGGCGACGGCGTGAACCTGCACGCCGGCGGCGAGCGCCGGTACGGCATGACGGCCGAGGCGGAGTCCTTCGCGGCCGGGGTCCTCGCCCACCTCCCGGCCCTGACGGCGGTCACCGCACCCAGCCCGGCCAGCTATCTGCGGCTGAAGCCCTCCCAGTGGGCCGGTGTCTTCACCGCCTGGGGCCGCGAGACCCGCGAGGCCGCCCTGCGGATGATCACGGGCACGGCGGGCCGCCACGACCAGGACGCCAACATGGAGGTCAAACCGGTCGACCTGGCCGCGAACCCGTATCTGGCCCTCGGCTGCGTGATCGCCGCCGGACTCGACGGCGTCACGACCGCCCGGGCCCTGCCCGACGAGATCACCGGCGATCCGGCCCGCTACGGCCCCGAGGAGGCGGCGGCCCTGGGCGTGCGGCGGCTGCCACGGTCGCTGCCGGAGGCGGTGGAGGAGTTCCGCGCGGACCCGGTGCCGCGGGCCGCGCTGGGCCCGGTCCTCGCGGACGCGGTGATCGCCGTACGGCTCGGCGAGGCGGCGGCCGTCGACGGGCTCGGCCCCGACCAGGTGGCGGCGGCCTACCGCTGGACGTACTGACCATGGCCGCACCCGGACCGGTCCACGAGGCCCTCGCCGCGCTGCCGCTCGTCGACCACCACTGCCACGGAGCGGTCACGGCCGACCTGAGCGGCACGGAGTTCGCGTCCCTGATCACCGAGGGCGAGGCCTGGCCGGACGTCTCGCCCTTCGACAGCCCGGTCGGCCTGGCCGTCCGCCGCCACTGCGCGCCCCTGCTGGACCTCCCCCGCCACGCGCCGCCCGCCGACTACGTGGCCCGGCGCGCCGAGCTGGGCTGGCGGGAGGTCAACCGCCGCTTCCTGACGGCGGCCGGAGCCGGGGTGTTCTGCGTGGACACCGGCTACGCCCCGCACCCTCTCACCACCCCCGCCGAGCTGGCGGCGGCCGCCGGTGCCGCGGCCTGCGAGGTCGTACGGCTGGAGGGTATCGCGGAGTCGGTGGCGGCGCGGGGTGTGGAGGCGGGCGAGTACGCGGCCGTGTTCCGCGCGGCCGCCGAGGAGGCCGTACGGCGGCCGGGCGTGGTCGCGGTGAAGTCCGTCGCGGCCTACCGCACGGGTTTCGCCCTGGACCCGGAACGCCCGGCCGGGGCCGAGGTGACACAGGCCGCCCGGCACTGGCTGGCGCGGGGCGGACGCCTCACTGACCCGGTCCTGGTCCGGCACCTGCTGTGGACCGCCGTCGACCTGGGGCTGCCGCTGCAACTGCACACCGGCTTCGGCGACGCGGACGTACGGCTCCACCGCGCGGACCCCGCCCTGCTCACCGACTGGCTGCACCGGACCGCCGGCACGATCCCGGTGCTGCTGCTGCACTGCTGGCCGTACCACCGCCAGGCCGCCTATCTGGCCGCGGTGTTCGAGCATGTCCACCTGGACGTCGGGCTCGCCCTGCACTACACCGGGCCGGCCCGGTGCCGGGCGGTCCTGGAGGAGGCACTGGAGATCACCCCGTTCCGCAAACTGCTGTACAGCTCCGACGCCTATGGTGTGTCCGAGTTCCACCACCTGGGTGCCCTGTGCTTCCGGCAGGGCCTCGCCGATCTGCTGCAAGAGCGCGTGGACGCCGACGAGTTGAGCCTCGCCGACGCCCTGCGGATCGCGGCCTGGACGGGCCGCGACAACGCCCGCCGACTGTACGGACCGCCCGTATCCGAACCGGCCCGCGATTCCAGCGGGCGCCCCACCCGGAAAGTATGATCAAGCAATGTCTGACATGACCGAGACCACGCCCGGCTGGCTGACCACGGACGAACTGGAGATGGCCAGGGCCCGGATGCCGATCCTGTACGTCGAGGCCGTGCCCGTGCGCGTGGACGACAGCGGTGAAGTCACCAGTATCGGGCTGCTGCTGCGCATCGGCCCGGACGGGACGGTCAGCCGGACCCTGGTCTCCGGCCGGGTGCTGCACCACGAGCGGGTCCGTGACGCGCTGCTGCGCCACCTGGAGAAGGACCTCGGCCCGGTCGCCCTGCCGCGCGTCCCCGCCTCGCTCCAGCCGTTCACGGTCGCGGAGTACTTCCCGACGGCGGGCATCACGCCGTACCACGACCCGCGCCAGCACGCGGTGTCCCTGGCCTACATCGTGCCGGTGACCGGCGACTGCCGACCCCGCCAGGACGCGCTGGACCTCGTCTGGTTCAGCCCCCAGGAGGCCGCCTCACCGGCGGTGCAGAACGAGATGCCGGGCGGTCACGGGGTGCTGCTGAAGCAGGCGCTGGCGCACGTGGGGCTGGCCTTCTGACCGATCGTCACCAGCGCCACGGTCCGCTCAGGAAGAGGAAGTGACTATTCCACAATTCCCGGGAAACCGGACTTCCACGGCGGCCGTGAAGATGGAAGAGCGGCCGCCCAGGAAATGCAGCAGATTTCCCGGGAAGGGTTTTGCATGTCTGTGAGCCGCACCTTAGCCGCGTCCGTGATCTGTGCGACCGCCGCCGTGGGCGCCGCGGGATGCTCGGACGAGGGATCGTCGGACCAGCCGTTCAAAGGGCAGAGCGCGGACCAGGTGGCCGCCAAGGCGGTGACCGCCACCCGGAACGCCGCATCGCTGCGCATGGCCGGCAAGGTCTCCGCGGAAGGGCAGCCCCTGACGGTCGACTTCCACGTCGACACCCAGAAGAACTGCAAGGGCCGAATGTCCATGGACCGAGGCTCGGCCGACGTCATCCACGCAGGTCAGGCCACATACATCAAGGGCGACGAGGAGTTCTGGGGCAACGCCGCCAAGGGCTCGGCCGGCCGGCAGAAGGAGGTCCGGGCACTGAGCGGCCGCTGGGTGAAGGTACCGGTCGGCGACGCGCGCACGACGGGGCTGTGCGACAAGCAGGGATTCCTGGCCGACATGGACAGCGACAAGTCCGAGCGCAAGGGAATGACGAAGGGCGATGTCACCACGGTCAACGGCCGGAAGGCCATCGCCTTGAAGAAAAAGAAGGGCGGCGGCGAAAGCATCACCATGTACGTCGCCACGGAGGGAAAGCCGTACATTCTCAAGCTGGACCAGTCCGGCGGCGAGAATCCCGGTACGGTCGTCTTCTCGGACTACGAGAAGCCGGTCAAGGCCGCACCCCCGCCGGCGGGACAGGTGATCGACGCCACCAAGGGCGACAAGGCGGCTTCCTGACCCGTCGGGAGTACCGTTCACGTCCGCCGTCGAACGTTCGAGGGCCGGTTCCGGATGTCTCCGGAACCGGCCCTCACCGGCGACTCTCGCAAGTCGGGACGACAGGATTTGAACCTGCGACCCCTTGACCCCCAGTCAAGTGCGCTACCAAGCTGCGCCACGTCCCGGTGCGGTCTGACCTGGGGTTTCCCCCGGCCGAACGCGCAGGGAAACAATACCGCACTCGACTCGGTGGTCGCGCGCCCCTTTTCCCGGTTGACCTCAAGTTTGGTTGAGGTTGCACGATCGTCGGCATGACGACCGCAACGGACCAGAGCCGTACGTACGGCTACGACGACCTGCCCCGGCTGATGGGGCTGATGACCGGGGACGAGAAGCACGGACCGGCCGCCACGTCCACGCTCGACGTGCTGTGGGTGCTCTACGACCGGGTGCTCCGCGTCGCTCCGGAGCGACGGGACGACCCGGCCCGGGACCGCTTCCTGCTGAGCAAGGGGCACGGGCCCATGGCGTACTACGCCGTGCTGGCCGCGAAGGGGTTCGTGCCCGTCGCATGGCTGCCGGGCTTCGGGTCCTACGACTCCCCGCTCGGGCACCACCCGGACCGGGTGCTGGTGCCGGGGGCCGAGATCGGCAGCGGCTCCCTCGGACACGGACTGCCGATCGCCGTGGGCACCGCGCTGGGCCTGCGGGCGCAGGACCGGCCCGATCCGGCGGTCTGGGTGCTGATCGGGGACGCCGAGCTGGACGAGGGCAGCAACCACGAGGCGATCGCCTTCGCGGGGCCCGCCGGGCTGGACCGGCTGCACACCGTCGTGATCGACAACTCCTCCGCCAGCCACGCGCTGCCCGGCGGGATCGCCGCCCGGTTCGAGGCCGCGGGCTGGTCCGCGGTGACCGTCGACGGGCGCGACCACGAGGCGCTGTACGCCGCGTTCACCGCGCCCCATCCCGGCCGGCCGCACGTCGTCGTGGCCCGCGTCGAACCGAAGAACGCCTGACTTCCCGGAAAGGGTCATCTCGATGGACACCATGCGTGACCGTTTCGCCCCCGTCGTCTCCCGGATGCTGGACGAGGACCCCCGGGTCGCGGTCGTCCTCGCCGAGATCGGCCGGGACGGGTTCCGCGAGGCCGAGCGCCGACATCCCGACCGGGTGATCAACGTCGGCATCCGTGAACAGCTGCTGGTCGGCGCGGCGGCGGGGCTGGCGCTGACCGGGCTGCGGCCGATCGTGCACACCTTCGCCAGCTTCCTCGTGGAGCGGCCGTTCGAGCAGGTCAAGCTGGATCTGGGACATCAGGACACGGGCGCGGTGCTGGTGAGTGCCGCCGCCTCCTTCGACTGGCCGGCCGGCGGCTTCACGCACATGGCCCCGGGCGACGTGGCCCTCCTCGACACGCTGGACGGCTGGACCGTCCATGTGCCCGGGCACCCGGACGAGGCCGAGACGCTGCTGCACCACGCGGTCGCGGCGGGCGACGACCGGGTGTACGTCCGCCTGTCCCTGCAGTCCAACCGGCAGGGACGGGTCATCGACGGCCGGCACTTCGTCACCGTCCGCGAGGGCCGCTCCGGAGTGGTCGTCGCCGTGGGTCCGATGCTGGACGAGGTCCTCGCAGCGACGGAGGGCCTGGACGTGACGGTGCTGTACGCGACGACCGTACGACCGTTCGACGCGGCCGGGCTGCGCCGGGCCACGGAGGCGGCGGGCACGGACGTCGTGCTGGTCGAGCCGTACCTCGCCGGGACGTCGACGTCCGCGGTGAGCGAGGCACTGACCGATGTCCCGCACCGGGTGCTCGGCCTCGGCGTCGCCCGCCGCGAACTGCGCCGCTACGGCACGATCGAGGAACACGTGGCCGCGCACGGCCTGGACGCGGCGACCCTGCGGGAACGGATCGCCCACTTCATGACCGCGGGGCGGCCGGCCGAGGCGCGACGCGGCTGAACGCGGACACGCGGGGGGAAGGGCGAGGTCACGTCGGCCCCCCGGACCAGGGCGCCGGCGAGCCTCACACCGAAGCTTCTGCGGGCAAGCGGTCCCCTCACCACGGACCAGACCGCAGGCGAGGTCTCACGCTCGGGCTCCGGTGAAGGCACCCCCCTCGCCGCGGAGCACACGAGTCAGCGCGGATGACGGTCGCGTCGCGCGGACCAGGGCGTGGCCGGTTCTCGTTCTCAGGGTGCGGCGGGTGCCGTCGCGTCGGCCCGGGGCAGGTCGCGTATCGGGGGGATCGCCAGCAGGATGGCCGCCACCGCGAGGCTCACCGCCGCCGCGGCCAGCAGGACGTGGTCGGCGCCCAGGGATTCGGCCGCCGGGCCGGCGAGGGCCTGGCCGACCGGCATCATGGCGAGGGAGCCGGCGACGTCGTAGGCGTGGATGCGGTTGAGGACGTCGGCCGGGACCTGGGTCTGCACGGTGGTCGCCCACATCACGCCCCAGAACGACATCCCGGCGCCGGCGACCGCGGCCCCGGCCGCCATGGCCGGTACGCCGAGGCCCGCCCCGACGGTCGCGGGGAAGCCGAAGAAGGCGAAGAGGGAGAGCGCGCCCGCGCGGAGCATGCGGCGGGGGCGCAGCCGCAGGGCGAGCAGGCCGCCGACCACCGTGCCGGCGCCGAGGGCCGAGTTGACCAGGCCGTAGGCGCCCGGGCCGTGGTGCCGGACGATCTCGGTGGCCACCAGCGGCACGGTCGGGCCCCATACGGCGATCATGTAGAGGCACCAGACGGCGATGACCCCCCACAGCCAGGCGCGGGAGCGGAACTCCCGCCAGCCGTCGACGAGATCGGCGCGGAAGGCGCGCAGGGCGGAGCCGGTGGCGGCTCGGGCGGCGACGGGGAGCGGGCGCAGCCGCAGGAGCAGCAGGCACAGCGCGCTGAGCGCATAGGTGGCGGCGTGCGCGGCGAAGACCCCGCCGGGCGAGGCGAGGCCCACCAGGACGCCGGCGACGGCCGGGCCGGCGAGCTGCGCGGCGGACTCGGCGATGCGGATCGCGCCGTTGGCACCCTGGATGTCGGTGGCGAGGCGGGGAACGGTGCTGGCCACGCCGGGCTGGAAGACCGCGCCGGCCACGCCGTTGACGACGCCGATGGCGCAGATCTGCCACAGCACCACGTGCCCGGTGAAGAACAGGCCCGCGGCGAGGGACTGGGTGCCGAGCCGGACGAGGTCGGCGCCGATCATCAGCCTGCGGGTGCTGAACCGGTCCGCGATGACCCCGCCGAAGACGACCAGTCCCGCGAACGCGGCGGCCGTGGAGGCCATGGCGAGGCCGACCGCGCCCGCGCCGTACCCGTGTTCCAGCAGGCCGGCGGCGAGGGCGACGGGCAGCATGGTGTCGCCGAGGCGGGCGACGGCCCGGGCCACGAAGAAGAGTCCGAAGTCCCGCGACCAGACCGCCGGGGCACCGGCCGCCGCCTTCCGCACCCCCCGGGCGGCGACATCCCGCCGCGCGTCCGTACCGGTCATCCCGAGCGCTCCCCTCCCCGACCAGGCCCTTCCCCCGCCCGTGCCGTTCCCGTCCGTAACGCTTCCCGCCCCGCCACGGTCGCTCCCCTCCAGCCGAGGCGGGATCATGCCACCCCCGGGCCGCGCCCGCCGGGCTTTTCAGTTCCCGGCCGGGAGCCCCAACTCCGGATGTGCGTCGAGGAGCCGGGGCGGTGCGGCCTGGCGCCAGGAGTCGGCCAGGATGTCCCGCAGCTCGTCGACGTCCTCCAGGGCGGCGAGTCTCGCTCTCACCCAGGCGAACTGCGCCTCGTGGTCGGCGATCCAGAACTTCTCCGGCTCGGCCAGCACCAGTTCGTCGCGCTCCTCCTTGGGGCAGCGCACGGCGATGGACGTCTCGTCCTCGGGGAGGGTCGCGAACATCTTCCCGGCGACCCTGAAGGTGGGCATGCTCCAGGCGATCTTCTCCGTGGTGTCCGGCAGGGACAGGGCGATTCGGCGTACGTCGTGTGCATCCGGCATGCCACGCACGGTAGCCCCTGCCACTGACAGTCACCCCTCCCGGCCGTCACCCCTCCCGGCCGTCACCCCTCCCCTCCGTCATCGTTCGAGCCGTCACCCGTCGGCCGTCATCCTCCGAGCCGCTTGTAGTACAGCGTCGTCGGCCGCAACACACCCGCGGGGCTGGCCGCGTAGTCGGGGATGGTCCCGGCCCTGGTCCAGCCGGCCGAGCGGTACAGGGCCTCGGCGGGGCTGCCCGTCTCGGTGTCGAGATGGAGCAGGGTGCGGCCGTCGGCCGCGGCGGCCTGTTCGGCGGTGGTGAGGAGCCGGCGGCCGAGGCCCTGTCCGCGCGCCGAGCGGTGCACCATCAGCTTGACCAGCTCGGCGCGGTGCCCGCTGTTCGGCTTGTCGGGGTAGGCCAGGCCGACCGTGCCGGTCACCCGGTCCAGGGGATCCAGGGCGGCCCAGACAGCGAGCCGTCCCGCCGCCGTGGCCTCGGCCCGCTCCCGCCACCACGCGACCGCCTCCGCGTGGCCGAGCGGCGCGAGGAAGCCGACGGAGGCGCCCGAGGCCACGGTGTCGGTCAGCAGCGCCGCCAAGTCGCCGGCGCGGTCGCGCACTCGGGTGCCGTCCCAGCGTTCCACCCTCGTCGCCGTGTCCCCGCCGAGGCCCACGGGCTCGTCACCGCGCTGCCTCATGGCCGTACCACCGCCAGCGCGTACCGCGCCTCGCCCGGACCGGCGCAGCGGAAGCGGGTCGCGCCGGTCACCCGCATCCGCAGGCAGTCCCCCGCGCCGAGCCGGTGCACCCGGTCCCCCACGGTCACCTCCAGGGCTCCTTCCAGCAGCCACAGGTGCTGTTCCAGGCCCGGCACGGGCGGGCGGTCGTAGGCGATGTCCGCGCCCGGGGTGAGCCGGCCCTCGACCAGTTCGCCGCGCAGTCCGGTGTGCGGCGGGGACACGGACCGGCGGACGAAGCCGGAGGCGCGGTCCTCCCACACCTGCTGGTCGGCGGCCCGGACCAGCGGGGCCGGTGCCGCCTCGACCTCGCTGAGCAGCTGGGACATGGTGCGGCCGTAGACGTGGCAGAGCCGGTTCAGCAGGGCGGCGGTGGGGCTGGTCTCCGCGCGTTCGGCGCGCGACAGGGTGGACCGGCTGACCCCGCTGCGTTCCGCCAGCTCGCCCAGGGACCAGCCGTGCTGGGCGCGCAGTTCGGCGAGCCGGGCGCCGATGAGGAGATCGACAGCGTCCTCGTTTCTCATATCCGGGACGCTATCCCTGATATGAGACGGCGTTGTTACGGATGCCTCACGCCTGCGCCGCCTCGCCGAGCGCCTCCAGCACCGGGCGGATCAGCGGGTGTCCCTCGGCGCCCCGGCGGACGGCGGCGAACACCCGGCGGGTCGGGGCGACACCGTCGACGGGGCGGACGACCACGCCGGTGAGGTCCATGCCGCGCAGGGCGGAGCGCGGGACGAGTGCCACGCCCGCGTCGGCCGAGGCGAGGGCCACGACGGCCCGGAAATCGTCGGAGGAGTGTTCCAGGCGGGGCTGGAAGCCGGCGCTCTCGCAGGCGAGGACGACCACGTCGTGGCAGGGATTGCCGGGGTACGGCCCGATCCAGGCGTCCTTGGCCAGTTCGGCGAGGGGGACCTCGGGAGCGTCTGCCAGGCGGTGCCCGAGGGGTACGACGGCGTCGAACGGCTCGGCGTACAGCGGGACGTGGGTCAGGCGGGGATCGTCGGCGGACGGCGCGCCCCGGTACTCGACGGCGACCGCGACGTCGACCTGCCGGTCCAGGACCATGGGCAGGCTGGCGTCGCCCTCCGCGTCCTGCACGCGGATCCTTATGCCGGGCGCGTGGTGGGCGAGGCGGGCCACGGCCGGGGCCACGACCTGGGCGATGCCGGTCGCGAAGGCGGCCACGGTGACCGTGCCCGCCTCGCCCGAGCCGTAGGCGGCCAGCTCGGCCTCGGCCCGCTCCAGCTGGGCGAGGACCGCGTTGGTGTGTCCGAGCAGGATCTCGCCCGCCGGTGTGAGCCGTACGCCCTTGGCGCCGCGCTCGACCAGGCGGTGGCCGGTCTCCTGCTCCAGGGCCGTGAGCTGCTGGGAGACGGCGGACGGGGTGAGGTACAGCGCGGCGGCCGCCGCCGTGACCGTGCGGTGGTCGGCCACCGCACGGAGGATGTGGAGCCGCCGTGCCTCGATCATGCCCCCATTATCCCAGGGCGTCCGCCCTGGTCAGCCCGCCAGCTCAGCGCGCGCCGCGACGAACGCGTCGACCGCGCGGTTGACGTCGTCCGTGGAGTGCGCGGCGGACAGCTGGACGCGGATGCGGGCCTGGCCCTGCGGCACGACCGGGTAGGAGAAGCCGATCACGTAGACCCCGCGCTCCAGCAGCAGTTCGGCCATCCGGGCCGCCTCGGCCGCGTCACCGATCATGACGGGGGCGATGGCGTGGTCGCCGGGGAGGATGTCGAAGCCCTCCTCGGTCATCCGGCGGCGGAACAGCGCGGTGTTCTCGGCGAGCCGGACGCGCAGGTCGTCGGCGGACTCCAGCAGGTCGAGGACCTTCAGGGAGGCGGCGGCGATCACCGGGGCGAGCGTGTTGGAGAACAGGTAGGGCCGGGAGCGCTGGCGCAGCAGGGCGACGATCTCGGCGCGGGCGGCGACGTAACCGCCGGAGGCACCGCCGAGGGCCTTGCCGAGGGTGCCGGTGATGATGTCGACGCGGTCCATGACGCCGTGCAGCTCGGGGGTGCCGCGGCCGGTCGGGCCGACGAAGCCGACGGCGTGCGAGTCGTCGACCATGACCATCGCGTCATAGCGGTCGGCGAGGTCGCAGATCTCCGCGAGGGGCGCCACGTAGCCGTCCATGGAGAAGACGCCGTCGGTGACGATCAGGCGGCGCCGGGCGTCGGACGCCTCCTTCAGCTTGGCCTCCAGGTCCGCGAGGTCGCGGTTGGCGTAGCGGAAGCGGCGCGCCTTGGACAGCCGGATGCCGTCGATGATGGAGGCGTGGTTGAGGGCGTCGGAGATCACCGCGTCCTCCTCGCCGAGCAGGGTCTCGAAGACACCGCCGTTGGCGTCGAAGCAGGAGGAGTACAGGATCGTGTCCTCCTGGCCGAGGAACGCCGACAGCCGGGCCTCCAGTTCCTTGTGCACCTCCTGGGTGCCGCAGATGAAGCGGACGGAGGCCATGCCGTAGCCCCAGCGGTCCAGGGCGGCGTGGGCGGCGGCGATCACGTCGGGGTGGTCGGCGAGGCCCAGGTAGTTGTTGGCGCAGAAGTTGAGGACCTCGCCGGGGCGGCCGCCGGCGGTGACGTTCACGGTCGCGGACTGCGGGGTGCCGATGACCCGCTCGGGCTTGTGCAGGCCGGCGGCGCGGATCTCGTCGAGGGTGGCGCGCAGGTCGTCGCGGACGGTGTCGAACATGAGGGTGCTCCTGAAATACCTGAAGGTGCTTGCGGGGGAAGGGGGTTACGCGGTCCAGTCCAGGATGACCTTGCCGCCCTTGCCGCTCGCGGCGTCGGCGAAGGCCGCCTCGAAGTCGCGGTAGTCGTACCGGCCGGTGATCACGGGCGCGAGGTCCAGGCCGCCCTCCAGCAGCACCGACATCGCGTACCAGGTCTCGAACATCTCGCGGCCGTAGATGCCCTTGATGGTGATCATCGAGGTGACGATGCGCGCCCAGTCCACCGGGAACTCCTGGGCGGGCAGACCGAGCATGGCGATCCGGCCGCCGTGCGTCATGTTCGCGATCATGTCGCGCATGGCCTCGGGCCGGCCGGACATCTCCAGGCCGATGTCGAAGCCCTCGCGCAGCCCCAGTTCGCGCTGTCCGTCGGCGATGGTGGACTCGGCGACGTTCAGGGCCAGGCTCACCCCTATCTTGCGGGCGATCTCCAGGCGCTCCTCGCTGACGTCGGTGACGACGACGTTGCGGGCGCCGGCGTGACGTGCCACGGCGGCGGCCATCAGGCCGATCGGGCCCGCGCCGGTGATCAGCACGTCCTCGCCGACCAGCGGGAAGGAGAGCGCGGTGTGCACGGCGTTGCCGAACGGGTCGAAGATCGCGGCGACGTCGAGGTCGACGGGCACGCGGTGCACCCAGACGTTGGACGCGGGCAGGGCGACGTACTCGGCGAACGCGCCGTCGCGGCCGACACCGAGGCCGACGGTGGCCCGGCACAGATGGCGCCGGCCGGCCAGGCAGTTGCGGCACTTGCCGCACACCAGGTGGCCCTCGCCGCTCACCCGGTCGCCGATGCGGATGTCGGTCACGTCCCGCCCGGTCTCGACGACCTGCCCGACGAACTCGTGCCCGAGCACGAGCGGGGTGCGGATCGCCTGCTGGGCCCAGCCGTCCCAGGACCTGATGTGCAGGTCGGTGCCGCAGATACCGGTCCGCATGACCTTGATCAGTACGTCACCGGGGCCGATGGCGGGCTCCGGGACGTCCGTCAGCCAGAGTCCCGGCTCCGCCTTCTCCTTGACCAGCGCCTTCAACGCTACGGCTCCTGTGGGTGAGGCCCGGCCCGCGGGCACGCGGAAGGAGCCCGCACCGGGTCAGAGGGGTGGAATCACCCTGCAATCTGCCGTACGCGGGAGCCGGGGTCCATCGAGCTTTTCTTAACCGGCGCCTCAGCTTTCCTACACACCCCCCGAAAACCCCCGCCACGCCGCCCCCGCACGGTGTTCCGCGCGTCAGAGAGGCAGACCGTCCCCGGTACTCCGTTCGAGGCGCACGACGAGATCGGCGGCGAGTGCCTTGATGGTCTCCAGGCCGGGCCTGCCCCACGCGCGGGGCACTGTGTCGGCCGCGCACACGGTGCCGAGCGCCATGCCGGAGCTGTCGATGAGCGGGGCGCCGAGGTAGGAGCGGATGTCGTACCCGTCGACGACCGGATTGCACGCGAACCGTGGATAGTCGCCGACGTCGTCCAGCACGAGGGCCTTGCGGCGGACCACCACATGGGGGCAGAAACCATGGTCGCGCGGTAGCACCCGGCCGATCTCGGCCCTGGTTCCGTCCTCCCGCACGACCGGGGAGGTGGCCGGGGCGCTCAGGCCCGCGAAGAACTGGTGCTCCTCGCCGATGAAGTTGACCATGGCGTAGAGAGCGCCGGTGAGCTGCGCGAGGTGGCCGGCGAAGGCGTCGAGCGCGGGGTCGGGCCGGTCCGCCAGGCCGAGCAGGCGCAGTCGGTGGACGCGGGCGGGGGCCTCCTTGTCCTCGGGGGTGAGCAGCAGACCCCGGATCGGCCGGGGCGGCTCGTAGCTCATGGCCGGGCTCCGTCGCTGTGGGCGTACCTCATACAGGGGCTCCGTGGGCGGTAGGGCGGGATCACATGTGGGCGCCGTGGCTGGGCGCGGTCGCCGGGGCGTGGGCGAGCAGATGGCGGACGAGGACGAGCAGGGTCTGGACGCCGGAGCTGGAGATCCGGGCGTCGCAGCGGACCACCGGGACCTCCGGGTCGAGGTCGATGGCGGACCGCACCTCCTCGGGGTCGTAGCGGTGGGCACCGTCGAACTCGTTGAGGGCGACGATGAAGGCGAGCCCGCGTTCCTCGAAGAAGTCCACGGCGGCGAAGCAGTCCTGAAGGCGCCGGGTGTCGGCGAGGATGACCGCGCCGAGGGCCCCCTCGGACAGCTCGTCCCACATGAACCAGAACCGCTCCTGCCCCGGCGTGCCGAACAGGTACAGCACATGGTGCGGATCGAGGGTGATCCGGCCGAAGTCCATGGCGACCGTGGTCTCCATCTTGTTCTCGACGCCGTCGAGGCTGTCCGTGCCGACGCTGACCGTGGTGAGCAGCTCCTCCGTGCTGAGCGGCGCGATCTCGCTGACCGCGCCCACGAAGGTGGTCTTGCCGACGCCGAACCCGCCCGCCACCAGGATCTTGAGCGCGGTCGGGAACGGGTCAGAGCTGTCGTCGTAGTCCATCGAGCACTGCCTCCAGCAGAGACCGGTCAGTGGGAGTGTGGTGGTAGACGGGCGGCTTGGTGGTCAGCGCGCCGCAGTCGACCAGGTCCGAGAGCAGCACCTTGGTGACCACGGCGGGCAGTGTGAGCTGGGCGGCGACCTCGGCGACCGAGACGGGCGCGCGACACAGGTCGAGCGCCTGCGCGTGCTCGGGGCCGAGGTAGCCGAGCGGGGTGACGCCGGTGGCCATCACCTGCGACATCAGGTCGAGGGCGATGCTGGGTTCGGTGCGGCCGTTGCTGACCGTGAACGGCCGCACGAGCCGTCCGGCCGCGTCGTCCAGCCAGGGCCCGTCGCCGGCTGCGGCCACGCTCAGGGCCTCGTCGCCGTGGATTCGACGGCGTGCTGCCGGGGCGCGGTGACCAGGTAGGGGCGGACGCTCTTGACCAGCATCGCCATCTCGTAGCCGAGCACCGCCGCGTCGGCCTCGCGGCCCGCCAGCACGGCGAGGCAGGTGCCGGAGCCGGCGGTGGTGACGAACAGCAGGGTCGCGTCGAGTTCGACGACGACCTGGCGGACGTCCCCGCCGTCGCCGAACCGGACACCCGCGCTGCGGCCGAGGGAGTACAGCCCGGAGGCCAGGGCCGCCATGTGGTCGGCGCTGTCGGCGTCCAGGCCGTGCACGGACTTCACCAGTCCGTCGCAGGACAGGAGCACCGCGCTGCTGGTGTGCGGTACGCGCTGCACGAGGCCGCTCAGCAGCCAGTCGAGGTCGGATGCGTGGACGGTCGGCGCATCGCTCGCCATGGTGGATCGACTCCTTGGGGTACGAAGACCAGCGCGAGCGCTGGGGGTGGGGGTGGGGGTACGACGTACGGGCGTGGGTGCGGCTGCGGGGGCGGAGGCGGTCATCCGGCCGGGGCGCTCCCCTCGGTCCGACCGGTGCCACGAACACCGTCGACTGCGGGCGCGTGGGCGTGCGCCTGGGGTATGGGGGCCGGGGAGAGGGGGCCCAGGGTCGTGGAGGGCTGGGATGTGTCGTCTGCGGATGTATGGCCCGACCCCATGTGATCCGCACTCGTGTAGCCCGGCCCCACGGGCTCCGGGCCCAAGGGCTCGTGGCCCACGTGCTGGTGTCCCATGTGCTCGTGGCCAATGTGCTCCTGGCCCGTGTGCAGTGACCCCATGTGGTCCGGATCGCCGTGCTCGGGACGCGCGCGCGTCGGCTCGGCCGGTCCCGGCGTGGACGCCGGCAGGTGCGGGCCTGCCCTGTGCTCGGCATCCATGTGGCCCGAACCCATGTGCCCGTACGCCGTCTTCTCGAACCCGGTCTTCTCGTACGTCGGCTGATCGAACCCCGGCTCATCGAACCCCGGCCCACCGAACCCCGGCCCACCGAACCCCGGCCCACCGACCTCGGGTTCCCGGGGCCCCGGCGCCCGGGACTCCGGCTCCTGCTGCTCGGACTCCAGGCTCTGCTGGGCCTCGGCGAGTCCGATGCCGCGCTGGAAGGCGGCCATCAGGCCGGGGTCGTGGCCGACGACGGTGTCGCTCTCCTGGCGGGGCAACGGGCCGCCGCGCAGCTGGGGCACGATGTGCTCCTGGGCGCGCCGGCGGGGCAGTCGGGGCTTGTCCATGGTGCCGCGGACCGGGCCGACGCGCGGGGTGGGCAGGACGCCCGTGTGCGCCTCCACCGCCGCCCGGTCCTCGGCGCTGATGCCGGGCACGGCCTCGGCGGGTGTGGGCCGTGCCTCTTGGGCACCGCGCACCGGGAGCGGGGCCGGGGCACCTCCGTGCCGCCCGCGCGCGCCGCTCTCGGTCCCGCGCCGCCCGGGTCCCCGCTGGGCGTGCCTCCGCCGCCCGGTGGCCGCGGACTGCCCGCCGTCCGTCCCGGCCTCGGCCGCCTCGCCGGCCCGGCCCCCGCCGCCCGAAGCGGAGTCACGCCCGCCGCCCGAAGCGGAGCCGCGCCCGCCGTCGGCGGCACTGGCCGCTCCGGCACCGTTGCCGGCACCTGGCGCGAGTCCGGGCGGTGGCACGGGTGTCGCCGCCCGCACGTCCTGCGACGCCCCGGCCTCCCCCGACGGGTGCGGCTGCGGTACGGGGGTCGCGGCGCCCGCGCCCGGCACGCCCGGCGCGTTGCCCAGCAGGGCCTGTGGCACGACGAGGACGGCCTGCACTCCGCCGTAGATGTTGGTCTGCAGCCGCACGTGGATGCTGTGCCGGCGGGCGAGCTGGGAGACGACGTAGAGCCCGATACGGCCGTCGGCCAGCAGGCTGGCGACGTTGACCTGGTCGGGGTCGGCGAGCACGGCGTTCATCCGCTCCTGCTCGGCGACGGGCATGCCCAGCCCGCGGTCCTCGACTTCCACGGCGAGCCCGGAGGTGACGAGGTTGGCGCGGAGCAGCACCTGGGTGTGCGGAGCGGAGAACACCGTGGCGTTCTCGATGAGTTCGGCGAGCAGGTGGATGACGTCGGCGACGGCGTGGCCGCGCAGTTCGCCGTCGATGGGCGGGACCAGTCTGACCCGGGAGTACTGCTCGACCTCGGCGATGGCGGAGCGCAGCACCTCGGTCATGCTGACGGGGTTGCTCCACTGCCGCCGGGAGACCGCGCCGCCGAGCACGGCGAGGTTCTCGGCGTGCCGGCGGATGCGGGTGGCCAGATGGTCGACGTGGAAGAGCCCCTTGAGCAGATCGGGGTCCTCGATCTCGTTCTCCAGGTCGTCGAGGATCGAGATCTCCCGGTGCACCAGGGACTGGAGTCGCCGCGCGAGGTTGACGAACACCTCCAGCTTCTGCTGGCTGCCGGTCTGGCTGGAGAGCTGGGCGGCCCGTACGACGGCGGTGACGGCGCCGTCGTACGCGCGCGCCAGGTCGGCGGCGAGCAGTTCGAAGTCGTCGGCGTCGGCGGGCGGCCGGCGGCGCGGGCCGTGCTGCGGCGGGGCCTCGCCCTGCCGCAGCGCGTCGACCAGGGCGTGCAGGTCGGCCTCGCCGCGCGCGGCGGTGCGGCGCAGCGCGTCGACGCGGTCGGCGACCGAGCGGGCGGTGCGGTCGGCGGCCACGGCGGCGATCAGGATGCCGGCGACCGCCACGGTGACCGATCCGGCGAGCACGGCCCACAGGAGGGGGCCGGTGCGTGCGCCGGCGGAGCGGATGCTGAACAGCACCGCCGCGGTGGCGCTGAGGGCGACCGCGAGGGGCGGCAGGACGGCGAGCCGCATCAGCTGGGGCCGTATGTGTGTTTCGGGCAGTGCGGGAGCGGGTCGGGCGACCGGTCGCCCGTGCCGGCCGCCCTCGCGGCGATCGGCGCGGGCGGCCGGTGCTCGGAGGTGAGACATCTGCGTCCTCGTACTGGTCCGTCGGGCCTGTGTCCTCGTGCGGTGCGCGGTGCGGGCATGGGTCGATGCGGGCATGCGTCATCGCTGCCGGCCGGCGGACCGGTGCACCCGGCCGCGCGTCGCCCGGCGGACACTCACAGTAGTTGCCTGAGCATCATGTGCGGTGGGCAGTTGACAAAGTCACCCGAGCCGCGTCCCGCTCTGGTATGAGGAGTCGCACGAAGGTCCGATGACCGTTGCTCGACATCGGGCCGGATCAAGTCAGGAACGATCTGACCTGTTCACCAGTGGTCAGGGACGGAACGACCGGCCGATCCCCACACCACCAGTCCCTTCCTCCGTGCAGCGCATGCGCGCGTGAAGAACGCTCCCGGAGCATCCTCCGCGGCGATCTCCGGGTTCCCCCGCTCGGCCGGACCCATCCCCGAACATCACTCAACGTGTTCGCTTTGGCCTTGACCGGGCGGGGGACCGAGCGGACCGGTGAATGCGGTACGTGTTCTCCGGAGGCGCCCGTGCCGACGACCGCTCTCAGGTGAGTGCCGTGAGACAGAACCGGACGAGTCCGGCGTCGACGTCCAGGACGATCCGCTCCATCTCGGCCCACGGCGGGTGGAAGCCGCCGGCCGCGTCGCCCCACTCGATGGTGAAGCCGAGGATCTTGCCCTTCCGCTCGTCGACGATGTGCCGGGAGTAGGCGTAGTCGTCGCTGGTTCCGCAGGTCGGGTACAGGTGGTAGCCGGACATCGGACGGTAGGTACGGCCGCGTACGCCGTGCAGGGCCGCGCAGAACTGTTCGGCGAGCACGACGGCGTCGTCGGCGTCGGACTTCGGGAGGTATTCCGCGTAGGTGTCCGCGCCGAGGCCGCGCTGATGGTCGTAGAGGGCGTTGAGGAAGTTCTGGGACGGGTCGTGGGACTGGTTCTCGTCGTCGCCCCAGACGGTCAGCATGTCCTCGGAGTAGCTGTGCACGTCGACGAACCATCGGGTGCGCGGGTAGGTGTCGAACAGCCGGCGGACATTGCGGGTCTCGGGCTCGGAGAAGGGCCGGGGGCCCTGGTACACGAGGTCGCCGGGGTCGGAGGAGACGCGCGGGGCCGCGGCGGGGTCGAAGGCGGTCTCGAAGTCGAACAGGAAGTCGTAGTTGCGGTTGATGTCGACGCCGATGCGGTCGGGGTCCCCGCCCGACCGGGCCGGGTTGCGGTTCTTGCGCCACATCGGTTCGACGCTCTGGCTGTAGCGCCGGCCGTCCGGGTTGACCAGCGGGAAGACGACGAGGTCCAGTTCGCTCAGGATCGTGCGCACGTCGTCGGCGGTGAAGGCGGTGCCGCCGTAGGCGAGACCGGTGCCGGCGGCGTGCGCCTCCAGCAGGTCGGCGGCGAGGTTCACCAGGATCTCGCAGCTGCCCCACTCACGGGCGTGCACGCCGCCGATGAGTACGGCGCAGTCGCTGCTCCCGGCGGGCGCGGTGCCGATCCGCAGGGCGTGGCAGGCGCGGCCCTCGACCGAGGGCTCGGGCAGATCGATCAGTTCGCTCGCGCCCGGGAAGGCGGTGGCCAGGCTGGTCACGGCGGACTCGACCTCGGTGATGTTCAGGTACGGCATGGTGTTCCTCCCCGCGCCCTAGACCTTGTCGGCCAGCCCGTGGGGCACGGCGTCGGCGGGGGCGAAGCGGTCGCCGCGGCCGACCTCGGCCTGGCGGTCCCGGCCTTTGGCGGTGACGTCCTCGATCGGGGTGACCGACACGCCCTCGCGCTGGAGCGTCCCGGCCTGGTCGGGGGTCACGTAGGCCTCGATGGAGCAGCTTCCGTCGTCGGCGCGGCGAGCGAGCCCGCCGACGTCCGGGTGGGTGTCGCGCAGGAGTGCGCGCAGGGTCTCGACATCCCGGGCGGTGACACGCACGCGCAGGATGGGCTGGTGGGTGGTGGACATGACGGCTTCTTCCGCACGGGACGGACGCGGTGACGGCGTCCGGTCGACAGCACACGCCGCGAGCGACGAAGACTCTGGGCGATTTACTGATTTTCACTGCTGTATGCCCGATGTGTACGTCGTACTCTCAGGGTCCTCCGGGACCGTAGAACGCGTCAAGGGGCGCCTCGGGCATGCGGCTGAGCAGGCTGTCGAGGCCGTTCGTCAGTTCACGTTCGTCGTCGTGGTCGGCGAAGTGCGGGACCAGGGCGCGCAGCCGCGGATAGTCGCCGGCGGACAGCCGGTGCAGGCCGAGGCGCAGCACGGGGTCCGGTTCCTCGGGGTTGTCCACGGCCTGGCGCTTGTCCACGAGGAGGCAGCCGAGGGTCCAGGAGACGAAGGTGCGGTAGATGGTCAGCGCGGTGGGGTCGTCGAAGCCGGCGCGGGCGAGGACGGCGAACATGTGCTCGGTGAGCTGGAGCCAGGGCTCCGGGCGCCGGGCCACGGGCACCGCGAGCGGGCGGACGGCCACCACCGGCAGCACCTCGGGATGGGTGTGCACCACGCTGGCGAACGCCTGTGCGATACGGCGCAGTTCGGTCCGCCAGTGGGGTTCGGTGGCCGCGTCTGCGCGGGCCTGCTCGACCGAGGTCCGCAGCCGTTCGTTGACCTCGGCGAAGAACGCCTCCACCAGGCCGTCGAGCAGCCCTTCCTTGCCGTCCGTGTACCGGTAGAGGGCCATCGGCTCCACACCCAGGTCCGCCGCCAGGCGGCGCATGGTCAGGGCCGCCAGCCCTTCTCGGTCCACGAGGGCGACGGCCGCGGCGAGCACCACGGGGCGACTCAGGCGCCGCCGCCTCTCCCGTTTGCCGCGCTCTGCCATGGCCGCACTCCGCGAAGGCCGCGTACACCGTACATTTCATTCATAATCGTACGTTTTATCCGCGGAAACGGGGGCGTTCGGCGCGGTAGGGCCGGTCGGCCCAGTCGGCTCAGCCGCCGGTGCCGCGCGCGGGCGGCTCCGCGACGAACGCCCCGACCGAGCGCCAGGTGCGCCGCACGTCCCCAGACGCGCTCCGCCACCACGCCTCGGCCGGCAGCTTGCCGGCGGGTTCGAAGGGCTCGCCCGGCCGGGGCAGGGCCACCGCCTGGCCGGCCTCCTCGGCGGCCTCCTTCGTCCACTCCCCCGGCTCGGCCCACGGGTGCGGGGCGAGGTTGAAGGTGCCCCAGTGGATGGGCAGCAGGACGCCGTGCGGCGCGCCGCCCTGGAGGTCGAGGTGGGCGCGCAGGCCCTCCTCGGGGGTCATGTGGATGTCGGGCCAGAACTCGCTGTACGCCCCGATCTGGACCATCGTGGCGTCGAACGGGCCGTGCGCGGCGCCGATGTCCTTGAAGCCGTCGAAGTAGCCGGTGTCGCCGCTGTGGTAGATCCGGTGCTCCTCGCCGGCGACGGCCCAGGACGCCCAGAGGGTGTGCTGGGTGTTGCGCAGGCCCCGGCCGCAGAAGTGGCGGGCCGGGGTGGCGGTGAGGGTGAGGCCGCCGACCCGGGTGGACTCGTGCCAGTCCAGTTCGCGCAGCCGGTCCGGGGAGACGCCCCAGTGTTCGAGGTGGGCACCGACGCCGAGCGGCACGGCGAACAGGGTGTCCGTGCCGGCCAGCGCCTTGATGCTGGGCAGGTCCAGGTGGTCGTAGTGGTCGTGCGAGATGACGACGACGTCGACCGGGCCGAGTGCGGCCAGCGGCAGCGGCACCGGGTGGAGCCGCTTGGGCCCGGCGAAGGGGAACGGGGAGCAGCGCTCGCCCCAGACCGGGTCGAACAGGACCCGGTGGCCGTCGATCTCGGCGAGCACGCTGGAGTGGCCCATCCAGGTCAGCCGCAGTCCGGTGGCGGGCGGCTTGGCCAGGTCGGCGAAGGTCGTGGGGTGCACCGGGACGGTGCCCTTGGGGGCGCGCAGCGGCCGGGTGTCCTTGTCCAGGAACACCTTGGCGAGGTCCAGCGAGGACCCGGAGGGCCGGGTGCGGGCGGGGCCGCCGGGGTTCTGGAAGACGCCGTCCTCGAAGTGTGGCGAGCGGCGGATGCGTGCCATGCGCTCACCCCCCGGGTCCGCTCCGAACGCAGCGGGCCGCAGCGCGCGGAGCCCGGAGCTCGCGGAACGCAGACCGGTCACGGTACCTCCCGGTGGAGTGGGTGAGGTCCCCCATTATGGTCGGCCTGGCCGGCGGCGGGGCCACGGAGGGGTGCGCCCGCCCGCTACTGAATGTCCGTTCAGCGCGTTGACAGGGCCCGGACCGGCTCCGGATACTGACTCGCCGTTCAGTTGATCACCGCATCGCTCCCCCGAGGAAGCCCCATGACCACCCCCATGACCACCCCCCTGCTGTCGCTCGTCTGGACCGACCACGTCACCGGCCGCCAGGGCTTCCTGGTCGTGGACCGGCTGGTGCGGGGCGTGGCGAGCGGCGGGCTGCGGATGCGGCCCGGCTGCACGCTGGAGGAGGTGGCGGGGCTCGCCCGCGGCATGACGATGAAGGAGGCCCTGCACTACGTCCCCGAGGGCCGCTACGTCCCGCTCGGCGGTGCCAAGGGCGGCATCGACTGCGACCCCCGGGACCCGGGGGCGTACGGGCTCCTCGTCCGGTATCTGCGCGCGATGCGGCCGTACGTCGAGAGCTGCTGGACCACCGGCGAGGACCTGGGTCTCAGCCAGGAGCTGGTGGACCGCGCGGCGGCCGAGGCGGGCCTGGTCTCCTCGGTCCAGGCGGTCTATCCGCTGCTGGACGACGAGGCGACGGCCCGCAAACGGCTCGCGGACGCCTTCGCGGTGGAGGTGGACGGCATCGGTCTGGACGAGCTGGCGGGCGGCTGCGGGGTCGCCGAGTCGGTGCTGACGGCCCTGGACCGGGCGGCGGTGCCGTATCCGGGCACCCGGGTCGCCGTGCAGGGTCTCGGCACGATGGGCGGGGCCACCGCGCGCTTCCTCGCGCGCGCGGGCCTGACGGTGGCGGCCGTCGCCGACATCAAGGGCACGATCGCCAACCCGGCGGGGCTCGACGTCGAGGCGCTGCTGGCGGCGCGGGACGGCTACGGCACCGTGGACCGCGGCGCGCTGCGCCCCGGCGACCGCGAACTGCCCGGCGACGCCTGGCTGTCCGTGGAGGCGGAGGTGCTGGTGCCGGCCGCCGTGTCGTACGCCGTCGACCCTGCGAACCAGGAGCGGGTCCGGGCGCGTTGGATCGTCGAGGCCGCCAACATGCCCGTCGTGCCCGATGCGGAGGCGCTGCTGACCGCGCGCGGGGTGACGGTGCTGCCGGACGTGGTGGTCAACTCCGCGACGAACGCCTGGTGGTGGTGGACCCTGTTCGGTGACATCGGCGCGGACGCCGACGAGGCGTTCGGGCACATCCGGCGCTCGATGCGCGCCCTGACCGGCCGGATGCTGGACCGCGCGGAGGCCGACGGTACGACCCCGCGCGCGGCCGCGCACGCCCTGGCGGCCGAGCGGTTGCCGGTGATCGCGGAACGGTTCGGGTGGTACCGGTGACGGGCCTGCCACGCGACGGCTTCGGTGGCGACGGGGTCAACGACTAGGGTGACCGCGTGGCGAGAGTGCGGTTGAGCGTGGCCGAGCGGCGGGAGGAGCTGCTGCGGGCGGCCATCGAGCAGATCGAGGCGCGGGGCGTGGCGGCGGTCAGGATCGCCGACGTGGCCGCGACCCTCGGTGTGAGCAACGCGCTGGTGCTGTACCACTTCTCCACGAAGGAGAAGCTGGTGGCCGCCGCGTTCACCTACGCGGCCGAGGACGACCTCGCGCGCCTGCGCAAGCTGCTGGGCCGGCGGACCACCGCGCTGCGCCGGCTGCGGTCGGCGGTGCGCTGGTACGCGCCGACCGGGCAGGCCAAGGGCTGGCGGCTGTGGATCGAGGGCTGGGCCGTGTCGCTGCGCGAGCCCGCCCTGCGGGACGTCACCCGGGAGCTGGACGAGCAGTGGAAGGCGGCGATCGCGGACGTCATCGCCGAGGGCGTGGCGGCCCGTGAGTTCGCCTGCGCGGACCCGGCCGGCACGGCACTGCGGCTGACCGCGCTGCTGGACGGGCTGGCGGTACAGCTCACGTCGTACCCGGGCGCGGTGCCCCGGTCCCGGGCGCAGGAGTGGGTGGACGACGCTCTCGCTCGCGAACTGGGCCTGGGGCGGGAGGCGTTGGCCGACAGGCAACGCTGACGATCGGGCCCTCCCGGAACCGCCGGCGCGGCCGGGGCCCCGCACCGCGGACGCGGCGACAGCGCTGCCGGGCTCCGCGGGAACGGTGCTGCAATGGACGTATGCACCACGAAGAGCTCCGCACCCTGCTGGCCCGGCACGCCCGACCCGACTGGACCACCGCCATCGACGGTGTCCTCGTCTCGAAGGCCGACCGGTCGGAGCCGCCGGCGCTCTCCATGTCCGGCACCGTGCTCGCGGTCATCGCCCAGGGCGCCAAACGCCTCGCGCTGGGCGACCGGGTCTACGAGTACGGCCCCGGGCAGTACCTGGTCGCGTCCGTGGACCTGCCCGTCACCGGGCAGTTCCTCCAGGCCGGGCCCGAGCGGCCGGCCCTCGGCTTCGGTCTGGTCCTGGAACCGTCCGCCATCGCCGAACTGCTGCTGTTGGCCGGCGCCGGAGACGCCCCGCGCGCCGGCGGAGGGACGCCTTCGGGGATCGCCGTCAGCGACGCTCCGCCCGCGCTGCTGGACGCGGTCGTCCGGTTGCTGCGCCTGCTCGACGAGCCCCGCGACCGGGCCGTACTGGCTCCGCTGGTCAAGCGCGAGATCCTGTGGCGCCTGATCACCGGCGACCAGGGGGCGACGGTGCGCCAGCTCGGCCTGGCCGACAGCGGCCTCAGCCACATCTCCCGGGCCGTGCGCTGGATCCGCGAGCACTACGCGGAGCCGTTCCGGGTGGAGGACCTGGCACGCATGTCCGGCATGAGCGTCTCCGCGTTCTACCGCAACTTCCAGGCCGTGACCGCGATGAGCCCCATCCGGTTCCAGAAGCAGATCCGGCTCCAGGAGGCCCGGCTGCTCCTCGCCACCCACCCGGGTGACGTCACGGGGGTCGGCCGGCGCGTCGGCTACGACAGCCCGTCGCAGTTCAGCCGGGAGTACCGCCGCCAGTTCGGCACGCCCCCCAGCCAGGACGCGGCCCGCCTGCGGACCGTCGTACGCACCCCCGTGGGCGTGCTGCCCTGAGCGGCCGGACCACGGGGGGGCGTTCCGCCCCGGAACGGCGGGGCCCGCGCCGGTGGTGCCGGCACGGGCCGTGGCGGGTGGCGGGTCGGCGGGGTCAGGCCACCGAAGCGATCCGCATCTTGATGTCGTCCGGCGACAGGGTGCCCTTGGCGGTCACGTGGTCGCCCGAGGACTCACCGCGCAGCCGTCGGCCGATCCAGGGGACGAGGTACTCCCGGGCCCACTGGACGTCGTCGCGGCGGACCTCCAGCGTGCCCCGGGGCGGCAGCGGCGGCCACGGCTGCTCCGGGTCGGCCGGGACGTCCAGGCCCAGGGCCTGTCCCGCGCGCAGCGCCACGCGCGTGTGCCCCTCGGGCGAGAGGTGCAGCCGGTCGTTGTCCCAGGCCCTGCGGTCCTGCACGGACTTGAGGGACCACAGGTCGAGGACGGGGCAGCCGTACCGGTCGGCGATGGCACGGACATGCCCGTTGTAGGTGGCGATCTTGCCGCGGAGATGCTTGAGGACGGGGACGCCCCGGGTGTCGAAACCGGTCGTCACCATCACGGTGCCGGCGGCCTCCGTCAGCCGGGCCACGGCGCGTTCGAAGCGCTCGGCCACCTCGTCGGGGTCGGTGCCGGGGCGGATGATGTCGTTGCCGCCCGCGCAGAAGGAGACCAGGTCCGGGGCCAGGGCGAGGGCCTGGGGCACCTGGTCGGCCACGATCTGGTCCAGCAGCTTTCCGCGCACGGCGAGGTTGGTGTACTGGAAGTCGCCCTCGGGACGCCGGTCGGCGAGGAGCACCGCGAACCGGTCGGCCCAGCCCACGAACGCCCCGTCGGGGCCGGGGTCGCCGACGCCCTCGGTGAAGCTGTCCCCCACCGCCACGTACGACCCGATCACTGATCTGCTGTCACTCTTCGAATCGTCTGCCACGTCGGACCATGATTCACCTTCGGATGTGACCTACGCGACCGTAAGCAGGGCTTGACGAATGGTGAGATGAGCCACTCTTAAATAGTTCGCAAAGCCAGGAATAGAAGCTGCACGGTACACCGAAGGCCGGACCCGGGGATCGTGGGTCCGGCCTTCGGCAGCGTGGCGGGCAGGTGGTGCGAGGGGGGCGGCGTCAGCCGACGGCGACACCGTGCGAGCGGAGGTAGGCGACCGGGTCGACGTCCGAGCCGTAGTCCGGCGTGGTGCGGATCTCGAAGTGCAGGTGCGGGCCGGTGACGTTGCCGGTGGCGCCGGACAGGCCGATCTGCTGACCGGCGGTCACGGTCTGGCCGGCGGAGACGGACAGCTGGGAGAGGTGGCCGTACTGGGCGTAGTAGCCGTCGCTCAGCTTGATGACGACCTGGTTGCCGTACGCGCCGCCCCAGCCCGCGGAGACGACGGTGCCCGCGGCGACGGCCTTGAGGGGGGTGCCGGCCGGGACGACGAAGTCGACGCCGGTGTGGTAGCCGCTGGACCACATGCTGCCGGCGACGTGGTAGCCGGTGCCGACGGTGGCCCCGGCCACCGGGAGGGTGTAACCGGCGGAGGCCGGCTGGGCGGCGGGCTTCGGCGCGGCCTGCCGGGCGGCCTCCGGCGCGGCGGAGTCCGTGCGCTTCGGGGCCGCCGGCCCGGTGGACTCGGGGGTCGCCGGCTGCGCGGTGGCCGGCGCGGCCTTCCCGCCGATGCTGAGCTTCAGGCCCGGGTGGATGAGGCCGGGGTCGGCGCCGACGGCCTGCCGGTTGTCGTCGTAGAGCCGCTGCCAGCCGCCGCTGACGTGCTGGTCCCGGGCGATCGTCGCGAGGCAGTCGCCGCTGCGCACGGTGTAGGTGCGCACGCCCGCGTCCTGCTGCGCGGCGGTCTTCTCCACCGCGTCGTGAAGGTGGTGTACGGCCGTTCCGGGGGCGGACCGCGCGGGGGTCGCGGCATGGGCTCCGGTGGCCCCGAGGAGGGGCAGGGCCAGGGCGGCGCCACCGGTTCCGGCGACGGCGAGGGAGCGGGAAAAACGCGGGGTCTTGGGACGTCGGTGCTTACCCTTGGCAGGCATGGCGCAATTCCTCTCCGGCGCCTGCGAGGTGAGCTGTCGGGTTCGGGCTGGAGCTGCCCGGCCGTGCGCGGCACGGCTGCACCCCTGGCCTGTCGCGGAGACCGGACAGGCCGTCGTACCTGGTGGGTCCCCCGCTCCTGCCGACGCGGGTCATGTGTGGGGAGTCCGGACGGCGGCAGGATTCGGCGTTCCGCCCGGGTCGGTGGCGAACGTAAGCGAGCAGGACGCGCGGAAACAAGCAGTCGGTTCCCGTTGTTCCGGTTCCGGATGATCGGATACGGGAATCCACGGTCACCGACCGTGAATTCCCGCCCCCTTCTCTCTTCCAATTCGGTTTTACAGAAACGGAATTACGTGGACATGACGCGCGACGGACGGTCACGGATATGACCCTCCTCACGCGCCACTTCCGCAGGGGCCCTCATTCCGCGGCGAGTTGGAATGAAGGCACCAATGCGGACAGAAAAGTCAGATGCGGCGCAGTCGGATGACCGTCGCATCCAGGTCGCCCTTGAGTCCGGTGCGCAGCCCGTGGTGCAGCAGTACGGCACCTCGGTGCACTTCGCCCGTTTCGCGGCATTCGTACGATGCCGTCGGGTCGAGCCCGCGCAGCCGCACCGCCGGCACCGGCTCGCCGTAGCTCTGGGCCTGCAGCCAGGCGAGGACGACGGTCTCCTCCCCCCGGACGTACTGCACGGCGCTCAGACCTCCTGCCGGAGGCCGCAGCCGGTACAGCTCTCCGTGCTGCACGACCGGGCGGATCTCCTTGTACAGCTCCACCCACCGCCGGGCCTCCGCCAGCTCCTGTGCGCTCCACTCCGTCAGGTCGCCGCCGACCCCGAGCACGCCCGCCATGGCGCTGACGAACCGGAAGCGCAGCGAGCTGACCCGCCCGTTGAGCTGGGTGTTCGGGCTGTCGGTGACCCAGGCCGCCATCACGCGCGCGGGATGGATGTGCGTGAAGCCGTGCTGGATGGCGAGCCGGTCCAGCGGGTCGGTGTTGTCGGAGGTCCACACCTGGTCGGTGCGGCCGAGCACGCCCAGGTCGATCCGGCCGCCGCCGCCCGAGCAGGACTCGAAGGCGACCCCG
Organism: Streptomyces sp. NPDC017676; assembly: GCF_044329325.1. Taxonomy (NCBI): domain Bacteria; kingdom Bacillati; phylum Actinomycetota; class Actinomycetes; order Kitasatosporales; family Streptomycetaceae; genus Streptomyces; species Streptomyces sp. NPDC017676. Next base: position 21,158 of record NZ_JBIRJA010000004.1, on the reverse strand, counting down.
GGGTGCGCGGCCCGCAGCCGGTCCAGCAGGGCGTACAGGGCGCGGACGTGGTCCACCCACAGGCGCTGCGGGTACGGCTCCCCGGGCCAGCCGGCGTCGGTGAAGCAGCGGTTGAAGTCCCACTTCACATAGTCGATGGGGGCGCTGGACAGCAGGGTGTCCAACTGCTCCCACAGGTACTCCTGGACGTCCTCGCGCGCGAGGTTGAGAACGAGCTGGTTGCGCAGCTCCGTCCGCTTGCGTCCCGGCTGGTACTGCACCCAGTCCGGGTGGGCCCGGTACAGGTCGCTGTCCGGGTTGACCATCTCGGGCTCGACCCAGATGCCGAACTGCATGCCGAGCCCGTGCACCTGGTCGGCGAGCGGCTTGAGTCCGTGCGGGAAGCGGTCGGGGTTGGGCGTCCAGTCGCCGAGGCCGGCGCGGTCGCTGGTGCGGGTGCCGAACCAGCCGTCGTCGACGACGAACAGCTCGATCCCGATCTCGGCGGCCCGGCGGGCGAGCGCGAGCTGCTGCTCCTCGGAGATGTCGAAGAAGGTGGCCTCCCAGGAGTTGAACAGCACGGGCCGGTCCCGCTCGGCGTCCGGGATGACGTGCGCCCGCTGGTAGGCGTGCCAGGCCCGGCTCGCGCCGCCGAAGCCGCCGTCGCTCCACAGCCCCGCGAAGACCGGGGTGGTGTACGACTCCCCGGGCGCGAGGAGCAGCAGGCCCGAGTCGTCGTAACCGGCGCCGCCGGTGATCTGCACGCGCGCGTCCGGGAGCTGGGCGACCGCGATGCGCCAGGAGCCGGACCAGCCGAGCGCGCAGCCGTAGACCTCGCCGCGCTCCTCGGTGGCGTCGGTGTCCAGGGCGACCCAGGGCAGGTGCTGGTGACCGGTGTGGCCGCGGCGGCTGCCGATGACCTTCTCCCCGTAGGTGAGGGGGGCGGTGGTGAGCCGGGACTCGGCGGCCCAGCGGCCGTGCAGCTGGGACAGCCGCCAGCCCTCGCGGTCGGGCAGGGTCCAGGTGGCCGCGTCGGCCCGCAGCAGCTCCACGCGCGCATGGCCGCCGTTCTCGACGGTCACCCAGCGCTCCACGACGTCTCCGCGCATCCGGTAGTGCAGGGTGATCGCCACGCCGTCGTCGTCGAAGCGCAGCCGCAGCTCGTCGTCCTGCGCGGTGTCGTACGCCACGAAGCGCCACTCGGTGCCGCGCCGCTCCTCGGTGCGCACGGACAGGGCGGGGCGGACGAAGCGGGGGCCGCCCTCGACGGGGTACTCCTCCCGGCCGTCGAGGGGGGATTCGAAGGGCCAGTAGCCGGGCAGCGGGCTCACCGCGAGCGCCTCGGCGTCGGCGAGGGCGATCCGTGGCCCCCAGTGCAGATGGAGCAGCTCGCCCGCGTCGGTGAGATGCAGTGCATAGCTGCTGCTGGGGCCCGACAGGAGCCACGTACGACCGTTTTCGGCGATGTCCACCATCGAGACCTCACAGGTGCCAACAGATCCGCTCAAGTGCCAACATCATCAAGGGCCGCGGACCCCTCTGACAATGCCTGTGGACAACTCATTGCCCGAGGAAATCGATGCCGTATGGTCGACTCAGCGCCCGCCGACGAGCCGCGACGGCGGGGACCGACCGGGAGGAGCCCCCGTGACGCAGCAGGTCCCGTCGACCGAGCCGGAGCTGGCCGGAGTGCGCAATTTCCGTGACGTGGGCGGGCTGCCGACCACGGACGGGCGGCGGGTGCGGTACGGCGTGCTGTTCCGCAGCGGGCACCTGGCGCACGCGACGGAGGAGGACGCGGCCTTCCTCTCCTCCCTGGGCCTGCACACGATCTTCGACTTCCGCAACGCGGCCGACCAGAAGCTGGAAGGGCCGGACGTCGAGCTGCCCGGCGTGCGGAACGTGAACCTGCCGCTGAGCGACCCGGCGGACGGCGCCGAGTTCTGGAAGATGGTCCGCGACGGCGACCTCGACCAGCTGCGCGCGATCCTGGACGACGGCAAGGGCGCGGCCCGGATGATCGCCTCCTACCGGAAGATCGTCACGGAGCGCACCGCCGAGCACGCGCGCGTGCTGCACGCGCTGGCCGACGACAGCGTGCCCGCGCTGATGCACTGCGCGGCGGGCAAGGACCGCGCGGGCATCTCCATGGCCGTCACGCTCCTCGCTCTGGGAGTGGAGCGGGACGCGATCGTCGCCGACTACCTGGAGTCGGGCGCCGCCCACCGCCGCTACAAGGTCCGCCGCAGCGGCAGCGCGGACACCGCGTACACGCCCGAGGTGATGGAACTGCTCAACCCCCTCTTCGACGCCCGCGCCGAGTACCTGGAGGCGGCCTTCGGGAGCATCGAGGAGACCTGGGGCGACATCGACACCTACCTGGCGCGGGGCCTCGGCCTCTCCCCCGACTCCCGCGAGCGGCTGCGCGCCCGCCTGCTGGACTGACGGGAGGACGCCGGCCGGCTGGTTCCGCCCCTATGCCCCTATCCCTTGCCGCCCAACGCGAACAGCAGGTAGAGGAACGCGGCCAGGACGTGCCCGAGGGCGATGTAGATGATCAGCCGGATCCACAGGGATCGGGGGAACTTCTCCTCGAAGTTGCTCATGGCAGCTCTCCGGTCAGCGGGCCCAGGCACAGCGTGGCCGTGGGGCTCTGCAGCAGGGTGTGGACGAACAGCAGCTCCACGCCGTCGTGGTCCTCAGCGGCGAGGCGGTGCGGGGTGAGCGAGTCGAAGTGCGCGCTGTCACCGGGCCCCAGCAGGTGCACGGTGTCGCCGAGGCACAGGCGCAGTCGCCCGGTGAGGACGTAGAGCCATTCCTCACCGGGGTGGACGCGCACGATGTCGCCCTGCGAGCCGTACGGCACCCGGACCCGCAGGGCCTGCATGCCGCGGCCGGGCGCGCCGGCCTGGACGTACGTCCACCCGCCCGCGCGGGTCGGCTCCATGTCGGCGGCCCGCACGATCGCGTCCCGGTCGGTGACCGTCTCACCGAGGAGCTCGGAGACGGTCGTACCGTAGATACGGGCGAGCGCGAGCAGCATCGGCAGCGACGGCTGACGCTGCCCGGTCTCCAGCCGGGAGAGGTGGGCCGGGGAGAGCCCGGCCGCGCGGGCCGCGGCCTCCAGCGTGAGGCCGGCGCGCCGGCGCAGGGCGCGCAGCTGCGGCGCGACGGCGGGCAGGCCGTCGTCCGGAGCCGGGCCCCCCGCCGGCGCGGCGTCTGAGGCGTTCATGCCTCCATTCAGCCCCAGTCTTGCCCCGCAGGCAATTTTCTTGCCTCTGAGGCAAAGAGCGGGGGCAGCCGCGCCGGCCGGCACCCGTCAGCGGTTGGCCACCGCCTGCTTGATCAGGGTCTTGCCGAAGTCCCACATCAGGCCGCCGCCGCTGTGCGCGTCGTCCATGACCGCGGCGAAGGCATCCACGAACCGGTCCACGTCGGCCTCGTCGATGACCAGCGGCGGAATGAGCTTGATCACCTCCAGATGGTCACCGGAGACCTGTGTGAGGATGCGGTGCTTCTGGAGCAGCGGTACGACGACCATCTGGGCGAACAGCCCCTTGCGGGCCGCCTGGAGCATGGTCCAGCGGCTGCGCAGCTTCAGCGAGGACGGCTTGCCGAACTCGATGCCGATCATCAGGCCCCGGCCCCGGACGTCGGCGAGCAGTTCGTACGTGTCGATCAGCGCGGTGAGCCGGGACTTCAGCAGTTCGCCCGTCCGGCGCACGCCGGCGACGATCTGCTCGTTCTCCATGACCGACAGCACGGCGAGCCCGCACGCCATGGCCTGGGCGTTGGAGCCGAAGCTCGCCGAGTGCACCAGCACCCGGTCCATGGACGAGTAGACCTTCTTGAAGATCCACTCCTTGCCGAGAGTGGCGCCGACGGGCACATAGCCGCCGGACAGTGCCTTGGCGACGCACACCAGGTCGGGTTCGACGCCGTCCTCGTGCTGGTAGGCGTAGAAGTCGCCGGTGCGGCCGAGGCCGGTCTGCACCTCGTCGGCGATGAGCAGCGCCTTGTGCCGGTGCAGCAGCTCCTGAGCGGCCCGCAGATAGCCGGGCGGCGCCTCGTGCACGCCCTTGCCCTGGATCGGCTCCACGATCAGCGCGGCGACGTCGCCCTTCATCAACTCCCGCGCCAGGGCGTCGAGATCCCCGAGCGGTACGGCGGTGTCGGGCAGCAGCGGGGCGAAGCCGTCGCGGAAGCCGCTCTCGCCGTTGACCGAGAGGGAGCCGGTGGTCAGGCCGTGGAAGGCGTGGTCGCAGTAGAGGACGCGCGGTTTACCGGTGGCGTACCGGGCGAACTTCAGGGCCGTCTCCACCGCCTCGGTGCCGCTGTTGCCGAAGAAGACCCGGTCCAGGTGCGGGCTGTGGGCCAGCAGCCGCTCGGCGAGCAGGCCGGGCAGCGGCTGGCAGTCGAAGCGGGTGAGGTCGGCGAGGTCCAGGTCCAGGACGTCGTGCAGCGCCTTGCGGACGACCGGGTGGTGGCGGCCGAGGCCCATCACACCGAACCCGGCGAGCATGTCCAGGTAGTCGTTGCCCTCCGCGTCGAAGAAGTGCGCTCCCTCGGCACGCTCGTAGACCTTGTCGAAGCCGATGGTGTGCAGCATGCGCGGGAGCTGCGGGTTGAGGTGCCTCGCGTGCAGCTCGTAGCGCTCGGCTCCGCGCTCGGCGAGCAGGGCGCCGAGGTCGAACTCGGTGGTCATTCACTCTCCTTGACTGCGCCGCCGACGTCCTTGACGGCCAGGCTCGCGCTGATCCGCCCGGCGATCTCGACGGGCGTGAGACCGATGTCGGCCAGCACCTCGCTGCGTTTGGCGTGCGGAAGGAACTGCTCCGGGATGCCGAACCGCCGCACCGGCACGTCCACGTCGGCGTCGCCGAGGGCCAGCGCCACCGCCGAACCGACGCCCGCGGCCCGGCTGTTGTCCTCGACCACGGCCACCAGACGGTGCTCGGCCGCCAGGCCCGGCAGCGCGGGGTCGACCGGCTTGACCCAGCGCGGGTCCACCACCGTGCAGCCGATGCCGCGGGCCTGGAGCAGCTCGGCGGCCTGGAGGCACACGGAGGCCATCACGCCGACCGCCACCAGCAGCACCTCGGGGCGGTCGGCGCGGTGCAGGACGTCCATGCCGCCGACTTGGTCGAGCGCCGGCAGGGACGGGCCGACGGATTCCTTCGGGAAGCGGACCAGGGTGGGCGCGTCGTCCACGGCGACCGCCTCGCGCAACTGGGCGCGCAGCTGGTCGGCGTCGCGCGGGGCGGCGATCCTGAGCCCCGGGACGACCTGGAGGACGGACATGTCCCACATGCCGTTGTGGGAGGGCCCGTCGACGCCGGTGACGCCGGCCCGGTCCAGGACGAAGGTGACCCCGCAGCGGTGCAGGGCGACGTCCATCAGGAGCTGGTCGAAGGCCCGGTTGAGGAAGGTGGCGTAGACGGCGACGACCGGGTGCAGCCCGCCGGTCGCGAGGCCGGCCGCGGAGACGGCCGCGTGCTGCTCGGCGATGCCCACGTCCCACACCCGGTCCGGGAAGCGCTCGGCGAACTTCCCGAGGCCGACCGGGTGCAGCATGGCCGCCGTGATCGCCACGACGTCCTCGCGCTCCTCGCCGATCTTCACGATCTCCTCGCCGAACACCGAGGTCCAGGAGGGGCCGCCCGCCGGGGCGAGCGGTGCGCAGGTGAGCGGGTCCATCACGCCGACGGTGTGGAAGTGGTCCTCCTCGTGCGCGAGGGCGGGCTCGTAGCCGCGGCCCTTCTCGGTGAGGCAGTGGACCAGGACGGGGCCGTGGAAGCGTTTCGCGCGGCGCAGCGCGGACTCGACGGCGCCGATGTCATGGCCGTCGATCGGGCCGAGGTACTTCAGGCCCAGGTCCTCGAACATGCCCTGCGGGGCGAAGGCGTCCTTGAAGCCCTTCTTCGCGCCGTGCAGGGACTCGTAGAGGGTGCTGCCGACGACCGGGGTGCGCTGGAGCACCTCCTTGCCCCAGGCGAGGACCTTCTCGTAGCCGTCGGTGGTGCGCAGGGTGGCCAGGTGGTTGGCGAGGCCGCCGATGGTGGGGGCGTACGACCGCTCGTTGTCGTTGACGACGATGATCAGCGGCCGTTCCTTGGCCGCCGCGATGTTGTTGAGCGCTTCCCAGGCCATGCCGCCGGTCAGCGCGCCGTCGCCGATGACCGCGACCACATGGCCCTTCTCCCCCAGCACCTGGTTGGCCTTGGCGAGCCCGTCGGCCCAGCCGAGCGCGGTGGAGGCGTGGCTGTTCTCGATGACGTCGTGCTCGGACTCCTCGCGCGAGGGGTAGCCGGACAGTCCGCCCTTGCCGCGCAGCTTGGAGAAGTCCTGACGCCCGGTCAGCATCTTGTGCACATAGCTCTGGTGGCCGGTGTCCCACAGGATGCGGTCGACCGGTGACTCGAAGACCCGGTGGAGCGCGACGGTCAGTTCCACGACCCCCAGGTTGGGGCCGAGGTGACCGCCGGTCCTCGACACCGCGTGCACCAGGAAGTCACGTATCTCCTCGGACAGTTCACCGAGTTCCGCCTCGGACAGCGCCTTCAGGTCGCGTGGTCCCCGGATCTTCTCCAGAATCGTCACGCTAGGGCCCCCTCTCGGTCCGTGCCTTGCCTCAACTCAACTGTCTGCGGGGCTCGTCCGCTCGGCGAGCTTCATGGCCTCCTCGATGAGGGTCTCCACGATCTTCGACTCGGGGACGGTCTTGACGACCTCGCCCTTGACGAAGATCTGGCCCTTTCCGTTGCCCGAGGCAACTCCGAGGTCGGCCTCGCGAGCCTCGCCCGGACCGTTGACCACACACCCCATCACCGCCACCCGGAGCGGCACTTCCATGCCGTCCAGCCCGGCGGTGACCTCCTCGGCGAGCTTGTACACGTCCACCTGGGCCCGGCCGCAGGACGGACAGGAGACGATCTCCAGGCGCCGCTGCCGCAGCCCCAGCGACTGGAGGATCTGGATGCCGACCTTGACCTCCTCGGCGGGCGGCGCGCTCAGCGACACCCGGATGGTGTCCCCGATGCCCCGGGACAGCAACGCCCCGAAGGCCACGGCCGACTTGATCGTGCCCTGGAAGGCCGGACCGGCCTCCGTGACGCCCAGGTGCAGCGGGTAGTCGCACTGTTCGGCGAGCTGCCGGTACGCCTCGATCATCACGACCGGGTCGTTGTGCTTGACGGAGATCTTGATGTCGCGGAAGTCGTGCTCCTCGAAGAGCGACGCCTCCCACAGGGCCGACTCGACCAGGGCCTCCGGGGTCGCCTTGCCGTACTTCTGGAGCAGCCGCCGGTCCAGCGAACCGGCGTTGACGCCGATCCGGATCGGCGTGCCGTGGTCCTTGGCGGCCCTGGCGATCTCCTTGACCTGGTCGTCGAACTTCTTGATGTTGCCGGGGTTCACGCGCACCGCCGCACAGCCGGCCTCGATGGCGGCGAACACGTACTTCGGCTGGAAGTGGATGTCCGCGACCACCGGGATCTGCGACTTGCGGGCGATGGTGGCGAGGGCGTCCGCGTCGTCCTGCGTGGGGCAGGCGACGCGGACGATCTGGCAGCCGGACGCGGTGAGTTCCGCTATCTGCTGCAGGGTGGCGCCGATGTCCGACGTGCGGGTCGTCGTCATGGACTGCACCGACACCGGGGCTCCGCCCCCGACCGCCACCGGCCCGACGTGGATCTGCCGCGACTGCCGTCGCGGCGCGACCGGACGGGCCGGTACCCCGGGAACGCCCAAGGGAACGGCGGTCATCGCCTCACTCCCGGTTCCCGGAGACGGTCTCGCGCATCGCCCGCAGGGACTCCTTGAGGGAGCCCATGGTGGCGAGGACGGCCGTCGGCTCGTAGCCGCAGTGCGCCATGCAGTTGTCGCAGCGCGGGTCCTTGCCGCGGCCGTACTTGTCCCAGTCGGTCTTCTCGATGAGTTCGCGGTACGTCGGCACGTACCCGTCGCTCATCAGGTAGCAGGGGCGCTGCCAGCCGAAGAGCGAGTAGTTCGGGATCGCCCACGCGGTGCACGGGAAGTCGACCTTGCCCTCCAGGAAGTCCAGGAAGAGCGGGGAGTGGTTGAGCCGCCACTTCTTGCGGTTGCCGCCCGCGAAGGCCTTCCGGAACAGCTCGCGGGTCTGCTCGACACCGAGGAAGTGGTCCTGGTCGGGAGCCTTCTCGTAGGCGTAGGCGGGCGAGATCATCATCTCGTCGACCTTGAGGTCGTCGTTGAGGAAGTTGAGCACCTCGATGATGGTCTGCGGGGTGTCGGTGTTGAAGAAGGTGGAGTTGGTGGTGACCCGGAAGCCGCGCCGCTTGGCCTCCTTGATGGCCTCCACCGCCTCGTCGAAGACGCCTTCCTTCGCGACGGACTCGTCGTGCCGCTCCCGCAGCCCGTCGATGTGCACGGCGAAGGCGAAGTAGGGCGAGGGCGTGAACTTGTCCATCTTCTTGCGCAGCAGCATCGCGTTGGTGCACAGGAAGACGTACTTCCGCTTCGCCACCAACTGCCGCACGATCTCGTCGATCTGAGGGTGCATCAACGGTTCGCCGCCGGCGATGGACACCATCGGCGCACCGGACTCCAGCACCGCGCCCACGGCCTGGGCGACCGGCATGCGCTGCTTGAGCACACCGGCCGGGTGCTGGATCTTGCCGCAGCCCTCGCACTTCAGATTGCAGGCGAACAGCGGTTCCAGCTCCACGATGAGCGGGAACTTGTCCCGCTTGCGGAGCTTCTGTTCAGCCAGGTATGTCGCGACCTTGATGGACTGGCGCAACGGCATGGCCATCTGGCTCACCTCCGAGGGAGCAGCAAAGAACGGTGCCATTCAAAAAATGAGGGAAGGATGGAACGAAGAACGCGGAAGGCTGATATTCCACCGCGCAGCGTGCCGATCCGGACGAGTTCGTGTTCCGGAGCGTCCACGACGACCCGGACGGCCGCGACCGGGCGGTCGCCCGTGCGGACGGCCGTGCGCAGCGTGGCCGCCGACTCCATGTCGACCGCGACCGCGCCGGTGGCGAGCAGATCGTACCGCTCGGCCCCCCGCACCACGTGGTCGGAGCCGGTGAGCGGGCCGGTGTGGACCGTGCGTCCGGGCAGCAGGCGCACGAGTTCCTTGACCAGCAGGTCGGTGCCCACGCACGGGACGGTCCCGCGCGGGTCCCGGGTCTCCTCGGCGACGACCAGGTCGCCGGGGTGCATGCCGGGGGCCAGCCCGGCGCAGAAACCGGTGGCCAGCACGGCGGTGCCGGCCGCCGCCGGACCGGCGAGGTGCCGGCCGACGGAGCGTTCCGCCGCCTTCGGGCCCATGCCCGTGCGGACGACGGTGTACGGCCCGTCCGCCCCGCTCCTGTCGCCGGTGCGCAGGGCGAGGTGCTCGATGCCGAGCGCGCAGGCGATCAGCAGCGGGGCCGGGGCGGGCTGGCCGTTCAAGTCAGCTCCCCGTCGCCCGTGACGCGGCCGTCCCGGCCTTGGCGAGGAGCTTGCGCTCGAAGGGGTCGCCGTGCAGGTAGCGGCCGAGCGCGGTGAGCGGGAACACCTGCCGGTACAGGTGGTAGTTGATGGAGAAGTCCCAGGGGAAGCCGGTGCCGGTGAAGTACGGCTCGTCCCAGGTGCCGTCCTCGCGCTGGGTCCGGGCCAGCCACTGGATGCCGCGCTCGACGGCCTCGGAGTCCTTCTCCCCCGCCGCGAGCAGTGCCATCAGCGCCCACGCGGTCTGCGAGGCGGTGGAGGCGCCCCGGCCGCTCCACTCCTTGGCGTACTTGTAGGAGCGCAGGTCCTCGCCCCAGCCGCCGTCGTCGTTCTGGACGCTCTCCAGCCAGGTCACGGCCCGCCGGATCGCCGGGTGCGAGCCGGGCAGTCCGGCCGCGGTCAGCGCGGGCACCACCGAGCCGGTGCCGTAGATGTAGTTGACGCCCCAGCGGCCGAACCACGAGCCGTCCGGTTCCTGTTCGGCGAGCAGCCAGTCGATGCCGCGGCGGGTGCGCGGGTCGTGGGCGAGTCCCTCGGCGGCGAGCATCTCCACGACGTGCGCGGTGACGTCCGCGGACGGCGGGTCGATGACCTCGCCGAAGTCGCAGAACGGCAGCCGGTTGGGGAACGGGCTGGTGTTGTCGACGTCGAAGGCGCCCCAGGCACCGTTCTTCGACTGCATGCCGAGGTTCCAGCGCACGGCCCGGCCGATCGCCTTGTCGACGCGCTCGGGGTCGTGGTGCCGGACCCGGCGCAGCGCGAGAGCGACCTCGGCGGTGTCGTCGATGTCCGGGTAGTTGTCGTTGTGGAACTCGAACGCCCAGCCGCCCGGCGGCAGTCCGGGACGCTTCACGGCCCAGTCGCCGGGCCGGACGATCTCCTCGCCGAGCATCCAGTCGGCCGCCTTGACCAGTTGGGGGTGGTCGACGGGCAGACCGGCGTCCACGAGGGCGATGGTGGCCAGGCAGGTGTCCCAGACCGGGGACTGGCAGGCCTCGATCATCCGGGCGCCGTCCTCGCGCCAGACGGCGAAACGGTCCAGGGAGGCGAGGCCCTCACGCATCACGGGGTGCTGGAGGTCGTAGCCGAGCAGGTGCAGGGCGATGACCGAGTACACGGCCGGCGGCTGGATGCCGCCCCAGCAGCCGTCGTTCTCCTGCCGCTCGATGATCCAGCGGGCCGCCGCGTTCATCGCGGCCTTGCGCAGCCTGCGCGGGGCGACCTTGCGGAACTGGTGCAGCGCCTTGTCGATGCGCTGGAAGGCGCCGTCCCAACTGGCCAGCGGGGCCAGGGGCCTGGGCGGGTTGGGCCGGGCCGGGTCGGTGTGCAGTTCGTCCAGCGGGAAGGGCGCGGGGCGCACCGGGCGCTTGGCCGAGACGATGGTGAGCGGGACGATGGTCTGCCGGGCCCAGCATCCGAAGTCGTAGATGTTGAGCGGCATCCAGGTGGGGAACCAGATCAGCTCGGGGGGGAGTTCGGGCAGGTCCTCCCACTTCCACCAGCCGAACAGGGCGAGCCAGATCCTGGTGAACACGCGGGAGGCGGCGATGCCGCCGCGCTCGCGGATCCAGGCGGACGCCTTCGCCATGTGCGGGGCGTCGGGCGCGTCGCCGGCCAGACGCAGGGCGACGTACGCCTCGATGGTGGTGGACAGTTCGCCGGGGCCGCCGTAGAAGGAGGCCCAGGTGCCGTCCTCACGCTGTTCGCCGCGGATGAACTTCGCGGCGGCCTGCGTGGTCTGCTCGTCCTGGATGCCCAGGAACTGACGGAGCAGCAGGTCCTCGGCGTCCATGGTGACGTTGGTCTCCAGGTCGCCCTTCCACCAGCCCTCGGAGTCCTGCCGGGAGAGCAGGAAGTCGGTGGCGCGTCGTGCGGCGCGCGTGGCGGCTTCTTGTACCCCGGCCGCCTCGGGGGTGGTGAGGGTGGTGTCGCTGGCCGCGGCAGCCCGGGACGGCAAGGTCGCCCCGGTGCTTCCGTCGGTCGTCGCTGTCATGGCTTCCCCTTCGTGCAGTCGTGCGAGTCGTGCTGCTGTGGGTCCGCCGTCGGCCGGTGTCCTTCATCCGTGGGGAGACACCGGCCGGCGACTACGCGAGGCTCATCAGGCCAATGGTGATCATCTCTTCCGTACGACGACGAAGTCCGCGAGCGCCGTGAAGGAGTCCCGCACCCGGTCGGGCATGTCGACGGCGTCGAGGGCCTCGATGGCGATGGTGTGCTGACGGCGTGCCTCCGCCGCCGTCCACTCGCGGCCGCCGGCCTCCTCGATGAGGGCGGCGCGGGCCGCGAACTCCTCCTCGGAGAAGTTCTCGAAGTCGCTGCTCTTGGCGTCGGCGGCGAGGATCTCGCCGAGCTGCTCGGAGGCGGGGCCGCCGGCCGCGAGCGCGGCCACCACGGGCAGGGACTTCTTGCGCTGGCGCAGGTCGCTCCAGGTCTGCTTGCCGGTGGCCTCCGGGTCGCCCCAGATGCCGAGCAGGTCGTCCACGGCCTGGAAGGCGAGGCCGAGGTGGTAGCCGTACCGTTCGAGCGCGTCGGCGGTGGCGTCGTCCGCGCCGCCGAGGACCGCGCCGATGGAGCAGGCGCAGGCGAGCAGGGCACCGGTCTTGTTGCCCTCCATCTCCAGGCACTCCTCGACGCTGACCCGGTCGCGGTGCTCGTAGGAGATGTCCTGGGCCTGACCGTCGATCAGGGCGCGGGTGGCGGTGGTCAGCCGGCGGGTGGCGCGGCCGGCCTCGACCGTGCCGAGTTCCAGCAGGACCTCGTTGGCGAGGGCGAACAGGGCGTCGCCGACCAGGATGGCCTGGGCGGGGCCGTGCACCTTCCAGACGGTGTCCCGGTGCCGGCGCTGCTCGTCGCCGTCCATGAGGTCGTCGTGCAGCAGCGAGAAGTTGTGCACGAGTTCGACGGCGACCGCGCCCGGGACGCCCGCCTCGGGTGCGGAGCCGGTGACCTCGGCGGAGAGCACGGCGAGCGCGGGGCGGACGGCCTTGCCGCCGTCGCCGTCGGCGGGGTTGCCGGCCGCGTCGATCCAGCCGAAGTGGTAGGCGGCGACGGTGTCCATGGGAGGCGCCAGGCGGTCGACGGCCGCGCGCAGCACCGGTGTGGCCAGGTTGCGGCCGCGCTCCAGCAGCGCGGTCACGTCCACCGCGGCCCGTGGAGCGGGCGTCGAGGCCGGGGGCACAGTGGGCACAGTCTCTCCTCTTGTTGCGGTACCGGGGGTGCGGGGACCGGCCGCCTGCTGATCGGGCATCAGGCCGCCTCCTCGAACTCGAAGAGGTGGCGGGGGCGGGGCCGGCCCAGGGCGCTGAGCGCGGCGTCGGCCGCGCTCACTCCACTGCGGACCGCACTCTCCATGGTCGCGGGCCACCCGGTGGCGGTCCACGCTCCGGCCAGGTACAGGCCGGGGGCCTTGGTGCGGGCGCCGGGCCGCAGCCGCCCGACGCCGGGGGTGGGGGCGAACGTCGCCGTGCGCTCCCGGGTCACGAAGAAGTCCAGCACCTCGGCGGCGCGCGTACCCGGGATCAGCCGTTGCAGCTCGGGCAGGTAGCGCTCGCGGAGTTCGGCGACCGGGGTGTCGATCTCGTCCTGCGCGGCCGACTGGGACAGCGCCAGGTACTGTCCCGTGCGCAGTCCGGAGGCATGGGTCCGGTCGAACACCCACTGCACGGGCGTGCCGAGGGCGGCGAAGAAGGGCCGGGCGAGCACCTCGCGGTCGTAGACCACGTGGACGTTCAGGATCGGCGCGGTGCCGATCTCCAGCAGCCGTTCGGGCGCGTCGAGGGCGCCGGGCGGCAGCAGGTCGTGGGCCTCGCGCTGGGGTACGGCGAGGACGACCGCGTCGGTTTCGAGGTTCTCGCCGGGAACCTGAACGCTCCACGTCCCGTTCTCGTTGAAGGAGACGGAGGTGACGCGTGTACGGACCTCGGTACGCACGCCCGCGGAGTCGAGCGCCTTGCGGGCCAGCCGGTCGTGCAGTTCGCCCAGCGGGACGTGGGCCCAGCCGATGTCGGCCGCGCCCGGGTCGGACAGCAGACCGGTCTTGAACACCATCGCGGCGAGCCCCAGCGAGGCGTCGCCCGCGACCGCGTTGAGGGTGGCGACCCCGACCAGGTCCCACAGGGCCTCGACGGCACGCGCCGACTGACCGTGCGCGGCCAGCCAGCTGCCGAAGTCCTGGGTGTCCAGGGTCGGATCGGCGAGGTCGAGCCCCTTCAGCGCGAGCGCGGCCCGCCCGACGGCCGCGCGCTCGGCGAGCGAGAGGTGCGGATAGGCGGCCAGGCTGCGCCCCAGGTGGAGGGGGACGGGCAGCGGGTCGCGCCGCAGCCTGCCCAGCCGCCGCCCCTCGGGCTTGGCGACGTCGACGACGGGCACGTCCAGGCGGTCCTGCAGCGGTGCCAGCGCCGCGCCCTCGATCCGGTCGAGGAACCAGCGGTAGGCGGTGCAGCAGCGCAGGTACACGTGCTGGCCGTTGTCGACGGTCAGTTCGCCGCGCTGGAAGGAGAAGGCGAGTCCGCCCAGCCGGGGCCTGCCTTCCAGCAGGGTGACCCGGACGCCCGCGTCGGCGAGGGCGAGCGCCGCGGTGATCCCGGCGAGGCCGCCACCGACCACGACCGCGCTGCGGCCTGCCGTGCGCGCAGTGCCGGACCGCGCCGGTGCGGGGGGTGCGCCGTCACTCATCGTGCGTCCTTCCGTGCGAGCGCTCCGCAGGCCGGGCCGTTGAGGGCCGCCCGTCGTCCGCGGCTTCGTCGTGGCTGGTCGTGCCCACGCGGCGGTAGCCGCATCTGAGACACAGCCCCGCGCCCCCGCGGGGCGCGAGTGTGCTGGTTGAACGGTGCACGCCCGGCCGTCGCAGTCAGGGACGCCACGCCGCGGGAGAGGGTTGCCTGTCGCATGCCGTCCGGTTCGGCCGGCTCTGGTTCGGTGCGCTGCATCAGGCGCGCCTCCGGACGGAGCGCCGGGAGACATGGCGGGTCACGTGCCGGGTGTCGAGTCCGGAGAGACCGCGCACGGCGACGTAGGCCTTCTCGTGTCCGGGCAGCGAGACCCGGCCGCGCAGCACGGCCTCCGGGTCGCGCTCGATGCGGTCCAGCAGCCGGCGGTAGATGCCGGCCATCGCGGCCACACAGGCGCCGCTGCGACGGTCGAGCATGGGCAGCAGCCGGTAGCCCTCGGCGAACAGGGCCCGGGCGCGCCGCACTTCGAAGTGCACGAGACCCGCGAAGTCGGAGCCCTCCGGCGGGGTCGGCCCGTTGAACCCGGCCGAGCAGCCGAACTTGGCGAGGTCGTCGGCGGGCAGATAGGTACGGCCGCCGGCCGCGTCCTCGCGGACGTCGCGCAGGATGTTGGTGAGCTGGAGGGCGAGGCCCAGCGTGTCGGCGTACTCGGCCGCGCGCTCGGCGCCGCGCGCGCCCGGTCCGGTGCCGAACACGCCGAGCGAGAGACGGCCGATGGCACCGGCGACGCACCGGCAGTAGACCTTCAGGTCGTCCCAGGTCTCGTAGGTCTCCCCGCGTACGTCCATCTGGACGCCGTCGATCAGCTCGTCCAGGCCGCCGAGCGGGATCGGGAAGGCGCGCGCGGCGTGGCTGAGGGCGACGGCCACCGGGTCGGTGTCGTCCTCCTCGACCCCGCCCTCGCGGATCCGGGCGAGCAGCGCCCGGGTCTCCTCCAGCCGCACCAGCTTGACCTCGCCGGCCAGCTCGCCGTCGCCGATGTCGTCCACGCGCCGGGAGAACGCGTACAGCGCCGACATGGCGCGGCGCTTGGCCGTCGGCAGCAGCCGGATGCCGTAGGCGAAGTTACGGGCCTGCTGCCCGGTGACGGCCTCGCAGTAGCTGTAGGCGGCGAGTACCGGTGCGGACACGTGCGGCGGAGAATCCACGGTCCGGATCACCCCTCTCCTCGCAGGATCACGCCCGCCTCGCGCAGCAACTGGACCTTGCCGGGTCGGGGCGGGCCGGGAAGTACGTCGTATTCGGCGGCGGCGATCGCGCGGACCGCCGCCCTTCCCCCCGCCACGAACCCTGCGAGCAGCAGCTTGAGCCTGCCGTGGACGCTACCCACCAGGGGGGCGCCTTCATTCAGCAGATCGCGGGCGCGTTGTGCTTCGTATGCAACCAGGGCGCGCACCGATGCGCCCGTGGTTTTCGCGGCGAGGTCCGCTTCCTGGACGTGGAAGCGCTTCATGTCCTCGGCGGGGAGATAGATCCGGTCGCGGCCGAGGTCCTCGGCGACGTCCTGGAGGTGCTCGACGATCTGCAGCGCCGTGCAGATAGCGTCGGAGAGCCGGATCCGCTCGGGGGTGGAGGTGCCGGTGACGGCGAGGACGAGGCGGCCGACCGGGTTGGCGGAGAGTTCGCAGTAGGCGAGGAGGTCGTCGTAGGTCTCGTACCGGGTGACGAGCTGATCCTGGCGGTTGGCGGCGATCAGCCCGAGGAACGGCTCGGGGGTGAGCGCGTGACGGCGGACGGTGGGCTGCAGGCGGCGCAGCAGCGGGTGGCGCGGGGTGCCGTCGAAGACGCGGCGCAGGTCGGCCTCGAAGGCGTCGAGGAGGACCAGGCGGTCGGCGGCGTCGGCGGGCGACACGCCGAGCAGCCGGGCGTCGGCCCCGCCGGGGGCGAGGTCGCCGTCGCCGATGTCGTCCACCAGGCGGGCGAACCCGTAGACGGCCATGAGGTCGGCGCGCCACGCACGGGGGAGGAAGAAGGGGGCCACCGGGAAGTTCTCGCGGGCGGCCTTGTCCAGGGTGGCGCGTTCCAGGTCGGGCGCCTCGACGGCGGCCGTCATCGTGCGCTGCCCGGGGCGTGGACGGCACATGCTCCGCTGAGCAGGGGAGTTTCCGTAGCCATTGCCGTCACATCTCCCGTTCTACACTGCCGATCCGATACACACTATTTCGGACACGCCGCCCCGCTCCGCGCAGGCGTGCCCACCGCAGGCGGGCGCGCATTATCGCCCCACTTGCCGGTTTCCGACGCCGGTACAGCTTACGTTGTACAACGCGGCGTGGCGCGGCAGGGTGTCCTGCACATCACAACAACACACCGATTGCCTTCAAGATTCCTAACGCTGGACGGAGTTGACGTTTCCTTTGCAGACGGAAGGGCCCCGCCGCGAGAATTCCGGCGGGGCCCTGACCGAAACGGGTTACTTGCCCGTGAATTTCTCGTACTCCTTGAGGACCTCTTCGGTCGGTCCGTCCATGCGCAGCTCACCGCGCTCCAGCCACAGCACCCGGTTGCAGGTGTCACGGATGGACTTGTTGTTGTGGCTGACCAGAAACACCGTGCCGGCCTCCTTGCGCAGTTCCCGGATGCGCTCCTCCGAGCGCTTTTGGAACTTGCGGTCGCCGGTGGCCAGCGCCTCGTCGATCATCAGGACGTCGTGGTCCTTGGCGGCGGCGATGGAGAAGCGCAGGCGAGCCGCCATGCCGGAGGAGTAGGTGCGCATGGGCAGGGTGATGAAGTCACCCTTCTCGTTGATGCCCGAGAAGTCCACGATGTCCTGGTAGCGCTCCTTGATCTGCTCCCGGGACATGCCCATGGCGAGCCCGCCGAGGATGACGTTCCGCTCGCCGGTCAGGTCGTTCATCAGGGCCGCGTTCACACCCAGCAGGGACGGCTGGCCGTCGGTGTAGACCTTGCCCTTCTCCGCGGGCAGCAGGCCGGCGATGGCCCGCAGCAGCGTCGACTTGCCGGAGCCGTTGGAGCCGATCAGGCCGATGGCCTCGCCGCGGTAGGCGACGAAGGACACGCCGCGCACGGCGTGCACCTTGCGCACCCCGCGCGCCGCGTCGTCGGAGCGGCGCCTGAGGATCCGGCTCAGGGCCGCCGTGGCGCTGCCCTTGCCGGTCTTGGCGCCGTTGACCCGGTAGACGATGTGCAGGTCGTCCGCGATGACCGTCGGACGGCGGTCCTGGGTGTTCTGCTCAGCCACGGCCGTACCGCTCCTCCGCCTTCCAGAAGTACACGAAGCCGCCCACGGCGAAGAGCACGGCCCAGCCGCCGGCCACCGCCCACACGTGGTCGGGCAGGTTCTCGGAACCGTAGCCGTCGATCAGGGCGAAGCGCATCAGGTCCATGTAGACGGCGGCCGGGTTCCACTGCAGGACCGTCGCGATCCAGTGCGGCTTGTCCTCCAGCATGATCGGGATGGAGAACATCACGCCGGAGGCGTACATCCACGTCCGCATCACGAACGGCATGAGCTGGGCCAGGTCCGGGGTCTTGGCACCCGCACGGGCCATGATCAGCGCGAGCCCGGTGTTGAAGAGGAACTGCAGGGCGAGGACGGGCACGATCAGCAGCCAGGACAGGTCCGGATAGCTGCCGAAGCCGATCGCCACGAGGAACAGCACGATCATCGAGAACAGCAGCTGCTGGAGCTGCTGGAGCGAGAAGGAGACGGGCAGCGAGGCGCGCGGGAAGTGCAGGGCGCGCACCAGCCCGAGGTTGCCGGAGATCGCGCGGACGCCCGACATCACCGAACTCTGCGTGAAGGTGAACACGAACACGCCGGTGACCAGGAAGGGGATGTACACGTCCTGTGACATGCCGCGGCTGGCGTGCAGGATCAGGCCGAAGATGAAGAAGTACACGGCCGCGTTCAGCAGCGGCGTGGCCACCTGCCAGAGCTGGCCGAGCTTGGCCTGGCTGTACTGCGCGGTCAGCTTCGCCTGGGAGAAGGCGAGGATGAAGTGACGGCGCCCCCAGAGCTGACGGACGTACTCCACGAGCGAGGGCCGGGCACCGCTCACGGCAAGCCCGTACTTGGCGGCGAGCTGGGCCGCCGTCAGCCCCTCGTCGGGCGGCGCGGCCGCGGTCACGGCGACCGTGCCGTCGTGCGTGGTCTCACTCACAGGTGGATACTTTCGTCTTCGGATTCGCGTTCGAGTTCGTCGTCCCGCGCGCCGGTCCACAGTGCGCCCGGGCACTCCAGGGACGAGCTTGTCAGATGACCGGCGGACGGCCCAGTCGGGTGAGTCGCCACACCGTACGCCAGCGCATCGGGCGGCGGGGACCGCAGGGCGTCGTCCAGCCTTCCCGGAAGCCGCCGAACCATGCTTTCAGGGCCGGCCGCGAGGGGCGGCGGAGCAGCGTGAGCAGCAGCCAGACGCCCAGGTAGACCGGGACCAGGAGGGCGGGGAGGTTGCGGCGGGCGAGCCAGACGCGGTTGCGGGCGACCATGCGGTGGTAGACCGCGTGCCGCGAGGGCGCGGTCGTGGGGTGGTACAGCACCATGTCGGACCGGTAGTCGATCATCCAGCCCGCGTCGAGGGCCCGCCACGCCAGGTCGGTTTCCTCGTGCGCGTAGAAGAACGCGTCCGGGAGCCCGCCGACGTCCGCGAAGACGCGGGTGCGGACGGCGTTGGCGCCGCCGAGGAAGGTGGTGACCCGGGAGGAGCGCATCGGGTCGGAGGCGCGCAGCCGGGGCACGTGCCGGCGCTGGGTCTCGCCGGTGTCGGGATCCGCGATGCGGAAGCTGATGATGCCCAGCTCCGGGTCGGCGGCGAAGGCCTCGCGGCACAGCTCGGCGGTGTCGTGACGGGCGAGCAGGCCGTCGTCGTCGAGGAAGAGCAATATGTCGACATCGCGACCGCCGGGTCCGAAGGCCTCTATGCCGACGTTGCGCCCGCCGGGAATGCCCAGGTTCTCGGGCAGCTCGACCGTCCGCACGCCCTCGGGCACGTCCGGGACGGGTGAGCCGTTGCCGACGACGACCACCTGGACCGGGTCGCCGTCCTGCTTGGCGACGGAGTCGAGCAGGGCCCGCAGCTCCTCGGGCCGGTTGCCCATGGTGATGATGACGGCACCGACCTTCATGGGCGCGCTCACTTCAGCCTGCTGGAGGCGAGGATGGACACCAGGTGCAGCAGCGTCTGCAGCAGGGCGATGCCGGCGAGGACGGCCGTACCGAGGCGGGTGAAGAACAGGTCGCCGCGGGCCTGGTCCACGATCGCGAGGACGACGATGAGCAGCGAGGCCTCGATGCCGAGGATCAGCCGGTGGAACTTCAGCGCCGAGGCGGCCCGGCGGGCCAGCGCCATGCCGGAGGAGCGCGGCTCCGAGGCGGCCTCCTGCACCGGGGGCCGGCCGGTCTGGTGCCGGGCCACGCCGACCAGGTCGGTCTCGGCCTTGATCAGGATGGCGCCGAGCGCGGCGAGGGTGCCGAGGAAGGCCCACAGCCAGTCGATCCGGCCGCTGCCCCACAGGTCGGCGGCGCGCAGACCGAGGCCGACCAGGACGGCCGCGTCGGTGAGGTAGGCCCCGACGCGGTCCAGGTAGACCCCGCCGAGCGAGTACTGCTTCCGCCAGCGGGCGATCTCGCCGTCGACGCAGTCCAGCAGCAGGTAGAGCTGGGTGGCGACCACGCCGAGCACGGCGCCCGGGATGCCGGGCACCAGCAGGGCCGGGGCCGCGAGCACACCGCAGACGGTCATCAGGTACGTGAGCTGGTTGGGCGTGACCCTGGTGTTCACCAGGTAGCGGTCGACGCGCAGGGACACCTCGCGCATGTAGAGGCGTCCCGCCCAGTGCTCACCGCTGCGCCGGTCCTTCACCCCCGCGGGGTGGACGACCGGACGGAGTTCAGCTACCGATGGCCTTGACATAGTCGGCGTAGATGTCCTTGATCTGGTTCGTCTTGAGGTCGAGGTGTTCGAGGATCGTGTAGCGGCCGGGCCGGGTCTCGGGGGCGAACTCCACCGCGCGGACGAACTCGTCCAGCGTGAAACCGATCTCCTCCGGCAGCACCGGGAGCCCGTGCCGGCGCAGCACCTCGGCCATGTACGCCGACTCCTCGTGGGCGCCGCGCAGGTACATCGCGAAGGCGGCGCCGAGGCCGCACTGCTCGCCGTGGGCCGCGGCGCGCTGGGGGTAGAGCAGGTCGAAGGCGTGGTTGATCTCGTGGCAGGAGCCGGAGGCGGGCCGGGAGTCACCGGAGATCGACATGGCGACACCGGTGAGGACCAGCGCCTCGGCGAGCACCTGGAGGAAGTCGTTGTCCCCGATGCCGCCGGGGTGCCGGAGCACCGCCTCACCGGCCTGCCGGGCCATGGCGGCGGCCAGGCCGTCGATCTGCTCGCCCTTGATCCGGTTCGCCAGCTCCCAGTCCGCGACCGCGTTGATGTTGGAGATCGCGTCACCGATGCCGGCGCGCACGAAGCGGGCCGGGGCCTCGCGGATGACGTCCAGGTCGATCACGGCCGCGATCGGGTTCGGGACGCCGTAGGAGCCGCGGCCCGCGTCGTTGTCGAGGGTGGCGACCGGCGAGCACAGGCCGTCGTGCGCGAGGTTCGTCGGTACGGCGACCAGGGGGAGGCCGACGCGTGCCGCGGCGAACTTGGCGCAGTCGATGATCTTGCCGCCGCCGAGGCCGACGACCGCGTCGTAGTGGTCGGCCTTCATCTCGCCGGCCAGCCTGATCGCGTCGTCCAGGGTGCCGCCGCCCACCTCGTACCAGACCGCCCCGGGCAGCGAGGGCGCGAGGCGCTCGCGCAGCCGGGCCCCGGAGCCGCCGCTGACGGCGACGGCGAGCCGCCCGGAGTGCGAGATC
This sequence comes from Streptomyces sp. NPDC017676, assembly GCF_044329325.1. Lineage (NCBI taxonomy): Bacteria > Bacillati > Actinomycetota > Actinomycetes > Kitasatosporales > Streptomycetaceae > Streptomyces > Streptomyces sp. NPDC017676. The sequence goes on along the minus strand of NZ_JBIRJA010000004.1, from coordinate 152 downwards.
CGCTGATCGGCCAGGACACAGGCCAGGTCGTCGAGGGCACCCGGACGGATGTCGACGACGACCGGCGAGGGGATGAGCCGGGTCAGTACTGGCACGCGATCACCCGTCCGCGGGCGAGGTCGTCGTGGTTGTCGATCTCGACCCAGCTCACG
>NZ_JBIRJA010000003.1:0-520636 GCF_044329325.1 Streptomyces sp. NPDC017676 | reverse complement strand
GTACTGCAGGGGGGACCCTGTGGGAGAGTAGGACACCGCCGAACAATTCTTGAGGAAACCCCCGCACCTTCGGTGCGGGGGTTTTCTGCGTTTAGGGTGGTCGCATGAGTCTTGTCGCCAGGAACGAGTACGTAGTCCGCGCCATACGGCCCGATGACTGGGAGCGGGTGAAGGAGCTGCGGCTGGACGCCCTGCGGGATCCTGCCGCGCACCTCGCGTTTCTGGAGACCTACGAGAACGCTGCGGCCAAGCCCGACTCCTTCTGGCAGGACCGGGCCGTCGCCTCCGGGGAGGGCTCCACGACCGCCCGGCAGTTCATCGCCGAGACGGGCGACGGGACTTGGGCCGGCTCGGTCACCGTACTCGTCGAAGAGGCCGGGACGAAGGACTGGGCCGGGTATGCGGTGGAGCGGCGGCAGGGGCACGTCGCCGGGGTCTTCGTGCGGCCCGAGCACCGGGGGAACGGGCTGATCGAGGCGTTGTTCGAGGCCGGTGTCGCCTGGGCGTGGGAACGGGCGGCCGAGCGGGTGCGGCTGTTCGTCCATGAGGACAACGCACGAGCACAGGCGGCGTACCGGAAGATCGGGTTCGTTCCCAGTGGCCTGGTGGTGTCCTTCTCGAAGAACGAGGCGGAGACGGAGTGCGAGTTCGTCCTGGAGCGGCCGGCCTAGACCGGTAGCTCCTCGTGGGGCCAGCGGGAGCGGGCCTGTTCCCGGGAGCGGAGCAGGGCGAGCGTGGGCAGGCCCCGGTCGGCTCCGGTGGCGAGCAGGGTCGGCAGCTCCGGGAACGGGGCCACGGCCGCGATGTCGTCCAGGACCAGGGTGAGTGGTGGGTCGAGCCGACCGGAGGATGACCGTTCGGCCATGCGCCGGCCGCGCTCGACCACGCTGGAGACGAGGGCCGTCAGGAGCGGCATCGCGCCCGGATTGCTCCTCGGGTCCTCGATGGATTCACCGACCACATAAAGCGTGCCCCCTTCTTGGATGAAGGAATCCAAGGCGAGCGCATCATTTCGGTTGGGAGTGCAGGCTTCGCGGATGTTGACCGTGGAGAGCGCCGCGAGGGCCCTGCCGGTCAGTTCCTGGGCGATGTCGCGGCGTTCGGGGTGGGCGGTGAGGGCCGCCTCCAGCTCGCCGGCGGCGCCCGGGGCGGCCTTGGGGTGGGTACGGAGGGTGCGGACCGCCTCCTGGACCTGGGTGCCCTGGGACCAGCGGTGGACGTGACGGATGGTGCGGTTCTCCAGGGCGGCGGCGTGCAGGTAGCTGCGCAGGAGGGTGGTCGCTGTGTCCGCCACCGCTTGGTCGATCTTGGCGGTGGGGCGTACGGGGGCCAGCAGGGCTGTCGCTCTGTGCAGCGCCGTTTGTTTGTCTTCGCAGCCGGTGGTGGGGGACCAGTGGAGGCGGGCCGGGGTGTCGCAGAGGTGTGTGGGGTCGTAGAGGAGGGTGGGGCCCAGTTTTGCCTTCGCGTCCTTTGTGTCCGACCAGAGGGTCGGGTTGGAGGTGACGATGAGGGTGGGGCCGGGGGCGGTCCGGATGGCGTGGGTCGCGGTGGTGTGGCGGCGTTCCCTGGGGGCGATGTGGATTCTTTCCCACCCGACCACCCGTTCACCGTCGGCCGAGAAGTCGCCCCATCCCAGCGGCTCGACCTCCCTACGAGGTGCCGGCACCTCCTGCTGAGGCGCGAGCCCGTGCGCGGTTCCCTCAAGAACAGGCTCCGCCGGCCCGCCGGCCCCGGCCCCCACTGCCCCGGCACCCACCGACCCTGTACTCACCGGTCCGACCGGCGTCGGCCCAGCGGCCGCTGACCCGGCCGCCCCCGTTCCGGCCACCATCGGCGCAGCAGCCCCCGGTCCAGCCGCAGGCGGCCCAGCCCACACCGATCCGCCCCCCGCCGACCCAGCCACTGCGGGGCCGCCCCCCGCCGGCCCAGCCGCCGCCGGTCCGGCTTCCTTCGTCCCCCCGTCTCCAGCCGCAGCCCTGCGGGCCTTCCCGGCTCGCCACCGTGCCACCGTTCCCAGGGCGAACATCGTGAGGACGAAGAGGATCATCAGTTGGGCTATGAAGAGGCCCCAGAACAGGCCCCAGCCGGAGAGCTGGGACGGCGGGGTGTCCGGCCAGGCGCCGGTGATGTCGTGGGGGCGGCCGATGAGGTGGCGCATGGCCAGGGGCGTGCGGGTGAACGTGACGCCGGTGGGCCAGGCGCCCTGGGCGAACCAGGCCGCCAGGCCCGTGGCCGTCCAGACCAGCACCGTCATGCCGAGGAGGAACGCGAGCATGCCGATCAGCAGGCCGTCGGGGATGCCGCCCTGGCCCTCCCGGCGGCTGTCCCGGCGGTCCTCGCGGTGGTCGTCCGGTCTCACCCTGTGGTCCCCTTACATCTCCTCGCGTCCCCTTGGGCCCGTCTCGCGCGCTCCGGTGTCCTCTTACGCCACCGTCGACTCGGAGTCGCCCACGTGCTGTTCCACGAAGGCCGCGGCCCGTTGCTCGGCCTCCAGTTCGGCCGCCCGCAGGGCGTCGTCGGCCGCGAGGTCGCTGGAGGACTCGGTCATCGCCCGGTCGGTGAAGACCAGCGGCCGTTCCGTCTCCGTGATCAGGTGTTTGACCACCTGGACGTTGCCGTTGACGTCCCAGACCGCGATGCCGGGCGTGAGCGTGGGGATGATCTCGACCGCCCAGCGGGGCAGGCCGAGGACCCGGCCCGTGGCCCTCGCCTCGTCGGCCTTCTGGGCGTAGATCGTCCTGGTCGACGCCATCTTCAGGATGGCCGCCGCCTCCTTCGCCGCCGCTCCGTCGACGACGTCGGACAGGTGGTGGACCACCGCCACGAAGGAGAGGCCGAGACGGCGGCCGAACTTCAGCAGCCGCTGGAAGAGCTGGGCCACGAACGGGCTGTTGATGATGTGCCAGGCCTCCTCGACCAGGAAGATGCGCTTCTTCCGGTCGGGGCGGATCCAGGTGTGCTCCAGCCACACGCCGACGATCGCCATGAGGATCGGCATGGCGATGGAGTTGCGGTCGATGTGGGAGAGGTCGAAGACGATCAGCGGGGCGTCCAGGTCGATGCCGACCGTCGTCGGCCCGTCGAACATGCCCCGCAGGTCACCGTCGACCAGCCGGTCCAGGACCAGGGCGACGTCGAGGCCCCACGCCCGTACGTCGTCTATGGCGACGTTCATGGCCTCCGCCGACTCCGGCTCGGGGTGCCGTAGCTGCTCCACGATGTCGGACAGGACCGGCTGGCGGTCCACGATGGTCTCGTTGACGTACGAGTGGGCGACCTTGAGGGCGAAGCCGGAGCGCTCGTCCAGGCCGTGGCCCATCGCGACTTCGATGATCGTGCGGAGCAGTGCCAGCTGACCGGTGGTGGTGATCGCCGGATCGAGCGGGTTCAGGCGGATGCCGTGGTCCAGGGCGGCCGTCGGGTCCAGCCGGATCGGCGTTATCCCCAGCTCCTCGGCGATGAGATTCCACTCGCCGACCCCGTCCTCGCCCTGGGCGTCCAGCACGACGACCTGGCGGTCCCTGAAGCGGAGCTGGCGCAGGACGTAGGTCTTCTCCAGGGCCGACTTGCCGTTGCCGGACTCGCCGAGGACGAGCCAGTGCGGGGCCGGCAACTGCTGGCCGTAGAGCTGGAAGGGGTCGTAGATGTAGCCCTTCCCGGAGTACACCTCGCGGCCGATGATGACGCCGGAGTCGCCGAGGCCGGGCGCGGCCGTGGGCAGGTAGACGGCCTGGGCCTGGCCCGTGGAGGTGCGCACCGGCAGCCGGGTCGTCTCGACCTTCCCGAAGAGGAAGGAGGTGAAGGCCTCGGTGAGGACGGACAGCGGGTCCCGCATCGGCGAATCAGCCCCTACCTTCGGATGCCGGTGGCGAACGGAAGTGTGTTCACGAAGGCGCGGTGGTGCTCTCGGTCGCACCACTCCAGCTTGAGGTACGACTTGCCGGCGGAGGCCCTTATCGTGCGCTTGTCGCGGGCGAGGGCCTCCGGGGAACGGGAGGAGACCGTGATGTAGCCGACCAGGTTGACGCCGGCGGCGCCGCTGGCGAGGTCCTCGCCGCGCTGGTCGAGGCGGTTGTGCGCGGCGATGTCCCGGGGGTCGACGGTGCGGTTCATCTTGGCGGCGCGGGATGCCTCGGCCTCGTCGTTGGTCTTCTCGGTGAGCATCCGCTCGATGGCGACCTCGGTGGGTTCGAGGTCCATGGTGACGGCGACCGTGCGGATGACGTCCGGGGTGTGGACGAGGAGCGGCGCGAGGAAGTTCACGCCGACGGGGGTCATCGGCCACTCCTTCACCCAGGCGGTGGCGTGGCACCAGGGCGCGCGGGTGCTGGACTCGCGGGTCTTGGCCTGGAGGTAGGTGGGTTCCGTGGCGTCCAGCTCGGCCGGCCAGGCGTTGCGCTGGGTCATCGCCTGGATGTGGTCGATGGGGTGGTCGGGGTCGTACATGGAGTGGATGAGGGAGGCCAGCCGCCCCTGACCGAGCGGCTGCCGTACCCGGATGTCGGCCTCCTGGAGCCGCGAGCAGATGTCGGTGAGCTCGCGGGCCATGACGACGGCGAGCCCGGCGTCCCGGTCGACCTTGCCGCCGCGGGCGCGGACGGCGCGGGCCATGGCGTGCGCCTCGGCGGCCAGTTCGCGGGTGTAGTGCATGCAGGCGACGAGGTAGGCGCGGTGCTGCTCGCTGCTGGTGGACACCATGGACTGGAGCTGGTCGTACGACTGCTGGAGCCAGCCGGGGGCGCGGGGGTCGCCGCGTTGGCCGACGTCCTTGGCGTGCGCGTCCGGGTCGGCGGGCAGGGTCCGGGCGAGCATCTGCAGGCGCGTGACGAAGCCGTCTCCGTTGGCGACGTGCTTGAGCAGGGTGCCGAAGCGGTCGACCAGGGCCTCCTGATCCTCCGAGTCGCGCAGGCCGACGCCGGGGCCCTCGATCTCGATGGCGGCGGTGACGGTCTTGCGGTCGGCGTGCAGCAGTACGGCGATCTCGTCCGGCCCGAAGGGCGCGGCGAGCCAGGTGATGCGGCCGATGCCCGGTGGCGGGCCGATCTCGATCTCGCGGCCGTCGAGCCGGGTCCCGGCCTCCATGGCGGTGGAGCGGTAGACGGCGCCCCGTTTGACGGTGCGCTTGTAGCTGCGGTTGATCTCGAACCACTTGTAGAACGTGCGGCGCTTGTACGGCACGTAGACCGCGGCGAGCGCGAGCAGCGGGAAGCCGGTCAGCAGCACGATCCGCAGGGGCAGGACGGGGACGAGGAGGCCGCACATCATGCCGAGGAACGCACCGGCGATGATCAGGGCGATCTCGCCGGACTCACGGTTCCGGCCGACGATCGCGTTCGGCCGGGCGCGGCCGATGAGATACGTACGGCGGGGCGTGACCGGATGGGACAGGTGGGACTCGGTCGTCAACGCCCTTCACCTCCCGAGCGGTTGTTGCGGGTGTTGCTGGCGTGCGGTGTGTTGACCGGGCTGGACGCGCGGGGCGCGGGCGCGGCGGAGGGGACGGCTCCGCCGCCGGTGGGGGTGCGGCTGCTGTGGGCGGCGACGCCGCCGCTGGCCGGGTTGGCCGGGCGGGGGGTGCTGCCGGACGGTCCGCCGGAGGTGTCGGCGCGGGTGCTGTGGGTCTTGATGCCCTGGGCGACGAGGGTGGCCGGGGAGCTGATGACGGCGGCGGCCTTGCTCTCGGCGCCCTGCATGATGCGGTTGCTGCGGGAGCCGGCGAGTTCGTCGCCGAAGCCGGGGACGAAGCGGTAGATCATCGCGCTGGCGAAGATGGCCAGCAGGATGATGGCGAGGCCGGAGACGACGGCGGAGAAGGCGTCGGGGCCGCTGTCGCCGGAGAGGGCGCCGGCCAGGCCGAGGACGATCACGATGACCGGCTTGACGAGGATGACGGCGATCATGATGCCGGCCCAGCGGCGGACGTGGCCCCACAGGTTCTTGTCGACAAGGCCGGCGTACACGACGGTGCCGAGGAGGGCGCCGACGTAGAGCAGGGCGGCGCGGATGACGAGCTCCAGCCAGAGGACGCCGGCGGCGAGGATGCTGACCAGGGACACGACGATCAGCATGATGGGGCCGCCGCCGATGTCGTTGCCCTTCTTGAGGGCGCCGGAGAAGGTGCCGAAGAAGGTGTCGGCCTGGTCGCCGGTGGCTTTCGCGAGGACGTCCGTGACACCGTCCGTCGCCGATACGACGGTGTACAGGATCAGGGGGGTGAAGGCGGAGGCCAGCACGGTGAGCCAGAGGAAGCCGACGGCTTCCGAGATGGCGGTGGTGAGGGGGACGCCGCGGACGGCTCGCTTGGCGACGGCCAGGAGCCAGAGCAGGAGCGTGAGGATCGTGGAGGCGGCGAAGACGACGGCGTACTGCTTCAGGAACGCCTGATTGGTGAAGTCGACGTTGGCGGTCTCCTTCACGGCGCTGCTGAGCTTCCCGATGGTCCAGGCGGCCGCGTCGGCACAGCCCTTGGCCAGGGAGGCGAGGGGGTCGAGGGTGTCGGTGAGGGGGTTGCTGGGGGTGCCGACGGAGGATCCGCCGGAGGGGTCACCGGACTCGCAGAACTTCCGGGCAGGGGGCGCGAGCAGGGAGCAGTCGGCGCTCTTGCTAGGGGTGGGTGTGGGGGACGGTGCCGCCACGGCTCGCGCGGCCAGGAGCACGGTGGCGGCCTGTACGGCGCCCACCAGACCTGCGAGCTTGAGGACGCGCTGCGAGCTACCGGGCATATGTGAACCCTCCGAACTCCTTGACCGCCTTGCCGATCTCACCGGCACCGGAGACGGGGTTGTCTCCGGCGATCGGGGTGGGGCCCGTCTTCTGGCTGGTCTCCAGCACCTTCCAGTCGCTGCCGTCCCACTTCAGCTTGAAGGTGACGGTCGACCAGCCACTGGTCACAGGGTTGTTCGAGCCTTCACCAGCCAGGCCGAAGAGCGTGTTGCACCACACTTCGACGGTCGCCGCCTCGCCGCTGTAGGACGTCGTCTTCGTGCCGGCCGGCAGTGTGCGGTCGACGAAGGTGACGTCCTTGGGAACGCTGCCGTCGGCGTTGAGGCCGATGTTCTTGAGGAAGTCGGCCGAGTAATTGGCGTCGAAAACCGACTGGAGCCGGCTCACGGTGCTCGGGTCGGCCACTGCCTCGATGATGCTGTGTCTGTTGGTTGTGTCGACCATGCCGTCGGACCACAGAACCACCGCATAGTTCGCCGCCGCGCTCTGCGCCCCCTGTTCGGTGTGCGGGAACCCGGTCGGGATGTTGCCGGTCTTCGTGTCCACCGGCTTGGTTCCACTTGCCGCGGTCGACGCAGCCCGCGGCTGGTCCTTCTTCGCTGTCGTACCGTCACCCGGCGAATCATCCCCCCGGTTCGCGAAGGCGATGGCGGCGATGAGGAGGACTACTACGCCTACCACCGTGACCAGGCTGCGGGAGGAGGAGCGGTGGGGGCGGCGGGGGGCGCCGCCGTAGGGGTCGGGGTCGGGGAGGCGGGTGCGGGTGTGGCCCGTCTCGGGGTAGTCGTAGCCCTGTTCGTCTCCGGGACTCATACCGTGTGCGCTCCCTCACCCTCGTAGGCATACGACGGTAGCCGTGCTGGTTCCCGCGGCGGCGCGGTGTGGTGACTCGACATCAGGGGGACGCAACCTCAGCCGGTGGGCACGACGGGTGGGTGGGGTGGAGGGGACGGGCTAGACCGCCATGCCGTACACGATCGTGAACAGTGTGCCGAGGGACCCGATGATGAACACCCCGGTGAGACCGGCGATGATGAGGCCCTTGCCCTGTTCGGCGCTGAAGGTGTCCCGGAGGGCCGTGGCGCCGATGCGCTGCTTCGCCGCGCCCCACACCGCGATGCCGAGGCAGAGGAGGATGGCCACGGCCATGACCACCTCGATCATCACCTTGGCCTCGTTGCCCAGGCTGCCGAAGGGGCCCCAGTCCGGAGCGATCCCGCCGATGATGGTGTTGATGTCTCCCTTGTCGGCCGCAAAGAGCATGTAAGTCACCGCCCCTGGTGGGTAGTTCCGTGAGTGCCCCTGCAGTGTGCAGAGGTCAGGCCTCATTGTCGCCGACAACGTCGCCAACGTATGTCGACTTGACGTCATTGACTGGCGGGTTTCGTACGAATAGCCCGATCGGTCACTCTGTGTATCACGGCAGGTCACGCTGGGCAACGAGGTCGGAGTGGAACCGGTCGGGCGACGCGTCGCGTCGATGTTCTCACGGGGGACGGGAAAGCGGGCCACGGCTGGTTGCCGTGGCCCGCCCGTCCGTGGAGCAACTGACGTTGCTGCCACTGGTACCGACGGCCGCGTACGGGAACTCGGGCCGGTGGCAGCCGCTTGACGGGGTGTCGGCCAGGGCGGGACGCCGGCGATGATCGGGGCGGAGGCGCCGCCGCCGTGGTGGAGTCGGTCGGCGCGGCGGTCAGCGCGGGCGCAGGCCGTGCAGTAGCAGGTGGACGTGGGTGTCCAGGCCGGCCAGGGTTTCCTCCGCGTCGAGCGCGCAGCCGGCGATCAGGGCGGCCAGGCCGTGCAGACTGGCGGCGGCGACCGTGGTGAGGCGTTCGGGGTCGCCCTGGACGATCTCGCCCTGTTCCTGGGCGTCCGCGACCAGCCGGGTGAAGGTGCCGAGGGAGCGGTCGACGGCCGTCGCGAGCTGGGCGGAGCTGTCGGGGTCGTGCTTGCGCGCGAACATCAGCTCCAGCAGCTCGGGGTTGTCGACGGCGAAGCCGAGATAGGCGCGGGCGAGGCCGGTGATCCGCTCCTCGAAGGGCCGGTCCGGGCGGTCGGCGGTGGCCAGGGCCTGGTTCAGGCGCTCGTATCCGTCCAGCGCCAGGGCATCGAGCAGGGCCTGCTTGTCCCTGAAGTGCCGGCCGGGGGCGGCGTGGCTCACGCCGACGTCCCGGGCCAGTTCGCGCAGCGAGAGCGCGCCGACCCCCTTGTCGCGCAGAGTGCGCTCGGCGCTCTTGAGCAGGGCGGCGCGCAGGTCTCCGTGGTGGTAGGGGCGGGGTGCGGACATGCGCATCATCGTATCTCGATGTTGTCATCGCCATCTTTGTTGACGGTGGCATCTTTGTTGTCGTTGACAGCATTGTTGGCGGTGCCTACATTGTGGGCCATGGCTGATACGACCGAAGCGCGCGGCAAGCGCGGCAAGCGCGGCAAGTGGAACGCGACCCGTCTCCCCGACCTGACCGGCCGTACGGCCGTCGTCACCGGCGCCAACAGCGGCATCGGCCTCACCGCCGCCCGGGCGCTGGCCGGCGCCGGGGCGCATGTGGTGCTCGCGGTGCGGGACCTCGCCCGGGGCGGTGCCGCGGCGGCACGGGTGGCCGGCAGCACCGAGGTGCGCCGGCTGGACCTGGCGGACCTCGACTCGGTGCGGGAGTTCGCCGCCGGCTGGGACCGCCCGCTGGATCTGCTGATCAACAACGCTGGCGTGATGATGGTGCCGGAACAGCGCACCAAGCAGGGCTTCGAGCTGCAGTTCGGCACCAACCACCTGGGGCACTTCGCGCTGACCACCCTGCTGCTGCCCCGGATCACCGACCGGGTGGTGACCGTGGCGTCCGGCGCGCACCGCATGGGCGACCGGGTGATCCACTTCGAGGACGTGAACCTGCGCGGGAACTACAGCCCCGCGCGCGCCTACGCCCAGTCGAAGCTGGCCAACCTGCTCTTCACCCTGGAGCTCCAGCGGCGTCTGACGGAGGCCGGGTCGGCCGTACGGGCCCTGGCGGCGCATCCCGGCTGGGCGGCGACCAACCTCCAGAGCCACACCGCCAACCCGTTCGCCCGCCTGTTCATGCGGGTCGGCAACCGGTTCCTCGCCCAGGACGACGAGGCCGGCGCCCTGCCCACCCTCTACGCGGCCACCCAGAACCTGCCCGGCGCGTCCTACGTCGGCCCCGACGGTCCCGCCGAGATGCGCGGTGCCCCGGCCCTGGTCGGCCGCAGTGCGGCGGCGAGCGATCCGGCCGCGGCCCGGCGGCTGTGGACGCTCTCGGAGGAGCTGACGGGCGTTCGGTGGCCGCTCACGGCGACGGTGCGGTGACCGGGTGACGGCGACGTTCTGACCGCCATACGGGGGGAACGGGAGGTTTCACAGGAAAATCTCAGCGAAGACGGAAGGGGATTCTCACCTTCGTCGTACAGAGTGGGGCCTGATGAAGCGCACCTCACGCATCTCGGTCACCTCACGGCCCGCGTTGCTCGGCGCTGTGGTGCTGCTGGCGGTGACGTCGGCCTCCGTGGCCGCCGCGGACGACGGGCGGGGGCCCCTCGGGGTCACCGCCGACACCGTCGCGACCCGGCACAGCGCGCGGGTGGGCGCGCTGTTCGACGCGGACCGGGCGGGCAGGCTCGCCGGCGGCCACTTCTGCACCGCCTCCGTGGTGCACAGCCCGCGGGGCGATCTGATCGTCACCGCGGCGCACTGCGTGGCCGGCGCCGACGGCGATCTGGTGTTCGTGCCGGGCTACCGGGACGGGCGGGCGCCGTACGGGGTGTGGAAGGTGACGCGGCGGTTCCTGCCGGACGGGTGGGCCAAGGGGCAGGACGAGGACAGCGACGTCGCCTTCGCCGCCGTCGCCGCGCGGCACGGCGAGCGACTGGAGGACGTGGCCGGCGCCAACCGGTTCACGACCGGCGCGGCCACCGGCGCCACCGCGGTCACCGTCACCGGCTACCCCGACTCCCGCGAGGTGCCCGTCAGCTGCACCAACAGGCCGGTCCCGCACAGCCGTACCCAACAGCGCATCGACTGCCCGGACTTCACCAGCGGCACCAGCGGCAGCCCCTGGGTCAACGGTGACGGCCAGGTCGTCGGCGTGCTCGGCGGCCATGAGCAGGGCGGCTCGACGGCGGACACGTCGTACAGCGTGGTCCTGGGCAGTGAGGCGGCGGAGCTGTACCGGGACGCCGCGGCCGGTCGCTGAGCGGGACCGGCCAGGGCCCTGAGGGCGCGTCACCTGCGCCGCGCCACCTGTGAAATGACGCCACTTCGCGCACAAATGGCCTTGAACCGCGCCCGCATGGGGGAAAGTTGAACCGTGCGGAAGGTATGGGTGATCGGTGGGGCGGCCGTCGGGCTCGGCATGGGCTTCGTCATGCTGCTCGTCGTCGGGGTGTATCTCGTGGCCGGGAACCTGGTGGGCGGGGTGACCTCGGGGGGCCGGGGGCTGGCCAAGGGCGCGGTTCCGGCCGCCTACAAGTCACTGGTGCAGAAGTGGGGCAACCTGTGCCCGGCGCTCAGTCCCGCGCTGCTCGCCGCGCAGCTCTACCAGGAGAGCGGCTGGAACCCGACCGTCGTCAGCCCGGCCGACGCCCGCGGGATCGCCCAGTTCATCCCGAGTACCTGGGCGACCCACGGGATCGACGGCGACGGGGACGGCAAGCGGGACATCTGGGATCCGGACGACGCGATCCCGTCGGCCGCCTCGTACGACTGCGAGCTGGCGAAGTACGTGAAGGACGTGCCGGGGAACGTCTCCGACAACATGCTCGCCGCCTACAACGCGGGCGCCTACCGCGTCATCCGGGCGGGTGGGGTTCCGGCCATCAGCGAGACGCGGAACTACGTCCAGCGCATCCGCAGCCTGGAGAAGAGCTTCGCCGCGCCGGTCACCCGGATCGACCCCACCCGGCAGGCCGCCGGCGCCATCGCCTTCGCGCAGAGCAAGCTCGGCACTCCGTACCTGTGGGGCGGCAACGGCACCGCCGACCAGGGCGGGCGCTTCGACTGCTCGGGGCTGACCAAGGCCGCGTACGAGAAGGTCGGGATCAGCCTGCCGCGTGTGGCCAACGACCAGTACAACGCCGGGCCGCACCCCTCACGGGACCAGTTGCTCCCGGGTGACCTGGTGTTCTTCTCCGACGACCTCACCGACTCCCGGGCCATCCGGCACGTCGGCATCTACGTCGGCGGCGGATACATGATCGACGCCCCGCGCACGGGTGCCGTCATCCGCTTCGACCCCGTCGACACCCCCGACTACTTCGGTGCCACCCGGGTCACCGAAGATGGCGCAAAAGCACTGCCCACGACGGTGTGAACCGAGCGTGAACCCACCCCCTGAGCTGGGGCGATGAGTCTCTCTTCGATAACGTCTGCGTGATCATTCAGTGGAGAGTGGAACGTATAGGCGGTGGGCATGCGTTCCTGTTGACGTAGCCGAGCGGACGTCAGTGCGGCAGTGCAGCGGAAGCGGATCTACGAACCACGGGGGGCAGGAGCGACGCACACGAGGTGCGTCCGGGAAGACGACGAAGGGGCCGCAGCACGATGGCTGTACTCGCCGAATCCGGATCGAACCCCGACGTCGACCTGCTCTACGACATCAACGGCCTGGCCAAGGACGCGCCGCACTGGTTCGACCGGGTCATGGAGTTCGTCGGTGAGTACGGACTGCTGCTCGCCATGGTGCTGCTGATCCTGTGGTGCTGGTGGTCCGTGCGGCGCCGGGGCGGCGAGGAGGCCGCGCCCTCGGTGGCCGCGCTGGTGTGGGCGCCGCTCGCGGCCGGCCTCGCGGTGCTGGTCAACGTGCCGATACGGGGCTTCGTGGAGCGCCCCCGCCCGTTCGTGGACCACCGGGGCCTGGACGTCCTCGTCTCCGGCAAGACCGACTTCTCCTTCGTCAGCGACCACGCGACGATCACCATGGCGCTCGGCGTGGGGCTCTTCGTCGCCCACCGCCGCTTCGGCCTCGCCGGCATCGGCCTGGCCCTGCTGGAGGGCTTCTGCCGGGTCTACATGGGCGTGCACTACCCGACGGACGTCGTCGGCGGCTTCGCCCTCGGTACGGCGGTCGTCCTGCTGCTGTCCCCGCCGGCCACGGCCCTGCTCACCCCGCTGATGCGGGCCGTGGAGCGCTCGCCGCGCGCAGGGTGGCTCGTGCGCCGGCGGTCCGCCGCGGCCGGCGGCCGGGGCAACACCCTGCTGCCCGGCGCCCGCAGCCCCCTGGAGACCGAGGAACGGGACCTGGCGGCCTAGGGCCTCTCGTTCGGATCACGCCGGGCTCGCGGGCCCTGGCTCCGCGCCTCGCCGCGTTGTCGTCGGTTGCCATGGCTCCGCCATGGCGCCCTCCTCCGCCTTGCGATGCACGGCACCAGACCCCGCTCCCTGATCCGGCCTGATCCGAACGAAAGACCCTGGCCGCCCCCCGAGGGCCGTCGGCGGGAAGGCGGGCCCGCCCGTTACAGACCCTGCGGGGAGGAGAAGAACCGCTGTGGGTCGTACTGCTGCTTCACCTTGGCCAGCCGGGCCGCCGCGTCCCCGTAGTACGCCTTCTTCCAGTCCTTCAGCGTCGGGTCGGTGTAGTTCTGGTAGGCGGCTCCCGACGCGTACGGCTGCATCGCCCGGTGCGCCGAGGTCAGCCAGGACTGGGCGGTGGAGCCGGAGGCCCCCGCGCCCCAGGAGGCGATGTACTGGGCCAGCATCCGCGAGCGGCGGTGGACGAACGCCGTCGCGGTCGGGGAGACCCGGTTGACCGCGCCGCCGAGCGCGGTGAACGCGATGCTGCCCGCGCCGCCCCGCACGGCGGCGATCTGCTGGAGCACGGTCTGGATGCCGGCCGCGGACAGCGAGCGGTCGAAGAAGTCGGAGCGGGCCGCGTACGTCTCGCGGCCCAGCCTGCCCTGCGGGGAGCGGCCCGGGGTGGAGCCGGGCAGATGGCACTGCGCGTCGGTGGAGAAGGAGGAGCAGCCTGCGTAGATCTCCATCGCCTCCTCGTAGCCCCGGCGGCGCAGGGAGACGGAGGAGGCGTCGGCGCCCGCCAGGTGGGCCAGGCGGTCCACGGCGTTCTGGAGCTCGCCGTAGGTGCCGAGGGAGAAGCAGGCCACCGAGATGGCCGGGGTGCGGCCCGGGGAGCACGACAGGTGCAGGGAGGACCAGATCTCGTCGGGTTGGCCGGGGCCCCACTCCTGCCACGCCTTCAGCACCTTCGCGGCCCTGGACCACGGCCAGGTCAGGTATGCGGTCACGGCCTGCGGTGCGGCATGGGTCCGGAACTGCAGCTCGGTGACGACGCCGAAGTTGCCGTTGCCGGCGCCGCGCAGCGCCCAGAACAGGTCCTTGTTCGTGCTCGCGTTCGCCGTGAGCTGTTTGCCGTCCGCGGTGATCAGGGTGGCCTGGGTGAGGCTGTCGCAGGTCAGGCCGTAGGCGCGGGAGGCCACGCCGTGGCCGCCGCCGAGCACCAGGCCGGAGACGCCGACGGTGGGGCAGGAGCCCGCCGGTATGGTCACGCCCTTCGCGGCCAGCGCGCGGTAGACGTCGATGAGCTTGGCGCCGGCGCCGACGACGGCCTGGCCGCCGCTCGCCCGGACCCGGTTCAGCCGGGACACGTCGACGATCAGCCGGTTGTCGCCGGAGGAGTAGCCGGCGTAGGAGTGGCCGCCGTTGCGTATGGACACCTTCACGCCGTGCGCGTGGGCGTAGGCGAGGGTGGTGCGGATGTCGGCGGTGTGGGCGACATAGGCCACCGCGGCGGGCTTCAGTCCGTCGAAGCGGGTGTTGTACAGCTGGTGGGCGGCCTTCCAGCTCGCGTCGCCGGGCCGCACCAGGGTGCCGTCCAGGTCACGGGCGAGGGCCGCCCAGTTCGCGGCGGCGGTCGCGCTGGTGGTCCTGATGGCCGTCAGCGAGGATGGGCGCGACGGCGTACCGGGGTGGTCCGCCGCAGGGGCGGACGAGCCTCCGCCCGCACCGCACGCGGTCAGTGCGGTCGTCGCCAGGGCGGCCGCGCCGCCCGAGATGAACGTACGCCGTTCCATGTCCGTCGCCTTTCCTCGGCTGTCGTGGAACGAGACGACGCGCCGCACCTCGGGGTTCCCCCGGCCGGGTGACGAACATCGAAGGCACGTTCGCGCAACCCGGTCGTCGGAACCTTCGCGTGCTCTCCCCGTGAGCATTCCGTGACCTCACCAGGCCGACGGCAGGGGTTCACCCCTCGTTCACTTCCGGCCATCGGCGGCTTCACCTGATCTGCCTAATTTCGGCCGTACCGGGTGCCGAGTGCGGCCATCAACGCCCTCACGCACCTCTATGACCTCGCGCGCCGCCGACAGCGGCGGCTCCTGGAAGGAACTCCCGAAAGTGAAGCTTCAGCGCAAGAACCGGCTGCGCGCCCTTTCTCTCGGTGCTGTCGCCGTCACCGGCGCCCTGGCCCTGACGGCGTGCGGCTCCGACGACAACGGCGACGGCGGCAGTGCTTCGGGCAACCCGTCCACGTCCGCCAAGGCCAGCTCGATCAAGTGCGACGACGCCAAGGGTCAGCTGCTCGCAGACGGCTCCTCCGCGCAGAAGAACGCGATCGACGCCTGGGTGAAGGCCTTCTCCCAGGCCTGCGGTGTGCAGATCAACTACAAGGGCGGCGGCTCCGGCGCCGGTGTCACCGCGTTCACGCAGGGCCAGGTCGCCTTCGCCGGTTCCGACTCGGCGCTGAAGCCCGAAGAGGTCACCGCCTCCAAGCAGGTCTGCAAGGGCGGCCAGGGCATCGACCTGCCGATGGTCGGCGGCCCGATCGCCCTCGGTTACAACGTCCCGGGCGTCGACAACCTGGTCCTGGACGCCCCGACCATCGCCAAGATCTTCGACAGCAAGATCACCAAGTGGAACGACCCGGCGATCGCCGCCCTGAACAAGGGCGTGAAGCTCCCCGACCTGAAGATCCAGGCGTTCCACCGCTCGGACGAGTCCGGCACCACGGACAACTTCACCAAGTACCTGATCGCCACCACCCCGGACAACTGGAAGTACTCCGGCGGCAAGGCCTGGCAGGCCAAGGGCGGCCAGTCCGCCCCGCAGTCCGCGGGTGTGGCCCAGCAGGTGAAGCAGACCTCCGGCGCCATCGGCTACTTCGAGCTGTCCTACGTCAAGGACGGCCTCAAGGCCGTGTCCATCGACACCGGCGCCAGCAAGCCGGTCGCGCCCAGCTCCGAGAGCGCCACCGCCGACATCGCCGCCGCGAAGGTCGTCGGCACCGGCAAGGACCTCTCGCTGAAGCTGGACTACAAGACCAAGGCCGAGGGCGCCTACCCGATCACCCTGGTCACCTACGAGATCGTGTGTGACAAGGGCAACAAGGCGGACACCCTGCCCGCCACCAAGGCCTTCCTGCGCTACATCGCCAGCGAGGACGGCCAGAAGATTCTCCCGAGCATCGGCTACGCGCCCGTGCCCGCCGACATCATCTCCAAGGTCCGCACGACCATCGAGGGCCTGAGCTGACCTGATCCGAGAGTGCGGCCCGGTACCCGACAGGGCCGGGCCGCACCGTCCGGTGCACCGCCGCCATGAGCCGCGGCCCCTCGGGGCACGGCTCCGCAGACCGGAGAACCCGATGGACATATCGACGACAACCGACGTACCTCCTCCCGCCCCCCAGCCCACCCTCGCCGAGCAGAAGCGCGCGGCCCGTGGCGCCACCCGCCCCGGTGACCGCATCTTCCTGGGGCTGTCCCGAGGCTCCGGCATCCTGCTGCTGGCGATCATGGCCGCCATCGCGGTCTTCCTCACCTACCGCGCCGCCCTCGCGATCAGCAAGGACCACGCGAACTTCCTGACCACGTTCGAGTGGAACACCAGCGTCCTCGAACCGAAGTTCGGCATCGCGGTCCTGGTCTTCGGCACGATCGTCTCCTCGGTCATCGCCATGGTCATCGCGGTCCCGGTCGCGGTCGCCATCGCGCTGTTCATCACGCACTACGCCCCGCGCCGCATGTCCGGCCCGGTCGCCTACGTGATCGACCTGCTCGCCGCCGTGCCGTCCATCGTGTACGGCCTGTGGGGCGCCCTCGTGCTCGTCCCGCACATGAACGGCCTGTTCGGCTGGCTCAACGAGTTCTTCGGCTGGACCGGCGTCCTCTCCTGGGACCAGGGCCCACCGCGCTCGATGCTCACCGTCGGCATCCTGCTGGCGATCATGATCCTGCCGATCATCACCAACGTGAGCCGTGAGGTCTTCCGCCAGGTCCCGCAGATGCACGAGGAAGCGGCCCTGGCCCTCGGCGCCACGCGCTGGGAGGTCATCCGCATGTCCGTGCTGCCCTTCGGCCGCTCCGGCGTGATCTCCGCCTCCATGCTCGGCCTCGGCCGCGCGCTCGGCGAGACGATGGCCGTCGCCACCGTGCTCTCGCCGTCCTTCGACATCCAGGCCAGCCTGCTCAACCCGGGCGGCGGCACCTTCGCCCAGAACATCGCCAGCAAGTTCAGCGAGGCGAACGAGTTCGGCCGGGACGCGCTCATCGCCTCCGGTCTGGTCCTGTTCGTCATCACCCTGCTGGTCAACGGCGCGGCCCGGCTGATCATCGCCCGTCGCGCGGAGTACTCGGGGGCCAACGCATGAGCACCGCAGCCGTCACCGACAAGCGGCCCAGCACGCTGCGCGCCGCGAGCCTGCCCCGGTGGACGCCGTGGGCCATCGCCGCCGGCTCCCTCGTCCTGGGCATCGGCATCAGCCTGGCCGCCGGCCTCGACAGCCAGATCCAGTGGGGTCTGATCGCCGCGGTCCTCTTCGTCCTCGGCACCTTCGGCATCGCCGCGCGGGTCGAGGGCCGCCGCCAGGCCAAGGACCGCGTCGCCACCAGCCTCGTCTGGGTGGCCTTCCTGCTCGCCGTGGTGCCGCTGGTCTCCCTGATCTGGGTGACCGCCGCGCGCGGTGTGAAGGTCCTCGACGTCTACTTCCTGACCCACTCGATGGGGGTCGTCGCCGACACCGAGCCCGGCGGCGGCATCTACCACGCCATCATCGGCAGCCTGGAGCAGGTCGGCCTCGCCACCCTGATCGGCGCCCCGATCGGCGTGCTCACCGCGATCTACCTGGTCGAGTACGGCCGCGGCCGGCTCGCCAAGGCCGTCACGTTCTTCGTCGACGTCATGACGGGCATCCCGTCGATCGTCGCGGGCCTGTTCATCCTCAGCCTGATGCTCATCTTCGAGATGCAGCCGTTCGGCTTCGCCGGTTCGCTGGCCCTGGCCATCCTGATGATGCCGGTCGTCGTCCGCTCCACCGAGGAGATGCTCAAGCTCGTCCCGAACGAGCTGCGCGAGGCGTCCCTGGCGCTGGGCGTGCCCAAGTGGCGGACCATCCTGAAGGTGGTCCTGCCGACCTCCATCGGAGGCATCACCACCGGCATCATGCTGGCGGTCGCCCGTATCGCCGGTGAGACCGCGCCGGTGCTGCTGCTGGTGTTCGGCAACCCGTTCATCAACAACAACCCCTTCGAGGGCGCGCAGGCGTCGCTGCCGCTGTACATCTACCAGCAGTTCGCCAACAGCGCGGGCTCCGGTGCGGCGTTCGACCGCGCGTGGGCGGCGTCCCTCACGCTGATCGCCTTCGTGATGATCCTCAACCTGGTGGCCCGCGGCATCGCCCGCTGGAAGGCCCCGAAGACCGGTCGCTGAGGCGACTATCTCCGGCTCCGCGGGGCGGGGCCACACAGCGACCGAGCTTGAATTTCTGGAAGTGAAGCAGACATGGCCAAGCGAATCGACGTAAGCGGCCTCACCGCCTTCTACGGCTCCCACAAGGCGATCGAGGACATCTCGATGACCGTGGAGCCGCGGTCGGTGACGGCGTTCATCGGCCCCTCCGGCTGCGGCAAGTCGACGTTCCTGCGCACGCTGAACCGCATGCACGAGGTCACCCCCGGCGGCCGCGTCGAGGGCAAGGTGCTCCTGGACGACGAGGACCTGTACGGCAGCGGGGTCGACCCGGTGTCCGTCCGCCGTGAGGTGGGCATGGTCTTCCAGCGTCCGAACCCGTTCCCCACGATGTCGATCTTCGACAACGTGGCCGCGGGCCTGCGGCTGAACGGCAACTACAAGAAGTCGGAACTGAACGACATCGTCGAGAAGTCCCTCAAGGGCGCGAACCTCTGGAACGAGGTGAAGGACCGCCTGAACAAGCCGGGCTCCGGTCTGTCCGGTGGTCAGCAGCAGCGTCTGTGCATCGCCCGTGCCATCGCGGTCGAGCCGAATGTGCTCCTCATGGACGAGCCCTGCTCCGCCCTGGACCCGATCTCCACCCTCGCCATCGAGGACCTGATCGGTGAGCTGAAGGAGCGGTTCACGATCGTCATCGTGACGCACAACATGCAGCAGGCGGCGCGTGTCTCGGACCGTACGGCGTTCTTCAACCTCGCGGCGGTCGGACAGCCCGGCCGGCTGATCGAGATCGACGACACGGAGCGGATCTTCTCCAACCCGTCGGTCCAGGCCACGGAGGACTACATCTCCGGCCGCTTCGGCTGATCCCCCGATCCCCTCGCGGTGCTGCATGGCGGTGCCACCGCGAGGACGCAAAGGGCCCGCCCCTGGCTCCCGGGGGCGGGCCCACTGCGTTGTCACTGCTTGTCACTGCGTTCGGCTTCGGGACGGGGGTCTTCGGGGCTACGCCCCTCGCCCCGGTGCTTCCCACCCGCCCACCCGACTCGGTCAGCTGGAGGGCGGGAGTGAGGTGGGGTTCGGCTCGGGTGGCTGGGAACGGGTGGGCCCGGTTACAGCGCCACCAGCTTGACCACCCCGAAGGCCAGGGCGGCGACCAGGGCCGCTGCCGGCATCGTGATGAACCAGCCGAGGATGATGTTCTTGGCCACGCCCCAGCGGACGGCGTTGACGCGCTTGGTCGCGCCCACGCCCATGATGGCCGACGTGATGACGTGGGTCGTGGAGATCGGCGCCTTGAAGAGGAACGCCGTGGTGAACATGATCGACGCGCCGGTCGTCTCGGCGGCGAAGCCCTGCGGCGGGTCCAGCTCGATGATCTTGCGGCCCAGCGTGCGCATGATCCGCCAGCCGCCCGCGTAGGTGCCGAGGGACAGCATGATCGCGCAGACGATCTTCACCCAGACCGGGATCGGGTCGCCGTACGTCTCATGGCCGGAAATCACCAGTGCCATGACGACGACACCCATCGTCTTCTGGGCGTCCTGGAGACCGTGGCCCAGCGCCATGCCGGCCGCCGAGACGGTCTGGGCTATGCGGAAGCCGCGCTTGGCCTTGTGCGGGTTGGCCCGGCGGAAGATCCACAGGATCGCCGTCATGACCAGGTAGCCGACGATCAGGCCCACGACCGGGGACAGGAACATCGGGATGATGACCTTGTCGACCACCCCGTGCCAGATCACCGTCGTACCGCCCGCCAGCGCCGCGCCCACCAGGCCGCCGAACAGGGCGTGCGAGGAGGAGGACGGCAGGCCGAAGTACCAGGTGACCAGGTTCCAGACGATCGCGCCGAGCAGGGCCGCGAAGAGGATCCCCATGCCGGTCGAGCCCTGGGGCGTCTCGATCAGGCCCTCGCTGACCGTCTTGGCGACGCCGGAGCCCAGGAAGGCACCGGCGAGGTTCATCACGGCCGCCATGGCGAGGGCCGCCCGCGGGGTCAGCGCCCGCGTCGACACCGATGTCGCGATGGCGTTCGCCGAGTCGTGGAAACCGTTGGTGTACGTGAAGAAGAGCGCGACCGCGATGGTCACGACCAGGGCGAAGGTGTCCATCGACGCCTCAGGACTCCTTGACGGCGATGGTCTCCACCGTGTTCGCCACGTGCTCGAAAGCGTCCGCCGCCTCTTCCAGGACGTCCACGATCTGCTTGAGCTTCAGCACCTCGATCGCGTCGTACTTGCCGTTGAAGAGGTGGGCGAGCAGCTTGCGGTGGATCTGGTCGGCCTGGTTCTCCAGCCGGTTGACCTCGATCCAGTACTCGGTGAGGTTGTCCATGGTGCGGAGGTTCGGCATGGCCTCCGCGGTCAGCTCGGCCGCCCTGGCCAGAACCTCGATCTGCTGCTCGACGCCCTTCGGCAGTTCCTCGACGTTGTAGAGGACGACCAGGTCGACCGCCTCCTCCATGAAGTCCATGATGTCGTCCAGGGAACCGGCGAGGGCGTAGATGTCCTCCCGGTCGAACGGCGTGATGAACGAGGAGTTCAGCTGGTGGAAGATCGCGTGCGTGGCGTCGTCACCTGCGTGTTCCGCGGCCCGCATACGCTCTGCGATCTCGGCCCGGGCGGAGGAGTCCGCCCCGAGCAGTTCCATCAGGAGTTTCGAGCCGGTGACGATGTTGTCCGCGGACGCGGCGAACATGTCGTAGAAGCTCGTCTCCCTGGGGGTCAGACGAAAGCGCACGTGGGGTCCTCGGGGTGCTTCGGTTTCGGTCAGGCTGATGCTAGGCGCATCATCCGGCCACGGCTAATGGGCCGCATCCCAGTGTCGCCCATCGAGCACAGTGGTCAGCACGGGGGCGTGCGAAGGGCCGTCTACCCCGGAAAGTTCGTTACCATATACCCAGTAGGGGTATGTGTCCCTTTTGTCCCTGACTCGTCCCGAGACGGAGGCCCGCGATGACGACGACCGAGGCCGGCGCCACGCACGGCTACCACAAGCAGAAGGACGAGCACCTCAAGCGGCTGCGCCGGATCGAGGGCCAGATCCGCGGCTTGCAGCGGATGGTGGAGGAGGACACGTACTGCATCGACATACTCACGCAGGTCTCCGCCTCCACGAAGGCCCTGCAGTCCTTCGCGCTCCAGCTGCTGGAGGAGCACCTGCGGCACTGCGTCGCGGACGCGGCCGTCAAGGGCGGTGACGCGATCGACGCCAAGGTGGACGAGGCGACGAAGGCGATCGGCCGGCTGCTGCGCAGCTGAGCGGATCAGGCCGCGTTCCGCTCCTCGGCGACCCGCAGCACCTCGTCGATGCTCTCCAGGCTGAGCCGGTCCTCGGCGGCGGAGGCCGCGATGATCAGCTCTCCGCACAGCTCGATCTCGGCGAGGGCCACGTGGTCCTGAACCGCCGTGCCGCCGACCGCAGCCACCCGCCTCACCTCTTCTCGGACGTCACCGCTCCCTAGAGTAGGCAGCGCTCCACGCACCGCGCATGGCACGGACGGGCTACTTACGGGGTGGCGACCCGGACTAGTGACTGGCCGGTTTCAGGCCCCGCCGCCGGTCCCGCCCTCCTCGGCGATCCGGCCCGCGTAGATGTCCTCCGGGGCCGGCAGCCGTACGTCGGCGGGGGCGCCGAAGTCGTACAGCAGCAGGGTGGAGGCGACCGCCACGGTGGCCTTCTGGCGGCCGTTGACGAAGCTGAAGCGCTGCCGCAGCTTGCGGATGCGGCCCTGGTCGTCCAGGTACGCGTCGAACGGCACCTCGGCCGTGGCGAACCCCTTTGCCGCCGCGGCCAGGGCCGCCCTGTTCGCGGCGGAGGCGTACCGGGCCGCGCGGCGCAGGTCGGCGGTGCCCCGGTAGTGCCGCACCGCCGTCCCGGCGACCTCGGTCCGGCCGACGAAGACCGCCTCCCGCGTGCCGCGCAGCACCTCGGCCGCCGCGTACGGGTCGGTCGCTCCGCCGGTGACCAGATTGCCGTCGGACAGCGTCGCGGTCTCCACCCGCACCCACTTGTCGGCGGGCACGCCGGCGCCCCGGTTCTTCATGAACAGCGCGCCCGGGGCGAGGAGTTCGGTGATGGGTCGGTGTTCGGAGGCGCCCGTCGGGTCCTCGGGCAGCACCACCGTGAGCCGGCCGAGGCGGTGCCGGTAGTCGTAGACGCCCTTGCCGCGGATGGTGACCCGGGTGCCGCCGGTGGCCATCTCCATCGAGGTGCCGGCCTTGGAACTGCCCGCGTCCCGCAGCGCGTCGGCGGCCCGGTGCAGGGTGGCGACGGGGTCGCCCGCGCCCTTGACGTCCTCGGCGGCGGCCCCGCTGCCGGAACAGCCCGTGGCGCCCGTCCCGAGGGCGAGGAGGACACCCGCCGCGACGACCGCGCCGCCCGCGCGCCTGTGCTGCCGCCGATCCATCGCCTGCCTACCCCCAGCCGGTGTGTCCGTCACGGGCCCCCTGTCGTCCGGATAACGACGGCTGGGGGGCGCCGTCACGCGCCGCCGGGAGCGGCGGCGGGGGCGCGCCGGGGCGAGGGGAGCGGGACCGGCGCCGGCGGGGGGCGGGATTGCAGCCGAGGGGGCGAGGCTGGCGCCGGTGGGCGCGAGTGCGGCGCGGGTGAGGGTGGGTGGCGCCGACGGGGGGAGTACGGCGCCGACGGGGGGAGTACGGTGCCGACGGGGGGAGTACGGTGCCGGCGGGGGTGGGGCTGGTGCCAGTGGGGGGTGGGAGTGAAGCCGAGGGGGCGAGGCTGGCGCCGGTGGGCGCGAGTGCGGCGCGGGTGGGGGTGGGGTGGCGCCGACGGGGGCGAGTGCGGTGCCGACGGGGGCGAGTGCGGCGCGGGTGGGGGTGGGGTGGCGCCGACGGGGGCGAGTGCGGTGCCGACGGGGGCGCGTCCGGTGCCGACGGGGGCGAGTGCGGTGCCGACGGGGGCGAGTGCGGTGCCGACGGGGGCGAGTGCGGCGCTGACGGGGATGTGGCCGGTGTCGGCAGGAGTCGGGCAGACCGGTGCCGTCGGGAGGCAGACCAACTCTTTAACCGGGTCTGGGTACCTTTGACGGTGTGGCAGTTACCGCGGTACCGGAGGACGGGTCGGAACGCGCCCGGTCCGGGCAGGAGCACCTCACGACGACGACCGAGCAGGGCCCCTTCTGTGTGGCCAGATGCAGTTGCGGCTGGCGCGGCCCCGCCCGCCGGGCCCGCAGCCAGGCCCGTACGGACGCGGAGGGGCACACGACGGGCCTCTGACCGTCACCGGCGCTCCAGGGCCCGCAGGAGCGCGTCCACCAGGTCCCCGTCGCGCGGTTGGGTCAGCCGGGCCCGGGCCGCCGCCGGGGCCAGCCAGAGGATGCGGTCCACCTCGGCGTTCGGCGCGAAGTGGCCGGAAACCGCCTCCGCGGCCCAGTACCGCACCCGCTTCGGGCGGCCGTTGGCCGAATACTGCAGGGTCGGCAGCTCGCCGCCCGGCTCCGCGGTGTACCCGGTCTCCTCCGCGACCTCGCGCAGCGCGCCGGCCAGCGGGTCCTCGCCCCGCTTCAGCTTGCCCTTGGGGTGGGACCAGTCGTCGTACTTCGGCCGGTGGACCAGACAGATCTCCAGGTCGCCGGAGACCGGGGAGCGGCGCCACAGCACACAGCCGGCCGCCTGGACCACGGTGTCGTTCACACCGCCTCCTCGTGGGGTCAGGGCGCGGGGACGGTCTGCTTCTGCCACGCCTGCTGGAACGCGAACCGGGCCGCCTCGACCTCATGCCGCTGGTCGGCGTGGAGCACACCGAGCGCGTACGCCGTCGCCGGGGTGATCCGGGGTGTGCGGGCCGCCTGCGCCGCCGCCGCTGCCGCCTCCGAGGCGTCCCGGTGCCGGTTCAGTGCCTGGCCCGCCGTCAGCAGCCGCACATCCACCGGGGCGTTGCCGCCGTGCAGCACCTCGCGGGCGTACCGGTGCAGGCGCAGCAGCAGGCGTACCTGGTGCCAGGGGCTGTCCTGGGGGTGCGGGGACGGGTCCGGGGACAGGCCGTGGACCAGGGCCTCCGCGTTGTAGGGGTGGCCGGCGGTGACCAGGGGGAGCGCGGTGACGGCGTCCGTGAGGCGTTCCTCGGCCGCGGCGGCCAAGGGGTGCAGGGTGGTGGCGGGGGCGGTGGGGGTGAGGGGGACCTCGCTGGCGAGTACGGCCACCTTGTCGGCCACGGCGTGGAAGCGGGAGGAGCCGAGGGCCTGGAGGGCGGTGGAGTGGGCCCTCGTCCGGGCGAGGGTGAGCTGGCGTTCGAGCAGGGCGCCCGCCTTCGCCGCGCCGACCGTGAGGTTGGCGCGCTCCGCCGTCGCCGTCGCGGTGGCCGGACCACCGGTGTTCGACGGCGCCGTCACGGCCTGCGCCGGGAACACGGCCGCGCCCGACAGCCGGTGCAACGCCAGCAACAGGCGTTCCAGGCGGGCCTCGTAGGCGTGTTCCAGGCCCAGCGTGCCGGACAGCCAGGCCAGTTCCGGGCGCATCTCCTCCGACCAGTCGGGGTCCAGGAGGGGGCGGAAGGTGTGCAGGCTGGCGCTGATGCGGCGGGCCGAGCGGCGCAGGGCGCGGGCCGCGTCGACGGGCTCCTCCGGTCCGGCCGCCTGGCCCCCGGTCTCCCGGTGCAGGCGCAGGGCGCGGAGGAACTCCGTGGCCTGGGCGCGCAGGTAGCCCGCCAGGGCGTTCCCCGTCACCGCCTCGGCCGTGGGGTCCGTCGGGTCAAGGTGTTGCTGTGCCACGCCGGCGCCTCCGGGCGTCTATGAGCATCTCCTGGACGTTGCGCAGGGGTTGGCCGTCCGCGTCGGTCGCGTGCCGCGTCCACTCGCCGTCCGGGCCGAGGTGCCAGGAGGCGGTGCTGTCGGACATGCCGGTGTCCAGCAGCCGGTTGAGGGCCGCGCGGTGGCCGGGGTCGACCACCCGGACCAGGGCTTCTATCCGGCGGTCGAGGTTGCGGTGCATCATGTCGGCGCTGCCGATCCACACCTCGGGCTCGCCGCCGTTGCCGAAGGCGAACACCCGGGAGTGTTCGAGGAAGCGGCCGAGGATCGAGCGGACCCGTATGTTCTCGGACAGGCCCGTGACGCCCGGGCGGACGGCGCAGATGCCCCGCACCCAGATGTCGACCGGCACGCCCGCCTGGGAGGCCCGGTAGAGGGCGTCGATCACCGCCTCGTCCACCATCGAGTTGACCTTGATGCGGACGAAGGCCGGACGGCCCGCACGGTGGTGCTGGACCTCCTTGTCGATCCGCGCGACCAGTCCGTCCCGCAGGGACTTGGGGGCGACCAGCAGGCGGCGGTAGGTCTCGCGGCGCGAGTAGCCGGACAGCCGGTTGAAGAGGTCGGAGAGATCCGCGCCGACCTGCGGGTCGGCGGTGAGCAGCCCGAGGTCCTCGTACAGGCGGGCCGTCTTCGGGTGGTAGTTGCCGGTGCCGACGTGGCTGTAGCGGCGCAGGGTCTCGCCCTCCTGGCGGACCACCAGCGACAGCTTGCAGTGCGTCTTCAGGCCGACCAGGCCGTAGACGACGTGGCAGCCGGCCTCCTCCAGCTTGCGCGCCCACTTGATGTTGGCGTGCTCGTCGAAGCGGGCCTTGATCTCGACCAGGACGAGGACCTGCTTGCCGGACTCGGCGGCATCGATGAGCGCGTCGACTATCGGGGAGTCGCCGGAGGTGCGGTACAGGGTCTGCTTGATGGCGAGGACGTCCGGGTCGGCGGCGGCCTGCTCCAGGAACGCCTGCACGGAGGTGGAGAAGCTGTCGTAGGGGTGGTGCAGGAGCACGTCCCGCGCGCGCAGCGCCGCGAAGATGTCGGGCGCGGACGCCGACTCCACCTCGGCGAGGTCGCGGTGGGTGCCGGCGACGAACTTGGGGTACTTCAGCTCCGGCCGGTCGAGGCTGTGGATGCGGAAGAGGCCGGTGAGGTCGAGCGGGCCGGGCAGCGGGTAGACCTCCGCCTCGGAGATCTTCAGCTCGCGCACCAGCAGGTCCAGCACCTCGCGGTCGATGGACTCCTCGACCTCCAGGCGCACCGGCGGCCCGAAGCGGCGCCGCATGAGTTCCTTCTCCAGGGCCTGGAGGAGGTTCTCGGCGTCGTCCTCCTCGACCTCCAGGTCCTCGTTGCGGGTGATCCGGAAGGCGTGGTGCTCCAGGATCTCCATGCCCGGGAACAGCTCTTCCAGGTGGTTGGGGGCCGCGATGACGTCCTCGATGGGGACGTAGCGGCCGGGGGAGGCCTCCAGGAAGCGGGACAGCAGCGGCGGCACCTTCACGCGCGCGAAGTGCTTGTGGCCGCTGACCGGGTTCCGCACCACGACGGCCAGGTTCAGGGAGAGCCCGGAGATGTACGGGAAGGGGTGCGCGGGGTCGACGGCCAGGGGCGTGAGGACCGGGAAGATCTGGTGCCGGAAGAGCGTGAAGAGCCGGGCCTGTTCCTTGTCGGTCAGCTCGGTCCAGCGGACCAGGTGGATGCCCTCGTCCGCGAGCGCGGGGGCGACGTCCTCGTGATAGCAGGCGGCGTGCCGTGCCATCAGCTCGCGGGAGCGGGCCCAGATCATCTCCAGCACCTCGCGGGGCTGGAGGCCGGAGGCGGAGCGGGTGGCGACGCCGGTGGCGATACGGCGCTTCAGACCGGCCACCCGGACCATGAAGAACTCGTCCAGGTTGCTGGCGAAGATCGCGAGGAAGTTCGCGCGCTCCAGCAGCGGCGTGTTCGGGTCCTCGGCCAGCTCCAGGACGCGCTCGTTGAAGGCGAGCCAGCTGCGTTCCCGGTCGAGGAAGCGGCCCTGGGGCAGGGGCGCGCCGTCGGTCGGCGCCTCCTCGTAGGTGTCGAGACCCGCGTCGAGATCGGGTTCCAGGTCGGAGACCACGGCGGCCACGGCGTGCTGGCGGTGCGCGGCGATGGAGCCCACGGAGGGCTGGGGGTGCTGTACCTCTGCCTGGGTGTCTTGCTGACTCATGAACCCATTCTTCCGCGCAACGGGTGACACAAGCGCGTCGGAACGTGCGGGCGGGAGCGTGACGGCCCCGTTCCCCGCGGGCCCCTCGGGGGGCGGCGAAGGCTCTGGCACGGCGGGCTTCATTGCCCGAGCGTCGCAAGCCTGGCTGAATCAATGGTTACGGCGACATGACGTGCGGGATAGCGGGGGGCGGCCCGAAGGGGTTCCCGGCCGGGCGGGCGGGGGCCGAGGAGGCTCAGGTCGTGGCCGGAGGGAGGGGCCGGCGGCGGGACCAGGGTGAGCCGACGTGCAGGCCGATCACCCCCCGAGTGCGACGGGACGCACAGCGTGACCAGCCGGCGGCCGTGGAGCAGCCCGGCCGGTGCGGGAGCGGCGATCAGCGGGCCGCCCGTGGAGAAGGTGGGCAGGTCCTCCCAGGGCTCGGCGGTGTCGATCGGGCCGTGCCGCGCCGCCCGGGCCCTGCGAGGTGGTGCGCAGGAGGGGCGGCCGTCAAGACGACCGCCCCTCACCTGCGGAGATGTCAGGTCTCCGTGCGGTACATGAGGTCCGTCTCGTGGACCGTGAAGCCCAGGCGCTCGTACACCGACACCGCCGCCGTGTTGTCGGCGTCGACGTAGAGCATCGCGGTCGGCAGCTGCTGGGCGGCCAGGTGGCGCAGCCCGATCGTGGTGAGGGCCTTGCCGAGGCCACCGCCCTGTTCACCGGGCCGGACCCCGAGGACGTACACCTCGCCCAGCCCCTCCTCGGCGTGCACCTTCGTCCAGTGGAAGCCGATCAGCTCGCCGCGCCGCTCGGCGAGGAAGAACCCGGCCGGGTCGAACCACGACTCGGCCTTGCGGTCGTCCAGGTCCCGCTGGGTGAGCGAGCCCTGCTCCGGGTGGTGGGCGAAGGCGGCGGCGTTCACGGCGAGCCAGGCGGAGTCGTCCTTGCCGGGCACGAAGGCGCGCACGGTGACGCCCTCGGGCAGCGCCGGCTCGGGCAGCTCAAGATCGGTCAACGACCGGCGCATCTGGCGCAGTTCGCGGAACAGGGTCAGGCCGAGCACCTGGGCGAGGTGCCGGGCGGCGGGGTGCCCGCCGTGCGCCCACACCCGCAGCCGCTTGCCGGAGGCGGCGAGCAGGGCCGCGCCGAGCGCCCGGCCGTGACCGTGCCCGCGGTGCGCGGGGTGCACGACCAGTTCGGCGGCTGGCGCCTCCACCGGGTCGGTGTCCTCAAGCTGGGCGTAACCGACGAGTTCGCCGTCGACGGCCAGCAGCAGGTGCGAGACGCCCTCGCGGGCTCCGCCGCGCAGTTGCAGCCGGCCCTGCTCGGACACCGGCTGCTGCCCGTCGACCCGGGCGGCCTCGCCGAGCAGGCCCAGCACGGCCTCGGCCCGGTCCGGAGTGAGCGCGGAGTAGGTCTCGATGGAGCGGGCGGGGAAGCCCCGTACGGTGTCGTCGCTGCTCATGCGTATGAGGGTACGGGGCGGTCGGGGCTAATTCCCGGCACACCGGCCGCGGCGGGAGCCACGGTAAAGGCACCGGCAAAGGGAAACCAGGATGTAACCATGAACCCCCTGTCGTGCTACGCGCGTTGACTCTAGGCTGCGCCGAGCCACCACAGCCGACCCACAGGGGGGTCCCATGCCAGCCGCGCCCCGGCGCACCGGACGACGTACGTACGCCCTTCTCGCGAGCGCAGCCACTCTCGCCACGGCCGCGGCGCTGACCGCCGCGCTCCCGGCGGACGCGCACGAGAGCCACCACCGTCCGGGCCGCTACCAGGACGTCCAGCTGCTCTCCTTCAACGACCTGCACGGCAACCTGGAGCCCCCGTCCGGCTCCTCCGGCCGGGTCACCGAACTCCAGCCGGACGGCACGACGAAGACGATCGACGCGGGCGGTGTCGAGTACCTCGCGACCCACCTCCGCCAGGCCCGCACCGGCCACCCGTACTCGATCACCGCGGCCGGCGGCGACCTGGTCGGCGCCTCCCCCCTGCTGTCGGGCCTCTTCCACGACGAGCCCACCGTCGAGGCGCTGAACAAGCTGGACCTGGACGTCACCTCGGTCGGCAACCACGAGTTCGACGAGGGCGCGAGGGAGCTGGCCCGCCTCCAGAACGGCGGCTGCCACCCCACGGACGGCTGCTACACGGACCAGGAGTTCCAGGGCGCCGACTTCCCGTACCTGGCCGCGAACGTCCTGGACGACAAGACCGGCAAGCCGGTCCTGAAGCCGTACTGGGTCTGGAAGAAGAAGGACGTCAGGATCGGCTTCATCGGGGTCACGCTGGAGGGCACCCCCGGCATCGTCTCCGCCGACGGCGTCAAGGGCCTGACCTTCAAGGACGAGGCCGAGACCATCAACAAGTACGCCAAGGTGCTCCAGCGCCAGGGCGTGCAGTCGATCGTGGCCCTGATCCACGAGGGCGGCTACCCGGCCTCCGGCTCCTACAACTACGACTGTGACTCCCCGGGCGCGGGCAGCGGCATCTCCGGCCCGATCGTGGACATCGCCAAGAACGTGACCCCGGCGGTGGACGCCCTGGTCACGGGCCACACCCACCAGGCGTACGTCTGCACGATCCCGGACCCGTCGGGCCGCCCCCGCATGGTCACCTCGGCGTCCTCCTTCGGCCGCCTCTACACGGACACCACGCTGACGTACGACCGCCGCACCGGCGACATCGCGCGTACGGCCGTGAAGTCCGCGAACCACGTGGTCACCCGGGACGTCCCCAGGGCGCCGGACATGACCGACCTGATCTCGCGCTGGAACACCCTGGCCGCCCCGATCGGCAACCGCCCCATCGGCTGGATCTCCGCCGACGTGGGCAACAGCGGCACCGAGTCCCCGATGGGCGACCTCATCGCCGACGCGCAGCTCGCCCACGGCCGGGAGCTGGACCCGAGGACCAGCCTCGCGCTGATGAACCCGGGCGGGGTCCGGGCCGGCCTCACCTACGCGGCCAAGGGTGCCGAGGGCGACGGCGTGGTCACCTACGCCGAGGGCTTCACGGTCCAGCCGTTCGCCAACACCGTGAACCTCCAGGACTTCACCGGCGCCCAGCTCATCCAGGTCCTCAAGGAGCAGGTCAGCGGCGCCAACGCGGCGGCCCCGAAGATCCTCCAGCCGTCCGCCGGCCTCACCTACACCCTGGACCTCACCAAGTCCGGCGCGGACCGTGTGGTCACCGGCTCCATCCGTCTGAACGGCGCCCCGATCGACCCGTCGGCCACCTACCGGGTCGCCACCAACAGCTTCCTCGCGGGCGGCGGCGACGGCTTCCCCACGCTGGCCCAGGGCACGGGTGACCTGGTCGGCGCGGACGATCTGACGGCACTGGAGAAGTACCTGACGGCCAACTCGTCGGCCACGTCCCCGATCACGCCGCCGAAGGCGGACCGGATCACGGTCGTGCAGTAGCCCCGGCGGGACCGGTGGCACGGGCGGGGGCGGCGGGAGGCGACGCTTCGAGTGAGGCGAGCATCTCGGCCGCCTTCCGCTGTTCGTACCGGCGGGACCGCAGCAGACCGCGTCTGGTGGACGCGGTGCGCAGCGCCCGGAGTGCCGGCTCGCGATGGTCGTCGCCCAGGCCGCAGAGTTGCTCCACCGCCGTGCACATGGTCACGCTCTCGGCGAAGCGGCTCGTGACCACGCCGAGCAGCACGGCGGCGGCTCGGGTGTGGTGTTCCTTCCCGAGCAGCAGCAGGCACTCGGCCACTTCCAGGCGGCGCCCCGGCGGGCTGAGCCGGGTGAACCGTGTCAGGGTGAGGTCGTCGGCCGCCAGGGCACCGTACGAGCCCTGGAGCTCGGCCATTCTCATGACCGCGACCGAGCGGAAGGCCACGCCGGTCCAGGGGCGGCGTATGAGACCACGCAGGACCCGTACCGCGTCGGAGATGTGCGTGGGGAGCTGGCTCAGGAAGAAGGCCTTGCTCAACTGGTCCTCGGGCGCCACCCACCAGCGGCGAGCCGATCGTCTGACGCAGTCCGCCGCGATCTCGTCGTACGGCGCGCCGAGGGCGGCAAGCGTCTGGGCCGCCGCCGGACCGTGGCGCCAGCCCACCGCGACGGAGCGGAGGGCACGCACCGCTGCGTGCAGGTGCCGGTGACCGAGCCGCACCAGCAGTCTCGCGGCGAGCAGGAAGTCCTGGGTGCCCGTTCTCCGGTGTCGTACCACGGAACGCAGCAGACGCGCCGCGATGCCGGCGTAGCCCCGGTCGAGGCAGACGAGGATGTCGACGGCCCTCAAGCGCTCGCTCGTGTCGCTGTCGCGATCGGTGGCGACGCTGCGCAGCAGCTCGGTGTCGACGGGAATGTACGGCCCGTTCAGTGCGAGAAGGGCCCGGGCCGCCCTGAGCCGCCGCTCGGGCCGGGTGCCGGTGTCGGCCGCCTCCTTGTCCAGGCCGGCGGCGACCGACGTGAGAACGGGCTCTCCCATCAGCCGTAGTGTTGCCGCTGCCGTGTGCCGGCGCAGCGCGTCGGCGTCGGTGAGCATGTGACGCAGTACCGGGACGAGTTCGGCCGCGCGAGTACCGTCGGGGCCGGCCAGAACGGGACGCAATGTCTCCAAGGAGAACGAACTCTCGGTCGTGCCGGTGAGAAGCACGTGCAGATGCTCGATGTCCCCTGGCAGTTCCAGCAGACCGATGGCCAGCAGGGCACGCGCTGCCGCCGATCGCACCGTGGCCCTGCCGGCTGCCGCGGTGAATCGCTCGCGCAGCTGCTGTCCGACGTGATCCAGGTGGGGCCCGTCCAGTGTGCGCAGCACCTCTGCGGCCCGGGTCTGCGACGTCCACGGACAGTCACGATCGGCGATCACCTTGAGCAGTTCCTCAGCCGCTTCCGCGACGAAGGGTTCACCCAGGGACGCGAGATCTCCGGCCGCCTTCACCTTCCCCGCGGGCGATGACCGCCGGCTGGCGAGCGTATGACGTGCCACGCGCGCCGTTTCCTCCGTCGCAGGGCCGGTCGCGTGATCGGTCACGGGAGCCGGAGGGAGTTCTTTCAGCCGACGCAGGGCTTCGGTCGCCCGCTCCCTGAGTTCACGGCTCGGATCACCGTCGAGCAGCGAGCGCCAGGCACGCTCGGAGGACTCCGCGAACCGTCTGCCCAGTTCGGTCAGCCGTTCCGCGCATCTGACCCGCAGGCCATCCGGGATGTCCGGATCGGTGGCCATGGCGAGATACGTCTGTGCGGCCTCCGCCGTGAACGGACCGCCGAGCCCGGCCAGCTGTTCGATGGCGTCGTAACGCTCGAACGTCTGGGTGACCGTGCCGGCGATGAAGTCCCTCAGCGCACGCGCTGCCCGCTCCGCGTACCCGGGACCCAGCCCGGCAAGGGTCTGGGTGGCCTCCCGTCGGGCGAAGGCCTGGGACAGCGGGTCTGTGATGACCGCTTCGAGCGGCTCCGCGATCAAGGGATGATAGGGCTCCCCCAGCTCGATCAGGGTCTGTACCGACCTCTCCCGCCGGTACCGGCTGGTGTGGGGATCGGCGGTCAGCCGGGCGAGCCTCCGGGCAACCTGATCGGAATGGCTTTCGCCCATGTCCAGCAGGTGGCGCACGACATTGTCGAAGCCCAGGGCGTCCGGCGCCGCCGCCCCGTCCAGGAGGTTCACCAGTTCCCGGACTC
The DNA here is from genome assembly GCF_044329325.1 of Streptomyces sp. NPDC017676. NCBI lineage: Bacteria > Bacillati > Actinomycetota > Actinomycetes > Kitasatosporales > Streptomycetaceae > Streptomyces > Streptomyces sp. NPDC017676. Next base: position 487,700 of record NZ_JBIRJA010000003.1, on the reverse strand, counting down.
CCTCGTGCGCGTACGCGTCACCCAGCCGCGCGAGGCAGTTCGCCGTCTCGGCCCTGTCCCAGAGGTCGGCGCGGGGATGTGCCAGCACGGCGCGCAGCACGTCCGCCGCCGTGGAGGTGTACGCCGGGTCTGTCTCGGCCAGCGCCCGGGCGGCGCCGGCCAGCATGAGCGGCTCGGCGTCCGTACGGCGCACGTACTCCGTCAGGGCTCGGGCCGCGCTCCCCGCATCGTGACCCATGAGGGCCAGCACTGCCTCGGCCCGCCATGGGCCTTCCCCGTGCGCGGTGTCGGCCAGGAAAGCCCGCACCTGCGGATCGCGCATCCGCGCCAGCAGGTCCCACACCTTCCCCTCGGAAGCGAGGCCCGGCTCCCGGCGCACCGCCTCCACGAAGCGCCGGTGGTGCGCCCCCTCCGCCGGACACCGCGCGGCGAGCAGCTCGGCGGCCAGCATCTGGTCGGTCAGCGTGCCCTGTTGCAGCCAGTCGAGCAGCGCCCGGCCTCCCTGCCGGTGGCGGTGGCAGTAGTGGACCAGGGCGGTCCGGTACAGGTCGGTCAGCGGGTGCTCGGTCCGGCCGGACGCCGTGATGACCGCGGTGCGCCAGGCCCGCACCTCAAGATCGAAGGAGTCCGGCAAACCGTCCGCGAGCAGCTCCGCCGCCATGTGCTCGGCGAACGTCGTGTGCAGGAAGGCGAGGTCCCGTCCCTGCCGTACGAACAGCCCGGTGCTCAGCAGGGCTTCCGTGATGACGTCCGCCCAGCCGTCCACCGGGGCGACGGCGCCGAAGCGGTGTCCTTCGTCGTCGCCGGCCGTCTCCTCCCACCAGCGGTGTGCCGCGCCCGGCAGGTCGCGCACGTCCTCGGTGAGCTGGGCGTGGGCGAGGTGGCCGAGCAACTCGTCGAGCCGGTTCCGCAGTGCCGCCACGGCGCTCCGCGCCCGCGCGCCGGCGCAGCCGTCCGCCAGCTCCCGCCACATCCGCTCCGCCTGCTTCCGCTTGGTGGCGCGCAGATGCAGCCGGTACTCCTCGTACAGGCCCCAGCGGTTGTCGGGCAGGGGCCGGTGGGGCGCGTTCTCGAAGACGACCGCCGTGACGGTCGCCAGCAGCGGGTTGCGCAGCAGGTCGGCGAGTCCGCTGTCGTCGATCTGCCGCAGGAAGTCGGCGGCGAGGGTGTTCGTTCCGGTGTCCCGGAACCAGGACCGGGCGAACTCCTCCAGACCCTGCCGGTCGAAGGGGGCGAGCAGGTAGCGCTGGAAACCGGCCCCGGCCAGCTCCGCCGTGGCCTCCGGGTCGGGGCGTGTGGTGACCAGCAGACGCAGGGGGCCGGCGCTCTGGGCGGCGTGGTCGGCGAGCCGGTGGATGAGGCGGTCGCGCCGGTCGTGGTGGACCTCGTCGAGGGCGTCGACCAGGACGAGCCAGCGTGTGCCGGCGGGGAGCCGGGGCAGCGTCCCGGTGCCGGTGTCGAGGCCGGTCGCGGCCGCCACCGCCGCCTCCAGGGAATGCGCGGGGTCGGCGAGCTCGGCGGCCGTGACCCACAGGGGCACCAGGCAGCCCTGGCCGCCGCTCGCCGCGAGGGCGGCGTGGCCGTACTCCAGGGCACACCTGTGCAGCAGCGTGGACTTGCCCGCGCCCGGACCGGCCTCCACCAGGACGTGGCCGCTCTCGTCGCCGAGGATGTCGGCGAGCCGGCGCGGCGGGCCCGCGCTCTGTGTCACCCGTCCCGCGTGCTCGGCGCCCTCCGGTCTGCCGCCGGGTCCCTCGGGGCCGTTCTCCCAGGCGCTGAGCACCTGCCGGACGTACACCGCGGTGAGCCGTCGCGGGCGGCGGTCCTGGCGGAAGCGGTGGGGGAGCTCGTCGGCCTCGGCCCGTTGCCGGGCGAGCACGGTCCGCACCGGGTGCGGCAGCCAGTGCGGGGTGCCGGAGGCGGGCGGGTGGACGGGGACCGGGGTGGCGTCGACACCGTGTGCGGCCAGGACGGAGAGGAACCCGGGGTCGTCCAGGCCGGTGAGGTCGGTGGCGGTGGTGGTGCGGCGGTCGCCGGAGGGGCGGTGGCTGGTGACGATGCCCGCCAGCAGGCCCTCCGCCTTGGTGAGGACGCCCGCGCCCGAGAACCCGGACCACGGGGAGCGGCCCGGTGCCGCCGGGGGCGGGTCGCTGCTGAGGACGGAGAGCTGGAGCTGGTGGCCGGTGCGGTCGGAGCCGAGCTGGACGGTGGCGTCGATCTGGTGGCTGCGGGGCCGGGAGTCCTCCACGGCGAACCGGGGGAACCCGACGGCGTGGACGTCCGTCTGGCCGATGGTGTGCGGCAGTTCGGCGAAGCGCAGGGGCGGGCCGAGCGGCTGCGGGGCGGCCCCGTCCGGATCGAGGACGAGGAGGGCGAGGTCGCGGCCGGCGTGGGGGACGACACGGGACACCCGCAGTGGCTTTCCCGCGCCGGCCGACGGGCGCACCTCGTAGCGGACGCGGCCGGGGACGCCGTCGGTGGTGTCCCGTACCGCGTGCGCGGCGGTCAGGGCCAGGTCGTCGGCGAGCAGCACCCCCGATGCCACGAAGAACGGGCCGGCGGCGTCACCGGTCTCCCGGCCGACGACCTGTATGACGCGGTCGAGGTGGTTCATGGGTCACCTCGGCCCGGTCAGCCGTCCGTCAGGCGCACTCGCTCGGTGGGGTCGGCGCCGGTGAGCACCCGGTTGCCGTCGGCCGTCTCGGCCTTCAGCCGGAGGGAGACCGTGTGGGTGACGGCCGTCGTGCCGGTCGCCTTGCCGTTCGCCGACACGACCCAGAACTTCACTCCGCCGCCGGCCTCCAGGCTGTCGGTGACGGCCACCTGGAGATTCAGGTCGACCGACTCGACGTGGAGCCGCACCGCGTGCCCTTCGGCCTCGTGCGTGGCCTGGGCCAGCTCGTCGCGCAGCGCCTTGAGGGCGTCCGCGAGCCCGATCTCCACCGTTGCCTCCCCCGACGGTCCGTCTGACGTGCCGTCATCGTAGCGGTGGGCGATTCCCCGCCGGAAGCGAACGGCGCGTACGGGGCCGCCGTTGCCGGTGGTCGCCCCGGCGGCCCCGCCCCGACCGTTGTCCACCGCTGTGGAAAGGAGCCGCCGGTGCCGCTGGGCGACTCCTTTCGTCGGCCGGGGCGGACCCGTCCGGCGGTCGGGGCGATCCCGTCCGGCTCAGGACGTGGTCGGCCCCCAGCCCCCCAGCCAGTCGGCGATCTCCTGGTCGGCGGCCTGGGTGTCGGTCAGCTGGGGCCGGTCGGTGCTCGCCGGGCCCGCGCCGGCGCCGGTGTTGCGGTACTCGGCGAAGCGGTCGTCCTTCCAGGAGAAGCCGCTCATGTCGGTCCAGGGGGCGGACTTGATCGCGGCGCTCAGGGTGGTGTCCCGGACGGTGGTCTGCGGGTCGAGGGTGGCGTCGCCGCCGGCGTGCCAGGGCCGGCCGAGGTGGAAGGAGCGGTCGGAGACGCTGCCGGTGACGGCCGAGTCGGTGATCAGGATGCCCTTGCGGCCGGCCGCGGTGCTGGGGGCCGTGACATAGCCGGCGGAGCTGCCGTCCCAGCGCTTCTTCAGGGTGATGACCGACCTGTCGAGCACGGCGGTGGCCCACCCGAAGATGAAGTCGACGTTGCCGGTGATGTAGGAGTCGGTCATGTAGACCCGGCCGAGCTTGTCCTTGGCGGCGGTGTCGAGGAGCAGCGTGTCCTGGTCCCCGCTGACGATGACCCCGTCCAGGAACACCTTGTCGGCGGCGGTGCGCAGGGCGACGGCCTGCTGGGCGATGTCCTGGTGGGCGCCCTCGTCGAAGTCGTTGGAGATGCTGAGGTTGCGGGCCTGGAAGTCGTCGGCCTCCACGGCGACGGTGGCGCTGCCGCCGGTGCCGTACGTCCCCGATCCGTCGGGCTTCCTCGTGCCGGCCGCGTTGCCGTAGACGATCACCGTGTCCTTGCGGCTGGATCCCGTGCCCTGGATGGTGATGTGCGGCTTGTTCGCCGGGACCTTGACGGTCTCCCGGTACGTGCCCGGCCGCACGGCGATGACGACCCGGGACGGGTTGTTCGCGGGGACGGCGTTCACGGCGGCCTGCACGGTCGTGTACTGCCCGGAGCCGTCCTTGGCCACGGTGAGGGTGGTGGCGGCGGCCTTGGCGGCACCGACCGTCGTGCCGAGCGAACTGCGCGGACCCGCGCCGGACTTCACGACCGACGGGACGTCGGCGGTCTTGTCGAGGGTGTAGCCGTAGTAGCTCCTCGGGTCCCACGCGGCGCCCGGACCGCCGCTCTCGTTGCGGCCGCTGGTGCCGGAGAAGACGTTGCCGCGCTGGACGAGGGTGGCGGTGCTGTCCCTGATCACCGGGTTGTCCAGGCCCTGGAAGGAGGAGTTCTCCAGCAGCATGTTGGTTCTGCCGCGCGCGTAGTTGCCGTACGAGGACGTGATCGCGGTCCCCGGCTCGTCCTGGAGGTAGTTGTTGTACAGGTGCGCGTGGGCGACGTTGTCCGTGGACGGGTTGCGCTGCTCGGTCTCGCGGATCCAGTTGTGGTGGATCGTGATGTCGGCGGTGGTGTTCTCGGTCCAGCCGATGCCGAACGCCTTGTTGTCCTGGCCGAGCCGGTTCCAGGAGACCGTCAGGTACGTGGTGTCCTTGCGGCTGTCGATGAGCCCGTCGGCCATGTGCCGGATGTCGTTGTGGTCGATCCAGACGTGGTGGACGCCGTCCATCTGGATGCCGTCGTAGTCGTGCTCCTTGTCGTTCCAGACTCCCTGGTACGCGTCCCGGATGGTCAGGTTCCGGATGATCACGTTGTGGACGCCCTGGCCGAGGAAGAAGCCGCCGCCGACGATCTGCCCCGAGGTCCCGGAGCCGATGATGGTCTTGTCCGACCGGACCTTGATCTCCCTGCCGACCGGGTCCATCGTGATCGCCGCCGCGACGACGATGATGTACGGCTTCTCGGCGGTGGCGTACTTCTCCAGGTCGGCGAGCGTCTTCACGGTGACGGTCTCCCCGCCCCGGCCGCCGTACGTGCCGTTCTGCCCGAGCGCGTCGACCGAGGCGAACCCGTCGGCGGTGGCGGTGGCCCAGGCCGGGACGTCGGCGGTGGCGGCGGAGGCCCGCGGCTGGGCACCGGGGGCGAGGAGGCCGTAGCCGAGGGCGGCGGCGAGCGCGAGCGGCAGCCCGAGGGCCGGCGCCGTACGGCTCCTGCGGTGGCGGGCGCTCCGGGGGATGTGGGGGCTCATGGACGACTCCAGTCGGTTGTCCGGGTGGGGTGGTGCCGCACCGCAGTCGCCATGGAGCGGGAGAAGGTTGCCGGACCTGCTTGCGCTAACGGTCCAGCAGCGCCGCCCAGTTCTGCTCGCCCGCCCAGTCCGCGAAGGTGTGCCAGGCGATCCCGGGGTGGGCGTGGCGCAGGCCGGCGACGTCGACGTCGAGGCCCGTGCCGGTGAAGTAGGCGAACATCGCCGCCAGGTCGGGGGAGTGGGTGCGGACCTGGGTGAGGGGCGGCTGTGCGTGGGTGACCGGGCGGGACAGGGCGGTGCTGAGGGTGGCCGCGATCTGCGCGGGGGTGCACGTGTCGGAGGCGATGTCGACGCGCAGGCCCGCGAAGTCGTCCCGGCGCTGGAGGGCCAGCGCGGCGAACGCGCCGATGTCGGTGGCCGGGATGAGCGTCAGCGGACGGTCGGCCGGCATGGGCCAGGCGAAGACGCCGGTGCGCAGCCCGTCGAGGGTCCAGCCGCTCGCGTAGTTGTCCATGAACGCGGCCGGGGCGATCACCGTCCAGGGCAGACCGGAGGCGCGCAGGTGCTGTTCGACCGCCCACTTGCTCTCGAAGTGCGGGACGCCGGTGCCGCGGTCGGCGTGGGCGGCGGAGGTGAGGACCACATGGCCGAGGCGGGCCCCGGCCGCCGCGTCCACGAGGGCCGTGCCCTGCCGGATCTCCGTGCGGGTGTCGGTGCCGAACGGGGTGGTCACCGCGAAGAGCGCGTCGGCGCCGGCGAGGGCGGCGGCGAGCGGGCCGGGGTCGTCGAAGTCGGCGTGGCGGACCTCGGCGCCCAGGCCGCGCAGCGCCTCGGCGGCGGGTGAGCCGGGCCGGCGGGTCAGCGCGCGGACGTGGTGGCCGGCGTTCAGCAGGGCGCGGGCGGTGGCCCCGCCCTGGGCCCCGGTGGCGCCGGTGACGGCGATGGTGAGCATGGGTGTCCCCCTGGTCGGTACGATTACTGTGTGGCGCATTTGCTGCGCCGCGCAGCAGATTAGAGGAACGGTTACTGCGCCGCGCAGTAATTTCGTGAGGAGAGCCAGTGACCGACGAGACAGACCCCGACCGGGCCCGCCTGTACGAGGACCTGGCCCTGGAGTCCCGGCGCTACCTGGCCGCCTACGTGCTGTTCAACCAGGCCGTCGCCGACCACCTCGGCCTGCACCCGACCGACGTGCAGTGCCTGAGCCTGCTGACCGCCGAGCCCGAACCGCTCACCGTCCGGCAGATCGCCGACCGCACCGGTCTCACCACCGGCTCGGCCACCCGTCTGGTGGACCGGCTGGAGCGCGGCGGCTACGTCACCCGCACCCCCGACCGGCAGGACCGCCGCCGGGTGCTGGTCACCCCCGTCCCGGAGCGCCTCGCCCGTGTCACCGCGCTGTGGGACGACCTCGGCCGGACCTGGCAGACCCTCCTGGACGACCACAGCGAGGACGAGCTGCGGGCGATCACCCGGCACCTGCGCCGGGCCCACGACCTCAGCCACACCCAGATCGAGCGCCTGCGCGCCATGCCCCGGCCGGACTGAGCGCGGGTCAGACGGCCGGTGTCTCCGGTGGCGGGGTCGGCGCCCCCGGCAGCCGGACCGTCGCCACCGTGCCACCGCCCTCGGCGGGGGCCAGGGAGACCTCGCCGCCCGCCTGCTTCACCGTACGGGCGACGATGGACAGCCCGAGGCCCGAGCCCGGCAGCGCACGGGCGCTGGGGGAGCGCCAGAACCGGTCGAAGACGTGCGGGAGTTCGTCCTCGGCGATGCCGGGACCGTGATCGCGGACCGTCAGCACACCCTCGCTGAGCCGCACCTCGACCGTGCCGCCCTCGGGGCTGAACTTCACCGCGTTGTCCAGGACGTTGACGATCGCCCGCTCCAGCGCGGACGGCTCCGCCCGGACGAACCAGGGCTCCAGGTCCGCCGTGATCGACAGCTCGGGGCCGCGCAGCCGGGCCCGGCGCAGCGCCGCCTCGACGGTGTCCTGGAGGGCGACCACCTGCACGCGCTCGCCGTGCTGCCCCTCCGAGCGGGACAGCTCCTGGAGGTCGCCGATCAGCGCGGCCAGTTCCGTCACCTGCGCCTTGACCGAGGCGAGCAGCGCCTTGCGGTCCTCCGGCGGGAGCGGTCGGCCCGTCTCCTCGCTGCGGGTGAGCAGTTCGATGTTCGTCCGGAGCGACGTCAGGGGCGTGCGCAGTTCATGGCCGGCGTCCGCGATGAGCTGCTGCTGGAGGTCGCGGGAGCTGGCCAGCGAGGCGGTCATCGAGTTGAACGACCTCGACAGCCGGGCCACCTCGTCCTCGCTGACGTCCTCCACGGGGATGCGGATGGTCAGGTCCTCCGTCCGGGCCACGTGCTCCACGGCCTCGGTGAGCTTGTCGACGGGGCGCAGCCCGGCCCGCGCGACGGCGAGACCGGCCGCACCGGCGCCGACGACACCGACGGCGGAGACGAGCAGGAGGACCAGGGCGAGGTCGTTGAGGGTCTTCTGTGTGCTCTTGAGGGGTACGGCGATGAGCACGCCGACGTTGGGGCCGGGCCCGCCGCTCGCGGTCGCCGTGGGGCTGATGGGCTTGGTGAGCACCCGCAGCTCGTTGCCCTCGTCGTCGCTCCCGTTGCGGAAGTACAGGATGCTGGGGTCTAGGTTCTTGATCTCGGTCTTGTCGGCCTGCGTGACCTTGATCTTGCCCGAGGCGGCCCCGAACAGACAGACCTTGCCGTCCTCCGTGACGAGCTGGGAGTACCGGTCGCGCAGCAGGAAGCTGTTGGCCTGCGGGGTGTCGGTGCAGTTGTCGAGGGTGAACTGCAACTGGTCCGTCTGCGTCGTGTTCCGCAGGGACTTCTGCAGGTCCTCGTCGAGCTGGTCGTACAGCTTCCGCTCGACGAGGAACCAGCAGGTCACCGAGACCGCCGCCACCGCGAACGCCACCGCCGCCGCGACCAGCATCGCCAGTCGCGCCCGCAGCGGCAGCGCCCGGTACCGGCGCGCGAGCTGCCTCACTCGGCGCCGCCCTGCCGCAGGACGTAGCCCACCCCGCGCACGGTGTGCACCAGGCGCGGCTCGCCGCCGGCCTCGGTCTTGCGGCGCAGGTACATGACGTAGACGTCGAGCGAGTTGGACGAGGGCTCGAAGTCGAAGCCCCACACCGCCTTCAGGATCTGCTCACGGGTGAGCACCTGACGCGGATGTGCCATGAACATCTCCAGCAGGGTGAACTCCGTGCGGGTCAGCTCGACCGGCCGGCCGCCGCGCGTGACCTCCCGGGTCGCGAGGTCCATGCGCAGGTCGGCGAAGGTGAGGGCCTCGTCCGCCTGGGCCTCGGCGGACACCGCCGCCGCGTAGGAGCTGCGGCGCAGCAGGGCGCGGATGCGGGCGAAGAGCTCGTCCAGCTCGAACGGCTTGACCAGGTAGTCGTCGGCGCCCGCGTCCAGGCCGGTGACCCGGTCACCGACCGTGTCGCGGGCGGTGAGCATCAGGATCGGGGTGGTGTCCCCCGCACCCCGGATGCGGCGGGCCGCGGTCAGCCCGTCCATGCGCGGCATCTGGATGTCCAGCACGACCAGGTCCGGCTGGTAGGCCGTGGCCTTCTCCAGGGCGTCCGCGCCGTCGACGGCGACCTCGGTGTCGTACCCCTCGAAGGCGAGGCTGCGCTGGAGGGCCTCGCGTACGGCCGGCTCGTCGTCGACGATCAGGATGCGCTGGGGGTCACGGTCGCCTTCGGCGGGACTCATCGCTCGCGTTTCCTCGGGGTGCGGGGTGGTCGGGGTCTTCCGGCCGGGACGGTGATCTCCCGGCCGGGGTCGGTGCCTCTCAGCGTCCCATGTCCGGGGGCCGGGGACACGCGCGCCGGTCAGACCCGGACCGTGTTCAGGCGGTGCAGCGGGACCTTGCGGCGGTGCGGACGGGCGGCGGAGGTGCGCAGGCCCATCAGCTGGGGGACCGGCGTCACGGGCGCGGCCACCTCGGGGGCCCGGGGCGCCGGGACGGGCACGTGCAGCTCGGACGCGATGGACAGGGCCAGGGTGAGGCCGGCCGGACCACGCTCACTGAACCGGTGGGGGACGTGCTTGATCATGACCTGCTCCTTGCACTTGATGTTGCTAGCTGTCGGAGCCCGCCCGCAGCTTGGCCAGGTCGGACTTCACCGTGTCGACGGGGATGGCGAAGCCGAGGCCGATGCTGCCCGCGTCCGAGGACGAGGACGAGGCGGAGGAGTACATCGCGGAGTTGATGCCTATGACGCGACCGCTCGCGTCGATCAGCGCGCCGCCGGAGTTGCCGGGGTTGATGGGCGCGTCGGTCTGGATGGCCTTGTAGGTGGTGGTGGAGGAGCCTGTGTCGCCGTTGAACTCACGGCCGCCGAACTCGAAGGGCCATTGGCCCTCGCCGTCCTGGCCCTGCCCCTGGTTCTCGTCGGTGGGGACGGTGACGTCCCGGTTCAGGGCGGAGACGATGCCGCTGGTGACCGTGCCGGTCAGGCCCTCGGGGGAGCCGATCGCGACGACCGTGTCGCCGACCTGGACGCCGCTGGAGTTGCCGAGCGCGGCCGGCTTCAGACCGGAGGCGCCCTGCAGCTTGATCAGCGCGAGGTCCTTGGAGCTGTCGGTGCCGACGACCTCGGCGGTGTAGCTCTTGCCGTCGCTGGTGCGCACCTTGACCGAGGTGGCGCCGGAGACGACGTGGTTGTTGGTGACGATCTCGCCCTTGGACGTGATGATCACGCCGGAGCCGGTGGCGGAGCCGTCCGGGAGCGTCGCCTTGATCTCGACCACGCTCGGGCTGACAGCCGCGGCGATGGCGGCCACGTCACCCTTCTTGCTCGACGGCACCACGGGGGTGGTGCTGCCGGCGGTGGCGACCGTGTCCTTGCCGGTCAGCTCCTGGAAGGCGTACGCGGTACCGCCGCCGACCGCCGCCGCGACGATCGCGACCGCCGCGAGCAGGCCCATCGGCCCGCGGGTGCGCTTCTTCCTGGGCTCGGGGGCCGCGACCGCCGGCTGGTACGGCGGCGGGGGCGGCCACTCGGGGTTCACAGGAGCGGAGTAGGAGTGCGGCTGCTCGTAGGTGCCCTGGCTCTCGGTCATGACAGAAGAGTCCCCCGTGACCATGAGAGCTTCCTGAGTGCCGCCTGAGAAGCCCGGCAGAAGCTCGTTTGACCGATATGAAGGGGCTCGGGGGACGCGCCCCCGAAGGGGCGCGGGGAACCGCGCGACCGGCCATCGACGAGCCGTGAGACGCACGACGGCGGGGCTGGACGGCCGAGCCGGACGGTGGGGCCCGCGCGGCTACAGGCAGCCGCAGCTCGTGCGCACCACCAGGCGCGACGGGAACGTCTTCAGCCGCTCGCGCCGGGACCCGGCGATCCGCAGCCCGTCGTCCAGCACCAGGTCGACCGCCGCCCGCGCCATCGCCGAGCGGTCGGAGGCGACCGTGGTCAGCGGCGGGTCGGCGAGCGCGGCCTCCTTGATGTCGTCGAAGCCGGCCACCGCGAGCTGCCCGGGTACGTCGATGCGCAGCTCGCGCGCGGCCCGCAGCAGGCCGATGGCCTGGTCGTCGGTGGAGCAGAAGACCGCGGGCGGCCGGTGGGGGCCGGACAGGACGTCCAGGGCCACCCGGTAGGCGTCGTAGCGGTTGTACGGCGCCTCGAACAGCCGGCCCTCGGTGGCGAGGCCCGCCTCGGCCATGGCCCGCTTCCAGCCCTCGACGTGGTCGGAGACCGGGTCGCCGACGGCCGGCGTCTGCGCGGTGCCGCCCATACAGGCGACGTAGTCGTAGCCGTGCTCCAGCAGGTGGCGCACGGCGAGCTGGGCGCCGCCCAGGTCGTCCGTCACCACGGCCACGTCGTCGATGGCCTCCGGACGCTCGTGCAGCAGCACCACCCGGGCGTCCCAGGCGTCGATCTCGGCGGCGGCCAGGTCGTTCAGGGCGTGCGAGACGAGGATCAGTCCCGAGACGCGCATGCCGAGGAAGGCGCGCAGATAGTGGACCTCGCGCTCACCGATGTAGTCGGTGTTGCCGACCAGGACCATCTTCCCGCGCTCCGAGGCGGCCTGCTCGACCGCGTGCGCCATCTCGCCGAAGAAGGGCTGGCGGGCGTCGGGGATGATGAGGCCTATGAGGTCGGTGCGCCGGGAGGCCATCGCCTGGGCGACCCGGTCGGGCCGGTACCCCAGTTCCTTGATCGCGGCGAGGACACGCTCGCGCGTCGCCGGGGCGACCGGCCGGGGTCCGTTGTTGATGACATAACTGACGACGGCCGTGGAGGTTCCAGCCAGCCGTGCCACGTCATCCCGAGTCACCTTCGCCACGGGCGGAGTCTACGCGGATTGACCCGCCGTGGGCAGGGCGTATCACATGGCGGCTGTGCGAGGACGATGCCCCGCCAGGGCGCCGCTCATGCGTCCGCCGCGGGCCGGCTACGCCTCGGCGTGGACCTCGGCGCCGTCCAGGACGGCGGTCGCGTCCGCATCCTCCGGCTTTGCCCGGTCCGCCTTGGCCTTGGCCTCCTCGGCGGCCCGGTCGGTCTTCTCCGGCGTAACGAATCGATAACCGACGTTCCGGACGGTGCCGATCAGCGACTCGTGCTCCGGGCCGAGCTTGGCGCGCAGCCGCCGTACGTGCACGTCGACCGTGCGGGTGCCGCCGAAGTAGTCGTAGCCCCACACCTCCTGGAGGAGCTGGGCGCGCGTGAAGACGCGGCCCGGGTGCTGGGCGAGGTATTTGAGCAGCTCGAACTCCTTGAAGGTCAGGTCCAGGACCCGCCCCTTGAGCTTGGCGCTGTAGGTCGCCTCGTCCACCGAGAGATCGCCGTTGCGGATCTCCATCGGCGAGTCGTCGTTGACGATCTGCTGGCGGCCCATGGCGAGCCGCAGCCGCGCCTCGACCTCCGCCGGGCCGGCGGTGTCCAGCAGGACGTCGTCGATGCCCCAGTCGGCCGTGACGGCGGCGAGGCCGCCCTCGGTGACGACGAGGAGCAGCGGACAGCCGGGGCCGGTCGACCGCAGGAGCTGGCAGAGGCTGCGCACCTGGGGCAGATCGCGCCGGCCGTCGACGAGGATGACGTCGGCGCCCGGGGTGTCGACGAGGGCGGGCCCTTCCGCCGGGGCGACCCGCACGTTGTGCAGGAGCAGGCCGAGGGCCGGAAGCACCTCGGTCGACGGCTGGAGGGCGTTGGTCAGGAGCAGCAGAGAACTCATACGTCTGGTTCCTCCTCGGTCCCTGCGAGGACAGTGCGGACGGGTACTGCTCTGCGATCCCGAAGGCCCCGTACACCGGCGGTCACCCGAGGTTTCCCGCTCTGTATACAACGCTTCCGAAAGCACAAAAGGACCCGGGGGCTACGCTGCCCGAGTCCTCTGCCCAGCAGAATAGCCCACATGAGCAACCGTCCGGCAGGTCATGGGGCACGTTCCACCGTTCGTCCGAATTGCGAGACAGGCAGACAGGGCCCTATCAGGACGTTTCTGCGCACGGCCGACGGAATTCCGATCGATTCCGTATACGATCCGCCCCCGGCCGTATACGAAACCCTTCCGGACGCCTCCCGGCCGGCCTCCCGTGACCTGGTGTTCGTGATCGCGCACGGCTTCACCGGGGACGTGGACCGCCCGCACGTGCGCCGGGTGGCGGGCGTCCTGCGCGGCTACGGCGCCGTCGTCACCTTCTCCTTCCGCGGCCACGGCCGCTCCGGCGGGCGGTCCACGGTGGGCGACAAGGAGGTGCTGGACCTCGACGCCGCCGTGGAATGGGCCCGGGATCTCGGGCACGCGCGCGTGGTGACCGTGGGCTTCTCCATGGGCGGCTCGGTGGTCCTGCGGCACGCGGCGCTGCACGGCGGCACCGACGCCGTCGTCTCCGTCAGCGCACCGGCCCGCTGGTACTACCGGGGCACGGCTCCCATGCGCCGCCTGCACTGGCTGGTCACCCGCCCCGAGGGCCGCCTGGTCGGCCGCTACGGCCTGCGCACGCGCATCCACCACCGGGACTGGGACCCGGTCCCGCTCTCCCCGGTGCAGGCGGTCCCGGAGATCGCCCCGACGCCGCTCCTCATCGTCCACGGCGACCGTGACGGCTACTTCCCGCTCGACCACCCCCGGATGCTCGCCGAGGCGGCCGGCGAGCACGGCGACCTCTGGGTCGAACCGGGCATGGGCCACGCGGAGAACGCGGCGGACGACGCCCTGATGGCCCGGATCGGGGACTGGTCGGTGACGGCGGCGGGCTAGCCTGACCCACACTGTCTTTAGTCTTTTTCTGTCCCTGCCGTCGATTGAGGATTCAGATGCCCAAGGTCACGGTGCGCTACTGGGCCGCCGCCAAGGCCGCGGCCCAGGTCGCCGAGGAGCCGTACGAGGCGGACACGCTGGCCGACGCGCTGGCCGCCGTGCGTACGCGGCACCCCGGCGAACTCACCCGCGTGCTGCAGCGATGCTCCTTCCTCGTCGACGGCGACCCTGTCGGGACCCGCGCGCATGAGACGGTACGGCTGGCCGAGGGCGGCACGGTCGAGGTGCTCCCGCCGTTCGCAGGAGGGTGAGGATGACCAACCAGCCGTATCAGGGCGGCCCCTACGAGGGCTACGACCCCTACCAGCAGCAGTGGCCCGCGCAGGAGCCGCAGCACGGGCAGCCCGGCCACGACCCGGAACTCACCCAGCAGTGGCAGGGCCAGACCTGGGAGACGCAGACGCACGCGCCGGTGCAGGCGGCGGAGACGGCGTACCTGCCGCGGCAGGAGCAGCAGCAGGGCGGGTACCAGCCGGCGGGGTATCCGCAGCCGGGATACCAGCAGCCCTCTTACCAGGAACCGCAGTACCAGCAGCCGCATCAGCCCCAGCAGCCCTCACAGCCCCAGCAGCAGCAGTACGCGGAGCCGTACGCCGAGCCGTACGCGGGTACGTATGGCGGGGCGCACGCGGGGGCGCACGGTGGGGCGCCCGCACGTCCGTACGGCGGAGCGCACGCGGGTCCGTATGGCGGGGCGCCCGCAGGGACGCACACCGGAGCGCCCGCAGGGACGCACACGGGGGCGCCCGCGGGTACGTACGGCGGGGCGCACGCGGGGGCGGGAACGTACGCGCCCGCACCTGATCCCGAACCGGCACCCGCACCCGCGCCCGCGCCGGCCCCCGCGGCGGCCGCGCCCGCGTCCCCGGACGACCCGGAGTCCGGGCCCGCCTACGGCCCCGCCACCCTCGCCGGCAACGCGCGGATCACCGACGCCCAGCGGGCCCGCCTGGAGGGCCGTTCGCCGATCATCGAGCCCGGCATGCAGCCGGCGCTGCTCACCGCCGTACTGGGCCTGCTCCTCGCCGCGGCGGCCCCCGTCGCCTCGTACGCCCTGGCCGCCCCGCTGGTGGTGCTCCAGGCGGTGACGGCCGCGGGCTGGTTCCGGCTGAACGGCATGTGGCCCGCCCGGCAGGGCATCGCGCTGGCCTTCGCGGGCGCGCTGACCTCCGACGTGGCGGTCCTCGCGGCCGGCCGCGACGACGCCCTGGTGGCCATCCTCGGCCCGCTCGGCCTCTGGGTGCTGCTCTCCCTCGTCCTCCAGCTCCGCTCGCACGCCTCGCCGGACGAGCGGATGTACGGCCTGATGGCGACGGTCGCCTCGGCGGCGCTCGCGGTCCTGGCCACCGGGTACCTGGCCGTCGACCCGCACGCGGTCTCGGTCGGCGCCGCGGCCGTCGCGGTGGCCGTGCCGGCCCGCGCCCTGCCCCTGCCGACCCCGGCGTCGGTCGTGGTCGCGCTGCTGGCGGCGGCGGGCGCGGGCATCGCCGTGGGCGGCATGACGGGCTTCGGCACGAAGGGGGCGCTGCTGGGCGCCGCCGCCGGGGTGTGCGCCCTGATCGGCCACCGGGTGGCCAGCTACGACTACCCGTCCCGCTTCGTCCACTTCACGGCCGGGGTGGCCCTGCCGCTGTCGGCGGCGGCACCGGTGGTGTGGGTCCTGGGGCGCGCCCTGGGCTGAGGCCGGGGGCGGGCCAGGGTTGCTTCGGGGGCATCCCCGATGTCCCGGCGCGCGGTCGGGAGAAAGATCGTTCACATGACTTCTCTCTCCCGACGCGCCTTCACCGGCATGGGCGCGGCCGCCGCCCTGACGCTGGCCACCGCGGGCCTCGCGGCTCCGGCGACGGCCGCGCCGTTCGCGGGCGACCCCACCGCCCCGGACTCAACCGCCCCGGACCCCACGCCTTTGGACCCCGCCGCCTTACGCGCCGCGATCGGCGATCTCTCGCATCCGGAGGCGACCGCCTCCCAGCTTCTGGTGGAGCGGCGGGGCACCCGTTGGTACGGCACCGCGGGCACGGCCGACCCGGCGAGCGGCCGGCCCGTCCGGGCGGACGACCGCTTCCGCGCGGGCAGCGTGACGAAGGCCTTCGTGGCCACGGTCGTGCTGCAACTCTGGGCGGAAGGCCGGGTGGACCTCGACACCCCGATCACGAACTGCCTTCCCGGCCTCGCCCTGCCCTCCCGCTTCGACCGCGTCAAGGTGGCGCACCTGCTCCAGCACACCAGCGGACTGCCCGACCACCGGGGCCTGCCGGACCTCGGCACACCGGAGGCGGTCCTGCGGCACCGCTCCGACCACTGGACAGCGCCGGCCCTGGTCGCCACGGTGACGCAGGACCGCCTCAAGTTCCCTCCCGGCCACGCGCAGGAGTACCGGGGGATCAACTACGTGTTCCTCGCCCTCCTGATCGAGGAACTGGCAGGGCGCCCCTACGGCGAGGTGATCGCCTCCCGGATCCTGCGTCCCCTGGGACTGGCCGGCACACGGATACCGGGCGACGATCCCCGCCTGCACGGCCCGCACGTCCACGGCTTCCTGCGCATGACGGACGGCGGCCTGCGCGACGTCACGGTCTACGACCAGTCCGCCGCCTGGGGCGAGGGCGAACTGGTCTCCACCGCGGACGACCTCTTCCGGTTCCAGGAGGCCCTGTTCAGCGGGGTGCTCCTGCCGGGGCGGGCCCTGCGGAAGATGGTCACCCTGCCCGCCGTGCCCATGCTGGACGGCACCCCGGCCCGCTACGGCATGGGCCTGCAGGCGGCCACGGTGAACGGCACGACGTTCTGGGGGAAGACCGGCGAGACCTACGGCTACCGCACCCGTGTGTTCGCCACGCTCGACCTGTCGACCCGCTTCGTGCTGTCCTACACGCCGACCGCGCTGAACGCGGGGGCGGACATGATCAACCGGGTGGTCGGCGTGCTCACCACCTGAGCCCCGCGGGGCTACGGCCTCACCCCGCGCGGGGCTACGGCTCGACCACGACCTCCTGGGCCGCCGCCGTCTCCCCGGCCAGCAGGCGCGCGTCGACCGGGACGTTCCGCTTCACCAGTGCCAGCGCGACCGGCCCCAGCTCGTGGTGCCGTGCCGACGTCGTCACGAAACCGATCTTGCGGCCCTCCGGGCCCTCGTCCGCGACGCGGATCTCCGTGCCGGGGACCGGGAGGTGGACGTCGCTGCCGTCGAGGTGCAGGAAGACCAGCCGACGCGGCGGCTTGCCCAGGTTCTGCACCCGGGCGACGGTCTCCTGACCCCGGTAGCAGCCCTTCTGGAGGTGCACGGCCGAGCCGATCCAGCCCAGCTCGTGCGGGATGGTGCGGTGGTCGGTCTCGAAGCCGAGCCGGGGCCGGTGCTGCTCGACGCGCAGCGCCTCGTAGGCGAGGAGGCCGGCGGCGGGGCCGTGGGAGGCGGCGAACTCCTCCAGGCCGGCCCGGGGCAGGAAGACGTCACGGCCGTACGGGGTCTCGCGTACGACGGCCCCGTCCGGGACGTCGGCGATCGAACCGGCGGGCAGGTGCACCACGGCGATGTCGGCGGTGCGGTCGGCGACCTCCACCCGGTAGAAGAACTTCATCGACTCCAGGTACGCGATCAGTGCGTCCTGGGTGCCGGGCTCCACATGGGCCCAGACGGTCGTGCCGTCGTCCACCAGGTACAGCGCGTGCTCGATGTGCCCGTGCGCGGAGAGGATCAGGGCCTCGGTGGCCTCTCCCACGGGCAGTTCGCTGACGTGCTGGGTGAGCAGAAGGTGCAGCCAGCTCAGCCGGTCCTCGCCGCTGACGGTGACGACACCGCGGTGCGAGAGATCGACGAAACCGGTGCCGTCGGCGAGGGCGCGCTGTTCGCGGAACAGGTCGCCGTAGTGGGCGGCGACACCTTCGTCCACACCCTCGGCGGGGACGGCGCCGGGCAGGGACAGCAGGGGGCTCTTCATACCGCAAGCCTACGACGTGGTACTTGAACCCTTCAGGGAACAGTCCTGGCACCGGCCGAAGATCGCGAAGTGCTTCATGTCGGTGTCGAAACCGAACTGCCGGCGCAGCTTGTCCGTGAACTCCGCGGCCACGTCCACGTCGGCCTCGATGACGTTGTCGCAGTCCCGGCACACCAGGTGCAGATGGTGGTGGCGGTCGGCGAGGTGGTAGGTCGGGGCACCGTGCCCGAGGTGGGCGTGGCTGACCAGGCCCAGTTCCTCCAGCAGCTCCAGCGTGCGGTAGACGGTGGAAATGTTGACCCCCGACGCCGTCTTCCTCACTTCCACGAGGATGTCGTCGGGGGTCGCGTGCTCAAGGGTGTCCACGGCTTCCAGGACAAGCTGCCGCTGCGGCGTCAGCCGGTAGCCGCGCTGCCTGAGGTCGCTCTTCCAGTCGGTGCTCACCACGGCGTCCAGTGTAGGAGGGCCGACGACCGTCAAGGAGCCGAAGAGCCCGTGGGCAGGTCGCCCGGCATCAAGAGGTCACAGAGGGCCTCACGCAGATCCACGGTCACTCGGATGATCTCCTCGTGTGCTCTGATCTTCTCGTCGATCACGTGGAGGGCGGCCCCGATCTCCCTCTGCTGGTCGAGGGGAGGCAGCGGCACCGGCAGGTCATGGAGCGTGCGCACGGTGATGGACCGCATGCCGGTGGTGCCGACCGCTCGCCGCTCCAGCCACTCACCGACTCCCCGACGCGAGAGGTGAGCGACTCATGCGCGGTGCCCAGGCCTTCACGGACCGCGCTCGCGAGGATCCGGGCACACTGTGGCCCGGGAACACGTTTCGGCACAGGAACGGACACACCGCGATACGTTGGGTGATGAACGCCTTGGGCCCGCCTCTGCTCAGCACGCCACCCAGGGCACGGCATTCAGCCCCCGGCCGCCTTTTGGGGCAGCCGGGGGTTTCCGCGCAACCGCAGTGCACCGCGCATCGAAAGTGTCGACCCCTCGACCGGCATGTGCCCGAGGAGCCGGAAACAGCACAGGGCCCCGGCGCGGCGCGCGGGGCCCTGTGGAAGACCTGAAACAGGCGACGGCCTACTTGAAGAAGGCGATGCCGTCGTCCGGGAGGTCGTCGGGGAGGGCCTTCGCCCAGCGTTCGACGTCCTCGGGGGTGACGACCTTCTTGAGCTGGGCCGACATGTAGGGGCGCAGCGGGACCTCGGGGGTCTGCTTCTCGCCGACCCACATCAGGTCGCTCTTGACGTAGCCGTAGAGTCGCTTGCCGCCGCTGTACGGCCGCGCGTCGGCGGTGCGGGCGACGGCGTCCGTCACCAGGTCGATCTGCGGCTTCTTGTCGGCCATCTCGCCGTACCAGATCTCGACCACGCCGTCGTCGCGGGTCATCGTGACCTCGACCTTGCGGTCGGGGCGGATCCGCCAGAAGCCGGACTCGGACTCCAGGGGGCGGACCTTGTTGCCGTCCTGGTCGAGCACCCAGGTGCGGGAGCGGTACTCCAGGAAGTCCCGGCCGTCGTGGGTGAAGCTGACCTCCTGCCCGAAGTTGCACTTCTCAGAGCCGGGGAAGTCATGCACGCCCGCGCCGGCCCAGTTGCCGAGCAGGAAGGCGAGCGGGACGAGGTCCTTGTGCAGGTCGGACGGGATCTCGATCATGAGCGGAGGCTTTCGTGGGTGTGGATCAGCGCTGGCCCTGGAACAGCTTCTTCACGGTCAGACCGGCGAAGGCGAGCACGCCGACGCAGACCAGGACCAGCAGGACTTCGAAGAATGCTTCCACGGGTGCTCCTTGAGCGAGGGTGAGCGGACGACAGAGCCGCAGCCCAGCTTACGCGGCCTGGCCGGGGCGCTCCTTGTGAGGGGCGGCCCCGCCGAGGGCTACGCTTCCGGCATGGCGAAGAAGCTCGTGATCAAGGTGACGGCCGGGGCGGACGCCCCCGAGCGGTGCTCGCAGGCGTTCACGGTGGCCGCGGTGGCCGTGGCCAGCGGGGTCGAGGTCTCGCTGTGGCTGACCGGGGAGTCGTCCTGGTTCGCGCTGCCGGGCCGGGCCGCCGAGTTCGAGCTGCCGCACGCCGCGCCGCTGCCCGATCTGCTGGAGTCGGTCCTCGCCGCGGGAAGCGTCACGCTGTGCACGCAGTGCGCCGCCCGCCGGGAGATCACGGAGAAGGACGTCATCGAGGGCGTACGGATCGCGGGCGCGCAGGTCTTCGTTCAGGAGGCGCTGGGGGACGAGACGCAGGCGCTCGTCTACTGAGCCCAGCGGCGGCCGGCCGCGGCCTCGCCGACGTCTCTAGGGCCGCGGGCGCTTCTTGCCGTCCAGCTCGTCCCACCACTCGTCGGACTGCGGGTCGCCCGAGGGGTCGTCCCACCAGCGGTCCTCCGGGCCACGGCGGTTGGCGATCATCGCGGCGACCGGCGGGATGACCATGGCCACCACGCACATCCCGACGGCAGCCGGCACCGACCAGATGCGGATGACCCCCCAGGCCAGGACGAAGAGGCCGATGCAGGTCCCCATCATGGCGAAGTAGACGTGCCGACGCCGGGCGTACATACGTCCACTGTAGGTCCGGCGGGGCCTGTCACAACTGATCCACAAAATCCCTGCGACAGGGCCCGGCGGGGTTACCGTGGCGTATCCGTACCGGATTTCCGTACCGGTCTCACGAACACCGCCGCCGACCCGGGGGAACCACCACATGCGCGCCCTGCGAATACTGCTGATCATCGTCGTGATCCTGGGCGGACTCTTCGTGGTCGTGGACCGGGTCGCCGTGCACTTCGCCGAGGGCGAGGCCGCGGACAAGCTGAAGGCGACCGAGAACCTGTCCTCGACCCCGAGCGTGGACATCAAGGGCTTCCCGTTCCTCACGCAGGTCGCGGGCGGTTCGCTCGACGACGTCGAGGTCGGCATCAAGGACTACGAGGCGGCCACCGGCAAGCCCGGCCAGACCATCCGGATCGACGACCTGAAGGCCGACATGAAGGGCGTCGAGTTCTCCGGCGACTACAGCTCGGCCACCGCGTCCACCGCGACCGGCACGGCGTCGATCTCCTACGCCGAGCTGCTGAAGACGGCCAAGTCCGAGCCGACCGAGGTGGCCCCCGGCGTGACGGCCCGGGTCGTCGGCCTCTCCGACGGCGGCAACGGGAAGATCAAGGTCGCGGTGGAGGGGACCGTCTCGTCCCTCGGGATCAAGCAGACGGTGTCCGTGCTCAGCTCGGTGGCCGTGGTGAACAACAAGGTCGAGGTGCACGCGGACTCCCTGCCGCAGCTGGGCGCCGCCGCGATCGCCGAGGACCGCATCCGCGAGATCACCGACTTCCAGCAGGTCATCGACCAGCTTCCCGGCGGCATCAAGCTGGACAAGGTGGAGGCCGCGCCGAAGGGCGTGCAGATCAGCGTGAAGGGTTCGGACGTCAAGCTGGCGGGGTAGGGGGTCGGACGCCGGCGGCAACGAGCGCCGGCGGCAACGAGCGCCGGCGGCAACGAGCGCCGGCGGGAGCGGACGCGGACGGAGCGGACGCCGGTGGACCGGGGACGGGACCGGACCCGGACCTGTCCGGCTGGCGAGACGATCATGTCCGTAGCGCAGATGCGATGACCGGAGCGAGCGCCCGGGAGCCGTCGGACGGCTCCCGGGCGCCGTGCATGTACCGCCATTCGGACGATCCCATCTCGCCATGTGACACACCGGTGACACGCCCGCCCGGACGTCCCTACGATCGATCCCATGAAGCGACAGGCGGATCTCACGAAGCGGCGGGCAGTGGACCTGTGCCGCGTTGCCGCCATGCTCTGTCGCCCCTTCTGAGCGGAAGCCCCGGCTCCCGCGTCTCACCCGCCCTGCTGCCAGGGCATCCGTGCGCCGCTCGGCACCGAGCGCGCCCCTCTCTACTCGCACGCCCCGCCGCGACTGCCCCGGAGGAGAAAGAGCATGAGCCGCAGCGACGTCCTGGTCGACGCCGACTGGCTCCAGGAGCACCTGGACGACCCGACCATCGCGATCGTCGAGGTGGACGAGGACACGTCCGCCTACGACAAGAACCACATCAAGAACGCGATCCGCATCGACTGGACCAAGGACCTCCAGGACCCGGTCCGCCGTGACTTCATCGACCAGGAGGGCTTCGAGAAGCTCCTGTCGGAGAAGGGCATCGCCAACGACCACACGGTGATCCTCTACGGCGGCAACAACAACTGGTTCGCGTCGTACGCCTACTGGTACTTCAAGCTGTACGGCCACGAGAACGTCAAGCTCCTCGACGGCGGCCGGAAGAAGTGGGAGCTGGACGCGCGCGAGCTGGTCGCCGGCGACGAGGTCCCCGAGCGCCCGAAGACCGACTACAAGGCCAAGGCGCAGGACACCTCGATCCGCGCCTTCCGCGACGACGTCGTGGCGGCCATCGGCTCGCAGAACCTCGTCGACGTCCGTTCGCCCGACGAGTTCTCCGGCAAGCTGCTCGCCCCGGCGCACCTGCCGCAGGAGCAGTCGCAGCGCCCGGGCCACGTGCCGACCGCGAAGAACATCCCGTGGTCGAAGAACGCCAACGACGACGGCACCTTCAAGTCGGACGAGGAGCTCAAGGAGCTCTACACCGAGGAGAACGTGGACCTCGCCAAGGACACGATCGCCTACTGCCGCATCGGTGAGCGCTCGGCCCTGACCTGGTTCGTGCTGCACGAGCTGCTCGGCGTGGAGAACGTCAAGAACTACGACGGCTCCTGGACCGAGTACGGCTCCCTCGTCGGCGTGCCGATCGAGCTCGGCGCCAACAAGTAACTTCGACCGACCTTCTGGTCAGACCGAGACCCCTCTGGAGAAATGCATGTGTGGAGCGAAGGCCGGCGGCCCGGACGCCTCGACGATCAAGCCCGGTGAGACCACGATCCAGGGCCAGGTGACCCGCGACGGCGAGCCGGTGGTCGGATACGTCCGACTGCTCGACTCGACCGGCGAGTTCACCGCGGAGGTGCCCACCTCCGCGACCGGCCAGTTCCGCTTCTACGCGGCCGAGGGCACGTGGACGCTGCGGGCGCTGGTGCCGGGTGCGACCGCCGACCGCACGGTCGTCGCCCAGAAGGGCGGACTGGCCGAGGTCGCCATCGCGGTCTGAGCGACCTCGCCCGTGCGCGGGCTCAGTGACGGCTGAGGGCCGCATCCCCTGGGTTGGACGCCAGTGGGGGGTGCGGCCCTTGGGCTGTTCCAGGGGTTCCGTCAGCAGCGCCGGACGGCCGCGAGCCCGATCGCCGCGAGCAGCGCGCCGACGCAGAGCGCGGCGAGGAAGCCGCTGACGGCCGCGCCCTCGGGCGGGCGGCGCCGGGGACGGCGCAGGGGGCGGGGCGGGGAACCCGAGGCGGGAGCAGGGCCGGTGGGGCCGGGCACAGCACGCACCCCGGGATGGAACGCGGGATGGAACGGCGGGAGCGCGTAGGCCGGCGGGGTCGTGCTCCGGTCCCGCGGCGCCGGGTCCTCCCGCTGCCGCCGCTTGCACTCCTCGTACGGCAGACCGCCCCACCCGTCCGTCATGCGCGGTGCTCCGTCCGCCGGTGCTGGCGCAGCAGCACGTTCGCGTCGGTCTCGGCACTGCGGTCGTACGCCACCCGTGCCGCCTCCCGCCGCTCCGCCAGTTCCAGGCAGGCGGCACAGCCGGGGACGGGGCGCGGCGGGCGGCCGGCGTCGTCGAGCGGCGGGGGCAGTGCCGGAAGGCTCCTGGCGCGCTGGTTGGCGGCCCGCACGCCCGCCCCGAGCCGCTCCCGGTCCGTGGCCGGACGCACCGTCTCCGGATCCGCCTGCCACTCCACCCCGCCGCCGACGGGGCGCAGCATCACGTAGGGGCCGGCCCGGTCCCGGTACTCGCCGACCCTGCCGGTGGCGGGGTCGTAGAGAAGACGTCCCGGCTCGTGGGACTCCGACGTCGTCATCACGGCTGCTCCTTTCCGAGAACCCGCGTGCGCAGCGCGAAGCGGCAGCTACGCTGCGTGTTCAGGCGGTGTCCAAGAGCATGGCGCACGGAAACGGCGTCCGGGCTGCTGAGCGGGCCAAATTCAACGCCGGGCCCGTCAAATTCAACAAATTCAACAGGAGCGCGATGCCACAGCGGTTGGTGGTCACGGGACGGAGTCAGGAACCGAGGGCACGGTTCAGCGAGGAGTTACGGCGCCTGAGGAGTGAACGCGGGCTGAGCCTGCGGGACTTGGCGAAGGAGGTCGGCTGGGACGCCTCCCAGTTCAGCAAGATGGAGAGCGGACAGACGCTGGGCGGCCCCGAGGCCGTACAGGCGCTGGACCAGTTCTATGGAACGCCGGGGCTGCTGGTCACGCTGTGGGAGCTGGCGGTCATGGATCCCGCACAGTTCAAGGAGCAGTACCGGGGCTACATGGAGCTGGAGACCGAGGCCATCAGCCTGTGGCACTACGGAGGCGGCACCCTTCACGGCTTGCTTCAGACTCCGCAGTACGCACGAGAGCTGCTCGCCGCGGGCGGCATCAGGGGTCGAGAACTCGAACGTCAGGTGGAGGCGCGCATCGGACGACGCCAGGTGCTGGAGGGGGAGGAAGCGCCGCCGTTCCGCGCTCTCCTCTCCGAAGGCGCTCTGCGGGCCTCATTGAGGCACCCGCGTGAGTGGAGGGATCAGTTGGCGCATCTGGCGGAGGTGTTGGAGCGCCCGAATATCACCCTCTACGTGTTGCCATTCGGTACCGGACTGCACGGCCTGATGGACACCGCCGTGACCTTCCTGCGGTTGCCGGACGGTCGTACGGTTGCCTACGTGGAGAACGATGTGCGCGGCGAACTGATCGACGACATCAGCATGGTTGAGGGCTTGCAGCGCCGATATGATGCGATCCGCGACCTAGTTCTGGGCCCGGTCGAGTCGCGCAAGTTCATCTTGCAGATGTTGGAGGAAGTGCCGTGCGAGCCGTCGACCTGAGCAGCGTGACGTGGCGCAAGAGCAGTTACAGCAACTCGGACGGTGGCGCCTGCATAGAGGTCTCCGGTGACGTTCCCTCCGTCGTCCCCGTCCGGGACAGCAAGGCCCCCGCCCGTGGAACCCTCCTTTTCCGGGCCAGGGCCTGGACGGCGTTCGTGGACGGGGTCAAGCGCCAATCGGCCTGATGTGAAGGGCGCGGGTGCCGTGCGAGCCATCGACCTGAACAAGCTGACGTGGCGCAAGAGCAGCTACAGCAACTCGGACGGCGGCAACTGCGTCGAAGTCGCCGACAACCTCCCCCTCGTCCCCGTCCGCGACAGCAAGGCCCCCGCCCGCGAACCCCTCGTCTTCGGGCCGGAGGCCTGGACGGCGTTCGTGGGCGGGGTCAAGGGGGACCGCTAGATCTCCAGCAGCACGGTGAAGGGGCCGTCGTTCGTCAGGGACACCCTCATCTGCGCGCCGAAGCGGCCCGTCGCCACCGTCGCGCCCAGGGCGCGGAGCTGGGCCACCACCTCGTCGACCAGGGGCTCGGCGACGTCGCCGGGAGCCGCCGCGTTCCAGGTGGGGCGGCGGCCCTTGCGGGCGTCGCCGTAGAGGGTGAACTGGCTGATCACCAGGAGCGGGGCGGCGATGTCGCTGCACGACTTCTCGTCGTGCAGCATCCGGATCGTCCACAGCTTGCGGGCGAGCTGCGCCGCCTTCTCCTTGGTGTCCTCATGGGTCACCCCGACGAGGACGCACAGCCCCTCGCCCTCGATCGCGCCGACCGTCTCGCCGTCCACGACGACGCTCGCGCCGTCCACCCTCTGCACCACCGCACGCATGCGGACCATCATGCCCGGTGTCCCGCACTAGCCCGCACGGGGTCCACTATGGATCTCTTACCGCCCATCTGGGGATGTTCGGGGGCTCTCGGTCACATTGCGGCTGGTTGGGGTGGCACGATGCTTCCCACACGCCGGTCGAGGGGACGGTCACACGCAAGATGAGCACACCGAGTACCAGCGGGCGGCTGGGGACACAGGGGACGTACCGGCCGCCCGCCCAGCGCGCCGACGGCACCACGGGCCCGGCGCTGCCCGCCGAGCCTCCCGAGCACGACCTGGCGCGGCTGAGCCTGCCCGAGCTGCGGACCCTGCGCCGCGACGCCCAGCGCGACGAGGCGGACCTCAGCTATGTGCGGCGGCTGCTCCAGGGGCGGATCGACATCCTGCGCGCGGAGCTGGGCCGGCGCGGCCGGGCGTCCGTGCCGGCGCCGGCGGACGGCTCCGTGGTCGACCGGCTCCCGGAGATCCTGAAGGACGCCCCGGCCCGGCAGCGCTCCTCGGCCCGCCATGTCACGCTCGGCACCCCGCACAACGAGGAGTACGGGCAGCTGGCCGCCGAGATGCTCGCCGAGGTCGAGCTGTCGGACCTGACGGCACGTACGGACCTGGAACTGAGCGCGGCCATGGGGCGGTTGGTCCGCTACGAGCAGGAGGTCTCGCGGCGCCGCCAGCGGTTGCAGCGTACGGCCGACGACTGCAGCGGGGAGATCGCCCGCCGGTACCGGGTGGGCGAGGCCCAGGTGGACGATCTGCTGATGTGACCGGCTGAGCGCAGACGAAAGGGCGCCGCCTCGTTCGAGGTCGGCGCCCTGTCTGCTGTGGTTCCCTTCGCGTGCTGGTCATCCGTAGCGAGCTGTTCAGTTGTGGCTGTGCGATGTCGGTATTCAGATGTCGCTGTTCAGTTGTGACTGTGCGCTCCGGTGGCCGTCCCCTGTCCGGGCTCCCGGCTCCCCTCCGGAAGGGAACCCGAGCGGCCAACCACTGGGAAGTTCGACCATGTACTACAAGTTGGTTGCCAACTTCACTTTACTTATGTCCGCTGGAATGCGGCTTATAACCAGCTGCCGGGGAACTGCCGTAAGTTGGCGGGAAGTTGTAGTGTTTGTTCGTGGACCCGGAGCACGCCTCCTCCAGTGGGCGGACGAGGCCCCAGCGGCACCGCTCGTCCCACCGCGAGATCGCCGACGAACTGCGCAGCCGGATCAGGTCCGGTGTGCTGCGGCCGGGCGAGCGCATGCCCACGCAGGCCAAGCTGGCCGACGAGTTCGGGGTCGAACGCGGCGCGGTGCGGCAGGCCCTGCGCATCCTTCAGTCGGAGCATCTGCTCACCGGCGTTTCCAAGGGCAGCCCGGCCACCGTGGCGGCGGTCCCGGGGCCGGCGCGCCCCCCGGCGGGCCCCGCCGCGCCGCCGCAGCCCACCATGGTCGGCCTCGCGCCGCGCGTCGCCGCCGCCTTCGCCGCCCCGCACGTGCGGATCGACGCCCTCTGCCTGACCTCCGTCTCGCTCACCCTGGCGATCGGCGAGCCGCTGCGACAGATCCACGCGGGACGGCTGAAACCGGCCAAGATCGACGTGCGGCTGCTGCTGCCCAGCCGTCACATCGACCTGGCCTTCCCGACGCCGGTGGACGCCGACGACGGCGGTCTGCTGCACCGGCGGTGGCTGGCCCAGCGCAACGCCCAGGGCCTGGTCCTGCGGCAGAACCTGCTGGCGCTGTGCACCACGCACGGGGTCGACGTCCAGGTCTCCTTCCGGGCGCTGCCGTTCACCCCGCCGGTGAAGCTCTACCTGCTGGGCGACTCCGAGGCGCTGTTCGCGTACTACACGCTGGGGCGCCGGGAGCGGGAGATCGAGCACGAGCACGTGGAGCTTTACGACGCCGACGGCACCCGGTCCATGCTGTTCGCCTTCGAGCGGCGGGCCGGGCAGCGGGACGCGGCGTTCGTGGAGCAGTCGCGCCTGTGGTTCGAGGCGCTGTGGGAGACGATCAGTTCGGATCTGGTGCTGACGCCCTAGGCCGGCGGGCCGGGGCCGGCCGGCGCTACAGCGCGGGACCGGCCAGCAGGACCGCCAGCAGGACCGCGCCGGCCGAGCTGACGGCCGGGCTCTTGGCCTTGACGCCGACGGTGAGCAGGAGCAGGCCGACGAGGCCGGCGGCCCCGAACCGCCACTGGACGAGCTGCTCGAAGCCGACGACGAAGAGGGCGGAGAGGAGCGCGAGGACAGGCATGGACGTTCCCCCTTTCGGTCTGCCAACTTGACCAAGTTGGCAGCCAACTCTGATTAGGTTGTCCCCACTTGGCGCCCATCCGCAAACAACTTTCCAACAACTCCCCGTAGACGGTTCAGGGTTGTAGCGTTTGGTCGTGACTCAGGAGAACGTGGCAGTGAATGGCAGCGGGCGGCTCACGCCCCAGCAGATCGCCGACACCCTGCGCGAACGCATCCGGACCGGCGCCCTCCGCGTCGGCGAGCGGCTGCCCACCCAGGCCGAGCTGGCCGAGGAGTTCGGCGTGGAGCGGGGCGCCGTACGCCAGGCCCTGCGCGTGCTCCAGGAGGACGGCCTGCTCAGCAACGTCAGCAAGGGCAGCCCGCCCCGGGTCGCCGAACCGGGCCCCGCGCGCGAGGAGCCGCAGCCGACCATGGTGGCCCTCGCGCCCCGGCTGACCGATGCCTTCGCCGCGCCCCACGTGCGCATCGACGCCGTCTGCCTGACCGCGCAGAGCCTGATCCCCGCCCTCGGCGAACCGCTGCGCCTGATCCACGACGGCCGGCTGCGACCGGAGCGGATCGACGTCCGCATCCTGCTGCCGTCCCGGGACATCAACCTCGCCTTCCCGGTCTCGGTCGACGCCGGCAGCGACGACGACGCCGTCCACCAGCGGTGGCTGGCGATGCGCAACGCCCAGGGGCAGGTGCTCCAGTACAACCTCCAGGCCCTGCGCGGCACCCACGACATCGACGTCCACGTCGCCTTCCGGGCGCTGCCGTTCACCCCGCCGGCGAAGTTGTACCTGCTCAACGGCGCGGAGGCGCTGTACGCGTACTACATGGTCACGCGCCGCGCGGAGCCCACCGAGAGCGGGACGCTGGAGATGTACGACACGCTCGGCTCCGAATCGCTGCTGTTCTCCTTCGAGAAGCGGACCGGGCGCCGGGACGCCGCGTTCGTGGAACAGTCCCAGAAGTGGTTCGACGCCCTCTGGGAAACCATCACCACGGACCTGACACTCTCCTAGTGACCACAGAGACAACGACTGACACGACGACCGGTACAGCGGCCGGTACGGCCACGCAGCTACGAGAACTGCTGCGCCGCGCCCGGGTGGTTCTCTGGGACTTCGACGGGCCCATCTGCCGCCTGTTCGCCGGGCACAAGGCGGAGCGGGTGGCGGCCGGACTGGTGGAGTGGCTGGCCGGGCGGGGGCTGCACGGCCTGCTCGACGACACCGAGCGCGAGGCGATGGACCCGCACGGGGTGCTGCGCGCCGTGGACCGCCGGCACCCGGGCAGCGACCTCGTCGCCGAACTGGAGGAACGTCTCACCAAGGAGGAACTGCGGGCCGCCGCCTCCGCGCTGCCCACCGCCTACGCCGACCCGCTGATCCGCACCTGGACCGCGGTCGGCTCCCGCCTGGCCATCACCACGAACAACTCCCCCCGGGTGGTCCGCGCCTATCTCGACACCCGCGGCCTCACCGCCTGCTTCACCCCCCACATCTACGGCCGCACCACCGACCTGCACCTGCTCAAGCCCGACCCGCACTGTCTGAACCGGGCCCTGAGCGCGATGGGCGCCGCCCCCTCGGCCGCCCTGATGATCGGTGACTCTCCCTCCGACCTGACCGCCGCGCGCGACGCCGGCGTGCCCTTCCTCGGCTACGCGCGTAACGAACAGAAGGGGAAGCTTTTGCGGGAGGCCGGAGCCGAGTGCGTCGTCGGGTCGCTGGAGCCCCTGCTGCTGGCGCTGCGCCGCCGGTGACCGTGGCCCGTGCCGGGTCCGGGAGCCCGGCCGCCCGCCGGCGCCGTGCCCACCCGCGGACCCAGGCGGTCAGCGGCGTCAGCAGGCCGATGCCCCAGAAGGCCAGTTGCACCAGGTCGTCCATCCGCACGTCCATCCCGAGCACATGGACCGTCAAGGCTTCCACCCCCCGTGCGCCGCCGTTGATCAGTCAACCGCTCAGGTCCTGCCTGTTGACTGGTGAAGTTGACTGCTTGTTGCTGCATTCCCTGTCAACTAGATCCAGTAACCGGCATGTTGACTTGACTGGTTGACTGGTCGCGGGTGTTTGCCGCGGGCCCGCCGGAGGTACGTACCGGCTGTGACGGGCGGGACGGGCAGGACGGGCAGGAAGGACGACGAGGCCGGCGGCAAGGCGTTCCGCCGGGTCTCCGACGAGCTGCGGGTGCGGATCGCCGACGGCGGTTACCCGCTGGGCACCGAGCTGCCCTCGCAGAACGCGCTCGCGCAGGAGTTCGGGGTCTCGCGGTTCACCGTGCAGCGGGTGCTGACCGAGCTGGGCAACGAGGGCTGGATCGAGTCGCAGCAGGGCAAGCGCTCACGGGTCGTCAGGAACCAGCGCATCCACTCGGCCGCGCCCCGCGCCAGCCGCTCCCGGCACCCGATGACCCTGGGCCCGCTGATCGCCGAGGCGTTCGAGCGCAACGAGGTCACGCTGGACATCTACACCCTGACCTCCGAGAGCCTGGACACCCACATCCACGCGCAGGCCGAGCGCATCCGGGCCCGCATCATCGCGCCCGAGCGCATCGCCCTGCGCATGGTGCTCCCGTCCCCGTCCGTCATCGAGCTGCTGCCCTACCCGCGGGGCAAGGACCCCGGGGACGACGCCCGGCTGCTGGACCGGCTGCGCGGCATCACCGAACGGCACACCGCCTCGCTGCGCAAGGTCCTCGGCGAACTGCGCACCGAGAAGCTGGTGAGGTCGGTGGAGTACGAGTTCCGGCACGTCTCCCTGGCCCCGTCGTTCAAGCTGTACGTCATCAACGGCGAGGAGGTGCTGCACGGCACCTACACGCCGGTGGAACGCCCGGTGATGCTGGAGACGGGCGAGGAGATCGAGGCCGTCGACGTGCTGGGCCTCGGTGCCACGCTCACCCACCACGTCCGCGACGGCCGTCCCGACTCCCCCGGCTCCACCTTCGTGGACAAGATGACGGGCTGGTTCGAGGGAGTCTGGACGTTGCTCACCGACGAGGCCCGTGCCCATGCGATAGCATCCGCGCACGCAGACTGAGCGACCGCTCGTCCCTGCGCGAGGGATGGCGAACGAGCCGGCCTCGGACGACCCCGCACAGGTGAGTGGCAGACCACCGTTGGGCTACTCGGCTGGGCGCCCGGTCGTGCCGGCTGTCACGCGGACTTAACCTTTCCCCAGCCTTCCCCTTCTCGTGTTCTCGCGCGATCGACCCCCGGAGCGGCCAGTGGGCGCACCTCCCGTCCCCCTCGACACGACCGGGGGCCGCGCCGACGGAGCCCGGAGCCAGGCCGTCTTCCGGACGTTCCTGGAGTACGCCGCCGCCGAGGGGGCGGCCAGCGGCGGGTTCCACAACCAGAACTACGTGGTCCCGCTGTCCGAGCCGGTGGCCCGGCTGCTCGGCCGGGAGCCGGGTGTCCCCGTGACCGTGCGGGTGCGGCGCAAGGGCGCGCTGCCGGTGGTGATCCGCACCTGGCAGAACGAGTCGGCGATCCTGCGGGCCGTCCACGGCGTGCTGCCCAACGTGCCCGAGTGCCTCGCCGAGGGCGACGGCTTCGCCATCCACAGCTATGTGGACGGCGTACCGCTGTCCAGCGTGTGCGGCGACGGCAAGCCGGTCGACGGCCTGCTGATAAGAGCGCTGGCGGGTCTGCTCGCCGAGACGGCACAGGTGCGCAGCAGCGCCACGCTCCCGCCCCTGCCGTCGTTGTGGCCGCGCAACTACACCGACAGCCAGGGCTTCCTGCAGACCCTCGCCCGCATGGCCGACCTGCAGATCCGGCAGCCCAACTGGACGGCGTTCGGCGGGCTGTTCGCCGCCCTGGGCATTCCGGAGGACGCGCTGGTGCGGCTGGCCGAACGCGTCCCGGCCATGGCGCGCCGGCCGTACAGCCTGCTCCACGCCGATCTGCACCGCGACAACGTGATCATGTCGTACGGCGGCGACCCGCCGCTGATCTGCGTCGACTGGGAGCTGGCGAGCTACGGCGACCCGCTGCACGACCTCGCCACCCACCTGGTCCGGATGCGCTACCCGGACCACCAGGAGAAGGAGGTCGTCGACGCCTGGGCGCACGCCGTGCAGGCGGTGCGCCCCGCCGCCGTCAACGGGGTGGCCCGGGACCTGCCCCACTACCTAGCCTTCGAGCGGGCCCAGTCGGTGTACCCCGATGTGATGAGGGCGGCGCAGTCCCTCCAGGACTCCTTCGACCAGAAGAGCCTGGACGAGGCGACGGCCCGCGTGCACCGCGCCCTGGAGCTCGCCGCCGAGCCGCTGCGGCTGGGGCAGGCGCCCCGGGAGCGGGAGATCGAGGGCATCCTCTACCGCTGGCGGGCCGCGGCGAGCGACGCGGTGTGGCGCGGCGGCGCGGGCCGCGGCGGCCGGGTCACCCGGGCCATCGACTGGAAGCCGGACGGGCGTGTCTCGGAGCACCCCGACTTCCCCCACTCGGCCGTCGGGAACGCCCTGCTCCTGGAGGGGGCGGCCCCGGCCGAACGGGTGTTCAAGGGCACGGTGCACCTCAACACGGTGGTGTGGGCCCCCGGCACCGAGTTCCCCGTCATCGTGCGGCGCAAGGTGGCGGACGCCCGCCGGCTCGAACGCAGCTTCCTCAGCGAGCACGCCGTGCTGCGGGCGATCGAGCAGTCCCGGGCGGCGGTGGCCGCGCCCAGGATCCTCGCGCTGGGAGAGAGCCATTCCGGCAACCGGGCGTACTCCGGGGACCGCTTCGCGATCCACACCTACGAGGGCCCGCGTGACCCCGGCCGCAAGCCCGCCCATCCGGTCCACGGGCTGCTTCCGCAGGAGGCGGACGGACTCGTGGACCAGCTCGCCGCGCTCACCGAGGTCGACCACGCCCAGCTCGACCCGGTCGCCGTCGGCCTGGACTTCTACGACTGGCTCAGCGACCAGCTCGTCGTGCTCGTCGCCGGTCTGCCGCAGGAGTCACGGCAACTGGCCCGCTTCCTCGGGCTGCCCGGCGCGTCCCGGCTGCGCGAGATCCTCGGCCGGCACCGGCTCACCCGCCGTACCCCGGCCCTGCTGCACGGCGACCTCAACCCCTGGAACCTGGTGCGCCGGGACGACGGTCTGGCGCTGACCCTGATCGACTGGGAGATGGCGCTGGTCGGGGACCCGCTCTACGACCTGGTCCGGCACATGCACCTCACTCCCACCCGGCCGGAGATCCGCGACCGCATGTTCCGTCGCTGGGAGCGCCGCCTGCCGCGGGAGTGCACCCGGAACTGGCGTCAGGACTGGCGGGTGTACCGGTGGATCGAGACCGTCCGCTCGGCGTACGTCGATCTCGACCGGCTGGTCACCGGAGCGAGCCGGGAGGCGCCCAACGTCCGCAGGGCGCTGGACTCGTACGCGATGACCCTGGCGGCGGCCACCGCGTCGCTGGGCCTGACCATCCCGCCCCGGTCCAATCCCTACCTGACCCGCGCGCTGGGCCTGCGGACCGGTACGGACAGCCCTGCGTAGGCTCACCCCATGGGTGAGATGGGCCTGCGCGAGCGCAAGAAGCAGCGGATGTACCAGGACGTGTCGGACATCGCCGTACGACTGTTCCTGGAGCGGGGCTTCGACGCCGTGTCCGTGGCGGAGGTCGCCGCCGCGGCCGGGATCTCCAAGCCGACCCTCTTCCGGTACTTCCCGGCCAAGGAGGACCTGGTCCTGCACCGGATCGCGGACCACGAGACGGAGGCCGCGCGGGTGGTCGCCGGGGCGGCCGACCCGGTGGACGCGCTGCGCCGGCACTTCCTCGCCGGCCTGGAGCGGCGCGACCCGGTCACCGGGCTGAACGACCACCCCGGCGTGCTCGCCTTCCACCGTCTGCTCTACGGCACCCCGTCCCTGGTGGCGCGGGCGTACGCGCACCAGGAGCGGTCGGAGGCGGCGCTCGCCGAGGCGCTCGGGGGTGATCTGGCGGCACGGCTGGCCGCCGCGCAGATCATCGCCGTACAGCGGGTCCTCGCCCTGGACAACTGGCGGCGGATCGCGGCGGGGGAGCCGGTGGCGGAGGTCGCGCCGGACGCGGTGGAGGCGGCGGAGCGGGCGTTCCGGCGGCTGGCGGAGGCGCTGCCGGAGCTCCGGGGCCAGCGTATGTGACTCGGTAAGAAATGTAACTCGGTAACGTTATGGCGGTACGCTGGCGCCATGACGTCATCCGACTCCGCCCTCAAGGACACCCTGCACACCGAGCGCGCCTACCACGACACCTGCCGTACGGCCCTCGCCGCGATGGTCGAGGGCGCCGCCGAGCAGGTCGTCATCGGGGAGGACGTCTCCGCCTCCGGAGCCGACGCCGAAGTCCTCGGCCACCGGCTGCGCAGCCAGGCCAAGGCCCTGCGCGAACTCCCGCCCGGCCCGCTGTTCTTCGGCCGGCTCGACTTCGCCGACGGCGACCCCGGGCACGGCGGGCAGAGCTACCACGTCGGCCGGGTCCGCATCACCGAGGACCCGGCCGCACCACCGCTCGTGGTCGACTGGCGGGCCCCCGTCTCCCGCGCCTTCTACCAGGCGAGCGCCCGCGAACCGCAGGGCGTGGCGGTCCGGCGCCGGTTCGGCTGGGCGCCCGGCAGCCGGGGCGACTCCGCCGACCTCACCGGCCTGGAGGACGAGCACCTGGGCCGGGGCGAGTCCCGGACCAGCGACATCGTGGCCCGCGAGATCGAACGGCCCCGCGTCGGCCCCATGCGGGACATCGCCGCGACCATCCAGCCCGAGCAGGACGACCTCGTCCGCGCCGCCCTCACCGACTCCGTGTGCGTGCAGGGCGCCCCCGGCACCGGCAAGACCGCCGTCGGCCTGCACCGGGCCGCGTACCTGCTCTACACCCACCCCAAGCGGCTCCAGCGCTCCGGCCTGCTGATCCTCGGCCCCAACCGCACCTTCCTCGGCTACATCGCCGAGGTGCTGCCCTCCCTCGGCGAGACGGGCGTCCGCCAGTCCACCCTGCTGGACGAGATCGCCCGCCACCCGGTCACCGGCACCGACCCGCTGAAGACCGCGGCGGTCAAGCACGACCCGCGCATGGCCGAGGTGCTGCGCCGGGCGCTGTACGCGCGCGTGACCACCGACGGGGCCGCCGACCTCGTCGTGCCCGACGGCTCCTACCGCTGGCGGGTCCCCGCCGCCGAACTCGCCGACCTGGTCGCTCAGGTGCGCGCCGAGGAACCGCCGTACGCCGTCGGACGGGAGCGGGTGCGCACCCGGGTGGTACGGCGGCTGCGCGACCGGGCCGAACGGCGCTCCGGGGTGCTGCCCGCCTCCTGGGCGCGCCGCGTCGAGCGCTGCCGGCCGCTGACCGAGCGGCTCGACGCCGTGTGGCCGAAGGTCCGCCCCGAGGAGGTCCTCGCCGAACTCCTCACCGACGCCGATGGGCTGGCCCGGGCGGCCGGCGGCCTGCTGGACCCGGACGAGCGGGCGGCACTGCTCTGGCCCCGCCCGCCGCGCTCGTACAAGTCGGCCCGCTGGTCGGCCGCCGACCTGGTCCTGCTCGACGAACTCGCCGGGCTCGTCGAACACCCCGAGGGCTACGGCCACCTCGTCGTGGACGAGGCGCAGGACCTGTCGCCGATGGAGTGCCGGGCCATCGCCCGCCGGGCCGAGTTCGGCTCCCTGACCGTCCTCGGCGACCTCGCCCAGGGCACCACCCCGTGGGCCGCCCGCGACTGGTCCGTCCAACTGCGCCACCTGGGCCGGCCGGACGCGGCCGTGGTGCCGCTGACCACCGGGTTCCGGGTGCCGGCGGCCGTGCTGGAGCTCGCCAACCGGCTGCTCGCCCGCCTCGACGTCGCCGTGCCCGCCGCCACCTCGCTGCGCACGGACGGGGAGCTGACCCTGCGGCCCACCGAGGACCTGCTCGGCACCACCGTGACCGCCGTGCGCGACGCCCTCGCCCGGGAGGGCTCGGTCGGCGTGGTCACGGCCGACGCGGACGCCGACCGGGTGCGCGCGGCGCTCGGCCGGGCCGGCCTCGACACGGCCGGCCCCGACACGCCCGCCGCCCGGCTGACCGTGGTCCCCGCGAGCGTGGTCAAGGGCCTGGAGTACGACCACGTCGTCGCCGTGGAACCGGCGGCCGTGGCCGAGGCGGAGGAACGGGGCGCCCACCGGCTCTACGTGGTGCTCACCCGGGCGGTGTCCCGGCTGGACGTCGTCCACAGCCGGCCGCTGCCGTTCTGACCGGGGGCGGGGTCCTGGACGACCGGTGCTGCGGGCACGAACCTGAAGGGTGATGCTGCTCTTCCTCGACGTGGACGGTCCGCTCATCCCCTTCGGGGCGGCGGACCGCGCCTACCCGCTGTACGACGGCCCGCCGGTGCCGGCCGGCCACCCGCTGCTGCCCCGCCTCGACCCCGCGCTGGGGCCCCGGCTGACGGCGCTGGGCTGCGAACTTGTGTGGGCCACGACGTGGATGGACGACGCCAACGACTGCATCGCGCCGTGGCTGGGCCTGCCGCCGCTGCCGGTCGTGCGGTGGCCGGACGCGGACGAGCGGCCGGCCCCGCAGCACTGGAAGACCTGGCCGCTGACCCGCTGGGCGGCGGGCCGGCCCTTCGTCTGGGTGGACGACGAGATCACCGGGGCCGACCGCGCCTGGATCGCCGTCCACCACCCGGCCCCAGCCCTCGCGCATCGCGTCGACCACCGGTACGGCCTGACCGAGGCCGACTTCGCGGTGCTGGAGGAGTGGCTGAGGGGACACCCTGGAGGGGCGCGTGGCCGTGTCTGACACGCGGCTCCGCCCCGTGGGCGCGTCCGGCCATGGCACGCCCGCGGTCGGCGATGGCCGGTGGCCCGGCGACACGGCGCCGCACGCCCGGCCCGCGCCGCGTCAGGCGCCCACGTACTCCGCGAGGTGCTCGCCGGTGACGGTGGAGCGCGCGGCGACCAGGTCGGCCGGGGTGCCCTCGAAGACGACGCGGCCGCCGTCGTGGCCCGCGCCGGGGCCGAGGTCGATGATCCAGTCGGCGTGCGCCATGACCGCCTGGTGGTGCTCGATGACGATCACCGACTTGCCGGCGTCGACCAGCCGGTCCAGCAGGCCCAGCAGCTGCTCCACGTCGGCGAGATGGAGGCCGGTGGTCGGCTCGTCCAGGACGTAGACCCCGCCCTTCTCCGCCATGTGCGTGGCCAGCTTCAGCCGCTGCCGCTCACCGCCGGAGAGAGTGGTGAGCGGCTGGCCGAGGGTGAGGTAGCCGAGGCCCACGTCGGCCATGTTCCGCAGGATGCGGTGGGCGGCCGGGGTGCGGGCCTCGCCGTCGCCGAAGAACTCCTCGGCCTCGGTCACCGGCATCGCCAGCACCTCGCTGATGTCCCGCCCGCCCAGGCGGTACTCCAGCACCGAGGCGTCGAACCGCTTGCCCTCGCACTCCTCGCAGGTGGTGGCCACCCCGGCCATCATCGCCAGGTCGGTGTAGACGACCCCGGCGCCGTTGCAGGAGGGGCAGGCGCCCTCGGAGTTGGCGCTGAACAGCGCCGGCTTCACCCCGTTGGCCTTGGCGAACGCCTTGCGGATGGGCTCCAGCAGACCGGTGTACGTCGCCGGGTTGCTGCGCCGCGAACCACGGATCGGCGCCTGGTCCACCGACACCACCCCCTCACGGGCCGGGATCGACCCGTGCACCAGCGAACTCTTGCCGGAGCCGGCGACCCCGGTGACGACGGTGAGCACGCCGAGCGGGATGTCGACGTCCACGTTCCGCAGGTTGTGGGTCCTGGCGCCGCGGATCTCCAGGACCCCGGTCGGCTTCCGCACCGTCTTCTTCAGCGCCGCCCGGTCGTCCAGGTGCCGCCCGGTGAGCGTGCCGCTCGCCCGCAGCCCGGCGACGGTGCCCTCGAAGCAGACGGTGCCGCCCGCCGTACCGGCGCCCGGGCCGAGGTCCACCACGTGGTCGGCGATCGCGATGACCTCCGGCTTGTGCTCCACCACCAGCACCGTGTTGCCCTTGTCACGCAGCCGCAGCAGCAGGTCGTTCATCCGCCGGATGTCATGCGGGTGCAGGCCGGTGGTCGGCTCGTCGAAGACGTACGTGACGTCGGTCAGCGAGGAGCCGAGGTGGCGGATCATCTTCGTCCGCTGCGCCTCGCCGCCCGAGAGCGTGCCCGCGGGCCGGTCCAGGGAGAGGTAGCCGAGGCCGATCTCCACGAACGAGTCCAGGGTCTCGCCCAGCGCGGTGAGCAGCGGCGCCACGGACGGCTCGGCCAGGCCGCGCACCCACGCGGCCAGGTCGCTGATCTGCATCGCGCAGGCGTCGGCGATGCTGATCCCCTTGATCTTCGAGGACCGGGCCGCCGCGCTGAGCCGGGTGCCGTCGCAGTCGGGGCAGGTCGTGAAGGTGACCGCGCGGTCCACGAACTCCCGGATGTGCGGCTGCATCGCCTCCCGGTCCTTGGCGAGCATCGACTTCTGGATGCGCGGCACCAGACCCTCGTAGGTCATGTTGATGCCCGCGATCTTCATCCGGACCGGCTCGCGGTACAGGAAGTCGTCGAGCTGCCGCCGGCTGAACGTGCGGATCGGCTTGTCCGGGTCGAAGAGGCCCGACTCGGTGTAGAGGCGGTGGTTCCAGCCGCCCGGCTTGTAACCGGGGATGGTGAGCGCGCCCTCGCTGAGCGACTTGTCCTCGTCGTAGAGCTGGGACAGATCGATGTCCGTGACCGTGCCCCGGCCCTCGCAGCGCGGGCACATGCCGCCGGTGATGCTGAACGCGCGGCGCTCCTTCACCGTCTTCCCTCCGCGCTCCACGGTGACCGCGCCCGCGCCGCTGATCGAGGCGACGTTGAAGGAGAACGCCTTGGGCGAGCCGATGTGCGGGGTGCCGAGCCGGCTGAACAGGATGCGCAGCATCGCGTGGGCGTCGGTCGCGGTGCCGACCGTGGAGCGCGGGTCGGCGCCCATCCGCTGCTGGTCGACGATGATCGCGGTGGTCAGCCCGTCGAGCACGTCGACCTCGGGCCGCGCCAGCGTGGGCATGAAGCCCTGGACGAACGCGCTGTACGTCTCGTTGATCAGCCGCTGCGACTCGGCGGCGATGGTGTCGAACACCAGCGAGCTCTTGCCCGAGCCGGAGACCCCGGTGAACACCGTGAGCCGGCGCTTGGGGATCTCGACGCTCACGTCCTTGAGGTTGTTCTCGCGTGCCCCGTGCACACGGATCAGGTCATGACTGTCGGCGGCATGCTGTGCGATGGCGTCGTCCATGCCGGCAACCGTAGCGGCGCCCCGACGGCGGGCGCTTCTCCATTCCTGACGCCTTACCGGTGACACGACACACTCTTGCAAGCGGGGTGCTTGCAATTGTTAGCGTGGGTGGGGCAAGGTGGAGGCATGGCATCGCTGAACGTCGGCAACCTCGGTGAGTACCTGCGCGAACAGCGGCGGAACGCCCAGCTGTCGCTGCGGCAGCTCGCCGACGCCGCCGGGGTGTCCAATCCGTACCTGAGCCAGATCGAGCGCGGGCTGCGCAAGCCCAGCGCGGAGGTGCTCCAGCAGGTCGCCAAGGCCCTGCGCATCTCCGCCGAGACGCTGTACGTCCGCGCCGGCATCCTCGACGCCGAACGGGACCGGGACGAGGTCGAGACGCGCGCCGTCATCCTCGCCGACCCCACGCTCAACGAGCGGCAGAAGCAGGTGCTGCTCCAGATCTACGAGTCCTTCCGCAAGGAGAACGGCTTCGGGATCGGCGAGCGCGCCGAGGACGACGGCCCCGGGAACGGACCCGTGGACCAGGGGACCGGCGACGGCAGCCGTACGGCCGGCTCAGGCGATGCCGCCGGAAGTGACACGGACGCCGGCCCGCGGCGGACGGCCGGATAAAGCCGGACCAGGGCTCCGGACGCCCGCCGCGGACCACACCAACCCAGCCGAACGCGAATCCGATCCGGGAGGACCCTCACCATGGCCATCACCGACGACCTGCGCAAGACCCTCAGCGACCCGACCCCGCTCTACTTCGCCGCCGGCACCGCCGACCTGGCGCTTCAGCAGGCCAAGAAGGTGCCGGCCCTGGTCGAGCAGCTGCGTGCCGAGGCCCCGGCGCGCATCGAGGCCGTGCGCAACACCGACCCGAAGGCCGTGCAGGAGAAGGCCACCGCCCGCGCCAAGGAGGCGCAGGAGACCCTTCAGGCCAAGGTCAACGAGTTCATCGGGACCATCGACGTCGACCTCAAGAAGCTCGGCGAGACCGCCCAGGACCTCGCCCTGCGCAGCGTCGGCGTCGCCGCCGAGTACGCCGTCAAGGCCCGCGAGACCTACGAGCGGGTCGCCGAGCACGGCGAGCAGGCCGTGAAGACCTGGCGCGGCGAGGCCGCCGAGGAGATCGAGGAGCTGGCGATCGCGGTCGAGGGCAAGCCCGAGCCGGTCGAGGTCAAGGACGACCAGCCGAAGCCGGCCGAGGCGAAGGCCGACCCGGCCGCGGACAGGAAGCCCGTGGCGAAGAAGGCCCCGGCTCCCCGCAAGACCACCACCACCCCGACCACCACGGCGAAGAAGACGACCCCGCCGGCCAAGTGACCATGGCCGACGAGACGGTTCCGGGCCGGGCACCTTTGGGGTGTCCGGCCCGTTCTATGGGTACGGTGGCGGCGTAGCAGGGATCGGCAATCAACGGGCGGTGGGCAGCATGCTGATGTTGGGCTTCGCGGGTTTCTTGGGCATCTTGAAGATCATTCTGATGGCCCTGGCCGCGTTCGGGCTGTTCGACGCCGCGTTCCGGCGCGAGGACGCCTTCCGCGCCGCCGACAAGCAGAACAAGGTCTTCTGGCTGATCATCCTCGCCATCGCCCTCGTGGTCAGCTACCTGTTCTCGCTCCTGTCCATCCTCCCCATCGCCGGCGCGGTGGCGAGCATCGTCTACCTCGTCGACGTCCGCCCCGCCCTCCAGCAGGTGGGCGGCGGCCGCGGGTGGGGCCGCCGCGGGGGCGGAAGCAGCAGCGACGGCCCGTACGGCCCGTACAACGGCGGCCGCTGACGGCATCCCGCCGCGGGGCCGCCCGCCGGGTGCGTGCGGGTCGAGCCAGGAGCTGCCGGTACCCGGCGACGGCGCGCGACCGCCTGCGGCGGGATTGCGCCTACCGCGTCCGATCCAGCAGCACCACCGCGACGTCGTCGGTCAGCTCACCCCCGTTGAGGTCCCGCACCTCGCTCACCGCGGCCCGCAGCAGCGCCTCCCCCCGCAGCCCCTCGGACAGCTGCCGGCGGATCATCTCCAGCATGCCGTCCTGACCGAGCCGCTCCCCGCCCTCACCGACCCGGCCCTCGATCAGCCCGTCGGTGTAGAGCATCAGGCTCCACTCGGCACCCAGCTCGACCTGCATCCGCGGCCAGCGGGCGCCGGGCAGCAGCCCCAGGGCGGGGCCGTTGTTCTCGTAGGGGAGCAGCCGCGCCGGCCGGCCGGGGCGGGCGATCAGCGGGGCCGGATGGCCGGCCAGGCACAGGCCGGCCCGGCGGCCGTCGGGCGCGATGTCCACCGTGCACAGCGTCGCGAAGATCTCCTCGTCGGCGCGCTCGTGCTCCAGCACCTGCTGCATGGTGTTCAGCAGCTCGTCCCCGCACAGCCCGGCCAGGGTCAGCGCCCGCCAGGCGATGCGCAGCTCCACGCCGAGCGCGGCCTCGTCCGGGCCGTGCCCGCAGACGTCGCCGATCATGGCGTGCACGGTGCCGTCGGGGGTGCGGACGGCGTCGTAGAAGTCGCCGCCGAGCAGCGCCCGGGACCGGCCGGGGCGGTAGCGCGCGGCGAACCGCAGCGAGGAGCCCTCCAGCAGCGGGGTCGGCAGCAGGCCGCGCTCCAGCCGGCGGTTCTCCTGCGCGCGCATCTTGCCCTCGGCGAGCCGCCGCTCGGCCGTGTCGGACCGCTTGCGCTCCACCGCGTACCGGATGGCGCGGCTGAGCAGCCGGCCGTCCAGCTCGTCCCGGAAGAGGTAGTCCTGGGCGCCCACGCGCACGGCCTCGGCGCCGCGCTCGGCGTCGCCGGAGGCGGTCAGCGCGAGCACGGCGTGCCGGGGCGCGAGCTGGAGGACGTGCCTGAGCACGGCCAGCTCGTCGTCGGTGTCGCTGCCGCCCGGCGCCGGGAGCGCCAGGTCCAGCAGGATGCAGTGGACGTCGTCGGTGAGCAGCCGCTCGGCCTCGGTGAGGTTGCGGGCGGTGCGGACGCGGATCGGCTTGCCGGCCGAGTCCAGCAGGTCGGGCACGATCGGCGAGCCGGCCGGATCGTCCTCGATCAGCAGCAGGGTGAGAGTGGCGCCGGTGCCGTTCACGGCCGTGGCGTCGCGGTGGGCCTCTTCCTTGAGGGGGCCGCCGACTGCGCGGGCGGCCTGCGCCTGACCACTCTCCACGGCCGGGATCGCTCTCTGCCGCGGTACGGGTACGGGCATTTCCTGGGTTCCTTCCCTCCCCCCGAGGGCACGGCGGCGTCGAGGGGTCTCGACCCACCGACCGGGACCATAGCGGCTGGGACCGCCCCGACGGAATGGTGTGAGCCGCGTCGCTCCCGTGCCCGCCACTGTCATATGCCGCTTTCCGTACCGCAGTTGGACACGCCGACGGCCCCGGCGGGATGACGAAGCTCACGTCCTGGGGGAGTTTGGGGCGGATCGCGCGTGCGGTGGGTCACATGACGTACGTCACCGGGGAGATGACCCGCACCGCACCACGCGCGACCGGTCACGCGTCCGGTCGTACGACCCCCAGGATCGGCATGGAGCCGGCACCCGCGGTCGTCACCGTCCGCCCGGGGCGCGGCGCGTGGATGATCGTGCCGTCGCCGATGTACATCCCCACATGGCTGGCGTCGTCGAAGTAGATGACGAGGTCACCGGGGCGCATGTCCTTCACCTCGACGTGCTTGAGCTGCTTCCACTGCTCCTGCGAGGTGCGCGGCACGGGGTGGCCGGCCGCCGCCCAGGCCTGGGAGGTCAGGCCCGAGCAGTCGAAGGAGTCCGGGCCCTCGGCACCCCACACGTACGGCTTGCCGAGCTGCCGGGTGGCGTACTGCACGGCCTTCTCGCCCTGTGCGGAGGCCTTTCCGTGGACGTCCTTGAGGGCGCCGGTGTCCAGCCAGGCGGTCTGCGCCCTGGCCGCGGCCTCCCGCTCCAGCTCGGCGAGCCGCTCCTTCTCCTTCTTCTCCAGCCGGGACTGGAGCTTCTCGGCCGCGTCGATCTGCTTCTCGATCTTCTTCTTGGCGGCGTCCTTGACCTTGCGGTTCGCCTCCAGCTCCTTCCAGCGGGCGGAGGCGTCGTCGGCGTAACTCTGCAACTCCTGCTGGGTGCGGGCCTTTTCCGTCATCAGCTTCTTCGCCGCCTGCTGGCCCTGGAGCACCCGGCCGGCGCCGTCCAGGAACCGGCCCGGGTCGTCGCTGAGCAGGAACCGGGCGGTGTCGGACAAGCCACCGGTGCGGTACTGGTCGCGGGCGGCGGCGCCCGCCTGGTCCTTGAGCTCGTCCAGTTTCCGCCGGCCGGCGACGATCTTCTTCGCCAGCTCCACGATCTCGGCGGACTGCTTCTCGGCCTTCTCCTCGGCCGCGTTGTACGCGTCGGTGGCCACCGCGGCGTCGTGGTAGAGCTTGTCGAGCTTCGCGCGGACCTCTTCAAGATCCTTGCTGGGCGCGGGAGTCGGGGCCGGTATGGGAGTCGCCGTGGGTGTCGGGGTCCCGGACGGGGTGCGGGAGGGCTCGGGCACCGCGAACGCGGTGCCGGGCGCCGACAGGACGGTCACCGCGCAGATCACGGTCAGGGCGGCCGTGAGCAGGCCGCGCTTGCCCGGTCCCATACGTCTTCCCCCCAAACTGATTTACCGTCAGTAACTTACGGGCGTCTGAGGGATCGTGCCACGGCCGCGCGCAAAGCGACAGAGGCCGTCGGAAACCGGAATTCCCCCGCTCGCCACCGGATACGACGATCTCCTCGCCGGTGTGACGAACGACGCACGGAGATCGTTCCGTCTGTGATACCCCCGAACGGGTGATACCGGCGCGGCGTCAGACGCGGACCGTCACTGTCCGGCCCGGGGCGCCGGGATCAGGACCGGGGCGCCAACGCGGCCCAGGTGACCGTCACTTCGCCGTGCCGCCAGCGGGCCGGTGAGTCGGTGACGGGCCAGTCGGCGGTCAGGTCCCGCACCGCGCGCAGCCAGCGCTGCCGGGCGCCGTAGGAGGCGTAGGGCGCGGCGGCGGCCCAGGCGCGGTCGAAGTCACGCAGGAAGGCGTGCACCGGTTCGCCAGGGACGTTGCGGTGGATCAGCGCCTTCGGCAGGCGCTCGGCGAGGTCGGAGGGGCGGTCCAGGGAGCCCAGCCGGGTGGCGAAGGTGACCGTGCGCGGACCCTCCGGGCCGAGCGCCACCCACACGTGCCGCCGCCCGATCTCGTCGCACGTCCCCTCCACCAGCAGCCCGCCGCGCGAGCCGCCGGCCGCCGGGGCGAGCCGCGCGCGCAGCCGCTCCCAGAC
This sequence comes from Streptomyces sp. NPDC017676, assembly GCF_044329325.1. Taxonomy (NCBI): domain Bacteria; kingdom Bacillati; phylum Actinomycetota; class Actinomycetes; order Kitasatosporales; family Streptomycetaceae; genus Streptomyces; species Streptomyces sp. NPDC017676. The sequence goes on along the minus strand of NZ_JBIRJA010000003.1, from coordinate 443,806 downwards.
CGCCGCGACCTCGTCCTCGTCGTACTGGCGCAGCACGTTGGCGGCCCGGATCAGCACCGGGCGCCCGGGGACCGGGATCTCGAAGCCGCCGTGCCGGAAGGTCAGCCCCTCCCGCTCGTACGGCCGGGCCGCCGCGACCCGCTCCGGTTCGATCTCGACGCCCACGACACGCGCGCGGGGCGCTGCCGCGCGGAGCCGGGTCAGCAGCTCCACGGCGGTCCAGGGAGCGGCGCCGTATCCCAGGTCGACCGCCACCGGCTCGCTCGCGCGGCGCAGCTCGGCACCGTGCGTGGCCGCGATCCAGCGGTCCATGCGGCGGAGCCGGTTGGGGTTGGTGGTCCCGCGCGTCACCGTTCCCACGGGGCGGGTGGCTGCGCGGGCTGTCATGAGTACGAGGGTAAGCGGCCGCCGCCGCGGGCCTGCCTCTCGGGACGCACCGGCGCCGACGCCATCCGCATTCGAACCGTTGATCGATCTCGGGTAATGATTCGGCAAAGCCGCCTGAGCGGGAAATGGGCGGGCACCCGCTCGCTGTTGGACCAGCTTGGAGGGCGAGGTGGGCCCTCGTCAGGCATGCCCGCAACAAGGAGGAACGCCAGGTGAGCCAGTACGTCAGCAGGCTCGGGCGACGCTCCCCGGCGGCCGGCACGCGGCTCCGGCTGTACCGCAGGCCCCGCCGGGTCGCCATGCTCTCCGTGCACACCTCCCCGCTCCACCAGCCCGGCACCGGCGACGCGGGCGGCATGAACGTCTACATCGTGGAGCTGGCCCAGCGGCTGGCCGCGATCAACATCGAGGTCGAGATCTTCACCCGGGCCACGGCCGGCGGCCTGCCCCCCGTCGTCGAGCTGGCCCCCGGCGTCCTCGTCCGGCACATCGACGCGGGTCCCTACGAGGGCCTGGCCAAGGAGGACCTCCCGGCCCAGCTGTGCGCCTTCACGCACGGCGTGATGCAGGCCTGGGCCGGCCACCGGCCCGGCTACTACGACCTCGTGCACTCCCACTACTGGCTCTCCGGCCACGTCGGCTGGCTCGCCGCCCAGCGCTGGGGCGTGCCGCTGGTGCACGCCATGCACACCATGGCCAAGGTCAAGAACGCCAACCTGGCCGACGGCGACACCCCCGAGCCCGCCGCCCGGGTCATCGGCGAGACCCAGATCGTGGCCGCCGCCGACCGGCTGATCGCCAACACCGCCGAGGAGGCCGGCGAGCTGGTCCAGCACTACGCCGCCGACCCCGCGAAGGTCGCCGTCGTCCACCCGGGCGTGAACCTGGACCGCTTCCGCCCCTTCCCGCAGGGCGACTTCGCGACGGATGGCTCGCTGGAGGGCCGCTCTCTGGTGGACGGCCCGCTGAAGGGCGGCTCCCCGACGGACGGCTCGTCGAAGGACGGCTCGCCCGCCCCCGTGGACGACGCCCGCGCCGCCGCCCGCGCCCGTCTCGGTCTCCCGCGGGACGCCCTGATCCCCCTCTTCGCGGGCCGCATACAGCCCCTCAAGGCGCCGGACATCCTGCTGCGCGCCGTGGCCGTCCTGCTGGACGAGCGCCCGGAGCTGCGCTCCCGCATCCTCGTCCCGGTCGTCGGCGGCCCCAGCGGCAGCGGGCTCGCCAAGCCGGAGGGGCTGCAGAAGCTCGCGGCCCGGCTGGGCATCGCGGACGTCGTGCGGTTCCGCCCGCCGGTCGGCCAGGAGCAGCTGGCGGACTGGTTCCGGGCCGCGTCCGTCCTGGTCATGCCGTCGTACAGCGAGTCCTTCGGGCTGGTCGCCATCGAGGCGCAGGCGTCCGGGACGCCGGTGCTCGCGGCCTCGGTCGGCGGTCTGCCGGTGGCCGTGCGGGACGGCGAGACCGGCTTCCTGGTCCAGGGCCACGACCCGGCCGACTACGCGCGCGTGCTGCGCCGGTTCGCCGACGAACCGGCGCTCTGCGCGCGCATGGGCCGGGCCGCCGCACGGCACGCCCAGTCCTTCGGCTGGGACGCGGCCGCCGCCGCCACCGCCGACGTCTACACGGCCGCGACCCAGTCCCACCGCCGTCGCGTACGCTCCCACCATGGGTGATGTCGAGAAGGCAGGACAGGTCCTGGAGAGCGTCCTTGAGGACGCGGAACTGGAGTGGGAGAGCCCCGAGCCGGGGAACTACGTGGTCAAGCTGCCCGGCACGCGCAAGCTGTCCACCACGGTGTCCTTCCTCGTCGGCCGCCACTCCCTCTCCCTCAACGCCTTCGTCATCCGCCACCCCGACGAGAACGAGGCGGGCGTCCACCGCTGGCTGCTGGAGCGCAACCTCAAGCTCTACGGCGTGAGTTACGCCGTGGACCACCTCGGCGACGTCTACGTCACCGCCCGGCTGCCCCTCGCCGCCGTCACCCCGGACGGGGTGGACCGGCTCCTCGGCCAGGTCCTGGAAGCGGCCGACGGCGCCTTCAACACCCTGCTGGAGCTCGGCTTCGCCTCCTCGATCCGCAAGGAGTACGCCTGGCGGGTGGCGCGCGGCGAGTCCACACGCAACCTGGAGGCGTTCATGCACCTGATCGACCGCCCCGCGGACTGACGCTCGCTTTTCTTCCGTACGACCCCTTCCCGCTCCCCGGGCACAGTGGCATGCTCACCGCCAACGCATTCCTGAACGTCATTCACATAGATGAATGACTCGTACACCGGGAAGATGAAGGGGCGGGTGGACATGAGCAACGCGCACCTCACCAGACGGACCCTGCTCGCCGGAGCCACCGCGGTGGCCCTGGGCGCCGCGACCGGCACCGCGCGGGCGGCCGAACCGCCCACCCTCTGGCGGGAGTTCACCCGCACCCCGCTCACCCACCGGCAGATCCCGTACATCGGCCGGGCGGGCTGCCGGGCCGGGGCGAGCCGCTTCCCCCGCCCCCGGGTCGTCGCCGACGTCACCGCGTACGGCGCCGTACCCGACGGCACCACGGACTGCGCCCCCGCGATCAACCGTGCCATCGCCGCCGCCGGAAGGGCCGGCGGTGGCACGGTCACCATCCCGCCCGGCACCTACCGCATCGACGACGTCATCCGCCTCGGCGACTCGAACGTCGTCCTGCGCGGCGCCGGCAGCGGCCGTACGACCCTGTACGCGACGAGGAACCTCACCGAGCTGATCGGCGTCTACGGCTCCCGCTACGGCGGCGACAAGTCCTCCTGGTCCTGGGCGGGAGGTCTCATCTGGCTGGCGCCGAGAGCCCGTTGGGAATCCCTGACCGCCGCCATCCGGGACCGGGCCTGGCCCTTCGAGGGCTGGACCGGCAACAGGCGCGACGAGTGGACGACCCTCACCACCGTCGCACCGGCGAAGCGCGGCTCATGGGCGGTCACGGTCGCCGACCCCTCCGCCCTCCACCCCGGCCGGCTCGTCCTCCTCCGCCTCGCCGACGACTCCGCCCACACCCTCCTCCGGCACATGGCGGGCGACGGCCCCGGCCCGGCGGCGTACGTCTGGGACGACAAGACGAAACTGACGTCGTACGTCCCCTACGAATGGCCCGTCCGCGTCCACCGCGTCCACGGCCGGCGCGTCACCCTGGAACGCCCCCTCCCGCTCGACATCCGCCCGGAGTGGGACCCGCGCCTGACCACGCACGTTCCGGAGCTGACCGGATCGGGCGTCGAAGGACTGACCCTGGAGGCGGTCCAGACCCCGCAGTCCCCCCATCTCCTCGACAAGGGCTACAACGGCGTCGTCCTCCAGTGCGCCTACGACTGCTGGGTGGACGACGTCACGGTCCGCCACGTCGACAACGGCTTCGGCCTGGTCGCCGCCTCCGCCTGCACCCTGCGCCGTACCCGGGTCGCCGGCCGGGGCTCGCACCACCCGTACTTCTGCCGCGAGGGCTCCCACGACAACCTGATCGAGGACTTCACCATCGAGGAGCGCACGGTCCCCGCCCCCGCGAACACCCAACTGCACGGCATCAACGTCGAAGGACTGTCCTCCCACAACGTCTGGTCACGCGGCGACATGCGGATGGGCACCTTCGACAGCCACCGCGGCCTGCCCTTCGCCAACGTCCGCACCGACATCACCGTGAACAACAACGGCCGCCACGGCGGGGACGCCAGCGCCGGCCCGCTCTTCGGCGCCCGGTTCACCCACTGGAACATCCGGGTCACCAACGGCCGGGCCGGCCTGGTGAAGATCGACGGCCTCGCCCCGTACTCGGCGACCGTCGGCATCAACGAGGTCCGTGAATTCGACCAGACCGACGTCCCCGACTTCACCGGAGACCTGCACTCCCGCCTGGAGCTGTACGGCACCACGGACGCCGTACGCCCGCGCAACCTGTACGAGGCTCAGCGCGCCCTGCTCCGGTAACGCCCCGGGGTCACCCCGACCAGCTTCTTGAAGTGCCGGGTGAGATGGGCCTGGTCGTAGAACCCGGCGACCGGGGCCGCCTCGCCCGGCGGCACCCCGTCCAGCAGCAGCCGCCGGGCCCGCCCGACCCGCAGCGACATCAGGTACTGGTGCGGGGCGATGCCGTACGCGCCGCTGAACGCCCGGATGAGGTGCGCCGGATGGGCGTGCAGCAACCGGCCGGCCTCCTCCAGCGAGATGCCCTCGACGACCCGCGCGTCCAGCAACTCCCGCAGCCGGCGGGCGAGTACGGGACTCTCGTGCCGTCCCCCGCCCGTGGGCCGCCGCCGCAGCCGGTGCCGGAGCTGCTCCGCGACGAGGGTCAGCCTGCTCTCCGCCTCCAGCTCGTCACCGGGCCGCGCGAGGGCGGAGTGCAACTGCCCGACGCGCAGCCGGAGCACCGGGTCACGGAGGTCGGGGGAGTCCACGGCCGGCCCGATGAACTCCTCCCCGAGCCGGCTGCTGTCCAGATAGACGACCCGCTTGCGGAAACCCCCCGGCGTGGCCGGCGACCCGTTGTGCGGCACGTGCGGCGGCAGCAGCGACACGGTGTCGAGCGGCGTGCCGTGCTCATGCCGGTCGAGGTCGTACCGTACGGCCCCGTCGTCCACGATGAGCAGCGTCCAGGCGTCGTGGACGTGCATCGGATAGGCGTACTCGGTGAAACGGGCGTGGAAGACCTCGGTGACGCCCGGTACCCGGGGACGCCACGCGCTCACTTCGTGCCCGACGGTCATGCAAAAAACGTACAAGACCGGACGGGGACCCGGCCGCGAGTCTCAGTCCATGAACACTGAACCCATCCGTTTCGACACGAAGATCGCCGTGCTGCTGCGCGAGGACCTCGAACCCTGGCAGCGCCTGAACGTGACCGCGTTCCTGGTCAGCGGCCTGGGCCCGACGCTCCCCGAGGTGGTCGGCGACCCGTACGAGGACGCGGACGGCGTGTCGTACCTGCCCATGTTCCGCCAGCCGGTGCTGGTCTTCGAGGGCACCAAGGAGACCCTGAAGGCGGCGCACGGCAGGGCGCTGACCCGTGTCCTGCCGTGCGCGGTGTTCACAGCGGACCTGTTCACCACAGGCAACGACCGCGACAACCGCGCGGCCGTCCGCGCCGTCCCGACCGCCGAGCTGGACCTGGTGGGCCTGGCGGTGTACGGCCCGAAGAACGGAGTGGACAAGGTCCTCAAGGGCGCGCGCATGCACCCCTGACGGATGCTCGTCTCAGCCGAACATGCCGGGCACGTAGTCGCCGGCGGGCTGCCGGACGATGACGTTGGCGCGGTTGTAGGCGTTGATCACGGCGATGAGGGACACCAGGGCGGCGAGCTGCTCCTCGTCGTAGTGCTTGGCGGCGTTCGCCCAGACCTCGTCCGGGACCCCGCCGGCCGCGTCGGCGATCCGGGTGCCCTGCTCCACCAGCTCCAGCGCGGCCCGCTCCGCGTCGCTGAACACGGTGGCCTCACGCCAGACCGCGACCAGGTGCAGCCGGGTCTGGTTCTCCCCGGCCTCCAGGGCGTCCTTGGTGTGCATGTCGGTGCAGAACCCGCACCCGTTGATCTGGCTGGCACGGATCTTCACCAGCTCCTGCGTGGCGGCGGGCAGCGTGGATTCCGCGATCGCCTTGCCGGCCGCGTTGAAGTGCTTGAACACCTTGCCGGCGACGGGGCTGGCGAAGAGGTTGAGCCGAGCGTCCATGGTGTGCTCCTCAGTGGGTTGCGGCTGCTTGCGCCTCATTGACGGAGGGCGAGCCGGAGATGTGACGCGCCGAAAAGTGACCTGCGTCACTCGCGCTGCTGCATTGGCACCACACCGGTCACCGGGACGTGGGACGGGTGCGGTGCTCGCCAGGACGGGCGCCGGGACCGGTGTGACGATCACAGAAGCTGACGGGTTGGTCGTGGGTGCGTGATCGCCGTCTCGTGATTGCCGTCCCCTGATGGGTGTCTCGTGGTTGCCGTCCCGTGATGGCGGTCTCGTGGCTGCCGTTCCGTCAGCGCCGTTCCGTGATTGCCGTTCCGTCATCGTGATCGCCAGGGAGAACCACTTGATGAACCGCACCCCGCACCGCCTGCTGGGCGCCGCCGCGGCGGTGGCCATGGGCGCCGCGGCGCTGCTCGGCACCGGCGCCGGCACCGCCGCCGCTTCCGAGAAGGCACACTGCGAGCGCGCCGAACGCCCGATATGGAGTGAAGGACCGAGCCGCAACGTCACCGCGCACGGCTGCGACATCCCGGAGCAGAAACACCGCTGGTACGTCATCGGCATCGACACCCTCGTCCAGCCGCGCCACAAGACGGACTACCTGGACGAGGACATCGCCGGGACCAGCACCCTGCACGACAAGACGATGCGATGCATGGGCTACACCGAGGACAAGCACGCGGTGAACTGGTTCGGCTGCGTACCGGATCTGTCCTGACCGGACCCGACACGAGGTGCGCATTCGGACACGCACCCGGCGCGGCGCAACCGCGCCGGGTGGGCGCGCTGTCATGTCATGACGTGAACACAGCCAAGCCGAGTGACGCGAACACAGCCGACCCGAGCTCTGCCTCCTGCCTCCCCTGGGCGGCCTCCGCCCTGTTCGGGGCCGCCATGGGCTGCGCCGCCTGGTCCCTGACCGTCTGGGCCCGCGCGTACTGCGACGCGGGGTACGACGCCGGCGGACGCCTGGAACTCAACGTCCTGCTCCCCGTGGTCCCCGGAGCGGGCGCGGTGGTGGCGCTTCTGGCACGGGCCGCAGGCCGACGACTGGCACCGGCCGCGCCGACGGCGATCCGCGCCGCACTGCCGACCGTGCTGGTGATCGTCGCGACGGTGTGCCTGGCCTGGTGGTTCTTCGCTGCCCGGGGAACGCTGGCCGACTACCCCGGCGACTCGGGCCTCTGCCCCGCGGACAACGTGCCGCCGGGGTGGCCCGACTGGATACCGGCTTGATCAGCGGGCGGCCATCTGGTCAGCGGGCGGCCATTGCCGAGCCTGGGCGTGGTCGGCCTGGATGGACAGTGGACGGCGAACAGCTTGATCACTGACACTGTGCCGAGGCCGGGTGGCGACCAGGGGGCGAGATGACTGCGCACAGCTTCGGCAACAAGTGGATGGGGGTCAAGGCCCTGGCGGAACCGCCGGTCGCGCCCGCGGTCCAGGACATGGGCCGCGGCCGAGGCCCGGTGGCGCCGTCCGGAACGTCCGTCGCGTACACGGGCGTACCGTCGATCGATCTGGGCGAGGGGCTCTTCGTCAATGCGCCCACCGTGCGCTCGGCGCTGCTGCGACTGGCCAGGGCGCACCGGCGCAGCGGCCGCACCACCGAGGCCGAGCTGCTGCTGGACCTGCGGCAACGGCTGATCCACGATCCGAGCGCCGAGCTGGGCGACGACATGCGACGTCTGCTCCGCGCAGGATTCGGCGCGGCTTAGTCGGATGACGGACACGAGCGCGACCTTGGGACCGTTGGAACTGTCCGACGGCCGCTGGGTGGTGGGGGACAGCGGCAAGGGCCACTGGGTGGAGTTCCGAGGGGACGGGCTGTACCAGCACGAGCCCGACTCGGAAGGACAGCTGATCCCGTGGTCCCGGATCATGCTGGGCATGAACCTCACCATGGGCGGCAAGTACCCGGCCAGGGGTTCGAACGGCTTCGGGGGACTCCTCGGTGGCCTGCCCGGCCCCTGGCGGGGGCGTGGCAGCGGCTACCTGCACATGACCCTGCGCCACCCCTACGAGAACTGGATCGCCCGCTTCGACCGGCACCCCCGCCCCTATCCCGGCGCCCACCTCGTCTTCCTCCAACTGCTGACGACACACGTCATCGACGCGGGCCAGGCCCACCTCCTGGGCGACCCCGAATGGCTGGGCCGCATGGTCACCCGGTTGGCACCGCAGCGGCCTCGGGGGTGGCGTGGGATGAGGGACGCGGTGACGCGGGCGGTGGAGGCGAATCCGTAAAGGCGGCCGGCTGCCTGAGGCGCGGGGCGGGCGGTGGCCGAGCCGGCTGGGCCATGTCGGCTCCACTGGACGCACCGGCGCGGGCGTCGGAAGCACCAGACGCGGGTGCCGGGCGCATCAGATGCAGGCGCCGGGTTGGCTACGCACGGTCCGGCCACCGCACGGTTTGGCCACCGCCACCGGACCACCCTGGGAGGTGGTGGCATTCTCAGTGTTTGAAGGCCCCCTTGGCCCCCTCCTTCGCACCCCGCATCCTGCCCCGCGCTTCGAGGGCGGCACCCTTCACCGCGAGATCATCCTTGTGCACCGCGTGAGCCAGTGTCCGCACGGCCTTTCCCACAACCTGTTCGGCCTTCGCCTTGGCCTTCTCTCCGGCGCTCATCTCAGTACCTCCACGCTCGCTGACCGAGTGCCCTTCAGGGCGAGGAGGCATGTCTCCGTGCGCCCTCGGTGCACGACCTCCCGCCAGGTGCCGTGTCCGGATCACGCGCCGGGAGCCCGGAAGGCGACCTGTCTGCGGGCGGCCTCGTCGATCTCTTCGAGTGTGAGGAGGGGAGTGGCCCGGGTGCGGAGGGCGCCGCTGGCCTTGACGGTGAGGCTGGCGGCGGCCATCGACGCCGGGTCGGGGAGGTCGATGATGCACACGAGGTCGTCCTCCCCGAAGGCGAAGTACATGGCCTCGACCGTCCCGCCGAGGTCGGCGACGACCCGGTCGACGGCCTCGCGGCGGCCGCTGGCGCCTTCCTTGAGCAGCCCCTTCGTGCCCTCTGGCGTGTAGGTGGCCTGGATGAGGAACTTCGGCATCGGGCTGCTCCCTGTCCGCTTCTTGTCCGACAGCACGATTGCCTACCCGGTGCCATGTCGGACGCCACTCGGCGAACGGCTTGATTCACTCGGAAGACGAAGGCTGCTCCTTCTTCCCCTGGCTCGGGCGGGCCCGTTTTCCGCCCCGCACCCGACAGCAATATCACCCGAATGGCGCAACACGACGTGCCACCCACATGGGCGAAGGTGAAGCTGACTAGTGCCCCAACCGAGGCAATCCGTGAAAGGCGAACCACATGCGCATTCGACGAATCCTCGCCACCGTCATCGCCACGGCAGCCCTCGCCGGACTCGGCCTCACAGGCGCCGCCACCGCCATCGCACAGGATGCCCACTCCTACGTCACCCCTTCCGAGTGCAAGCAGGGCGGCGGCATGGCCGACCTGAAGGACAACCTCTGCAAGGGCGGTACGCACGACGGGGAGAAGATCGACTGACCCCCACAGGCGCCCAGGCGCCCCGCAGCCACGCGCCGCGGGGCGCTTCCGCGCGAGCGTGGCCGGGAGAGCCGCCTTTCCGTCCGCAAGATCTTTTGCTCGTCATCTCGTGTTGTCAGTGGGGGCGGCTACCGTGCACCCGCCAACGAGAGCCACACCCTGGGGAGGGGCTTTGGGAGCCAAGACGGGCTTTCTGGTGTACGCAGACGGCGATGTACCGGGGCTGCTGCGAGAAGCGGGCCCAGCGGACCTCGCACGCACGGCCAGCATGATGCGGCTGCTCTACCCGGGCCGGGAGATGGAGGAGAGCGAGGGCTCGGCTCTCCGGGACGGCGTGTACCCCCCGGAGGGAACGGCGTACGCGGCGAGCTGGCCCGGCCTTGAGGTCGTCGGCGACCAGAGGGTGATGATCGACCTTCCTTCCCAGCTCCCGGAACACCTCGTGGCGGCGAGCATCGGCCGGCGGCTCGTGCTGCACGCCATGCACAGCGTCGTGGACTGGCTCGCGTTCGCCGTGTGGGAGGACGGCCGACTCGTCCGCTCTCTGAGCCTGTCCCCGGACAGCGGCATCATCGAGAACATCGGCGAACCACTCTCCTTCGAGCTGCCCTACTGGGCCGGAGACCGCCCGGCCGACGTCATTCCTTGGCCGGACGAGGACGAAGAGCCGTACCCACTGCCGTTCCACCCCCTGGAACTGGGCGAAGACGCACTGCGTGCCCTCTGCGGCTTCGTACTGGAGGGCCGCCCCGAGCCGGACGACATCGACAAGGACAGCATCCGACTGCACGGCTTCCGGGTCCGGGACCCGCACGGCCCTGATCCCGCGGAGCGGGAAGCGGCGTTGCAAAGGGCCATGGAAACCATGGGCCCACCGCGCTTCTTCTCTCTCGGCCCTGACGGCTCACTCATCGAAGGCGACGGCCTCTAGCTCGGGACTTCTTCGTCCCGAAGCAACTTGGGCGGGGGCGCCGAGTTGGGCTGGTGGCCCTCTCATGTGCGCTGATGGTTTGCAGACGTTCGCGCTCGTCTGCCGGGGTCCATAGATGTTGTCACGCAGTCAGACACTCACCCTGCGACTCCGGCTCACTTCTTGCGGCGCCCGTCTTGCTGCGGCAGCTGCCTCGGCCCGTCGGCCGACCACACTTGCCCCGCCTCCACTCACCCACGGCCCCTCCACCCTGGGCCCTGGTGCCGGGCGTTCACTTGGTTCATTCGCGTTCGCCGGCTCTTTGAGTGTCGACGGCCAGCCCCCTGAACGGTGGCGTCTGTCGCTGAATGAGACGGAGGAGCCCGGACCTTCGGACGCTGGTGCACCGAGGACTCCGTTCATCGGCGTCACGGCGGCTCTGCCGACAACGCAGCGTGATGCTCTGGCCTGGATCATCACTCTGCAGCCGCCTGCTTCTCGCGGACGTCGGCCGTGCGGGCCGCCCGGGAGGCGGGGCGTCCCGGGAAGATCCATCATGAAAACGGGGAAGCGATTGCGCTGCACAGGAAGGCTGCTGCCATGACAACGGTGCCGACCAGGACACGGCGCGGACGCGGAGGGCCCGACGGCAGGGAAACGGTCGATGACGCCTCCACGTTCGCTGGGGCCATGATGCTGCTCAGCGGGCCCGCCAGCATTCTGATGGGCGCGGCCGGAATCGCGCATGACACGTTGTTCGCCGCATCCCGGTATGCCTACCGGTTCGATCTGACCGCTTGGGGCTGGATCCACCTCGTGATCGGAGTGGCACTCGTCATTGCCGGTCTGGGAGTTCTGTCCGGCCAGAGCTGGGGTCGCGGGGCCGGTGGTGCAGTGGCGGCGATCAGCCTGATCACCCAGTTCATGTTCGTTCCGTACTACCCGTTGTGGGCCATTCCCGTGATGACACTCGACCTCCTGATCCTGTTTGCGTTGACGCGCATCCATATCGAGACCAGGGGCGGTCAGTGAGTGTGTTGACCTTCGAATTTGTCCGTGCTGCTTCCACGCTCTCCGGCACACTTGCGTGTCGCTGCTTCTCGGCTTCGGAATCCCGCCCCACATCGTCCGGGACCTCGTCGGGTGCAGCGCGCTGGACGTGACCGGCGCGAAACGTCCTGGAGGGAAGAGCCCCTGCGGGGCGTTTTCGCAGGTAGGAGGTGGCGCACTGACGGTTGATGGGAATCTCGTAGACGATCTCGCAGTGAGCGGCGGGCACCACGATGTTCGCCGTCCAGGAGCGGCCCAGCCCCACCAAAAAGCCCCCGCTCCGCGAGGACTTCGCAGGTCGGGGGCTTGATGGTGCGGAGTTACTTCTTCTTGCCCTGGTTCTTGACCGCCTCGATCGCGGCCGCCGCCGCCTCCGGGTCGAGGTACTTGCCGCCGGGGGTGACCGGCTTGAAGTCGGCGTCCAGCTCGTAGTAGAGGGGGATGCCCGTCGGGATGTTCAGGCCCGCGATGTCCGCGTCGGAGATGCCGTCCAGGTGCTTGACCAGGGCGCGCAGGCTGTTGCCGTGGGCGGCGATCAGGACCGTGCGGCCGGTCAGCAGGTCGGGGACGATCGCGTCGTACCAGTACGGGAGCATCCGGAAGACGACGTCCTTCAGGCACTCCGTGCGCGGGCGCAGCTCCGGCGGGATGGAGGCGTAGCGGGCGTCGTTCGCCTGGGAGAACTCCGAGTCGTCCGACAGCGGCGGGGGCGGGGTGTCGTACGAGCGGCGCCAGAGCATGAACTGCTCCTCGCCGAACTCGGCCAGCGTCGCCGCCTTGTCCTTGCCCTGGAGGGCGCCGTAGTGGCGCTCGTTCAGGCGCCAGGAGCGGTGGACCGGGATCCAGTGGCGGTCCGCGGCCTCCAGCGCCAGCTGGGCCGTGCGGATCGCGCGCTTCTGGAGGGACGTGTGGACCACGTCGGGGAGGAGATCGGCGTCCTTCAGGAGCTCGCCACCGCGGACTGCCTCCTTCTCGCCCTTCTCGTTCAGGTTCACGTCCACCCAGCCGGTGAACAGGTTCTTCGCGTTCCACTCGCTCTCGCCGTGGCGGAGGAGGATCAGCTTGTACGGTGCGTCGGCCATGGCCTTGAGCCTACCTAAGGGGAATGGGGGCCGTGTCGGGCATGGGGGGAGGAGTGGTACGCCAGGTGGCCGGGGCGCGGGTCTGCCGTGGCCCGATTGACGCTACCTGCTAATTGATTGGCGTCTCCGAGGCCCCCGCTCGTAACGTGTGCTCACCGCTTGAGCCGCTTACAGACGTGGGGGATCCTCGATGTCACCAGCCCGTATGAGACGTGCCGTCCACGAATCCGTCTCCGGGCTCCCCAGAGATTTCTGGTGGCTGTGGACCAGCACCCTCGTCAACCGGCTGGGCGCCTTCGTGGCCACGTTCATGGCCCTCTACCTCACGCTCGACCGGGGCTACTCCGCCTCGTACGCCGGTCTGGTCGCCTCCCTGCACGGGCTCGGCGGGGTCGTCTCCTCGCTGGGCGGCGGGGTGATGGCCGACCGGCTCGGCCGGCGGCCCACGCTGCTCATCGCGCAGACCGCCACCGCCGGCTCGGTCGCCCTGCTCGGCTTCATGACCGACCCGGTCGCCATCGCCGCCGTCGCCTTCCTCGTCGGCATGGCCTCCAACGCCTCCCGGCCGGCCGTGCAGGCGATGATGGCCGACATCGTCCGCCCCGAGGACCGGGTGCGGGCCTTCTCCCTCAACTACTGGGCGATCAACCTGGGCTTCGCCGTCTCCTCCATGGCCGCCGGGTTCATCGCGGAGTTCAGTTATCTCGCCGGGTTCCTGATCGAGGCCGGGATGACCCTGGCCTGCGCGGTCGTCGTCTTCGCCAAGGTGCCCGAGTCACGGCCGGCGGCCACGGCCAGGCAGGCGGCGGACAGCGTCAGCCTGGGCACGGTGCTGCGGGACGGGCGGTACATGGCCGTCGTAGGGCTGTCCTTCCTGGTCGCCCTGGTCTTCCAGCAGGGCTCGGTCGGACTGCCGGTGGCCATGGGGCGGGCCGGGTTCTCCCCGGCCGACTACGGCCTCGCCATCGCCGTCAACGGCACCCTGATCGTCGCCCTCCAGATCCCCGTCACCCGGTTCATCGAGCACCGCGACCCGCGCACCCTCCTGGTCGCCTCCTCGCTCCTCGCGGGATACGGCTTCGGGCTCACCGCGTTCGCCGGCTCGGTCGGCGTCTTCATGGTCACGGTGTGCGTGTGGACGCTGGCCGAGATCGTCAACGCCCCGACCCAGACGGGCCTCGTCGTCCGCCTCTCCCCGGTCCACGGCCGCGGGCGCTACCAGGGCATGTACACCCTCTCCTGGTCCGTCGCCGCCCTGATCGCGCCCCTGATGTCCGGCATGGTCATCGACCACCTCGGCGCCGGGTGGCTGTGGGGGACGTGCGCGGTGGTGGGTACGGCGGCCGGGCTCGGCTACGGCGTCCTGATGCGCCGCCTGCCCCCGGAGCAGCCGGCGCCGGCCAGGGCGCGGACGGACGCGGGGGCGGAGGTCCGTACGGCCTAGTCGGGCGCCGCTCGTGCCGCTACGTACGCCTCACAGGGCCGGCAGGAAACCGCCACGGGCCGTGCCCGAGGAGAGCAGCGCGGACCAGTCGAGGGTCTCGGGCAGCCGGTCCACGGACAGCACGACCGCTCCGCCCGCCGCCTCGGCGTCCCCGCACCAGTCACCCATGTCGCCGGGGGCTCCCTGCGCTCCGATCACCGGGGCGGCGAGGGCGGGAACGACGAGGCCGTGATCCCCGGGTCCGTCCACGACACACAGGGTGAGCCGGGGCGCAATGCTCCACCCCTCGCACACCGGCACCGCCCCGTCGGGCACGCTCAGCACCGGCAGCGCCTCGTGGACAGGCGCCTCGGCCAGCAGCAGCACGGGCGTGGCCCCACGGACGAACAGGGTCTTCTCGGGATCCAGCAGCATGGCCCCACGATCCCAGGACCGGTGCGGGGGTTGGGAGGGGGGTGCCGTCGGTGTGCGGGGGTCGTGGCGCGGGGGCCCGGGAGGGGGTGCCGCCGGCGTGTGGGGTTTGCGGCGCGGGGGCCCGGAGGGGAGGTGCGCCGGCGTGTGGGGTTTGCGGCGCGTGGGCCCGGAGGGGAGGTGCGCCGGCGTGTGGGGTTTGCGGCGCGGGGGCCCGGAGGGGAGGTGCGCCGGCGTGCAGGGCTCGCCGACGTTCCCCGGGGGTGTGCGACTCGTCAGCAGAGAGCCCGGCAGGGAGGGCCGCCGACGCGCGGGGCTCGCCGACGTGCCTCGGGGCAGGTGCACCGACGTGCCGGACTCGTCAGCGCGGGGCCCGAAGAGAGGCTGCCGGCGTCCGCTGCTCACGTCGGCGGAAACGCGCAGTTACCTTCCCCTTTCTGGGAACTCGGCAGGCGGATGCCGGTGGATCATGCCGGCGCAGACCGTGCCGTGGCGGGAGTGATGACCATGCCACCCGAGAAGTCCGGGTCGTCCGCGGGTGGCGGCGGGGCGCCCGACGCCGAGGTGCGGATGCGGGTCGGTGAGGCGCTGGCCGCCGCCGCGCGGGGTGCCGATGAGCCCCGGGAGGTGCCCGGCGCGCTGTGCGCGGCGTGTGTGCGGCTGCTGCCGGTCACCGGTTCGTCGGTGTCGATCTCCGGCGGCAAGGGCGTCCGCATGACCTGGTGCGCCAGCGACCGGGTCGCGGCCCGGCTGGCGGAGTTGCAGTACACGGTGGGCGACGGCCCCTGCCAGACCGCCCTCGACCGCGGCATCCCCGTCCTCGCGTGCGACCTCACCCAGGGTCGCGACCTCCGCCGCTGGCCGATCTTCGCGCACGAGGCGGTGGGTCTCGGCGTCCGCGCGGTGTTCTCGCTGCCGCTCGGCGTCAGCGGCGCCGCCATCGGCACCCTCGACCTGTACAGCGAACAGGCCGGCGGGCTCGCCGAACCGGACCTGCGGGTCGCGCTGTGGGTGCGGGACGCGGTCACCCTGGCGCTGATGAACCTCCAGGCGGCCCGTCACGGCACCCCGGACCGAGGCACCGATGACGACACCGAGGGCGAGGTGGCGTCCTGGGTGGCGGCCTCCGAGGCCGGCCACACCGAGGTCTACCAGGCGGTCGGCATGGTGATGGTGCAGTTGGACGTGGACCCCGAGCAGGCCCTGGACCGGCTGCGGGCCCGCGCGTACGCCGACGGACGCACGGTCAGCCAGGTGGCCCGGGAGGTCCTGACCCGCCGGCTGAGCTTCCGGCCGGAGACGGACGGCGGTGACCCGGCCCGTCCGTACGGCGGAGGCCCCGCGCCCCCTTGGGAGGACGGGCGTGACGTCCGCTGACGCGAAACGGCGCCCCCCGTCCGGTGACGCGGAACCGCGCCGCCCGTCTTGCTGACGTGGAATGGCGTCCGCCCTTCCGCTGACGCGGATCGGCGCCCCCCGCCTGCTGACGCGGAACGGCGCCGCCCTCACACCTCCAGCGGTACCGGATGCACCTCGTCCGCCCGGTGGCCGGCACGCTCGTGGACGCGCTGGACGGCCTCCGCCGAGGGTGCCTCGGAGAGGCAGTAGACGATGCCGGACTCCGGGTCCGCCCAGGCGTGCTGGAAGTGCACGGACTCGTCCGCCTCGATGGCGAGGTCGGCCCGGTGCGCCTCCATCAACTGGTCGGCCGTGATGCCCTCCATGCCACGGTGCACGTCGATGAACTTGGCCATGGCCCGCCACCTCCTGTCGCCGGTCGTCCTTCCCACCCGCACCTTCCATGCTGCGCCCGAGGGGAGGGAGGGGCATCCGGTACGACGAGGGCCGGTGTGAACAACGCTCACACCGGCCCGGACGTGCCGTTCAGCCGCACTGGCAGGGGTTGCCCGACTGGCACCCGCAGCCGCAGCCGGAGCCGCAGCCGCACGCGCCGAACAGCGGAAGGGTCCTGATCTCGGCGGGCTGCCCGCTCTCGCGCTCCTGCGTCGGGTCGGGCGTGGTGCTGGGGGATTCGGCCATGGGTCCCTCCTAGACCTGGGGCAGGGTGCCCTCGCCCATTTCATGCCCGCCGCGCCGGGCGCATCAACGGCGCACGGAGGCGTTCGCGGACCCCGGCCACCCCGGCACGGACGGGGCCACGCCCCCGGCACGGATCACGCCCCCCGGCACGGAGGGTGTCACGCCCCCTCGGTGCCCGTCACCGGCTGGATGTCCGGCTGCAGCTCGTCCGCGTGCTCACCGGTCACCAGGTAGACCACGCGCTTGGCGACGGCCACGGCGTGGTCGGCGTACCGCTCGTAGTAGCGGCCCAGCAGGGTGACGTCCACGGCCGTCTCGATGCCGTGCTTCCAGCGCTCGTCGATCAGGTGCTGGAAGAGCGTGCGGTGCAGCAGGTCCATCTCGTCGTCGTCCTGCTCCAGCTGGAGGGCGAGGTCGACGTCCTTGGTCACGAGCACTTCGGCCGCCTTGGCCATCAGGCGCTGCGCGAGCTGGCCCATTTCCAGGATGGTGGCGTGCAGGTCGTACGGAACGGCCCGGTCCGGGAAGCGCAGCCGCGCCAGCTTCGCCACGTGCTGGGCGAGGTCGCCGGAGCGCTCCAGGTCGGCGGACATCCGCAGCGACGTGACGACGATCCGCAGGTCCGTCGCCACCGGCTGCTGCCGGGCCAGCAGGGCTATCGCCCGGGCCTCCAGGTCGTGCTGGAGTTCGTCGACCTTCTTGTCGGCCTCGATCACGCTCTCGGCCAGCTTGAGGTCGGAGTCGAGGATGGCGGTCGTGGCGCGCCCGATCGCCGATCCGACCAGCCGGGCCATCTCCACCAGTCCGTCGCCGATCGAGTCCAGTTCCTCGTGGTACGCGTCCCGCATCAGGGTTCCCTCTCATCGGTGTGCTTGGTCCCCACGCTCCCACGTTGTGCCCCGCACCCGTCCGTTTCCGCCACCCCAAATGAACCAATACTGGCTGCAAGGTGAACTCTGGGCGACGAGTGTTCGAGGTCGCACCGTGACGGCTGTGGTCATGTCGTACCCCGTGCCTAACCTGGAGGCATGGACGTGAACGCGGCGGTCGCCGCAGCGGCAGCGATCGCCGGGGTGCTCACCGGTGTCATCGCCATGCTGGCGTTCCGCTGGAGCGAACGCGACCAGAAGCGACCGACCAGGACTTCCTTGCACACTGATCCCGTACTCCCGCCCGGCGTGGACACCGTACTGTCCGTGCTCCGCTCCTCCGCCGTCGTCCTCGACGAGGCCGACGCCGTGGTCAAGGCCAGCTCCGCCGCCTACGCCCTCGGGCTGGTCCGCGGCGGCAAGCTCTCCGTGGAGCCCATGCTCCAGATGGCCCGGGACACCCGACGGGACGGGGAGATAAGACAGGTCGAGCTGGACCTGCCCCGGCGCGGCACCGGACGCGGCGAGGCCCTCGCCGTCTCCGCGCGCGTGGCCCCGCTCGGCTCCCGCCTGGTCCTGCTGCTGGTCGAGGACCTGACGGAGGCCCGCCGGATCGAGGCGGTTCGCCGCGACTTCGTGGCGAACGTCAGCCATGAGCTGAAGACGCCCGTCGGCGCGCTGTCCCTGCTCTCCGAGGCCGTGATGGACGCCTCCGACGACCCCGAGGCCGTGCAGCGCTTCGCCGGCCGGATGCAGATCGAGGCGACCCGCCTGACCAACCTGGTGCAGGAGCTGATCGACCTCTCCCGGGTGCAGAACGACGACCCGCTGGAGGACGCCGAGCCCGTCCGGGTGGACGAGCTGGTCGCCGAGGCCATGGACCGCTGCCGCCACCAGGCGGGCACGAAGCAGATCACGATGGCCGCCGGGGGCACCGCCGACCTGCATGTCTGGGGGAACCGGGGCCAGCTCGCCGCCGCCCTGGGCAACCTGGTCGAGAACGCGGTCAACTACTCCCCGGCCCGCACCCGCGTCGGCATAGCCGCACGCCGGATCAACGCGCCGGGCGGCGACATGATCGAGCTGGCGGTGACCGACCAGGGCATCGGCATCTCGGACAAGGACAAGGAGCGCATCTTCGAGCGCTTCTACCGTGTCGACCCGGCCCGCTCCCGGGCCACCGGCGGCACCGGTCTGGGTCTCGCCATCGTCAAGCACGTGGTCGCCTCGCACGGCGGGGAGGTCACGGTCTGGAGCGCCGAAGGCCAGGGCTCCACCTTCACTCTCAGGCTGCCGGAGGCGGGCGCGGCCCGCGACCGCGCACTGCAGCACCCCGACCTCGACGACGAGGCCGGACCCACCGATCCACCCCCGTACGCATCGCTTCCCGCCCCGGAGGTCCTTCCGTGACCCGTGTGCTCGTCGTCGAGGACGAGGAGTCCTTCTCCGACGCCCTGTCGTACATGCTCCGCAAGGAGGGCTTCGAGGTCGCCGTCGCGGCGACCGGCCCTGACGGCCTGGACGAGTTCGAGCGCAACGGCGCCGACCTGGTCCTCCTCGACCTGATGCTGCCGGGCCTGCCCGGCACCGAGGTCTGCCGTCAGCTGCGCGGCCGTTCCAACGTCCCCGTGATCATGGTGACCGCCAAGGACAGCGAGATCGACAAGGTTGTCGGGCTGGAAATAGGAGCGGACGACTACGTCACCAAGCCGTTCTCCTCCCGTGAGCTGGTCGCCCGCATCCGCGCGGTGCTGCGCCGGCGCGGCGAGCCGGAGGAGGTGACCCCGGCCGCGCTGGAGGCGGGGCCGGTCCGCATGGACGTCGACCGCCACGTGGTCACCGTCGGCGGCTCCAAGGTCGACCTCCCGCTCAAGGAGTTCGACCTCCTGGAGATGCTGCTGCGCAACGCGGGCCGCGTGCTCACCCGCATGCAGCTCATCGACCGCGTGTGGGGCGCCGACTACGTGGGCGACACCAAGACCCTCGACGTCCACGTCAAGCGCCTGCGCGCCAAGATCGAACCGGACCCGGGCGCGCCGCGGTACCTGGTGACGGTGCGGGGTCTGGGCTACAAGTTCGAGCCGTAAACCGTAAGCGCTCGTGGACCGGTGAGCGCTCGTGGACTTGTGAGCGTTCGTACCGGTGAGCGCTCGTACGTATGCCGAAGGGCGGCACCCGCGCGGGTGCCGCCCTTCGGCATACGTACGGTCAGTGGCCGGCGGCCGACGCCGACGCCGAGTCGTGCGGGGTGACGGCCGCGCCGGAAGCGGTGGCCGACGGGCTCGTCCCGTGGCCGCTCTCCGGCTTGCCGCTGCCGGACGCGCTCGCGCTGCCGGACGGGGTGGCCGTGGCGCCACCGGCGCCGGCCGGGGCCGACGGGACCTGGCTCGGGCCCCACTTGTCGAAGTAGCTGGTGGCCGGGACGACGAAGGCCCGCAGGCTCACCTTGCCGGTCTTGCTGAAGGTGAAGGTGATCTTCTGGGCGTTGCCGTCCTGGACGGCCTCACGGCCGCTGGGCAGCGTCGCGGACGCGTTGTCCTTGCCGCCGAGGATCAGCGAGCCGTGCGCGGGAACGGTCAGGCTCTGGCCCTTGGCGGGCTTCAGCTCGGCGGACGTCCCGCTGCCGTCCAGGGTGATCGACTGGAGGGTCTGGTCGGTGCTCCCGGAGTTGAACAGGGTCGCGGAGATCACCGCGGGGCCCGTCGACTGGAGGTCGGGCTGGGTGATGACCAGCGCATTCTGAATCTTGATGTCGCCCACGCTGGTCGCCGCGTTGTCCGGCTTGATCTCCAGGGTCTGGGCGTTGTTTCCGGCGCCGCAGGCGGCGAGCGAGGCGATCGAGAAGACGATGGCGGAGGCGGCGAGGGCGCCGCGTCGAAGGCTGCTGCTCACGGCGGCGGCAACTCCTTGAACGCGCGGGCGGCTCCCCTTGTAAAGCCGCCCTAAGTGTCTGTCAGCGGCTTCAGGCTACCGAGCCGTTCCCACGGCGTCGCACCCGACCCTCCCCCTGACCCCGGGCTTCCCTCCGGCTGGGGGTACTCCGGGCGGCGCACCTGACTCCGCGGTCACATTGCGGCAGCCGCTGGTCTGTCATTCACATAACGGGACCGTGACCCCCTCTCGGCCCCTCACAACGACGCTCGCGAAATTTCCGTGGAGGAATGCGCGAGCCTCCCCGATATTGATCACGCAGCACCCCTCCGGCAGCCGTTGATCAATTTTGGATTCGTCTCGCATCCGGCCATGGGTACCGAACGGAGTAGCGGAAGTCGCACGCTTGAGACCGGACAAACCGGGATGTTCCGCCACTTGGAACGGCCTCCCGGGGCGTGTGACGTACGTGTTTCACCCCGCCCGGAGAGCCCCTCCGACCTGCGAATACCCGGTTCCGGAGGCTCCCCGCAGCACGTTCCGGTTGCTGTTGTCAAGCCCTGAGATATGCCCTGACCTGCGAAAACGCCATTCAGAAGACGCCGTATCCGTGTTACCCTGGATAGCCACGGAAGGGGTACCTGTCACATGACGTTCAAGGTTGGCGACACCGTGGTCTATCCCCATCACGGGGCCGCGCTGATCGAGGCCATCGAAACTCGCCAGATCAAAGGCGTGGACAAGACCTACTTGGTGCTGAAGGTCGCCCAGGGTGACCTGACGGTGCGTGTGCCAGCGGACAATGCGGAGTTCGTCGGCGTGCGTGATGTGGTCGGTCAGGACGGGCTGGACCGGGTCTTCGAGGTGCTGCGCGCGCCGTACGCCGAGGAGCCCACGAACTGGTCCCGTCGCTACAAGGCAAACCTGGAGAAGCTCGCCTCCGGCGATGTCATCAAGGTCGCGGAAGTCGTGCGTGACCTGTGGCGTCGCGAGCGCGAGCGTGGACTGTCCGCCGGTGAGAAGCGCATGCTCGCCAAGGCCCGCCAGATCCTGGTGAGCGAGCTGGCTCTCGCGGAGAACACGAACGAGGACAAGGCCGAGGCCCTGCTCGACGAGGTGCTCGCCTCCTGACGCGCAACGGCGGCGAACCTTCGCTTCCGGCACGCTCAGCACACTGAAATGCCGCGGTGCCCGATGACACTGATCCTGTCGCCGGGCGCTGCGGCATGTTGCGTCCCCGCAGCGGGTGCTCCTCGGGAAGCCTGCGGATCAACCCCCGACACGCGATCCCCCGATAATCGATCCCCGGTCGATACGCGATCCCCCGGTACCCCACCTGCCGGTACTCGATGTGCCGGCCCGGGCGGATCGCTCGACCAGGGTCACGGAAAGGGTCCGGTCAAGGCGTCGCGCCCGGCACTCCTCCAGGCCATACCCACCTAGGTCGAGCACACAAACCTGACAGGAACCGATGTCTGACGAATCGCGCCCCACGCCCGCGCAGACCCCCGTCGCCGCCGTGATTCCCGCCGCCGGCCGGGGCGTACGGCTCGGCCCGGGCGCCCCCAAGGCGCTCCGCGCGCTGAACGGCACACCCATGCTCATCCACGCGGTCCGCGCCCTCGCCGCGTCCCGCCATGTCTCGCTGGTGGTCGTCGTGGCCCCGCCGGACGGCGCCGCCGAGGTCAAGTCCCTGCTCGACGCGCACGCGCTGCCGGAGAGGACGGACTTCCAGGTCGTCCCCGGCGGCCAGTCCCGTCAGGAGTCGGTCCGCATCGGCCTGGACGCCCTGCCGCCGCACTACCGGATCGTCCTGGTCCACGACGCGGCCCGGCCGCTCGTCCCGGTCGACACGGTGGACGCGGTCATCGAGGCCGTACGCGACGGCGCCCCCGCCGTGGTGCCCGCGCTGCCACTGGCCGACACGGTCAAGGAGGTCGCGCCCGCGGCCGTGGCCGGCGACCCGGAGCCGGTCGTCGCCACCCCCGAGCGGGCCCGGCTGCGGGCCGTCCAGACCCCACAGGGCTTCGACCGGGCGACCCTGGTCAGGGCCCACGAGAGCGTCACCGAGAACGTCACCGACGACGCGAGCATGGTGGAGCAGCTGGGGCTGCCGGTCGTGGCCGTCCCCGGCCATGAGGAGGCCTTCAAGGTCACCCGCCCCCTCGACCTGATCCTGGCCGAGGCGGTCCTGGCGCGCAGGAGGCTGACCGATGGCTTCTGAGGCCGGCTTCGTGCTCCCCCAGGTCGGCATCGGCACCGACATCCACGCTTTCGAGGAGGGCCGCGAGCTGTGGTGCGCGGGCCTGAAGTGGGAGGGGGAGGGGCCCGGTCTGGCCGGCCACTCCGACGCCGACGTCGTCGCCCACGCGGCCTGCAACGCCCTCTTCTCCGCCGCCGGGCTCGGTGACCTGGGCCAGCACTTCGGCACCGGCCGCCCCGAGTGGTCCGGCGCGTCCGGGGTCACCCTGCTCACCGAGGCCGCCCGGATCGTGCGCGCGGCGGGCTTCACCATCGGCAACGTCGCCGTCCAGGTGATCGGACCCCGGCCGAAGATCGGCAAGCGGCGCGACGAGGCGCAGAAGATCCTCTCCGAGGCGGCCGGCGCGCCCGTGTCGGTCTCCGGCGCCACGACCGACGGGCTCGGCTTCCCCGGCCGCGAGGAGGGGTTGATGGCGGTGGCCACGGCCCTCGTGGTGCGCGTGAGCTGACGGCGTGGCAGGGTACCCACACGTCCACCAGTGATCGTGTACTCCGGAGGGTGCCCATGTCCGCCGTACTGTCCGACCGCCTGAAGTCCGTGCTCGACGGCAAGGTGTTCGTCGTCGTCGGCACCGTCCAGCCCGACGGCAGCCCGCAGATGTCCCCGGTCTGGGTGAAGCGCGACGGCGACGACCTCCTGATCTCCACCACGGTCGACCGCCGCAAGTACCACAACCTGGAGCGCGAGCCCCGGGTGTCGGTCGTCGTCGTGAACCCCGACGAGCCGTACGAGTACGCCGAGATCCGCGGCACCGTCGAGACCACGACCGAGGGCGGCCAGGAACTCATCGACGAACTCAGCCGCAAGTACACCGGCAAGGACTACGCGGACTTCAACCCGGCGTCGGGCCAGGACGCGGAGCGGGTGGTCGTGCGGATCCGGCCGCGGAAGGTCGTGGGCCGTTTGTGACGGCGGCCCGGGCCGGCCGGGGCCGGTGAGGAGTGCACCGGCTGCGGAGGGTCGTGGGGTGGTTGTGGCGGCGGCGGGGCCTGGCCCGGGGCGGGTCCGGGTGGTGACGCGGCTTCCTGGTGGGAAGGCGCATGGCACTGCCCGGCGCCCACTACTCTGGAGTGGTGACTATTCGCCTGTACGACACCAGCGCCCGGCAGATCCGTGACTTCACCCCGCTCAAGCCGGGCTGTGTCTCGATCTACCTCTGTGGCGCCACCGTGCAGGCGGCACCCCACATCGGCCACATCCGCTCGGGCCTGAACTTCGACATCATGCGCCGCTGGTTCGCGTACCGCGGCTACGAGGTGACGTTCATCCGCAACGTCACCGACATCGACGACAAGATCATCACCAAGAGCCGCGAGCAGAACCGGCCCTGGTGGTCGATCGGGTACGAGAACGAGCGCGCGTTCAACGAGGGCTACACCGCCCTCGGCTGCCTCCCGCCGACCTACGAGCCCCGCGCCACCGGCCACATCACCGAGATGGTCGAGATGATGCGGGGCCTCATCGAGCGCGGGCACGCCTACGAGGCCGACGGCAACGTCTACTTCGACGTACGGTCCTTCCCGCAGTACCTGGAGCTGTCCCGGCAGGAGCTGGACAACCTGCTCCAGCCGTCCGCCGAGGGCGAGACCGGCAAGCGGGACCCGCGCGACTTCGCCATGTGGAAGGCGGCGAAGCCGGGCGAGCCGACCTGGCCGACCCCCTGGGGACCGGGCCGCCCCGGCTGGCACCTGGAGTGCTCGGCGATGGCGCACAAGTACCTGGGCAGCGCCTTCGACATCCACGGCGGCGGCCTCGACCTGATCTTCCCGCACCACGAGAACGAGATCGCCCAGGCCAAGGCCTACGGCGACGACTTCGCCCGGTACTGGGTGCACAACGCCTGGGTGACCATGGCCGGCGACAAGATGTCCAAGTCGCTAGGCAACAGCGTCCTGGTCAGTGAGATGGTCAAGCAGTGGCGGCCCGTCGTGCTGCGCTACTACCTGGGCACCCCGCACTACCGCTCGATGATCGAGTACAGCGAGGAGTCCCTGCGCGAGGCCGAGTCCGCGTTCGCGCGGATCGAGGGCTTCGTGCAGCGGGTCACCGAGCTGGCCGGGAAGACGGTCGAGCCGGCCGCCGAGGTCCCGCCCGCCTTCGCCGAGGCGATGGACGACGACCTGGGCGTCCCGCAGGCCCTCGCCGTCGTGCACACCACCGTCCGGCAGGGCAACAGCGCGCTGGCCGCCGACGACAAGGAGGCCGCCGTCGCCCGGCTCGCCGAGGTGCGGGCCATGCTCGGCGTCCTCGGCCTCGACCCGCTCGACCCGCACTGGGCCGGCGACGGCGGCGACCGGGGCGAGGACCTGAACGGCGTGGTCGACAGCCTCGTGCGCCTCGTCCTCGACCAGCGCGAGTCCGCCCGCGCCCGCAAGGACTGGGCCACCGCCGACGCCATCCGCGACCAGCTCGGCCAGGCCGGGCTGGCCATCGAGGACAGCCCGCAGGGCCCGCGCTGGAGCCTCGGCCCGCGCTAGCCCCCGCTTGATCGATTGTGCCGCCCGGCCCCCCGGGCGGCACACTGCATAAGACGTACGTACGAAAGCTCACGAAGACAGGTAGGTCATGGCCGCGAACAACCGTCGCATGTCCGGCAAGAAGGGCGCGCAGGTCGGCAGTGGCGGCCAGCGGCGCCGGGGCCTGGAGGGCAAGGGCCCGACCCCGCCCGCCGAGATGCGCAAGGGGCACGCCAAGCAGCGCGCCGCCGCGGCCAAGGCCCGCCGCGCGCAGGGCCGCACGCCGCAGCGCCGGGGTGGCGGCAGGTCCACCTCCGAGCTGGTGGTGGGCCGCAACCCGGTGGTCGAGGCGCTCCGCGAGGGCGTCCCGGCCTCCACCCTCTACGTCCAGCAGTTCATCGACAACGACGAGCGCGTCCGCGAGGCCCTCCAGCTCGCCGCCGAGCGCGGTGGCATCAACCTCATGGAGGCCCCGCGTCCCGAGCTGGACCGCATGACGAACGGCCTCAACCACCAGGGCCTGGTCCTCCAGGTCCCGCCGTACGAGTACGCGCACCCGGAGGACCTGCTGGACGCCGCCGCCGAGGAGGGCGAGGACCCGCTGGTCGTGGCCCTGGACGGGGTCACCGACCCGCGCAACCTCGGCGCCGTCGTCCGTTCCGTCTCCGCCTTCGGCGGCCACGGCGTGGTCGTGCCCGAGCGCCGCTCGGCCGGTATGACCGCCGGCGCCTGGAAGACCTCCGCCGGTACGGCCGCCCGTACGCCGGTCGCCCGCGCCACCAACCTCACCCGGACCCTGGAGGCCTACAAGAAGGCCGGCCTCACGGTGGTCGGCCTGGCGGCGGACGGCGAGGTCGAACTCGGTGACCTGGAGGCCCTTCAGGGCCCGGTCGCCATCGTGGTCGGCAGCGAGGGCAAGGGCCTGTCCCGCCTGGTCGGCGAGACCTGCGACTTCCGTGTCCGCATCCCGATGCCGGGCGGCGCCGAGTCGCTCAACGCGGGTGTGGCGGCCGGGATCGTGCTGTACGAGGCCGCACGCCGACGGAGCTGAACACTCGTCCGGGCGGGCCTGAACACCCGTCCGGAAGTTCCCCCTCGCGGGGGAATTCTGGCGGCCATATGGCGCTCGGGGCCGCTTTGACGGGGTCCGGACACATCCGGGCGGTCAAAGCAGTGTCCTAACGCCACGTCACTCGGTTAGATGAGTGTGGACACCAGAACACCCCGCACACCCACGGGGGACCGTTCGTCGGGATTCGACGACGCTCCCGCGCTGAGCATGGTGAAGGTGCCGAGCGATCCGGCGCAGGTCATCGTCAATCACGCCAGCTTCCGCGTGCAGCTGGGCGCGGCGGCCCGGCGCACCCAATCCCCGCGGATCGCCCGGCATCTGAGCGCCGCCCAGGACACCGCCCGGATGCCCGTCGTGGGCACGGCGGGCCGGGCCGGCGCCACCGGCCGCCGCCGCCCCGTCGTGTGGAGCGGCAAGTCCGCCCCCGACGACACCGGCGCCCACCGGCTCCTCCAGGCCGTGCGGGGCAGCAGCGTCCGCCACGCCGACGAGCCCGAGGCCGGCGCCACCCAGGTCATCCCGCGCGTCCAGACGGGTTACGCCGACACCTACGACGAACGCGACCTGACCGTCGAGACCCCCGTCGTCGGCCACCAGCGCACCGCTCCCGACGCGGGCGGCACCCGCCTCCTGCCGCACATGCGCACGGTCACCGGCGCCTACGACGACCCCGCCCACCCCGACGACCACGAGCCGTACGACACCTACCCGGCCGACGCCGACACCGGTCCCGACGCCGACGCCCCGCGCCGCGGCAAGCGCCAGGGCGACGACCCGGCCCGGCACGCCTACTACCCCGGCCGCAGGCTCAACCTCGGCGTCGTCCTCCTCCCGCTGCGCATCTTCCTCGGCTTCATCTCCATCTACGCCGGCATGGGCAAGCTGTGCGACCCCGTCTACTTCGACGGCGGCAAGCGCGGCTCCATGGTCACGTGGCTCAACACGCTGCACCCCTGGGACGTCGCCGAGCCGCTGCGCCAGTTCGCCCTGCACCACCCGGTCGGCTCCGGCCTGGTCATCGCCTTCCTCCAGGTCGTCGTCGGCGTCCTGACGATCCTGGGCTGCTGGCAGCGCGTCGCCGCGGTCGTCGGCGTGATGCTCTCCGCCGCCCTGATCGTCACCGTGAGCTGGAAGACCGTCCCGGTCTACGACGCCCCGGACATCATCTACCTCGCCGCCTGGTCCCCGCTGATCATCGCCGGCGCTCCCGTCTACTCCGTGGACGGCCGTCTCGCGGGCGGTGCCTGGCGCCGCCTCGGCCCCCGTGCCGACATCTGGGAGCTGCGCCGCTACGTCCTGCGCCGCGGCGCGCTGATCACGGCCGTGACGGTCGGTCTGACCCTGTTCATCGGCTCCCTGCTGGGCGGTGCGGTCCGCGACTCCAGCCGCGTGGTCGTCCCCGGCCCCGGCGAGGCTCCCCGCAACCAGCTCCCCGGCTCCCCGCTCCCGCAGGAGCCCGGCACACGGCACAAGAAGACTCCGGCGGCGTCCAGCTCCCCGACGGACGGTGCCACGGCCGGCGCGAGCCCCTCGGGGACGGCGACGACCCCGGGCACGAGCCGGGCCACCTCCGGCGGCACCACCACGGCCCCGGCCCAGACCCAGGGCACCACGGGCCAGGTCCCGCCCCGCCGGACGTCCCCGACGACGGGCGGTGCCCCCAGCACGACGGCGGGCCCGACGAGCACGGGCGGCGGCGGCACGAGCACCGGTGGCTCCACGACGACGGGCGGCGGCACCTCCTCGGGCGGCGGCAGCACGTCCACGGGCGGCCAGCCGGGCCTGGTGGGCGGCCTGCTGGGCTGACGGAACGCAACAGGAGAGGGCCCCGTACCGGGAGAGGTACGGGGCCCTTCTCGATCTCGGGGACTGGGGGCCGGTGGCCGCGCAGGGGCCCGCGGAGCTGTCAGCGACCGAGCGCCGCCAGTTCCTTGGCCGCCTCCGTCAGGTCCTTCGCGGTGTCGATGGCCCGCCAGTACGCCCCCTGCGGAATGGGGAACCCGGCCAGCTTCTTCTCCCGGGCCAGCCGGGGGAACGTGGTCCGCTCGTGGTCCCCGCGCTCGGGCAGCAGGGAGGCGAACTCGGGCGAGAACACATAGACACCCGCGTTGATCTCGAAGGTCGACGGCGGTGCCTCGATGAAGTCGGTGATGTGCCCGAAGCCGTCGGTCTTCACCGCCCCCCACGGGATCCGCGGCCGGGCGAGCGCCAGCGTGGCCACGGCGTCCCGCTCGGTGTGGAAGTCGGCCATGTCCCGCAGGGAGAACCGCGTCCAGATGTCACCGTTCGTGGCGTACCAGGGCCGGTCGGGGTGGGGCAGACGGGCCGCGGCGTACCGCAGGCCGCCGCCGCGGCCGAGGGGCTCGCTCTCCACGACGGTGGTGACGGAGACGGGAAGGTCGGCCGAGTCCAACCACTTCTCCAGGACGTCGGCGAGGTGGCCGCAGGAGACCACGACGTCCGTCACACCTTCCTCGGCCAGCCAGGTCAGCTGGTGGCCGATGATCGGAGTGCCCGTGCCGGGGATCTCGACCATCGGCTTGGGCCGGTCGTCGGTGTACGGACGCAGCCGGGAGCCCTGGCCACCGGCCAGGACCACGGCTTGAGTGGGGCGCGACGCGGCGTTCGGATGGGTCATGACCGCACTGTACGTGGCGCCCCACCGCTGTCCGCCGGGGGCAACGCGCTCCTTGGGGAGCCGTTACCCGGTTCACACCGGGAGCCGGCTGCCGGCGGTGCTCAGCTGTGCGCGGCCAGGACGCCCGAGGCGAAGGCCGTGTCGCACACCGGGCGGGCGTAGGACTGGGCGCGCGGGGCGCCGTAGATGTGCACCGCGGCCCTGCCGAGGGCGCGGGCGATGGAGGAGCAGTGCCGGGCCAGCGACGGGCGGCCGTTGACGGCCTGCTGGAGGTGGGTGAGGACCACGCCCGGGTTCTTCTGCTGGAGCTCGGCCATCAGCTGGTCGCGGAGCACGTCCTGCGGGGCGCGGGTGACCTTCTTGGCGGAGACCTCCGCCGACGACACGTCGGAGGCGGCCAGCACCGAGCTGGAGGGGCTCCCCGTCCAGTTGACCCGGGTGACCGCGAGGGTCCCGGAGAGCACCAGGACGACGGGCAGGACGAGGGCGAGAGTGCGGCCGATCCGGCGGGCAGGGCCGCCCCGGTGGCCGCGTCGTGTCTGTGGGGTGGTGGAGTGCTTCACGCGTGTGAGGGTAGCGCCCAGTGATGATTTGGAGACATTCGGTCACTCTTATGGGGGATGAGAAGGCGCTGATTTCCGGGTAAGGCGTTGACGAAGCGCCCCACGACAAGATCCACGACGGGACCGGGTGACGCGACCCGACGCGAAGGGCCCCGCACGCCGAGCGCGCGGGGCCCTTCCGTTGCCGTCGGCCGTCAGTCGGACAGCCGCTCGCCGGTGGACGTGGAGAACACGTGGGTCTCGCCCGGCCGCGGCACGACGTGCAGCGTGGAGCCCTTCTCCGGCACGGAGCGGCTGCTGACGCGGACCACGAGGTCCTTCGTCTCGCCGCCGACCTCGACGGTGCCGTACACGTAGCCGTCGGCGCCGGTCTCCTCGACGACGTTCACGGACACGGCGAGGCCGGCCGGGGCGTCGGAGGCGTCCTTGGACAGGGAGGCGGCGACCGAGCCGTTGTGCTCGACCACGTCGAAGTGCTCGGGGCGCACGCCCACGGTCACCGTGCGGTCGCCCTTGTCGGCGGCGGCCTTCAGGGCGTCCCGGTTGACCGGGACGACGCTGTTGCCGAACTTCACGCCGCCGTCGGTGATCGGGACCTCGATCAGGTTCATGGCGGGGGAGCCGATGAAGCCGGCGACGAACAGGTTCGCGGGCTTGTCGTACATGTTCCGCGGCGAGTCGACCTGCTGGAGGATGCCGTCCTTGAGCACGGCCACGCGGTCGCCCATCGTCATGGCCTCGACCTGGTCGTGGGTGACGTAGACGGTGGTGATGCCGAGGCGGCGCTGGAGGGACGCGATCTGCGTACGGGTGGAGACGCGGAGCTTGGCGTCCAGGTTGGACAGCGGCTCGTCCATGAGGAAGACCTGCGGCTCGCGGACGATCGCGCGGCCCATGGCGACACGCTGGCGCTGACCGCCGGAGAGCGCCTTCGGCTTGCGGTCCAGGTACTCGGTGAGGTCGAGGATCTTCGCGGCCTCCTCGACCTTCTGCCGGATCTCCGCCTTGTTGACGCCGGCGATCTTGAGCGCGAAGCCCATGTTGTCGGCGACCGTCATGTGCGGGTAGAGGGCGTAGTTCTGGAACACCATGGCGATGTCCCGGTCCTTGGGCGGCAGGTGCGTGACGTCGCGGTCACCGATGCGGATGGCGCCGCCGTTGACGTCCTCCAGGCCCGCGAGCATCCGCAGGGAGGTGGACTTTCCGCAACCGGACGGGCCGACCAGGACGAGGAACTCGCCGTCCTCGATCGCGATGTCGAGTGCGTCGACGGCGGGCTTGGTGGAACCCGGGTAGATCCGGGTCGCCTTGTCGAACGTGACTGTGGCCATGGTGAATGGGCCCCCTTCTACCGGCAGGAACGTGCCGGACGATCCGTTGTAGGAAGGTGGTTGGTGTAGTCCACGCGAGTGAACTGGGTCAGGACGGTACCTGGCGTTCACTCGATCTGTCAGTAGCCCGACCCGTGTGAACTTCGCGGAAATTTTCGACGGGGCGGCCCCGAGACCTGGGTACACTGCACGGGCACGCAGGTGCACGCCTCCTTAGCTCAGCTGGTCAGAGCGCCGCTCTTGTAAAGCGAAGGTCGTCGGTTCGAATCCGACAGGGGGCTCTCTCCATACCGTGCTGACCTGGGGTTTCCCCGTAAAGGCGCTCTGTGCGGCCTCGGACTCGTCGTCCGGGGCCGTTCGCGCGAGCGGATGCGGCGCCATTGCCCGGCCGGGCTCCGGTTCCCCGGAATCCGGCCGCGTGTGCAGGCTGTCCGGCCGCATCTGGAAGCCGGCGATCGCGTCCACCCTGCTGCGACTCCGGCATGCGCCGGTGACGTCCTCCCGGTCGGCGACAGAACAGGGCGGCCACCAGGGGCAGGACAGGCCCTACGGGACGCACGTGGAACACTCCGCACCCGGTCCCGGTGTCCTGTGGACTGGCCGGCCACGCGTCAGGGCAGGCCTACGCATTCGGCCTGATCCGACGCCATGTCCCCGGCCTCGCCCTTCCTACTGTTGGTGCCTCAGCGCTCTCCGGATCAGCAGGAAGGCGGCGATGGCGATCAGGACAACCCCCATGAAGATCACAATTGCCCCGAAGGCGACCAGGAGCGTCCCGAGCAGGATCAAAATCGCCCCGATGGTCAGAAGGAACATCGCGAGAACCGTCACCGTCGCCTCCAGTGCCCACTCCGACTGTGACCCCTTCCGGCCCCCTGTCGCAACGTGTCCGGACAATTCCTGGAATGCGCAACCCTTGGCAGTGCCCGCCTACTGGGGTCCGGCCCCATCGCGGGTCGGGAAACCGCTCTGATCACCCACGAAGCCCTTGCTCCGCGGTCGCGCGATGCGTATCCCGCGCCGCCGGCAGCGCACCCCTGCCTGCCGCCCGGTCCCAGCAGGGAAATCGATCCATGCGACCGGAAACGACCCTGGCGGTACTGGTCCGAGGAGATGACCGGGTCGCCGACGTGGTCAGAGGGCAACGCATACCTCTCCGGGACGCCCCCGGTCGGGACGGCCGCGGATCCTGCCCCCAGGGCACTCGGGGCCGACTCGATCGAAAGCGGCCCCGGAGCGGATTCACCCGCGCATCCGGGTGAATCAGCCGGATAATCGGAAGTATGCATTACCTAATAATTGCCCCGCATTCGAGGGCTTAACGCTTGGAAATCGCGAAATTCCCTCTCCTTCTGTGGATGCCTGAAGATTCCTCCGTAATATGCGCCATCAGATCAAGGCTCCCCGGGTGTTTGGTTAGGGCCCGGTATGCCACGGCCCCCACAGAAATTGGCCTCTTGATGAAGCTGAAGATCCCCCTTACGGCTCGCCGCCGCACCTTGCCCGGCTTGCTGGCCTCGGCCCTCGCCGCGACGGTGGCCGCCGCGATGGTCGTCCTGTCGCCCACGCAGGCAGTCGCCATCGCCACGCCCGTACCGCTGGCCACCGCCGCGAGCTTCTCC
Source organism: Streptomyces sp. NPDC017676 (assembly GCF_044329325.1). NCBI lineage: Bacteria > Bacillati > Actinomycetota > Actinomycetes > Kitasatosporales > Streptomycetaceae > Streptomyces > Streptomyces sp. NPDC017676. The sequence continues at coordinate 411,600 of NZ_JBIRJA010000003.1, read as the reverse complement.
GTCCTGGCGGGTGCAGGGGTCACCAACACCGGCCCCACGGTGATCGGTCACGATCTCGGGACGCACCCGAACCCGGCCATCACCGGTTTCCCGCCCGGTGAAGTACTCGGCGCGGTGCACGCCGCTGACGCGGTGGCGCTGCAGGCCAAATCCGACCTGGTCACGGCGTACAACAACGCGGCCGGCCAGGCCACGGACTTCGCGCTCGCTGCGGGAATCGGCAACGGCACCACCCTGCTCCCGGGCGTCTACACCGCTTCCTCCGGTGTCGGGCTCACCGGTGATCTGATTCTGGACGCCGGGGGAAACCCGAATTCCGTCTGGGTGTTCCAGATTCCGGAGGCCTTGACGACGGCGTCCTCCAGCCGGGTGCTCCTGACGAACGGCGCCTCGCCGTGCAACGTGTACTGGCAGATCGGTAGTTCGGCCACCCTCGGCACAAATTCCACCTTCGTCGGCACCATCATGGCTCTGACGGACATCCATGTGACCACGGGGACGAACATCGAGGGCCGGGCACTGGCTCGCAATGGCGCCGTGACGCTCGACACGAACCGGATTTTCCTCGACTCCTGCTCCACCGGTACCACGGCCGGGACGACCACCGGTACCACGGCCGGAACGACCACCGGCACCACGACCGGTACCACCACGGCCGGGACGACCACCGGTACCACGGCCGGTACCACCACGGCCGGGACGACCACCGGTACCACGGCCGGTACCACGGCCGGCACCACCACGACCGGGACGACCACCGGTACCACGGCCGGGACGACCATCGGCACCACGACCGGTACCACCACCGGCACCACGACCGGCACCACCACTGCCGGAACGACCGGTGGGACCAGCACGGGTGGACTGACGAACGGCACCATCCTCGGTGCCACCGGTGGGGGTGTGATCAGCGGCGGCCTGCTGGGCGGCCCCCTCGTCACCGGCGGTGCCGGCACCGCGGGCAACACCGCTGGTAACTCCGCGGGCAACAGCGCCGGGAACACCGCGGGCAACACCACCGGTGGCGCGTCAGGCGGACAGGGCCATGGTGGCGACTCCCACCAGGGCAAGCCGGGTGATGAGCACCCGGGCGTGCACGGCAAGCCCGGCCACGGCCATGGCGAGAAGCCGGACGTGCACAACGGCTACGGCTACGGCAGTAAGCCGAAGATCGAGGACTACATGGACTACGGGAACTCCAAGGGCCACGAGGGCTCCAAGGGCTCCGACGGGTCCGGGGTCCACGAGGGCGACAAGAGCCACGAGGACTAGGCAACGGACTGCGCGAAGTTCCTTCCTCGGATGACGGCGCGCGGCGGGACCTCGATTCCGCCGCGCGTCGCCGGCGCGAGTCCACGGAAACCCCAGGCGCCGGACAGCGACAGGTGAGAAGGCAGGGTGGACGGTGTCGAGCGGAATCGAATCAGCGGTTGTGAGGAAACGTGGGCAGTCCGGTTCCGGACCCCTCCCGGGGGAGGGCCGTGACGACGCGGACCCACCTGCCACCATGCACGTCGGTGCCCGCGTGCTGAGAGCCGGGCTGCACAGTGCCGTGGGCCTGTGTCTGGTGGTGGCTCTGGTCCATGTCGCCGTCGTCTTCCTCGCCGTGGCACCCTCCAATGCCCTTTCACGGCGGTACAGCCAGCAGATCAACGCATGGGTGTACCCCCTCTTCGAACAGAACTGGCGGCTCTTCGCCCCCAACCCCGACTCCTTCAACCGGCAGATCCTGGCGAGGACCGCGCGCACCGACTCGGGCGGGTCGACGCGGGTGAGCCCGTGGCTCGACCTGACCGCCGTGGACCGTGCCTCGGTCGAGCACCACGTGTTCCCGAGCCACACGGCTCAGAACCTCCTGCGCCGCGCCTGGTCCTCCTACGTCGACACGCACGGAGCGGACGACGTGCCGCGCTCGGAACGGGCCGCGATGATGCAGACGTATCTGACCAACATCGCCGCGGACCGCGTCGCCGACCAGGACAAGGACCGCCGGTTCGACTTCATCCAGCTCCGGGTCGTCACACGGTCCGTGGCCGCGCCCGACGCGTCGGTCGGCAACCGCCCGCAGACGGCCGTCGAGAACCGGCTCCTGCCCTGGTGGAAGGTGACCCCCCATGGGAAGTGAACACAACCGCGAGGCCTCCGCCACGGCAGTCACGTCAGGCGTCCCTGCGGACCGGAAGCCCCTGCCGGCGGGCGCGGGTTCCGGGCGGCTGCTCACCCGGGCCGAAGCCTTCTGGGGGCTCGTCACCGGTCAACCGGTCTCTCTCTACGCCACGTCGGTTCTGCGTATCGGTTACGGTTCGCTCTATCTGGTCTTCCTCCTGCGTGAGTTCCCGCACCGGCACGAGATCTGGGGCCCCGGCTCCCCGTGGACACCCACGCTGGCGGCACAGCTCTTCGACCAGACGGGCTGGTACAGCGTCCTGATCCTGTCGGACAGCCGTGTCTACTTCGAACTGTGCTACGCGCTGGCTCTCGTGACGTCCGCGCTGTTCATGCTGGGCTGGCGGACCCGTGCCACGTCCGTCCTGTTCGCCGTCGTGGTGACGTCGTTCCATGCGAGAGCGATCTTCATGACGGACGGGGGCGACAACCTGATCCTGCTGATGGCCTTGTACCTCGTGCTCACCGCGTGCGGTCGGCGCTGGTCCCTGGACGCGCGCAGAAAGCGGATGAAGACGGCGCGTGCGGACGGCGTTCCGGCGCGGGCGCGGAGCCTTGTCGCGCAGGACCTGAGTGCGACCCGCCGGACGTTGGTCACTGTGGTGCACAACTGCGCCGTATTCGTCATCGCGGCACAGGTCTGCTTCCTGTACGGGTCAGCGGGTCTGTACAAAGTCCAGGGCTCCTTCTGGGGTGACGGCACCGCTCTCCACTACGTGCTGAACCTCGAACTCTTCCAGCCCTGGCCGGCGCTCTCCCATGTCCTGGACCAGTACCCGATCGTGATCGCGGCCGTCAGCTACCTGACCGTGCTCACCCAGGTCGCCTTCCCCTTCGTGCTGTTCGGCCGGCTCAAGTACCCCGTTCTCGTCATGCTGCTGGGCATGCACGCCGGCATCGCGGTGGTCCTGGGACTGCCCCTCTTCTCGGGGGCGATGATCATCGCGGACGCCGTGTTCCTTCCCGACCGCCTGTACACCGTCCTGCCTCACCTCCTTCGGCGCGGCACCAGGCGATGCAGCGTGCCGACGCCGGGGCAGGGAACAGGACTCGGAACCGTACCCCCGCAGGGTGGTCGCACGGACAGCCCGGAAGAACGCGGGCCGATGTCCCGCCCGGCAAGCGGTCGCGGTGGTCCGGCACCGTCCGGCCCGACGGTGACGCAATAGAAGCCGCCTGCACCCGCTGAGCCACCGCCCGGCTCGTGAACGCCCCGCGCGGAACGGCGACGCCTCCCGGGCGCCGGGTGTGCAGGACCAGGCCCCCGGAACACGGTCCGAGGAACTGCGGCGGCGGGCACTGAGTCAGCGCCGGGAGGTCATCCGGCCGGTACTGCACATCCCCGGGGCCACTGCTCCGCGTCGGGGCGGAACGCGGAGTAGTGTGGGCAGTACCGAGGGCATTCCGCACACCGGCTTCCACGCCGGGTCGTTCTCGGCGAAAGATGAAACCCGGGCCGCCGCAGACGCGGCCCGGAGAGGGGTCCGCGTCATGTCGGCGACCTTGCACCCCACCCCGCACCGCGAGCCCGTCGCAGCCCCGGCCGCGCGTCTCGCATTGAAGACCGACGGCACCTCCCGCGGGCTCCTGGACGGCGCATGGTGGCCCCGCTCCCGGGATCTGCTGAGCGAACTGCCGGCACTCACCGACGTGCTGGACCCCTTGTGGGGCCGCATCACCCGCATCGCCGTCAACCCGGAGCACTGGCCGGTCATCCCCCGCCAGGTTCCCGTGGGCGGCCACACTGTCAAGGTCGGCTGGTTCACCCCGGAGCTCGACCCGCACAAGCTGCTGCTCCTCTCCTACGGCACCGGCCGTTGGGATCTCCTGGTCGTCCCGCCCGGGACCGGGGCGGAGTCGGCGGCCCGGCTGATGGCCGCTGCGTCCGACTACGACGGCCCGCCACTGACCGCGAGCGCGCTCATCGCCGCGGACGAGGCCCGGCACGGCGTCCCCAACGGCCAGCCGGCCACTGGACCCGGACGAGGCAGGGGAGTACGAGGGCGGCGGCGCTTCCGCGGTGTCCGCAGCTGTTCCCCGCCCCACCGGTCCGCCCGGCCGGACCCAGCCGACTGATCATCGCTATGTCAGGTGGCCGTCATGAACCCGTCCTGACAGCCGCCGTCTTCATGGTCCTCATCGCACGGCGGCGTACCTGATCCACCGGCTCGACATCCAGCACGCCGACAGGATCGCCGGATACCGATATGGCGCCCCCTGCCCGGCCGTCGTGGCCGCGGCACGCCGCAGCCCCCGGTGGGACCGGACCGGATCGAGTCGCCGACCGCCGGAGAACGACGGGACCACCGCGATGGGGGCCGCGGCCGCTTTCCGCCGCGTCGCCGCCGCAGTCGCACCACTCACCACCGGTGACCATCCCGTGTCCCCGGCGGTCGCCCGGCCGCGTGTACGGACCGTCGACTCGGCCCGCAGCGGGGCTCGACCGGGCGCGTACACCCGGGCCATGACCGCGCGAGGAGCGGCCACGGCCCATGGACCGAGGCTGTGAACCGAGGCGTCATGAGTCTTCCGCAGTTGAACATCTACCGGCACGACCGGGGCAGGCGGGCACTGATCACCCTGGCCGGTGAGATCGACCCGGCCACCGCGCCCCAGGTGCGCGCCGCTCTGGAGCGGTGCCTGCACGACGGCATCACCGTCATCGATGTCGATATGACCACCGTCGACCGCTGCGACAACAGCGGCCTGCGCGTCTTCCTCGACGCGTCGCGGCGCGCCGCCGGGGCCCACGCGTCCCTGAGGCTGCACTACCCGTCCCCGCAGACCGCACGACTGCTCGCGGACATGGGCTCGGATCGTCTGCCCCTGTGATGGTGCCGGCCGAGTCCCCTGCGTGGGCGAGTGGCTCCACGCTCAGCTGACCCCGGCCGTCGAGCCCACCACGGCCCTGCTGCCGCGCCGCTGACCTGTGAGGCCAGCGCGTCGGTCGGAATCCGACCAGGGGCACCGACAGCCCGGGGGACCCGCTTCCCGCATGGGTCTCCTCATGTCAGCAGGCGGGCGATCTCCAGTCGCCGGTCCTCGACCGGGCGGCCGTCCTCCACGTCCCACAGGGCGTTCTGGAGCAGGCGGCCCAGGGTCCAGGCGCGGGCCCGGGCGCGGTCCAGGCCGAGGACGTCGGTCATCGCGTCGAAGCGCCAGCGGACCTCGGCCGCGTCGAAGCGGTTGTCCAGGGCGGGCCACAGCTCGAAGCCGGGGTCCCCGGCCAGCGGCTTGGGGTCGATGGCGAGCCAGTCGGCGCGGTCGGCGGCGAGGACGTTCTCGTCGTGCAGGTCCCAGTGGAGCAGCCGGTCGCCGGGCTCGTGGACGACTTCGCGCACGGCGGCGGCGCAGTCGGCGAGGATCCGGCGGACCCCGGGGTCCGGGATGCGCGGCAGCGCCCGCGGGGTCCGTTCCAGCATGGCCTCGGCGATGTCGCCGAGACGGCGCAGTCCGGGCGGGGCCGGGAAGGACGTGAGGTGGGCCAGCAGCCGGGCGATGACCAGGACGGCCTCGCGGGTGTCGCCGAGGCCCGAGAGCATGCGGGACTCGTCCAGGCGCTCCAGGAGCATGGTGCCGGTGGCCGGGTCGTGGTCCAGGAGCCGTACCGCCCCGTCGCCGTCCCACACGCGCAGCGCGACCGGTTCGCCCACGCTCTCCTCGTCCGTCAACTGGAGCTTGAGGACCGCGCGGAGGCCGTCGGCGCGGACGACCGGCAGGACCAGGGCGCTGACGCCGTTCATCGACGGTCCGTCGAGCGTGAGCCGCCAGCGGTGCAGGAAGCCGGCCGCGAGGTCCGGCAGCGCGGCGACGAACGCCCGCCCCGCCGCGCCGTTGTACGTCTCCTGCGCCTGGGCCAGCTCGCCGGGGATGTCAATCACGAAGCGGACGATACCGGCGTGCGTGAATCGGCTCATGCGAATTTTCCGGGGCCTGAGCGGGGTGTGGGCGTACGTCCGCGGTGCTCCCGGCACGTACGTGTGGCTGGGCATCCTGTTCGTGACGACGGTCGCGCTGCACCACATGTCGCCGGAGTTCGAGGAGCACTTCCTGCGGCGGCGGTCGACGAACATCCATGAGCTGTCCCGCAATCCGGTGCGGGTGCTGGTGGCCAGCGCGATGTGGATCGAGAGCGGGTACTGGGTGCCGTACGCCCTCCTGTACACGGTGTTCCACGCGCCGGCCGAGCGCTGGCTGGGCACGGCCCGCTGGCTGGCGGTGTGCGCGCTGGCGCACGTGCTGGCCTCGCTGATCAGCGAGGGGGTGCTGCTGGAGGCGATCCGCCGGGGCATGGCCCCGCACTCGGCGGTGAACACCCTGGACATCGGGGTGAGTTACGCGCTGGCCGGGGTGATGGCGGTGCTCACCTACCGGATCGCGGCGCCCTGGCGGTACGGGTACCTCTTGGCGGTGCTGGCCGTGTTCGGGCTGCCGCTGGCCGCCGGGCCGACCTTCACCGACTTCGGTCACATCGTCGCCGTACTGATCGGTCTGGCCTGCCATCCACTGGCCAGGGGCCGCGGAAAAGCATGGAATCCGAAGGAGACACTGGCCGGGCTCAGGGGTTAACGTCCCGGCCATGAGCAGCTCGGCGAGCAGTGTCGTGAACGGTGGCATCTCCTTCTGGTACGCGGACGACGGCCTTCCGGCGGTGCGGGAGCCGCTGCCCGGGGACGCGTCCGCCGACGTCGTGATCGTGGGCGGCGGCTACACGGGCCTGTGGACCGCGTACTACCTGAAGAAGGCCGCGCCCTTCCTGCGCATCACCGTCCTGGAGCAGAAGTTCTGCGGGTACGGCGCCTCCGGCCGCAACGGCGGCTGGCTGTACAACGGGATCGCGGGCCGGGACCGGTACGCGAAGCTGCACGGCCACGAGGCCGCCGTACGGCTCCAGCGGGCGATGAACGACACCGTGGCCGAGGTGATCGCGGTCGCCGAGGCGGAGGGCATCGACGCCGACGTGCACGCGGGCGGCGTCCTGGAGGTGGCCACCACCCCGGCGCAGCTGGCCCGGCTGAAGGCGTTCCACCAGCACGAGCTGTCGTACGGCGAGAAGGACCGGGAGCTGTACGGCGCCCGGGAGACCGCCGAGCGGATCCGGATCGCGGACGCGGTCGGCTCCACCTGGACCCCGCACGGGGCGCGGCTGCACCCGGTGAAGCTGGTCAAGGGGCTCGCGGCGGCCGTGGAGGCGCTCGGCGTGACCATCCACGAGTCGACGCCGGTGACGGAGATCCGCCCCAAGCACGCGGTCACTCCCTACGGCACCGTCCGCGCGCCCTACGTCCTGCGCTGCACCGAGGGCTTCACCGCGTCCCTGAAGGGGCAGCGGCGGACCTGGCTGCCGATGAACTCCTCGATGATCGCGACCGAGCCGCTGTCCGAGGAGCAGTGGGCGGCGATCGGCTGGGCGGGCCGCGAGACCCTCGGCGACATGGCGCACGCCTACATGTACGCCCAGCGCACGGCGGACGGCCGGATCGCGCTCGGCGGGCGCGGGGTGCCGTACCGCTTCGGCTCCCGCACCGACAACGACGGCCGGACGCAGGCGGCGACCGTCGAGGCCCTGCGGGAGATCCTGACCCGCTTCTTCCCGTCCCTGGCCGGGGCGCGGATCGAGCACGCCTGGTCGGGCGTGCTCGGGGTGCCGCGCGACTGGTGCGCCACGGTGACGCTCGACCGCTCCACCGGCCTCGGCTGGGCGGGCGGTTACGTCGGCTCCGGCGTCGCCACCACCAACCTGGCCGCCCGCACCCTGCGCGACCTGGTGCAGCGGGACTCCGGACAGGGCGGGCGGACCGAGCTGACCGACCTGCCCTGGGTCGGCCACAAGGTCCGCAAGTGGGAGCCGGAACCCTTCCGCTGGCTGGGCGTCCAGGGCATGTACGCCACCTACCGCGCCGCCGACCAGCGCGAACGCCTCCACCCGGGCACGGAGTCCTCGCGCCTGGCGAAGGTGGCCGACCGGGTGGCGGGACGGCACTGAGGCCCGGTGCGCGGGCCGGTTACCCTCGCGGCATGGTTCGTACCGCGACCCCCGACGACGTCCCCGTCATCCACACCATGGTCCGTGAGCTGGCCGAGTACGAGAAGGCGCCCGAGGAGGCCCGGGCGAGCGAGGACCAGTTGCGGGAGGCCCTGTTCGGGGAGCGGCCGGCCGCGTTCGCGCACATGGCGGTGGACGAGACGAGCGGGGAGCCGGTCGGGTTCGCGCTGTGGTTCCTCAACTTCTCCACCTGGCGCGGGGTGCACGGCATCTACCTGGAGGACCTGTACGTCCGCCCGGAGGCACGCGGCGGCGGCCACGGGCGGGCACTGCTGGCCGAGCTGGCGCGGATCTGCGTGGAGCGCGGGTACGAGCGGCTGGAGTGGTCCGTGCTGAACTGGAACCGGCCGGCGATCGGCTTCTACGAGGCGCTGGGCGCCCGGCCCCAGGACGAATGGACGGTGTACCGGCTCACGGACGAGCCCCTGACCGCGCTGGGCTCGGCCGGCTGACACCGGCAGCGGCGCTCGTCCAAGGAGCCCGGGGCCGTCCGTCAGGGTTCGAGTACGACCTTGCCGATCGTGTCCCGCTGCTCCAGCGCCCGGTGCGCGGCGGCGGCCTGCGCGAGGGGGAAGCGGGTGACGGCCGGGCGCAGGCGGTCCCGGGCGGCCTCGGCGAGCGCGCGCAGTTCCAGTGCGCGCAGGCCGCCGGCGCGCTCCAGCATCCTCGGGCCGAGCACCGACTGCGAGACGCCCTCGACGTGGTACCCCTGCCCCTGCCCGATGCCTTCCGCCGACCAGCCGAACACCAGGTGCCGGCCGCCGGGGCCGAGCAGGGCGACGGCCTCCCGGGCGACCCGGCCGCCCACGCCGTCGTAGACGAGGGAGGCGGGCCGGCCGCCCAGGTGCGCGCGGACCTTGGCGGGCCAGTCGGGGTCGGTGTAGTCGACGGCGAGGTCGGCGCCGTTCGCGCGCACCCGGGCGGTCTTCTCCGGGCCTCCGGCGAGCCCGATCACGGTCGCCCCGGCGTTCCTGGCGTGCTGCACGAGCAGTGTGCCGATGCCGCCGGCCGCGGCCGGTACGACCACCACGTCGTCAGGTCCCGGCTCGGCGAACCGCGCGATGCCCAGCGCCGTACGGCCCGTGCCGATCATGGCGACGGCGGCGGCGTAGTCCAGGTTCTCCGGGACGTCGTGCACCCGCTCGACCTCGGTGACGGCGAGTTCGGCGTACCCGCCGGGCGCGAAGCCCAGGTGGGCCACCACCCGCCGGCCGAGCCACAGGCCGTCCACGCCGTCGCCGAGCGCGTCCACGACCCCGGCGACCTCCCGGCCGGGGACGGTCGGCAGGCGGGGCGGTTCGGGCAGCGGGCCCTGGTGGCCCTCCCGCAGGGCTGCGTCGAGCAGGTGCACGCCGGCCGCGGCGACCGCGATCCGCACCTGACCGGGGCCAGGGACGGGGTCCGGGAGCTCCTCGTAGGTCAGGTTCTCGGCCGGGCCGAAGGCGTACAGGCGGACGGCGTGCACGGGACCCCCGGGGAGACGTGGCTCGGTGTGGTCCCCACCTTCGGACCTCAAGCGCGCTTGAGGTCAAGGGCGGGCCGGCCGAGGATCAGGGACACCGCCGTGACCGCGCTGTTGAAGGACACTTCCGCGAGGACACCCGGGGCCGCGACCTGGTCGCCCACGAGGTGGACCCCGTCGCCGCGGTCCACGGCGGGCCGGTCCCGCCAGGTCCGGCCCGGCAGGTCCACGGCGCCCGTGCGGCCGTCCGCCACGGCCTCCCGCCGCCAGGTCACCCGCTCCCGCCACCCCCGGAACCCCAGGTCCAGCAGGTGCTCGGCGCGGGCCACGCCGTCGGCCCGGGCCTGGCCGGGCCCGATCGGGAACTGCCCCTGGACCAGCTGCTCCCCGGCCGGCGCGAGGGACGGGTCCTGTGCGGTGAAGCGCTCGATCCAGCCCGGCGCGTCCAGGTCGGAGACGGCGAAGGCGTCCCCGCGCCGGGTGCGCACGGCGAGGTCGAGCAGGACGGTACGGCCGCTCGGCCACTCCAGCGAGTCGTCGCGGAGCAGCCGCCGGGCGGCGGGCAGGCCGGTGGCGACGACCACCGGGGTGTCCTCGGGCAGTTCCTCCACCCGGGCCCCGGTCTCGATCCGCACGCCCATGTTCCAGGCCCGCGCGGCCATCCGGTCGACGACCCCGCCCCACCCGCCGCGCGGACAGTGCGCCTCCGGCGGCAGCTTGGCGGCCCGGCGCAGCCGCTCCTGCACGAAGGCGGCGGACAGGCCGCCCGGGTCGTGGTGGAACAGCGCCACCGCCGCGTAGTGCGCCGCCGCGCGGGCTCCCTCCTCCCCGGCGATCCCGGTCGCCCAGCCGAGGAAGTCGGCGTCGACGGGGGCCGGGCCGACCCGGCGCCGCAGCAGTTTGAGCATGGCGAAGGGCGGGGTGCGGCGCAGCACGCCGTGGTGGCGCAGCCGCAGCCGGGTGGCCTCCAGGGGCGGCAGCGTGGCGAGCGGGCCGATCAGGTCCCGCTGCCTGAGCCAGGCCCAGTGCGGGCCGCCGGCGTACAGGGCGTGCGGGCCCTCGTTGGCCCGGTACGGCCCCTCCGTCGTCCGGGCCCGCCCGCCCAGGGTGCCGTGGGCCTCGTACACGGTGACCCGGGCGCCGGCCTCGGCGGCCGTGATCGCGGCGGTGAGTCCGGCGAAGCCGCCGCCGATGACGGTGATGTGGTGCGCGGGCTTGTGCATGGTTCTCCCTGGGGTCGGTGCGCCTGCTCGCGAGTACGACGGCCGGCGCCCCGCCGCATGTGACATACCGGGTGTCTGCCCAGCTCAGGGCGGATTGTCAGTGGCGGGGTGCAGCATGGGGGCATGGTGCGACGAGCGGCGGGTGCGGGTGCGGCAGGGGTGAAGGGCGCGCGGCGGCCGGAGGTGCGGCTGCCGCCCCTGGAGCCGTGGACCGAGGGGGAGCTGGAGCCGGACGGTGACTACGACGGGCTGGAGTTCCGGGAGCGCGACCTGGCCGGGCAGGACGGCGCGGGCGCCCGGTTCATGGACTGCGCGCTGACGGACTGCGCGGTGGACGAGACCGCGCTGGGCCGGGCCCGGGTGCTGGACTCGGTGCTGACCGGACTGCGCGGGGTGGGGACACGACTGGCCGAGGCCACGCTCAGGGACGTCGAGCTGGTCGACGCAAGACTGGGCGGCACACAGTTGCACGGTGCCGTGCTGGAGAGAGTGGTGATCCGGGGCGGCAAGATCGACTACCTGAACCTGCGCGAGGCCCGCCTCAAGGATGTCGTCTTCGAGTCCTGCGTCCTGGTCGAGCCGGACTTCGCGGGCGCGCGCCTGGAACGGGTGGAGTTCACCGACTGCGCCCTGAAGGGGGCCGACTTCGGCGGGGCGACCCTGGTGGACGTCGACCTGCGCGGGGCCGCTCCGCTGGAGATCACCCGGGGCCTGGACCGGCTCTCCGGTGCGGTGATCAGCACGGGCCAACTGCTGGACCTGGCCCCGGTGCTGGCGGCGGCGATGGGCATCCGGGTCATGTGACCCGCGGCATAGACTCCGCTTCGTCCGCACAGTGGCCAAGGAGCTGTGAGAACCGCCGTGACCACCTTCCCGCCCCCGGGCCGCGTGCCCTTCACCGACGCCCTGACGGCCCCCGGGGTGCGCGGCGCGTGATACTCGAACCCCTGCCGTCCCACGGCGGCATCCCGGCCCCGTTGCTCACCGAGCTGACCGCGCTGTACGCATCCAACCGGGAGTTCCACGCGCTGAGCGGTGACTTCCCCGACCCGGACGACATCCGGCCCGAGCAGGTGGCGGCCGGGCTGGCCGGGGCGGGCAGCGAGGTGCTGCTGGCCCGCGTCGAAGGGCGGCTGGTGGCGGTGGCGATCACGCTGGACCGCCATCCCGACCCCGCCGACCCCGATCCGTGGATCGGGCTGCTCATGGTCGACGCCCGCGAGCACGGCAAGGGGTACGGCCGGCGCGCCGCCACGCTGGTCGAGGAGCGTTTCCGGGCCGCCGGGCGGCAGGCGGTACGGCTTGCCGTGCTCGACGCGAACCCCAAGGGGCTGGCCTTCTGGACCGCCCTCGGCTACGAGGTCGTCGACCACCGTCGGGACCGTGCTCTCGGCCGTCCCTGCGCCGTACTGCGCAAGGTGCTGCGGACACCCCGGCGGGCGGCTCGGGTCGCCGTCGTGGACCCCGACGGCGCGGTGCTCCTCTTCCGGTACGACAACGTCGAGGCCGGCATCCACTGGGCCCTGCCCGGCGGCGGCCTGGAGGCGGGCGAGGGCCCGCGCGAGGCCGCGCTGCGGGAGCTGCGCGAGGAGACCGGCTGGGACGACCTGGAGCCGGGCCCCCTCCTGTGCACCTGGGAACACGACTTCACCCACACCGGCACCCCCGTCCGCCAACACGAGCACGTGTACGTCACCCGCGGACCGCACCGCGAACCGTCCGGTCCCGGGCTCGCCGCCGCGCACACCGCCGACGGCATCCTCACCTGGCGCTGGTGGAGCAGACAGGAACTGGCCGAGGAGGCGGAGCCGGTCTGGCCGCCCGGCCTCGCGCGGCTGCTCGACGCGTGGGAGGCGCGCCGGGTGTGACGTTCCACGCCTCAAGTGCGCTGGAAGGGACGGAGGTTGAGGCTGGGTGCCGCGTCCGCATAACGGATTCCGCAGCACGGCATTCGGATACGAACACGTAAAGTCTTGACGGCGCTCTGTCAAACAGACGGGTTCGGGTGTCACTCTCTCCTCGCCCGCCGCAAGTCTGTGCATCCCCTGTGGCCCCTCTGTGTCTCCACCCCACGAGACCGGACAGAAGGAGATCGAGTGAGACAGCAGTCCCACGACACCGGCGCCTCCCGCACTCCCCGCAAGACCGCCGTGCGCGCCGCCGCACTGGTCGGCTCCGCGGCGATGGTCGTCCTCGCCCTGCAGAACGGCGCCGCGACCGCCGCGCCCGCGCCGCACCCCTCCGGCGCCAAGGCCGTCGCGCTCAGCGCCCCGGCCCGTGCCGCCGCGCTGGAGTCGGCCCAGCAGCACGCCGGTGCGGCGGCCCGTGAACTCGGGCTCGGCGCCCAGGAGAAGCTGGTCGTCCGGGATGTCGTCAAGGACGCGGACGGCACCGTCCACACCCGCTACGAGCGCACGTACGCCGGTCTGCCGGTGCTCGGCGGCGACCTGGTCGTCCACACGGCCGGGAACGGCGCGCTGAAGGGCGTCAGCAAGGCGACCAAGGCCCGGATATCCGTGCCGAGCACCACCGCGGCCGTGTCCCCGGCCGCCGCGAAGCAGACCGCGCTCAAGGCCGCCGGTACCGCGAAGGCCACCGCCGCCACCGCCCGCAAGGTCGTGTGGGCCGCGGCCGGCAAGCCGGTCCTCGCCTACGAGTCCGTCGTCAAGGGCCGCCGGCACGACGGCACCCCGAGCGAGCTGCACGTCATCACGGACGCGCGCACCGGTGAGCGGCTGTACTCCTTCGAGGCCGTCGACACCGGCACGGGCACCAGCCGGTACAGCGGCACCGTCCCGCTCGGCACCACCGCCGCCGCCTCCGGGGGCTACGACCTGACCGACGGCGGACGCGGCGGCCACAAGACGTACGACCTGAACGGCGGCACCACCGGCACCGGCACCCTCTTCCACGACGCCGACGACCTCTGGGGCGACGGCACCGTGAACAACCGCCAGACCGCCGCCGTCGACGCCGCCTACGGCGCCGCCGTCACCTGGGACTTCTACAGGTCCGCGTTCAACCGCAACGGCATCGCGGGCGACGGCAGGGCCGCCTACTCCCGCGTCCACTACGGCAACGCCTACGTCAACGCCTTCTGGAACGACAGCTGCTTCTGCATGACGTACGGCGACGGCGCCAACAACGCCGACCCGCTGACCTCGCTCGACGTCGCCGGGCACGAGATGAGCCACGGCCTGACCGCGGCCACCGCCGGACTGAAGTACAGCCGTGAGTCGGGCGGCCTGAACGAGGCCACCTCCGACATCTTCGGCACCTCGGTGGAGTTCTTCGCGAACAACTCAGCCGACGCCGGTGACTACCTCATCGGCGAGAAGATCGACATCAACGGCGACGGCACCCCGCTGCGCTACATGGACAAGCCGAGCAAGGACGGCGCCTCCGCCGACTACTGGTCGCGCACCGTCGGCCGCCTGGACGTGCACTACTCGTCCGGTGTCGCCAACCACTTCTTCTACCTGCTGTCCGAGGGCAGCGGCGCGAAGACGGTCAACGGGGTGTCCTACAACTCCCCGACGTACGACGGCTCCACCGTCACCGGCATCGGCCGGGACAAGGCGGTCCAGATCTGGTACAAGGCCCTGACCACGTACTTCACCTCGTCCACGGACTACGCGGGCGCCCGCACCGGCACCCTCCAGGCCGCGGCCGACCTGTACGGTCCGGGCAGCGCGGAGTACAACGCGGTGGCGGCGGCCTGGGCGGCCGTGAACGTCAAGTAGCCGCGAGGGTACGGCGCCACGGTGGCCGGGCCGCCCGTCCTCACGGGTGGTCCGGCTTGCCGTCGCCGTACAGCCAGTCCTTCCAGATCCCGCCGAAGTCCTGGTCCGGGGCCTTCTTCTCGACGTAGGCGGTGAAGTCGGCGGTGCTCACGGTGGTGTCGCGGTGGTCGGCGGCCCAGCCCTGGACGATGTCGTAGAACGTGTCGTCGCCGACCTTCTGCCGGATCTTCTGCAGGACCATCGCGCCGCGCTCGTAGACCGGGCTGCCGGAGATGTGCGCGGCATCGGACTGCTTCGCCGGCGGGAACGCCCAGATGTCCTCGCGGTCGCTCTCGTACAGGCGCGTGAACGTCTGCTGGGCGGTGGGACCGCCGTGGTCCTCGTCGTACAGCCACTCCGCGTACGTCGCGAAGCCCTCGCCCAGCCACATGTCCCGCCAGGACCGGGGGGTGACCGAGTCGCCGTACCACTGGTGGGCGAGTTCGTGCACGAGGATCGAGGTGTTCAGCTGGTCGGCGGGGAAGACGGGCCGGTTCTGGGTCTCCAGGGCGTACCCGGCGTCGTGCGGGCGGTCGACGATCGCGCCGGCCGAGGAGAAGGGGTACGGCCCGAAGTTGTACTCCTCCCAGTCGAGGATCTCCGGCAGCTTCGCGAGCACCTTGGCGCTCGCCCCGGCCTGGGTGGGGTCGACGGCGGTGAGGAGGGGCAGGCCGTGCGGGCCGGTGCCGCGGGTGATGTCGTAGTGGCCGATGGCGACGGTGGCGACATAGCTCGCCATGGGCCGGCCGGAGTGCCAGTGGTAGGCGGTACGGCCGCCCTGCGTTCTCTGGTCCGTCAGCTCGCCGTTGGAGATCGCCTGGAGCCCCTTCGGGACGGTGACCGAGATGTCGTACGTCGCCTTGTCGGAGGGGTGGTGGTTGCCCGGGAACCAGGCCATGGAGCCGACGGGCTCACCGAGGGCGAGGGCGCCGTCGGCGGTGGGCAGCCAGCCCTCCTCGGAGCCGTCGGGGTCGGTGAGGGTGCGCGGGGTGCCCGAGTAGCGGACGGTCGTGCGGAAGGTCTCGCCCTTGCTGAGGTCGTCGTGCGGGCGGACGGTGAGTTCCTGTCCGGCGCGGTTCCAGCGGGCGTCCTCGCCCTCGACGGTGACCGAGTCGACGCGCAGTCCGGCGAGGTCGAGGTCGAAGGCGGACATGTCCCGGGTGGCCCGGGCGGTGATGACGGCCGTGCCGGTGAGCCGGCGGGTGGCCGGGGTGTAGTCCAGGGTGAGGGCGTAGTGGCCGACGTCGTAGCCACCGTTGCCGGCCTTCGGGAAGTACGGATCGCGCACCCCGGAGCCGCCCGGGGTGCCCCGCACGCCGCCGTCGCACGCGGTGCCGGTGAGGGCGAGGAGCGCGCAGAGGGCTGGGACAAGGCGTACGGATCTGGACATGTCAGCGATCTTAGGCGCGGGGGTCCGTCCCGGCGGGGTCCGGCGTTCCGGAGGCGGGTCCCGGCCGGCGGGGCCCGGTGGACCGTGGGCGCGGCGGTCCGGGCCGGTGGGGCCCGGTGGACCGTGGGCGAGGCCGGGCCGGTCGGCGTGACACCATCTTCTGCGTGCTCGACATCGGCTACGCCCTCTCCAACCGGTTCCCGGACCCCCCGCAGACCGACTACCGCCGCGCGGACGTCCACGCGCTGCGGTACGACCTGTTCTGCGGGGACGTCTATCTCGCGGACACCGAGTCCGACCGGGAGCTGTCCACAGCCTGGGGATGGGTGCCGGTGCTGGACTTCGCGTGGGCGCTGTGCGACATCGTGGAACGGCTGGACCGGGACCCGATGGGCTCCCGCGCCTCCCGCCCGCAGCGGGCGGAACTGGACTTCACCGAGTCCACCGACCGCATGCTGTTCGAGCGCCGCTTCGGCTGGGTCGACATCGCCGCCGACTGGATGCCGGCCGAGGAGTCCCCGCTGACCTTCTCCCACGCCGAACTCCGCCGCGAGGCCCGCGACTTCCTGCACGACCTGCTCGCCGACCTCATCGACCTCCACGAGGACCTGGCGGAGAACCCGGCGATCTGGACCCTTCAGGCCCGCTTCCCCCGGGTGCGGTGACGAGGACCCCCGGCCGTGAGCCGGGGGCCTGCTCGCACGGCTCGGCCGTCAGACGTTGACGCCGAAGTCCTGGGCGATGCCCACCAGGCCCGAGGCGTAGCCCTGGCCGACCGCGCGGAACTTCCACTCCGCGCCGTTGCGGTACAGCTCGCCGAAGATCATGGCCGTCTCGGTGGCCGCGTCCTCGGACAGGTCGTAGCGCGCGATCTCGGCGCCGCCCGCCTGGTTGACGATGCGGATGTAGGCGTTGCGGACCTGGCCGAAGTTCTGGCCGCGGTTCTCGGCGTCGTAGATGGAGACCGGGAAGACGACCTTCTCGATGTCCGCCGGGAGCGCGGCCAGGTTGACGTTGATCGCCTCGTCGTCGCCGGCGCCCTCGCCCGTGCGGTTGTCGCCCGTGTGGACGATCGAGTTGTCCGGGGTCTGCTTGTTGTTGAAGAAGACGAAGTGGGCGTCCGAGTAGACCTTGCCCTGGGGGTTCACCGCGATGGCGGAGGCGTCCAGGTCGAAGTCGGTGCCGGTCGTGGTGCGGACGTCCCAGCCGAGGCCCACGGTGACGGCGGTCAGGCCCGGAGCCTCCTTGGTGAGCGAGACGTTGCCACCCTTGGACAGGCTTACAGCCATGTTGGGAGTCCCTTCCTTAGATATCCCGTGCGTATCCGTGCACGCTGTGCCGACGAAGCTACCGTCACCGGGGACAACGTCGAGGGGGGTCCCCGTGGTTCCGGATCCCTTTACCTTTTTTACCGAATCGGAAATCCAGGTGACGTGAGGCGGGCCGGGCCGGGAACATGAAAGACATGTCCGGGCCCTACCTCATCCGTGGCTCGGTCTCGCTTCCCGAGGCCGAGCTGATGTGGCGTTTCTCCAGGTCGTCCGGGCCCGGCGGACAGCACGTCAACACCAGCGACTCGCAGGTCGAGCTGCGCTTCGACCTCGCCCGCACGGAGGCGCTCCCTCCGGTGTGGAAGGAGCGGGCACTGCGACGGCTGGCCGGCCGCCTCGTCGACGGGGTGGTGTCCGTACGGGCCTCGGAGCACCGCTCCCAGTGGCGCAACCGGGAGGCCGCCGCCGTACGCCTCGCCGCGCTCCTCGCGGAGGCCACCGCGCCGCCGCCCAAGCCCCGCAAGCCGACCCGCATCCCGCGCGGCATCAACGAACGCCGGCTGCGCGAGAAGAAGCAGCGCGCGGAGACCAAGCGGGGCCGCTCGGGCCGGGACTGGGGCTAGCCGGGGCCGGGCGCCCTGTCACATCTGCCGGTTCCCCGTCGTCAGGGTGGTGCAGGAGCACTCGGGACCGCCGAGGGCGACGACGGAGAGGCCGCAGCCACCCATGACCGACCACGACTTCCTCGCCCAGCGCTTCGAGGCCCACCGGGGGCATCTGCGGGCCGTCGCCCACCGGATGCTCGGTTCCGCCGCCGAGGCCGAGGACGCCGTCCAGGAGGCGTGGTTCCGGCTGAGCCGGTCCGACACCGGTGAGGTGGAGAACCTCGGCGGCTGGCTGACGACCGTCGTCGGCCGGGTCTGCCTCGACATGCTCCGCTCCCGCCGCTCCCGGGGCGAGCAGCCGCTGGAGACCTGGCGGCCGGCGCCCTCCGCCGAGCCGGACCCCGTGCAGGACGCCCTGCTCGCCGACGCGGTCGGGCCGGCCCTCCTCGTCGTCCTGGACACGCTCTCCCCGGCCGAGCGGCTCGCCTTCGTGCTGCACGACCTGTTCGGGGTTCCCTTCGAGGAGATCGGCGGCATCCTCGGCCGCAGTCCGGCCGCGGCGCGGCAGCTCGCGAGCCGGGCCCGGCGCCGGGTGCGGGGCGGGCAGGCGCCGGAGGCCGACCTGGCCCGGCAGCGTCAGGTGGTGGACGCCTTCCTGGCCGCCGCGCGCAACGGCGACTTCGACGGGCTGCTGGAGGTGCTCGACCCCGAGGTGGAGGCCCGTACCGAGGCCGGTGTGAACAGCGGTGCGGGCCGGGTCGCCGCCGGCGCGGCGAGCTTCGCCCATCTGGCGCGCGTCGCGCGTCCGGTGCTGGTCGACGGCATCACCACCGGCCTGGCCGTGTTCGCCGACGGCCGCCCGGAGCGGGTCCTGGCCTTCACCTTCGCCGCCGACCGCATCGCGGTGATCGACATCATCACCGACCCCGACCGGCTGGCGGACCTCACCGTCGAGGAGGTCTAGCCCGGAACGGGCCCGCTCAGGACAGGTCCAGCACCCCCACCGTCTGGCCCCCGCTCGTCTCCCCGTTCTTCCGGAAGCCGAGGCGGAGGTAGAACTCCTCGGGGCCGTCCGGGCCGGGGTGCCAGCTGACGTACAGCTCCTTGCCGCCCCGGCGGCGGATCTCACCGGCCACGGCGGTCACGGCGAAGCGGCCGTAGCCCCGGCCCTGTTCGCCCGCGGCGATGTTCAGCCGCCACAAGCCGGAGCGGTGCACGCTGCCGTCGCCGTGCCAGTCGATGTCGAGGAAGGCCATCAGGAAGCCGACCACGCGGCCCTCGTCGACGATCAGGCGGGGCCAGGCGACGCCGGGGGGATGGACGTAGGCCTCGGCCAGGGACCGCACGACCGGCGAGACGGCGTGTTCCTGGTCGGGGCGGACGCGGACGGCGACGGCGGTGTCGAAGGTGGCCGGCGTGACCTCTTCCAGACGTGGTGTCATCCGCTCACCGTAGGCACGCGGCCCCTCCGTCCGCCAGCGGATTCCCGCTCAGCCCAACTGCCGGTACCGGCCCCGGAAGTACAGCAGCGGGCCCCCCTCGGCGCTCGGCACCCGGGCGGTGAGGACTCGGCCGATGACCAGGGTGTGGTCCCCGGCGGTCACCCGCTGCTCGGTCCGGCACTCCAGGGTGGCCAGCGCGCCGCCGA
Organism: Streptomyces sp. NPDC017676; assembly: GCF_044329325.1. NCBI lineage: Bacteria > Bacillati > Actinomycetota > Actinomycetes > Kitasatosporales > Streptomycetaceae > Streptomyces > Streptomyces sp. NPDC017676. Next base: position 392,007 of record NZ_JBIRJA010000003.1, on the reverse strand, counting down.
CCAGCGGGGCGCCGGTGACCTCGCCCCGGACGTAGGGGATGTCCTCGAAGAGCAGCCGGTCGCTGATGCGGCCCCTCATGGCGAAGCGGCCGGCGATGTGCCGCTGGCTCTCGGTGAGGACCGACACCGCCCACAGCGGCTGCTCGTCGAGCAGGTCGTCCATGCGGGCGCCCGTGCGCAGGCTGACCATGACCAGTGGCGGGTCGAGGGAGACGGACATGAAGGCGGTGGCGGTCATGCCGACGTCCTCCACGCCCGGCGCCTCGGGGTCGTCCGGGTCCAGCGGCGGTTCCTGCGCGGTCACCAGGACCACGCCCGCGGCCAGCCGGGACATCGCGGCCCGGAACTCGTCGTTGCTCACCCCCTCAGCATGCCCGGAAGGCAGGGGGGTCGTGGGGGAGGGAGTCTTCAGCACGCCGGAAACGCTAATCCCCGCCCCGCGCGGCCCGCATCGGCCCTCCGCCCGAACCCGGTCCTAGGACCAGCGGCGCACACAGGCGGCGAACGGCCAGATGCGTGCATCATGTGAGCACGGGCGCACGCTGTGCGTTCAGGAAACGCACAGGGCAAACGCAGAAACTCCACTCAATTGTTCACGTTCTCCTGTGACTTGAGTCACAAGAGGCAGTAATTGTTGACCCTGTGTACCGAGTGGGCTTCGCGCTGTGATTCAGTGGCGGGGAAGCCACGAAGAGGTTCAGACACAACCCTTGATTCGCTGCGAGGTCTCGGGGGGAGGGTGAGCATGGAGACCGAGTCGGAGCCGTATGTCCGTCTTGCGTCCCTGCGACAGCTGCACCAGGTCATGGCCGACATGAACACGGCACGCAGCCTGGCGGACACACTGCAGACCGTCGCCGACGGCGCCGTGTCCGCCCTCGGCTACGAGATGGCGGCCGTCAACCTGGTCCGCCAGGACGGCGATCTCGTGGTCGCCGCCTTCTCCGGCAACTCCGCCGCCGAGGCCCTGATCACCGGCCGGGCCGGCTCACGCGAGTCCTGGGACCGGCGGCTGAGCATGGGCGAACGCTGGGGCGACCTCGTCTTCATACCGCACACCGAGGGCTGGGTCCTCGACGACGACGACGTCCCCCAGTGGTACACCGACGGGCCCGCGCCGCGCTTCGAGGACGAGTGGCACCCCTCCGACCGGCTCTTCGCGCCCATGTACACCCCCGGCGTGCAGGGCGGCACCTGCGGCGAACTGCTCGGCGTCATATCCGTCGACCGGCCGCGCAACGGCCGCCGCCCCGGCGCCTGGGGTCGCGAGGCCCTCCAGATGTACGCCTTCCAGGCCGCCATCGCGATCAGCAACGCGCGCCTGCGCGCCAACATGCAGCGCGCCCTGGTCCGTCTGGAACGCGAGCAGCAGGCCCTGCGCGCCAGCGAGGAATCCTTCCGGCAGGCCTTCGAGTACGCCCCCTCCGGCATGGCCATCGCCGAGATGGGCGGTGACCAGCACGGCCGCATCCTGCGCACCAACGACGCCCTGTGCCGGCTGCTCGGCCGGCCCGCCTCCGCGATGCGCCGCTACTCCTTCGCCGACCTGGTCCACCCGGAGGACGTCGGCACCCTGCTGCGGACCTCCGCGGAGGGCGGCCGTGCGGAACTGCGCCTGGGCCGCCGCGACGGCACCTACGTCTGGGTGTCCCTGCGCAACAGCGTCGTCGCCGACGCCGCCGACGGCCCCCGCTTCCTCCTCACCCACGTCGAGGACATAGAGGAGCGCAAGCGGCGCGAGCTCCAGCTCGCCCACCGCGCCTCCCACGACTCGCTGACCGGCCTGCCCAACTCCGCCGAACTGCGCTCGCGCCTGTCCGCCCGGCTCTGCCGTCGCCCCGCCCACGCCGGCGCAGTGGAGTCCCTGGACGCGGCCTACGGCCACCCCGCCTTCGACGCCCCCGCGGGCCACGGCTTCGACTTCACGCCGGGCGCGGAGGGCTTCGACGCCTACGACCACCATGTGCACACCGTCGCGCCCGAGGACGGCCGTGACGACGGCACCAAGGGCCTCGCGGTCCTCTTCTGCGACCTCGACGGCTTCAAGTCGATCAACGACCGGTTCGGGCACAACGCGGGCGACGCGGTACTCATCGAGGTCGCCCGGCGGCTGAGCAACGGCGTCCGGGACGGTGACACGGTCGCCCGGCTCGGCGGCGACGAGTTCGTGATCCTCGCCGACGGCCTCGGCCGGGCCGACGCCCAGGACCTCGCCGTACGGCTGCGCAACGAGATCATCCAGCCGATCCGCGCCGAGGGCCGGGCCGTCCGGGTGGGTGCGAGTTTCGGTATCGGCTGGGCCCACTGCGGCATGACGGCGGACGAGGTGCTGAAGTCCGCCGACGAGCGGATGTACGTAGAGAAACGATCTCGTCCCAAACAGCACCGCCGCGCTGGATGATGCGCAGGTCAGCGAGTTGATGCGGTCCGGGTCACCCGTTTGGGCCGGCGAGAGCGGGTAGGCTCGCCATTCCACACCCGTACCGCATCCGCCCGCACCTGTTGAGGAGTACCAAGGGATGACGCCCGGCGACAACGGCGCGAGCACGCCCGAGGACGACGACCCGTTCGGCTACCTGTACGCAGACGGCCAGGCCCGGGGAGCCCAGCCGCCGTCCGGCGGTTACGGCTACCCGAACTCGGTCAGCAGGGTGCGCACGGTCGGCGAGCGCAGCTACGGCGCACCGCAGGCCCCGCACGGTCAGCCGCCGCAGGCAACCTACGGCCAGGGCGTTCCCCAGCAGGGCGCCTACGGCCAGCCGAACGCCCACTACCAGGCCCCGGAGACGCTCCCCGGCGGTGCCCCGGCCTCCCACCGCCCCGCGCCCCCCGCGCCCGGCCGCCGCGGCCCCAACACCAAGGGCCTGCTGATCGGCGCCATCGCGGTGGTCGCCGCGGTCGTCATCGGCATCGGCGTCGCGATGATCAACGGCAACACGGACGACGACAAGTCCGGCAACGAGGCCGGCGCCACCGCGACCCAGTCGCAGACCAGCAGCCCGAGCCCGTCGGGGAGCACCTCGGCGACGCCGGGGGAGCTGCCGAAGACGGACGCGAGCGCGCTCCAGCTGGCCGGCGGTGCGACCAAGGCGACGGACGTACAGGGCGCACGGGCGGCCGGCGGCACCTATGTGACGGGCTTCAACCAGACCGGCGCCTCGATCACCTGGAACGTCGACAACATCCCCGAGTCCGGCAAATACAGTGTCTACGTCGGTTACAGCGTTCCCGGCAAGGACGCCACCGCCACCCTCACGGTCAACGGCGCGGCTTCCAACACGCCTGTCGGACTGAAGAACTGGGCGGGCGCCGCCGCGGGCGACTACAAGAAGGGCTGGACGAAGACGTACAGCTGGATCCAGCTCGACAAGGGAGCGAACACCATCGCGCTCTCGTGCGCGCAGGGAAATCAGTGCGATGCTCTGATCGACCAGATGTGGCTGGTGAAGGGTTGGGTCAATTCCAGCGGCTGAGCCCCGAAGCGGGTGCGGTGACCTCGACGGCCACCGAGGTCACCACAGTCTCTGCTCAGATGCGTCCGCCTTCGACACAGAGGACGGCCACCCAGCCCGTCTTTCCGTCCCACTTCACCTTCACCCAGTCATTGCCAGACGGGCCTCCGGACCAGCACTTGTATGAGCCGCCGTTGTCCTCCCGCGTGCACGGGGTCGTCGTGCAAGGAATCCTGGCATCTGGGTCGGTGACCGAGTGGACTACGGTCGACGAGGTGCTGGCAGTCTTTCGGATGCTGAAGTAGTGGCCATCCTTCATCCAGACTCCGGCTTGATCGGCCGACGCCGTGGAACTCATGGAAATGACGAGCCCCATCGAGGCCAGACCGAGAACCGCGAGTTGCTTCGCAGCATGTAATGCGCGCATGTGTTCCTCCAGCGAGAAGTAGATCTCAAGTGCGGTGCCCGCCCGTGACGGGTGGGGCACGTCAATGTGTTTCGGGCTCGGCCACCTGCACAAAGGCCGCGGCGCTAGCCCCCGTGGACGGCAATCCCCGTGACGGTGCCATGGGCGTCGTCCGAGTAGGTGTGCGGCTGGAGCGTGACCAGCCGGGTGCCGACGCCGCAGCCGGTGGTGATGTGCCAGAACTCGATGCGGTAGGACGTCTGGTTCGAGACGGACCGGGCTGCGGTGAAGGGCAGGCAGCTGGGCGTCACGGAAAGAACGGTCCTGGTTCCCGTCCTGTTCGTCCCCGACCATCCGCAGACCTTTCCTTGCGGGCAGGTCTTGGGATCAGCCGCCGCAGCCGGTGTGGCGAAAGCGCCGCCCAGCAATGCGCCGGTCACAGCCACCGTCGTCAGGCTCCCCCCGAGCATGCTCATACGAGGTTCCCCCTCTGTCCATCGCTACTGGTCGAGGTAGCGAACGGGGTGATCATCTGATCATGCCGCTGCCACAAGGGAACAGGCCGCCTCTCGGCCAAACCCGCTGGACGGGCATGTCCGGCAAGCGTTCGCGCAGCTTCACGCCACCGTCACCGATACTCGCGCCAGGAGTTTCTCGTAGGCCGCGCGGTCGAAGTCGCCCGCTGTCGGGGACCGCACGGTGGCCGCCGACAAGGCGACCGCGCGGGTGAGTCGGTCAGGCCAGGGGAGTTGGTCCCGCAGGCCGGACAGGAGGCCGGCGACCACCGCGTCGCCCGCGCCGGTGGGGTTGCCGAACTCGGGGGCCGGCGGAGTGGCGCGCCAGCGGCCTTCGGGGGTGACGGCGAGCAGGCCGTCCGGGCCGAGGGAGGCGACCACCGCGCGGGCGCCGCGGCGTCGGGCGTCCTGGGTGGCGCGCAGGGGCTCGTGGGAGCCGGTGAGTTCGGCCAGTTCGTCGGCGTTCGGCTTGATGATGTCCGGGCGGGCCGCGACGCCCCGGCGCAGGGGTTCGCCGCTGGTGTCCAGCAGAACGGGGACGCCCTGCGCACGGGCCGTGCGGACCAGGTTCGCGTACGCGCCGACCGGGACCCCCGGGGGCAGGCTTCCGCACAGGGCCACCGCCGAGGCGCCGTCCAGCAGTTCCTCGTAACGGTCGAGGAAGGTTCCCCACTCGGCCGGCTCGATCTGCGGGCCGGGCTCGTTCAGCTGGGTCGTGTCCCCCGAGAGTTCGTCGACCACGGCTACCGTGCGCCGGGACGCCCCGGCGACCGGCACCAGCGCGTCCGTCAGGCCGGGCGTGCCGGTCAGCCGGTCGCGTATCGCCCGGCCGGTCCCGCCGCCCGCGAAGCCGGTGACCGTCACCTCGTGGCCGAGCGCGGCAAGCACCCGGGCCACGTTCACGCCCTTGCCGCCGGGCCGCTCCACCACTTCGGAGACGCGGTGCGAGGCGTGCGGCCGCAGCGACCGTACGCGATAGGTGAGGTCGAGAGCGGTGTTCAGCGTGACCGTGAGGATCACCCGGGCCGACCTCCCTCGAAGTCCGTGCGGCTGTCTCGGTTTTCCGGGGCCTCGATCATGCCAAAGAGACGGCGGCCGGCCCAGTGCGCGGGTCGGCCGCCGTCTCCTCGACGCCGGTATGGATCAGGGCAGTTGGGGCGCTACCACCCATTCGCCCTGCCGCATCACGCCTTTCAGCTCGAAGTCCGCGTCCAGCAGGACCAGGTCGGCGTCCTTGCCGGGCTCCAGCGAGCCGACGCGGTCGAAGAGACCGAGCAGCCGGGCCGGGTTGACCGACAGGGCGGTCACGGCGTCCTCCACCGACAGCCTGTCGACGGTCACCGCCCGCCGGAACGCGCGGTCCAGCGTCAGCGTGGAGCCCGCGATCGAACCGCCCTCCACCAGCCGCGCCACGCCCTCGCTGACCTCGACCTCCAGCGGTCCGAGCATGTAGCGCCCGTCGCCGGTGCCGGCCGCGTCCATCGCGTCGGTGATGAACGCCACCCGGTCCGCGCCCGCGTGATGGAACGCCAGCTCCAGCGCGGCGGGGTGCAGATGGACGCCGTCGTTGATCAGCTCGACCGTGACCCGCTCGTCCTCCAGCAGGGCGGCGATCGGGCCGGGCGCGCGGTGGTTCAGGGCCGGCATGGCGTTGAAGAGGTGGGTGGCGACGGTGGCGCCCGCGTCGATCGCCTCGACCGTCTGCTCGTAGCCGGCGTCGGTGTGCCCGATCGCCGCGATCACGCCGTGGTCGGCGAGCAGCCGTACGGAGTCGATGCCGCCCGGCAGCTCGGTCGCGAGGGTGACCATCTTCGCCTTGCCGCGCGCCGCGTCGATCAGCTTGCGGACCTCGGCCGGGTCCGGGTCGCGCAGCAGCTTCTCGGAGTGCGCGCCCTTGCGGCACGGCGAGATGAACGGCCCCTCGAAGTGGACGCCCGCGATGTCGCCCTGCTCGGCCAGCTCGCTCAGCAGGCCGGCCTGACGCACCAGCAGGTCCATCTCGTCGGTGACGGTGGAGGCGACGAGGGTGGTGGTGCCGTGGAGGCGGTGCGTGTGGACGGCGGTGAGGATCTGCTCGGCGGTGCCGGAGAAGGAGGCTCCGCCTCCGCCGTGGTTGTGGATGTCCACGAAGCCGGGGACCAGCCAGTGGCCGGTGACGTCGATCAGCTGGGCGTCGGCCGGAGGGGTGCCGGTGATGCGCTTGCCCGCTACGGCCAGCCGCCCGCCCTTCACCGTGCCGGTGGGGAGCACCACGTTCGCGCCGGTGAGCACCTGCGGGCCGGTGGGGGCTTGTCGCACAGTTCCCCGCGCCCCAGACGGGGCGCTGTACGTGCCCGGAGTTTCCCGCTCGGTTGCCATCAGGTGCTTACCTCCGGAGTCGTGGATGTGGCTGTCAGCAGGTCCTGCGCGAGCAGCCCCGCGCCCAGGCAGCCGGCCGTGTCGCCCAGCGCGGCCGGGACGATCGTCGGCAGTTTCTGGAAGGTGACCCGGTGCCGGACGGCGTCCCGCAGGGGCTGGAACAACACTTCCCCCGCCTCGGCCAGGCCGCCACCGATGATCAGCGTGCGGGGGTCCAGCAGGGTGAGGGCGGTGACCAGCCCGTCGGCGAGCGCGTCCACCGCCTCCTGCCAGACCCGGACGGCGTTCGGGTCGCCGGACGCGACGGCCTTCGCGCAGTCCGCCGCGTCCGCGCCGGGGTCGCCGCAGGCCGCCGCCCAGGCCGCGCTGACGGCGGACGCGGAGGCGTACCGCTCCAGGCAGCCGCGCTGCCCGCAGGGGCAGGCCGTGCCCGAGGGGCGTACGACGATGTGGCCGATCTCGCCCGCGAAGCCGTGCGCGCCGGCCTCCACCCGGCCGTCGATGCCGATGGCGCCGGCGATCCCGGTGCCCAGCGGCACGAACAGGAACCGGTCGGCGCCCCGGCCCGCGCCGATCCGGCCCTCCGCGAGGCCGCCGGTGCGGACGTCGTGGCCGAGGGCGACGGGCACCCCGAGCCGGTCGGTGAGCAGGGCCCGCAGGGGTACGTCCCGCCAGCCCAGGTTGGCGGCGTAGACGGCGGTGCCGGTCGTCTCGTCGACGATGCCGGGGACGGCGATGCCGGCCGCGCCGGCGGGTTCGCCGTAGTGCTCGACGCCGTACGCGCGCAGCTCGGCGGCGAAGTCGAGGATGCCCGCGAGCACCGCCTCGGGGCCGCGCTCGCGGCCGGTGGCGCGGCGGGCGCGGTGGAGCAGCGCGCCGTCGTCACCGACCAGGGCGGCCTTCATCCCGGTACCGCCCACGTCGAGGGCGATGACATGTCTCACCACGGGCCTAGTGTGACCCTCCCACCCGGGAGAGGTCTAGTCCACTCACGTGGTGTAGACCTTATGTGTCCACATATTGAACCGTCAGACAGCAGGGTTGGGGATTTGAGCGTGCGTCGGCGTACGGCAGGAACGATCGCGGTGGTGTCCGCACTGGGCATGACGGCGGTCCTCGGCGGCTGCGGGAGTACGGGCTCCTCCGACGTGACCCTCAGACTCGTCGCCGCCGACTACGGCGACTCCGCCGCCAACAGCTCCAAGAAGTACTGGGACGCCCTGGTCAAGGAGTACGAGAAGCAGCACTCCGGGGTGAAGGTCGAGGTCAGCGTCTACTCCTGGAACGACGTCGACCGCAAGGTCAAGGAGATGGTCGACGCCGGCCACGCGCCGGACATGGCCCAGATCGGCGCCTACGCCGACTACGCCGCCGCCGGCAAGCTCTACCCGGTCTCCGACCTGCTCTCCATACGCACCCAGGCGGACCTCCTCTCCCAGCTCTCCGACGCCGGCCAGTGGAAGCACACGCAGTACGGCATCCCGTTCGCCGCCTCCACGCGCGTGCTCTTCTACAACAAGGACCTCTTCGCCAAGGCGAACCTCACGGCGCCCACCACCTGGGACGAGCTGGCCGCCGACGCGAAGGCGCTCAAGGCGGAGGGCGTGAAGTACCCGTACGCGCTGCCCCTCGGCCCCGAGGAGGCACAGGCCGAGACCATGCAGTGGCTGCTCAGCGGCGGCAACGGCGGCAGCGGCTACACCGACGACGTCGGCACCTACACCATCGACTCCGCCACGAACGTCGAGACCTTCACCTGGCTCAAGGACGAGCTGGTCGGCAAGGGCCTGACCGGCCCGGTCGCCCCCGGCAAGCTCAACCGCGCCGCCGCGTTCGCCGCGTTCGCCGACGGCCAGGTCGGCATGGTCAACGGGCACCCCACGCTCATCCAGCAGGCGGCCAAGAAGGGCGTGAAGTTCGGCATGGTGCCGATGCCGGGCCGCACCGGCAGGGCCAGGGCCTCCATGGGCGTCGCCGACTGGATGATGGGCTTCAAGCAGAACGGGCACGCCCAGCAGATCGGCGACTTCCTCGACTTCGCCTACAGCGAGAAGAACGTCCTCGACTTCTCCCGGAAGTACGGACTGCTGCCGGTCACCGGCTCCGCGTCCAACACCATGGCGGCGTCGGACGCCCCCGCCGACAAGGCCCTGCGCCCCTTCCTGGAGCAGCTGCCGACCTCGGAGCTGTACCCCGTCGGCAAGACCTCCTGGGCGGCGGTCAGCGCGGCCGTGAAGCAGAACATCGGCCAGGCGGTCTCCCCCGGCGGCAGCCCCGCCGGCGTCCTGACCCGCCTGCAGTCGACGGCCATGGCGGCCGACAGCAGCAGCGTCAACTGAGCCCGCTGTCAGTGCCCGCCGCTACCGTGGCAGGCATGGAACTGGGCACCCGCGAGAAGGCGATCCTCGCGCTGGAGCGCCGGACCTTCCCCGGCCCCGGCGCGAAGGAACGCGCGATACGGGAGGAGCTGGACCTGTCCCCCGTCCGCTACTACCAGCTCCTCAACGCCCTCCTGGACGACGCGCGGGCCCTGGCCCACGACCCGGTGACGGTCAACCGCCTGCGCCGCATCCGGGAAACGAGACGCGCGGAACGCTGACCCCTACGCACACCGCGCCGGCCGACCGGGTATGCGGCGGTACCCGGGGTGCCTTCGGCCGACCGAGGGCCCGGCGGAACCTTCTCGGCAGACCGAGTCGGGTGGTGGGTGGGCGGGGCAGGGGTCCGGGGCGGAGTCCCGGGCGTGCGGCGGCCGAAGCCGAGGCGTGAGACCCCCCGGGCTGGATAGTGTCGCGGTATGGACGCCATGGACGCTCTGCCGACCCCGCGCACCCAAGCCGGCCAGGACGGCCTCGCCGCCCTGCTCGCGCAGCCCCGCACCGCCCTGATCGGCCTGGACTTCGACGGCACGCTGGCCCCGATCGTCGCCGACCCCGAGCAGGCCCGCGCCCACCCCGGGGCCGTACCCGCCCTCGCCGCCCTCGCCCCCGCGATCGCCTCCGTCGCCGTGATCACCGGCCGCCCGCCCGAGGTCGCGGTCCGCTACGGCGGCTTCGCCGGCGTCCCCGGCCTGGAGCACCTCACCGTCCTCGGCCACTACGGCGCCGAGCGCTGGGACGCGGCCACGGGTGAGCTCACGGCCCCGCCCCCGCACCCCGGCGTGGCCGCCGTCCGCGCCGAACTGCCGGGCCTGCTGGAGCGCGCCGGAGCGGGGGAGGGCACGTGGATCGAGGAGAAGGGCCGGGCGCTGGCGGTGCACACCCGCCGCGCCCCCGACCCGCAGGCCGCCTTCGAGGCCCTGCGCGCCCCCCTCGCCGACCTCGCCACCCGGCACGGACTGATCGTCGAGCCCGGCCGCATGGTCCTGGAACTGCGCCCACCGGGCATGGACAAGGGCGTGGCCCTCCTGGACCACGCCCGCGCCGTCCACGCCGGCTGTGTCGTCTACGCCGGTGACGACCTGGGCGACCTCCCCGCCTTCGCCGCGGTCGAGAAACTCCGCACCAACGGCGTCCCCGGCCTGCTGGTGTGCAGCGGCAGCACGGAGGTCACGGAACTGGCGGACCGGGCCGACCTGGTGGTCGACGGCCCGGAAGGGGTCGTGGGCCTGCTGCGGGCGCTGGCCGCTCAGCTCGGCCGGGGGTCCAGCGCCGCCAGCTGATCGAGGAACCACCGGGCCGGCGGCAGCGCGGTCGCGGCGGCGGCCAGTCGCTTCGAGCGCTCCGCCCGCGCGTCCGCCGGCAGGTTCAGCGCCTCGTGCAGGGCCCGTGCCGTCCCCGCGATGTCGTACGGGTTCACCACGAAGGCGTCCTCGCCCAGCTCCTCGTACGCCCCCGCCTCCCGCGACAGCACCAGCGCGCAGCCCTCGTCGGAGACGACCGGGACCTCCTTGGCGACCAGGTTCATGCCGTCCCGGATGGGGTTCACCAGGGCCACGTCGGCCAGCCGGTAGGCGGCCAGGGAGCGGGCGAAGTCGTCCTTCACGTGCAGCACGACCGGGGTCCAGCCCGGTGTGCCGTACCGCTCGTTGATCTCGTCCGCGACCCGCCGCACCTCGGCGGTGTACTCGCGGTACACGGCGAGGTCCTGCCGGGACGGGTAGGCGAAGGCCACGTGGACGACCTTCTCCCGCCACTCCGGGTGGTCCTCCAGGAGCTGCTCGTACGCCAGCAGCCCGCGCACGATGTTCTTGGACAGCTCCGTCCGGTCCACCCGGACGATCGTCTTCCGGCCCGCTCCGATCTCCGCCCGCAGCGCCGCCATCCGCTCGTCCACGTCCGGCTCGTGCGCCCGCTCGCGCAGGAAGTCCGCGTCCGCGCCCAGCCCGTGCACCCCGATCCGGGTGCCGGAGGGGATGCCGGGCCCGAGCACCGCGTGACAGCAGTCCGTGAACGCGTCCGCCCACCGCCGGGTGAGGAACGCCGCCCGGTCCGCGCCCAGGATGCCGCCGAGCAGCTCGGCCGCGATGTCGTCGGGAAGGAGCCGGAAGTAGTCCGGCGGCGCCCACGGGGTGTGCGAGAAGTGGCCGATGCGCAGGTCGGGCCGGAGCTGCCGGAGCATCCGCGGGGCCAGGGCCAGGTGGTAGTCCTGGATCAGCACGGCCGCGCCCTCGGCCGCCTCCTCGGCCAGCGCCTCGGCGAACGCCCGGTTGTAGGCCTCGTACGACGCCCACTGCCGCCGGAAGCCGGCGTCGAAGACCGGCTCCAGCGGCGTCTGGTACAGCATGTGGTGGACGAACCAGAGCACCGAGTTGGCGATGCCGTTGTACGCCTCGGCGTGCACGGTCGCGTCGATGTCGAGCATCCGCACCCGCTGCCCGCCGGTCTCCTCGGCCGGCAGCAGCCCGCCGTCCGCGCGCCGGACGGCCGCCCGGTCGCCGTCGCCGAGCGCCGCGCACACCCACACCGAGTCCGCGTCGGATCCGATGGCGGACAGTCCCGAGACCAGCCCGCCGCCGCCCCGTCGGGCCTGCAGCGAGCCGTCCTCGCCCACCTGGTAGGAGACCGGGCCGCGGTTCGACGCGACCAGCACCTGAGCCTTTTGCGCAGCATCGAGCGTGGAAGCCATACGCCTCAACCTAGCCCGGCCCCCAACCGCTCAAACGTACGGCCCGCCCGGCGGGCCGACCGTATACGGCCCGTTCACGCCACCTTCCGTTCGGCGTACTCCGCGATCTCCACCATGGGCGGCCGCTCCTCGGTGTCCACCGAGTAGGTGCGCGGCTCGAACCCTTCCTCGCCCCGCTCGAACTGGGTCAGCGCGGGCCGGATCAGATGGCCGCGGGCCAGCCGGAGCTGGGCGGTGCGGTAGATCGCGGCGGCCATCCGGCCCAGCGCCTGCCCGTCCTGGTGCCGGTGCCTGCGCACGCCCACGTCGACCTGGGCCAGCGCGTCCAGGCCCACCAGGTGCAGCGCGTCCACCAGCATGCCCAGCTCCACGCCGTAGCCGACCGGGAACGGCAGCTGCTGCAGCAGCGTGCGGCGCGCCGCGTACTCGCCGCCCAGCGGCTGCACGAACCCGGCGAGCTGCGGCCAGTGCATGTTCAGCAGCGGGCGGGCCATGAGTTCGGTGACCCGGCCGCCCTGCCCGGCACTGCCGCCGAGCGGGCGGTCGTACATCGCCTTGACCAGGTCGATGTCCGGGTCGGTGAGCAGCGGGCCGACGATCCCGGAGACGAAGTCGGAGGAGAACTCCCTGAGGTCCGCGTCGATGAAGCAGACGATGTCCCCGCCGGTCACCAGCAGCGACCGCCACAGCACCTCGCCCTTGCCGGGGACGGCCGGGATGCGCGGCAGGATGGCGTCGCGGTGGACGACCCGGGCGCCGGCGCGCGCGGCGATCTCGGAGGTGCGGTCGGTGGAGCCCGAGTCGACGACCACGATCTCGTCGACGAGCGGCACCTGTTCCACGAGGTCGTGCCGGATGACCGCGACGATGTCGCCGACGGTCTCCTCCTCGTTGAGCGCGGGCAGGACGACGCTGATGGTCTGGCCCGTGCGCTGCTTGGCGGCGAGGATCTGGTGCAGCGGTCGGTCGGCCACGGACCAGGACCGGGTGGTCAGCCAGCGCTCGACTTCTTCCAGCACAGTCTGTGGCTCCTCACTCGTGTCTCGCGGTTCGGACGACTATCTCAACTGTCCCGGCCGTCGGTTACAGTCTTGAACAACGCCGATGACCATCGCATGTCGGGGGTCGGGTGCGTTCCACAACCGCATACCGCTCATCCAGAGGGGCAGAGGGACACGGCCCGGTGAAGCCCCGGCAACCCCCCTGACCGGACTCGTTCGCGCGAGGCTCACGGCCAGGGAAGGTGCCAATTCCGTCTCACGGCGAGATGCGTCGTGGGGAAGATGAGGAGAAAGGGCCTCGCCTCCATGGCTGTGCAGACAGTTGCCACCACCAGCGAATCCACCGTCGACCTCGGCCCGGCCGCGGCCCTGAGCTGTCGCGAGTGCGGCCACCGGGTGCCGCTCGGCCCGGTCTTCGCCTGCGAGGAGTGCTTCGGCCCGCTGGAGATCGCCTACGACTTCTCCGGCTACGACACCGAGGAACTGCGCCGCCGCATCGAGGCGGGTCCCGCGAACATCTGGCGCTACGCGCCCCTGCTGCCGGTCCCGGCGGACGTCGCCGGCAAGCCGAACATCAATCCCGGCTGGACCAAGCTCGTCAAGGCCGACAACCTGGCCCGCGAGCTGGGCGTGACCGGCGGTCTGTACGTGAAGGACGACTCCGGCAACCCGACCCACTCCTTCAAGGACCGGGTCGTGGCCCAGGCCCTGGAGGCCGCCCGCGCCTTCGGCTTCACCACGCTGTCCTGCTCCTCCACCGGCAACCTGGCCGGTGCCGTCGGCGCCGCCGCCGCCCGCGCCGGCTTCCGCTCCTGCGTGTTCATCCCGCACGACCTGGAGCAGGGCAAGATCGTCATGGCCGCGGTCTACGGCGGTGAACTCGTCGGCATCGAGGGCAACTACGACGACGTGAACCGCTTCTGCTCCGAGCTGATCGGCGACCCGGCCGGCGAGGGCTGGGGCTTCGTCAACGTCAACCTGCGGCCGTACTACGCGGAGGGCTCCAAGACCCTGGCGTACGAGATCTGCGAGCAGCTCGGCTGGCGGCTGCCGGACCAGATCGTGGTCCCCATCGCCTCCGGCTCCCAGCTCACGAAGATCGACAAGGGGCTCCAGGAGCTGATCAAGCTCGGTCTGGTCGAGGACAGGCCGTACAAGATCTTCGGCGCGCAGGCCGAGGGCTGCTCCCCGGTCTCCACCGCCTTCAAGGCCGGCCACGACGTCGTACGGCCCCAGAAGCCGAACACCATCGCCAAGTCCCTGGCCATCGGCAACCCGGCCGACGGGCCGTACGTCCTGGACATCGCGCGCCGCACCGGCGGTGCCGTGGAGGACGTGACGGACGAGCAGGTCGTGGACGCGATCAAGCTGCTCGCGCGGACCGAGGGCATCTTCGCGGAGACCGCCGGCGGCGTGACCGTCGGCGTCACCCGCAAGCTGCTGGAGGCGGGCGTGCTGGACCCGGCGAAGACCACGGTCGTCCTCAACACCGGCGACGGCCTGAAGACCCTGGACGCGGTGGCCGGGACCGGCCTCACCGCCACCATCCGCCCGACCCTGGACTCCTTCCGAGAGGCCGGCCTGGCATGACAGGCGTCCCGCGGGGAGGCCGGACGCGGCCCGCGCGCCGGCCGGGGCCGGTCGCGCCCACGCGGCGGCACCCGCACCCGCCCCACGGCCCCGCGCCCTTTCGGCGCCGCCCCGCCGTATCCGTGAACCCGACCGGAGGTCCCACCGCATGAGCGTGACCGTTCGCATCCCCACCATCCTGCGCACCTACACCGGCGGGCAGGCCGAGGTCGCCGCCGAGGGCACGACGCTCGGCGAGGTCATCGCCGACCTGGAGAAGAACCACACGGGCATCGCCGCGCGCGTGCTGGACGACCAGGGCAAGCTGCGCCGGTTCGTCAACGTGTACGTCAACGACGACGACGTCCGTTTCGAGCAGGGCCTGGACACCGCGACCCCCGACGGGGCCGGCGTCTCGATCATCCCGGCGGTCGCCGGCGGCTGAGCCGCGGACCGGCGCGCTCATTACCTTCGGTAACCGCGGTTACCGGCTGTTCGTCCGATTGCCCCCTCCGTGAGAGAAACGGAGGGGGCAATTCTGTGTGATTGAGCGCGGTAGAGTTGGGGAACACAGCCCCGGCCTCCGGGTCGGGGGCCCTGGATTTCATGCCGCCCGCCCGACAAGAAGTAGCCAAAGTGTGCGGGTTGTCTGCGGCTTTTGTGGCTTTTGTGGAGCCCGACTTGCCCTGAATTCGTATGAATTCTCACCAGATTCCGGACCGTTCGCGTCCAGAATTCTCGTCCGATTGACCTGTTGCAGACGGCAGTTGGACAGATACATTCAGCCGCGGTCGACGCGTTCCGGCGCACGCCCCCGACCAGTTGGGGGGTGAGGTCTGACCCGGGTCCGCGAAGTGTGGATCTGTGCAAGGGCCAGTAATAGGGGAGTTAGGCATGGCTCAGGGCACCGTCAAGTGGTTCAACGCGGAGAAGGGGTACGGCTTCATCGCGGTCGACGGTGGTGCGGACGTCTTCGTCCACTACAGCGCGATTCAGATGGACGGCTACCGCACCCTGGAAGAGGGCCAGCGGGTCGAGTTCGAGATCTCGCAGGGCCAGAAGGGTCCGCAGGCCGACATGGTTCGCGTCACCGCCTGAACGTTTCTTGTCCGAAGGGCCCGCACCTCGCAGAGGGTGCGGGCCCTTCGCCGTGCCCCGGTTCCGCTGTTCGCGTGCGGCTGACGAGGGCCTCCCACCCGCCCAGGCGCTTGCACTCGACCATGCCGAGTGCTAATCATTGGCGTTAGCACTCTGAAGGTGAGAGTGACAGCGAAGGACCGGGTCGGTGAGGCCCGCGGGTCATGTGGTGCAAGGGACCACGGGGCCGGCGAGCCGTCCGTCGCGGGCGCGGGCGCGGTCCGAAGGAATCACCCCCAGTCCTGGAGGGACCACTTCACATGGCCAAGATCATCGCGTTCGACGAGGAGGCGCGGCGCGGCCTTGAGCGCGGTATGAACCAGCTCGCCGACGCCGTCAAGGTCACCCTCGGCCCCAAGGGCCGCAACGTCGTCCTTGAGAAGAAGTGGGGCGCCCCCACGATCACCAACGATGGTGTGTCCATCGCCAAGGAGATCGAGCTGGAGGACCCGTACGAGAAGATCGGCGCCGAGCTGGTCAAGGAAGTCGCCAAGAAGACGGACGACGTCGCCGGTGACGGTACGACCACCGCGACCGTGCTCGCCCAGGCCCTGGTCAAGGAGGGCCTGCGCAACGTCGCCGCCGGTGCCAACCCGATGGCTCTGAAGCGCGGTATCGAGAAGGCCGTCGAGGCCGTCTCCGCCGCCCTGCTGGAGCAGGCGAAGGACGTCGAGACCAAGGAGCAGATCGCCTCCACCGCGTCCATCTCCGCCGCCGACACCCAGATCGGCGAGCTGATCGCCGAGGCGATGGACAAGGTCGGCAAGGAAGGCGTCATCACCGTCGAGGAGTCCAACACCTTCGGTCTTGAGCTTGAGCTCACCGAGGGCATGCGCTTCGACAAGGGCTACATCTCCGCCTACTTCGCGACCGACATGGAGCGCATGGAGGCGGTGCTGGAGGACCCGTACATCCTCATCGCCAACTCCAAGATCTCCTCGGTCAAGGACCTGCTCCCGCTGCTGGAGAAGGTCATGCAGTCGGGCAAGCCGCTGCTGATCATCGCCGAGGACGTCGAGGGCGAGGCCCTGTCGACCCTGGTCGTCAACAAGATCCGCGGCACCTTCAAGTCCGTCGCCGTCAAGGCCCCGGGCTTCGGTGACCGCCGCAAGGCCATGCTCGGCGACATCGCCATCCTCACGGGCGGCGAGGTCATCTCCGAGGAGGTCGGCCTCAAGCTGGAGAACGCGACCCTGGACCTCCTGGGCCGCGCCCGCAAGGTCGTCATCACCAAGGACGAGACCACCATCGTCGACGGTGCCGGCTCCTCCGAGCAGGTCAACGGCCGTGTGAACCAGATCCGCGCCGAGATCGAGAACAGCGACTCGGACTACGACCGCGAGAAGCTGCAGGAGCGCCTGGCGAAGCTCGCCGGCGGTGTCGCGGTCATCAAGGCCGGTGCCGCCACCGAGGTGGAGCTCAAGGAGCGCAAGCACCGCATCGAGGACGCCGTCCGCAACGCGAAGGCGGCCGTCGAGGAGGGCATCGTCGCCGGTGGTGGCGTGGCCCTGCTCCAGGCCTCCCAGGTCTTCGAGAAGCTGGAGCTGGAGGGTGACGAGGCGACCGGTGCCAACGCCGTGCGCATCGCCCTGGAGGCCCCGCTGAAGCAGATCGCCGTCAACGCCGGCCTTGAGGGCGGCGTCGTGGTGGAGAAGGTGCGCAACCTGACCCCGGGTCACGGCCTGAACGCCGCGACCGGCGAGTACGTCGACCTGGTCGCCGAGGGCATCATCGACCCGGCGAAGGTGACCCGTTCCGCGCTGCAGAACGCCGCCTCCATCGCCGCGCTGTTCCTCACCACCGAGGCCGTCATCGCCGACAAGCCGGAGAAGGCCGCGGCCCCGGCCGGCGGCGGCATGCCGGGCGGTGACATGGACTTCTGATCGACCTGACGGTTGATCGCCTGTCCTACGGACCGAGGGCGGCACCCCCAGCTTCTGGCTGGGGGTGCCGCCCTCGGGCGTTCCCGGGGTGCGACGAGGGTGTCCGGTATCACGTGAGGGGCTCGGGACCGGACCGGGACGCGGGCCGGTGGGCGGTGTTTACTTAAGACACTGCAACAATGCGTGCGCACATACCAGTCGGTTCATCCCGCCCACTCACGAGGAGCCCCCCACGTGACCGTCACCACGCCCCCCGCCTCCCGCGCGGCCCGCGTCCTGTCCCGCCCGATCACGCTGAACGGCCTCACCGTTCCGAACCGGATCGTGATGGCGCCCATGACCCGCATGTTCTCGCCGGGCGGCGTCCCGGGCGAGGACGTGCGCTCGTACTACGCCCGCCGGGCCGCCGCAGGGGTCGGCCTCATCGTCACCGAGGGCACCTACGTGGGCCACCCGTCGGCCGGCCAGAGCGACCGCGTCCCGCGCTTCCACGGCGAGGAGCAGCTCGCGGGCTGGGCGAAGGTCGCCGAGGACGTGCACGCGGCCGGCGGCACCATCGTCCCGCAGCTGTGGCACATCGGCATGGTCCGCAAGCAGGGCGACGCCCCCTTCCCGGACGCGCCCGCCGTCGGCCCCTCCGGTCTGGAGACCGCCGGCGCCGAGCCCACCGGCAGGGCGATGACGCAGACGGACGTGGACGACGTCATCGCCGCGTTCGCCGAGGCCGCTGCCGCCGCCGAGCGCATCGGCTTCGACGGCGTGGAGCTCCACGGCGCCCACGGCTACCTCCTCGACCAGTTCCTGTGGGCGGGCACCAACCGCCGCACCGACGCGTACGGCAGCGACGCGGCGGCCCGCACCAGGTTCTCCGCCGAGATCGTCGCCGCCGTGCGTGCGGCGGTGTCGCCGGACTTCCCCGTCGTCTTCCGCTACTCGCAGTGGAAGCAGCAGGACTACACCGCCCGGCTCGCCGAGACCCCCGAGGAGCTGGAGGCCATCCTCACCCCGCTCGCGGCGGCCGGTGTCGACGTCTTCCACGCCTCCACCCGCCGCTACTGGCTGCCCGAGTTCGACGGCTCCGACCTGAACCTGGCCGGCTGGACGAAGAAGCTCACCGGCAAGCCCGTCATCACCGTCGGCTCGGTCGGCCTCGACGGTGACTTCATCAACGCCTTCCAGGGCGAGGGCTCCCCGGTCAAGGGCATCGACAACCTCCTGGACCGCCTGGAGGCCGACGAGTTCGACCTGGTGGCCATCGGCCGCGCGCTGCTCCAGGACCCCGAGTGGGCGGCCAAGGTGCTCTCCGGCCGCTTCGACGAGCTGAAGCCGTACGACGCGGCGGCCGCGAAGACCCTGAGCTGACCGGCGTCACCCCCGGGGGCGCCGGCCGCTAGAGGTTGCCCATCGGCTCGATGTCGACCCGTACCGGCGTCCCCCACACCCGCAGCACCTCGTAGTCGGTGAACTCGTGCACCAGCCGGTAGGCCATGGCCGGCCGGGAGCCGCGCCGCTGGGCGGCGAGATACGCCTCCGCCTCGCGCCGGTCCCGCCGCGGCGTCCCGCACAGCTGCCACTCCTGGCCGTTCCACAGCTCCGGCAGCCACCGCTGCTGCG
This sequence comes from Streptomyces sp. NPDC017676, assembly GCF_044329325.1. Classification (NCBI taxonomy): domain Bacteria; kingdom Bacillati; phylum Actinomycetota; class Actinomycetes; order Kitasatosporales; family Streptomycetaceae; genus Streptomyces; species Streptomyces sp. NPDC017676. The sequence goes on along the minus strand of NZ_JBIRJA010000003.1, from coordinate 373,005 downwards.
CCTGCGGCCGGTCACCGCGCACGCCGTACCGGGAGGGGGCGGAGGGGGCCGGCTCGCCCGGCCGGGGCCGGCCGCCCTGGAACTCCGACCGGCGGGCGGCCCGGCGCCTGGTCTCGCACAGCAGGCACAGGTCGGGCGCGCTCTCGTCCACCGGTCCCTGCGGGTGCTCGGGGCAGCGGGTGGTGGGCGCGGCGGTGGTCACGGTGTCGTCCAGCAGGTCGAGGGCGCGCCGCAGGTCGTCCTTGATCTCGTGCAGCCGGGCGTCCGGCGTGTCGGCGGTCAGGGCCTCCCCGTGCTCCCCGAGCAGCCGGAGAGCCCGTCCGAGGGCGGTGAGCTGGGCGTGATTCATGTCGGTGGGTGCCTCCTCCCCTCCATGGTGCCCTGACCGCACGGTCCGTCAGCGTGCCGCGTGGCCCAGCGCCGTGCGCAGATGGCCGCCGGACTCCTCCAGGAGGCGGGCCGCCGTCGGGCCGTCGACGCCGGCGAGGAGGGCCAGGATCGCGTGCTTCACCTCGCCGCCGGTCTCCGTGAGGGCCCTGGCGATGTCGGCGTCGCTCGCGCCCGTGGCCAGGGAGACGATCCGGTGGGAGCGGGCCCGGAGCTTGTCGTTGGAGGCGCGCACGTCGACCATCAGGTTCCCGTACGTCTTGCCGAGCCGGATCATCGTGATCGTCGAGAGCATGTTGAGCACCAGCTTCTGGGCCGTGCCCGCCTTCAGCCGGGTGGAGCCGGTGATCAGCTCCGGGCCGACGACGACCTCGATCCCGTGCTCGGCGGCGGCGGCCAGCGCGCTGCCCTCGTTGCAGGCGAGGCCGATGGTCAGCGCGCCGAGCGCCCGGGCGTGCTCGACGGCGCCGACGGCGTACGGGGTGCGGCCGGAGGCGGAGACGCCGACCACGGTGTCGTCCGGGGTGAGCTTCAGCGCGTCCAGGTCCCGGCGGGCCAACTCCTCGGAGTCCTCCGCGCCTTCGACCGAGGTGACCATGGCCGTGGGACCGCCCGCGATCAGGCCGACGACCTGCTCGGGGTCGGTGTTGAAGGTGGGCGGGCACTCGGAGGCGTCCAGCACGCCCAGCCGGCCGGCGGTCCCGGCGCCGGCGTAGACGAGCCGTCCGCCCCGGCTCATGCGCGCGGCGACCGCGTCGACGGCGGCGGCGATCCGCGGCAGCTGCGTCGCCACGGCGGCGGGCACGCCCGCGTCCTCGCCGTTCATCAGCCGGGCGATGTCGAGGGTGGGCAACCGGTCGATCTCGGCGAGTTCCGGACGGAAGGCCTCGGTGGTCAGCGAGGCCAGCTGGTCGCGCAGGTCGTGAGAGGTCATAGGGGGGTGGCTCTCTCCGGTGACGTGTGACGGGGGGTGGTGAACCTTCCTGCGGTTCCTTCCTACCCTCTATCGCGAACCGCTCCGGTGCCGGTGCGCCAACGCCTCGTAGGAGGCGGCCAGCGCGGGTGCCGCCGTCTCGTACGTCCGCTGCGCCACTCCCACGAACAGACAGTCCACGACCAGCAGCTGACTCGTCCGGGAGGACATCGCGGCGGGCCGCAGCTCCGTCTCCCGTGACGTCGACGTCGTCAGCACGAGGTCGGCGTACTGCGTGACCGGCGAGTTCGGCCGCCCGGTGATGGCCACTGTCGTCGCCCCGCGTTCGAAGGCCACCCGGAGCGGTTCGATCACGTCCCCCGTCGACCCGGAGTGCGTGATCGCGAGGGCCACGTCACCCGAACGGAGCTGCACCGCGTTGGTCACCGCGAGGTGCGGGTCGCTGTGCGCGTGGGCTATGAGCCCTATCCGCAGCAGCTTCTGGGTGAGGTCCTGGGCGACGAGCCCGGACGCCCCTATGCCGTACACGTCGGTGCGGCGGGCGGCGGCGAGCGCGGTGACGGCCGCGCCGAGCTGGCCGGTGTCGAGTCCGGCGGCGGTGTCGGCGAGGGTCTGCTGCTCCTCGTAGGCGAGCTTGGTGACGACGTCGGCGATGGGATCGTCCACCGCGATGTCCGTCGTGATCGCGGGCGCGCGCCCGGACTGCTGCTGGGCGGCGAGCCCGGCGAGGGCGAGCCGCAGGTCGCGGTAGCCCGGATAGCCGAGCAGCCGGGCGGTGCGGACGACCGTCGCCTCGCTGGTGCCGGTGAGTTCGGCGAGGCCCGTGACCGTGAGGGCGGCGCAGCCGGCCGGGTCACCGGCGACGGCCTCGGCGACGCGCTGCATGGACCGGGTCATGGACGGGGCGAGCGTGCGCACCTTGGCGGCGAGCGATCCGCCGGGGCTGCCGAAAATTTCCTTCACGTCCTGGGTCACATGTGAAAGATATTTTCGGTTCGGTGTCGCGGTCAAGAGTGCGCACAATGGGGTGCATGGACCCCATCAGCCCTCTGGAGCAGTCATTGCACGCGGCCCGCGCCCTCGTGCTCGCGGATCTCGTCGCGGGAGAGGTCGCGGAGGCCGACGTCGTCTCGCTGGTGGAGGACTCCATCGCCCAGCGGCGCTGGTGGGTCGAGCAGTGGCCGGACGGCGCGGCCTTCGTGGCCGGGCTGGTCGCCCAGGACGTGCAGGACGCGCTGCTGGAGCGGTACGGCCGCTGGCCGCTGTGCCCGGTCTGCGGCTCCGGCGACCCGCACGCGCTGGACGTGGAGCCGGAACTGGGTCCCGATCCGCACTGGGTGTGCCACAAGGCCGGTGTGAGGGTCGCGTCGGTGGGCTCGCTGGGCCCGGCCCTGCGCGGGACGACGTCCTCATGAGGCGCCGGTGACCCTCTACATCGACCCGCCGACCTGGCCCGGCCACGGGCGCATGTGGTCGCACCTGGTCAGCGACGTGTCGTACGACGAACTCCACCTGTTCGCCGAGGGCCTGGGCATGCCCCGCCGGGCCTTCGACAGCGACCACTACGACGTCCCCTCCCACCGCTACGCGGACGCGGTGGCGGCGGGCGCGGTGCAGGTCAGCAGCCGTGAGGTGGTCCGCCTGCTGCACTGCGCCGGTCTGCGCAGGCGCAAGGGGCGTCAGGCCCGGCGGACGTAGAGCCGCAGCCCGGCCTCGGTGTCGTCCTCGTCGTGGGCGGTGCGCTCCTCCTCCACGGTCGCGCGGGTGAAGCCCGCCCGGGTCACCACCCGTTGGGAGGGCAGGTTGGCCGGTTCGATCGTGGCGACGACCGTGTCGACGTCGTCCCGGGCCAGCGCCCACTCGGTCAGCGCGCGCAGCGCCTCGGTGGCGTAGCCGTGGCCGCGGGCACTGGCGACCAGGTCGTAGCCGATCTCCACCCGGCGCTCGTCGTCCGGGGCGCCGTGGAAGCCCATGCCGCCCACCGCCCGGCCGTCCTCGGCGCGCACGAGGGCGAAGACCCCGAACTCCGGGCGGTGCACTCCGGCTTCGTACGCCTTGAGCAGGTGGGAGCAGGCCTCCCGGGTGCCCTCGTACGGGCCGTCGTCCAGCCAGTGGAAGCCGCCGTCGCCGCCGAGGGCCAGATCGCGGGCTGCGGCCGGGCGGATGCCGGTGAGGGTGACGCGTCCGGCCGGCAGTACGAGGTTGTTGTACCAGGTCCAGTCGGTGACCGGGGCGCGGCCCGGCAGCTCGCCGCGGCCGGTCGCCCACAACAGCGTCGGCCAGGGCGCGGGGCCGGGCTGGACGTGCGGGAAGAGCCAGGTCAGGACGGATTCGGCGAGCTCGGCGGGCGGTTCGTAGGGCAGGCCCAGGCCCCGGGCGATGTCGTGGGTGTGCAGCAGGGCCTCGGCGACGCCCATCGCGGCGAAGCCCTCCCGGTCGGCGCTGCCGAAGTCGACGGGGTGGAAGGCGCGGACGCCGGGCGGGGTGGTGCGGACGGCGGCGGCCAGCAGGGCGCCGGTGGCCTCGATCACCTGGAGCAGGCCGGCGTTGTCGGTGCCCTCGGGGAGGGTGATGCGCAGCGGGAGGCGGTCCTGGGCGCGGCCGGCGAGACGGCTCGCGTACGCGGCGAAGTCCTCGGCGATGTGGAAGGCCGTGGTGCGGCAACTCCATTCCAGACCGGCCGCGTTCACCGCCTCCCAGTCCCGGTCCAGCGCCTCGCGCAGTGCCGCCGCGCAGCTCGCGACGGCCACCTCCACCTGATCCCCGCTCATCGTCCGCATGCGCGCACAGTACGGCGGGGGCGTCCTCAGGTCGACAGCATTTCCAGCTCGGACGTGAGGTTGTAGCGGGCGGTGGCCTCCCAGTGCTCCTGCCCGTACGGGGTGCGGTACAGCCGCGGCAGGGCGAGGAGTTGGCGCAGGATCGCCGAACGGCCCTCCCGGAAGGCGTCGCCCGGTACGAAGTGGTACTCCTCGCGGACCTCGGCGGTGTAGACGGCGTACGCCGACGGGGGCGCGGCCAGGATCGCGAGGTCGGCGTCGCACAGCACCTGTCCGTCGCGGTCGTCGTCTGCCGGGTCGTGGGTGACGGTGAGCCGGACCAGCCGGGCCACCTCGGCCGTCTTCGCCTCCGGCACACCGGCCTCGGACAGGGCGCGCTCGGCCAGCCGTGCGGACCGCTCCTCGTTCTCGGACCGTTCGGGGAGGTAGACGGCGTCGTGGAACCAGGCGGCGAGACGGACCACGTCCGGGTCGGCCGCGTACTCCTCCAGCACGTCGACGTGGTCGAGCACGGCGGTGAGGTGGGCCACCGTGTGGTAGCGGCGCTGCGGTTCCCGCCAGCGGGCGAGCAGGTTGTCGGCGTAGGGGGCGGGGTCGGGACCGCCGCCGGGGGCGCGGACTGCTTCCAGGGCGCGGGCGAAACGGAGGCGCAGGGCGTCGAGGTCGGCCATGTCCCCCATTCTGTCGGGTGGTGGTCCGGTGCCGACCGGGTGGCGGTGCGTGCTGTCCGGTGCCGTGTTCGCGGCGGTGCTGTCCGGTGCCGTCTTCACGGTGGCCCTTGTCGCCGGGGGCGGCCCGAGTCGTCCCGTGGGGGCGCCCCGCGCGGCTGCCCGGCCCGTCCGGGGCCCCGGGCGGCTGCCCGTCCGTTTCCCGCGTGACGGCCGTCCGCCGGCGCCCCTAGCGTGACCCCCATGACTGAGACGCAGGAAGTACGCGATCCCGAGCTCCCCGGGCGGCTGCTGGCCGCCGAGCGTGACGCCCTCGTACCGCTGCTGCGGTCGCGGCCCGACGCCGACTTCGCGCTGCCGTCGGCCGGGTGTCCGGGCTGGACGGTGAGGGACGTGCTGGCGCACTGTTCCGCCGCGCTGATGCGGGTGGTGGAGAACCGGTTCGAGAAGGGCGTGTTCTCGCCGGAGTCGAACGAGCGGGACATCGCCGAGCGGGCCGGCTGGACGAACGCGCGGGTCGTGGACGAGCTGGAGCGCGGGATGACGGAGGCCGGACCGGTGATCGCCGGGACGGACGGCTCACTGGACATGATCGCGCTCGGTGAGTGGGTGCACGCCGGGGACGTGCGGGAGGTGCTGGGGGCGCCGGGGGCGTACGCCGGGGCGGGGCTGCCCGACGCGCTGACGCTGCTGGCGCGGATCACCCGCGCGAAGGAGCACGTGCCGCTCCACGCCGACGTGGACGATCTGGACGAGCCGCTGCGGCTCGGCGCGGTGGCCGCCGACGGCCCGCCCGCCCGGTACATCGGCGACGCGGCCACGCTCGTACGGCTGTACGCCGGGCGACCGCTGAACGGGGCGTCCTACGAGCTGGCGGGGGCCCGGGAGGGGGAGCTGAACATCTTCGGGTGAGTGGCGTCCCCGGGCAGGCGTAGTCTTGGATTGGACTAGACCTGTAGCGCCGATGAATGGGGTGCCATGAGCAAGCGTGCAGTCCTGGAGGTGATCGCCCTCGACGTCGAGGACGCGGTCGCCGCCCAGGCCGGAGGCGCGGACCGGCTGGAGCTGGTCACCGAGATGGCGGCCGACGGGCTCACCCCCGCGCCCGCCACCGTCGCCGCGATCCGCGCCGCCGTCGACATCGATCTGCGCGTGATGCTCCGCCTCGCGGACGGCTTCGCGGCCGGTGACCTGGACCGGCTGATCGGCGTGGCCGACGCGCTGCGGCAGGCCGGCGCCGACCAGTTCGTGCTCGGGTTCCTCGCCACGGACGGCGGTGTCGACCTGGGCGCGGTGGAGCGGGTCGTCGACGCGCTCGGCGGCTGCCGCTGGACCTTCCACCGGGCGATCGACCGGGCCGCCGACCGGGACGCCCTGCGCAAGCAGCTCGCCGACCTGCCGGGTCTGGACACCTACCTCACCGCCGGCTCCGCCACGGGCGTGGACGACGGCATGCCCACGCTGCTCGCCGAGGCCGCGCACGACGGCGAGCCCGGGTACGAGCAGCAGATCATGGTCGGCGGCGGACTGCGCCTCGACCACGTCGCGCGGCTGCGCGCGGGCGGGATCGAGGCGTTCCACATCGGCGGCGCGGCCCGCCCCGACGGCTGGCGGGGCCCGGTCTCGGCGGACGCGGTCGCCCAGTGGCGCACGGCCCTGGACGGCGACGCCGCCTAGGCCCGTACGGGGTGCGGCGGCAGTGGTGCCGTGTGCGCCACGGTCAGGCCCGACACCGCACGGCCCTGGACGGCGACGCCGCCTGGACTGGGGTCTTTCGTCTCGATCAGGCCGGATCAGGGAGCGGTGCCAGGGTCCGCGAGCCCGGCGTGATCCACACGAGAGGCCCTGGGCCCGTACAGGGTGCGCCCGGAGTGGGTGCGGTGCCCTACCCGGCGAGCTGCGGCGGCAGTGGTGCCGTGTGCGTCACGATCAGGCCCGACACCGCACGGGTCAGCGCCACGTACAGGCGCCGCAGGCCCGTGCGTTCGTCCGGCTCGCCGTCCACCACGGCCTGCGGCTCGTCCAGGACCACGTAGTCGTACTCCAGACCCTTGGCGAGCGAGGCCGGGACCAGGGTCAGCCGGGTCTCGCGGGTGGTCTCCTCACCGGGGGCCAGGTAAGAGATGCCGGCCGCCGTCAGGGCCTCGGCCAGCGCCGGGACGCGGGCGTCGGCGGCGATGAGGCCGGTCGAGCCCTCGTTGCGCAGCAGCTCCGCGCACGCGGCGACGACGTCCGCCGCCCCCGTGGACGTACGGACCTCGAAGAACCCGGGGTTCTCCCGGACGGAGGCGACCGGGGTGAGGCCGGGCGCGATGTGCGGCAGCAGCCGGGAGGCGTACGCGATGACGTCCGTCGGCACGCGGAAACCGGCCGTCAGCTCCTCGACGGCCCCTTCGGGCTTGCCGAGGTGGGCCAGTGCCTCCGCCCAGCTCCGGGTCGCCCACGGGGTCGTGCCCTGCGCGAGGTCGCCCAGCACGGTCGCGCTGCCGGTGGTGCAGCGGCGGCCGACGGCCCGGTACTGCATGGGGGAGAGGTCCTGCGCCTCGTCCAGGACGACATGGCCGAGCGAGTGCGTGCGCTGGATGAGGTCGGTCGCCTCGTCGATCAGCACGGCGTCCGCCGGCGACCACTTGGCCGACTTCACGCTGCGCACCGGCCTGGCCCACAGGATCGTCTTCTGCTCGTCCTCGTCCAGGAGCCCGGCCGCGTGCTCGGCGAGGAACTCGGCGTCGGTGAGCAGCCGCAGCACCAGCTTGGCCGGGTCGACGGCCGGCCAGAGGGTCTTCACGGCCGCCTTCACCGCGCTGTTGCGGGCGACCGCGTCCTGCACCCGGTCGTCCGGGGCCTCCCCGGCCCGCTCCATCTGCACCAGCACCGCGTGCGCGACGCGCTGCGGCAGGGCCTCGCGGGCGGCGCCGTAGCGGATGTCCCGGTCCAGCAACTCCCGGACGATCTCCTCCAGTTCGTACGCCGGCACCCGCCAGCGCCGCGAGCCGCGCACGACCACGACCGGCTCGGTGGGCATGGTCACGTGGGAGTACAGGGCGCGCCTGAGGACCTCGGCCATCCGGGCGTCGCCCTTGACGATCGCGGCGGCGGCGTCGTCCGTGCCGCGCACCTCCACCTGCGCGACCAGGTCGTCCACGGTCGCCTGCCGCACGCTCAACTCGCCGAGCGCCGGCAGGACCTGCTCGATGTAGTGCAGGAAGGACCGGTTCGGCCCGATGACCAGCGTGCCGGTGCGGGCCAGCCGTTCCCGGTGGGCGTAGAGCAGGTACGCGACCCGGTGCAGGCCGACGGCGGTCTTACCGGTGCCCGGACCCCCCTGCACGCAGACCGTGCCGCCGAGCCCGCTGCGGACGATCTCGTCCTGTTCCGGCTGGATGGTGGCGACGATGTCCCGCATCGGGCCGACGCGGGGCCGCTCGATCTCCTGCTGGAGCAGCTTGCTGGTGGTGGCGGTCTCTGCCGGGTCGGAGAGGTGCTCGTCCTCGTAGGCGGTCAGGTCGCCGCCGGTGTACCCGAAGCGGCGGCGCAGCCCGATGTCCATGGGGTCCTTCTTGGACGCCCGGTAGAACGGCTGCGAGACCGGCGCGCGCCAGTCGATGACCATCGGGTCGCCGTCGGCGTCGTGGACGTGCCGCCGCCCGATGTAGAACCGCTCTCCCTCGGCGCCCTCGGCCCGCTCCGCGCCCGGTTCGTGCAGGTAGTCGAGCCGGCCGAAGAACAGCGGGGTGTCGCTGAGGTCGGCCAGTGCCTTGATGCGCTCGTCGATCTGGCGGGAGAGCACCGCGGCGTTGACCCAGTTCGCGGTGACGTCGCTGATGTCGAGTGCCTCCACGTCCTCGCGCATGGCACGCAGGGCGGAACGGGACGCGGCGAGGTGGGAGCGCTCTCGGGCGAGGGGGTCGTCGAGCGGGTCGTGGGCGGGCGTGGACAAGGGGGTGCCTCCGGTGGGCCTGCTGCGTGGGCTACGACGATGCCGCCCGGTTTCCGGCCGGGCGACGGCACTCCGTGGGGGAGGCGGGCAAGAGCGGAGATTTTAGGGGAGGGGGCGGGGCGGGGGCCAATGGATTTTCCGACCCGGTTCCGCCGGAGCTCGTCGGTGGTGCGTCCCCCGCGGACCCGTCCCCCAGGGGGCAGGGCGACTCAGGTCCAGGGGTCGTGTCCCCCCGGGGGCCTATGCGAGGGCGTCCGGAATTGGACCCGCGGACCGATGCGGGTGAGGGGTCCAAAGTTCCACCATGGAGACATGAGCGCAGCAAGCATCACACCGGCCCCCGTCCGCCCCCCGTCCGGCGCGACGGCAGTCGACGGCCCCCACCACCACCTGCTCGGCAACGCCCTGCGGGCCGTGAAGGTGTTCCTGGAGGCGGCCTTCAGCGTCGTCATCCTCGGCGAGTACGGCGAGGAAGCGGGCATACACCACAAGTGACGGCATAGGGTCGCGTCCGTGCGGAAACGGACGTTGACGCCCTCCTGCCCTGCCCTGCTCCTCCTCGCCCTGTCCCTCGCCGCCTTCATCACGCTGTGCGTCCTGCGCGGCGCACCCATGGCCGATCTCCTCGTCTACCGGGCCGAGGGCGCGGCCGTGGCCCACGGCACCGACCTGTACGGCTTCACGGTCACCGAGTGGCACCTCCCGGCGACCTATCCGCCCTTCGCGGCGATCCTGTTCGTCCCCGCGGTCTGGCTCCCCGTCCCGGTCCTGAAGGCGCTCTTCCTCGCGGGCAACGCGCTCCTGCTCGCCACCCTGGTCGCCCTCTCCGGCCGCCTGGCCTCCCGGCCCCTGCCCCCGACCCCGCTCTGCACGGCCACGGCCCTCGCCCTGTGGCTGGAACCGGTCTTCCAGACGCTGCTGTTCGGGCAGATCAACCTGGCCCTCGCCTGCCTCGTCCTGTGGGACCTGACCCGCCCGGCCGGCGCCCGCGCCAAGGGCCTGGCCCTCGGGATGGCGGCCGGTGTCAAGCTCACCCCGGCCGTGTTCATGGCGTACCTGCTCCTGCGCGGCCGGCTGCGGGAGGCGGCGACGGCGGGGACGGCCTTCGCGGGGACGGTCGCGCTCGGTGCCGCCCTGCTGCCCGAGGCGAGCGCGGACTTCTGGACCCGGCGGCTGTACGAGACCGGGCGGGTGGGCAAGGCGTGGATCGTGGACAACCAGTCCCTGCGCGGGCTGGTCGCCCGGGCGCTGGGCGACCCCGCGCCGGGCCTGGCCTGGGCGCTCCCGGCGGCGGTGGTCGCCGTGGCGGGCCTGGGGCTGGCCGCACGGGCCCGCCGGGAGAGCCACGGCGTCCTGCTGGCCGCGTGCACGGCCCTGCTGGTCTGCCCGATCAGCTGGACGCACCACTGGGTGTGGTGCGTACCGCTGCTCGTCGTGCTGCTGGCGGAGGGCCGCACCCGCACGGCCGTACTGGTGGCCCTGGTCTTCACCGCCCGCACGATGTGGCTGGTGCCCCACGAGGGCACCCGCGACCTGGAACTGCCCTGGTGGCAGCAGCCGTTGGCGGCCGCGTACCCCCTTCTGGCCCTGGGGCTGCTCATCGCGTACGACAGCGTGACCGGCCGCCGCTGTGCACCGGCCCCGGCCTCAAGTCCCCGGTGAGGAGGCCGGACACGGCCGGCGTCACCCCGTCGGCGGGTCCGCGCTCTCCCCGGTGCGGGCGTCCCCTCCGAAGCGGCCGGCGCCGTCACCGTCGTGCCGATCGTCCCGGGCGTCACGGCTCTGCGGAACGCGCCCGCTCCCGCCCGCGCGGACGCCGCCGTCGCCGTTCCCGGCGATGACGACGACCTCGTCACCGGTGGTCCACTGCCGGCGTTCGGCCTTGGGCGGGTTGACGCGCAGCCCGTAGCCGGGGGCGCGGCCGGCGTCGGCGTGGCCGCGGTAGCCGATGGCGCACTCGCCCCGGTCCCGCGCCGCCGCGACGACCGTGGCGAAGGCCGCCTCCCGGCCGGGCAGGACGTAGTCGGCGGCGGGCCGCAGATGGATCTGCGTACCGCCGGCCGAGAACAACTCGTCGAACACCGCCGCCAGGTGGCGGTTCTGGGAGATCTGCGCCATCAGCAGCCCGACGAGCTTGCCGCTGATGATCACGTCCGCTCCGGGGCCAAGCGGTGCGAGGGGCCGGTTGCCGTCGTCGGCCAGCTCGGTGACCACCGGCAGTTCCCGGCCGATCCGCTGTTCGAGATGGCGCAGCACGAGCAGGGTGACGAGCGTGCGGTTGTCCGGCTCCTCCGGGGGCTCGCCGGGCCGCGGGTCCCGGCCGAGCACGATGACGCTGTCGTAGGAGGCGATGTCCAGGTCGTACAGCGTCTCCGGCCGGGTCGTGTCGCCCCTGTGATGCACACACCTCCAGTCGGCGTCGCCGGTGTCGCACGCCGTCCGCACGGCCGCCCCGTCCTCGTCCGCCACCACGTCGGCGACGGAGCCGGGTGGTGCGTTGCGGCCCCACTCCCGGAGGATGAGCGGCGCCCGGCGGTTCCAGCCCAGCACCAGCACCCGCTCCGGCCGGGTGTCCCGCGGCCGGGGGTCCGCCATGAGCCGTTCCTCGACGAACCGCGCGCAGTCGGCGAGTTCGGCGGTGTCGTCGTCGGCGGCGATGACGATGATCCGGTCCTCCGGCGTGATCACCGTACGCGCCGGAGGGTTCAGCCACGGCGCACCGTCGCGGATCAGCCCGACCGCGCACGCGTTGCCGTAGGAGAGCAGTACGTCCCCGAAGTCCCGGCCGACCAGCGACGGGTGGGAGGCCGGGTAGAACTCGTCCCCGGCGAAGTCGAGGAGCTCCCGGTGGACGAGGGACAGCCCCGGGCGGCGCGCGGCCTGGGCGATGAGCCGGGCGGTGACCGTGTCGCTCTCCACGACGATGCCGCGCTCGCCCGCGGCCAGCCGGGCCGCCAGCAGGTAGCCGCTGTCCCGGACCGCGGCCACGACGGGCGCGGTGGCGTCGCCCCCGGACGCCGTCGCCCGCAGCGCCAGCAGGGTCTTGACCACCTCCGCGTCGCCGCGCGCGTCGTCGGGCGGCAGCACGAGCACCGAATCGGCCGTGGCCGGGCTGGTCAGGGCCAGCACGGCCGGATCGGCCGGCGGGCCGCTGCGGCAGATCAGCCGGGTCCGGCCGGTGGGACCCACCTTGCTGTACAGGGCCTCCTCCATGGCCGTCTTGTCCCGGTCGGCCAGGACGGCCACGGCCGAACCGCGCTGGTTGGCGCCCGCCGCGACCAGTTCGCCCACCACCGTGAACACCTGCTCGGACCAGCCCAGGACCACCACATGGCCGTGCTCAACCAGCGTGGAGCGCCCGCGCCGCAGGGCGATGAGCCGTTCGGTCAGCCCGGTCGTGATGAGCCCGACGAGGGTCGAGACGTACACCAGGGCGACGAGGGCCAGCAGCACCGACAGCAGCACCCGTAACGGGGTGCCGGTGGTGCCGCCCAGCCGCAGCGTCTCCCCGGTCAGGCGCCAGACCTGCGCCAATTTCCCGGACAGGCCGGCGGGGGCGTGCGGTGCCGTCCACACCAGCGCCGCGCTCGCGGGGACGACGAGGGCCAGGCAGACCAGCACCAGCCAGCCGACCAGGGCCGAGGTCCCGCGCGCCAGGGTCGTGTCGAACCAGTACCGCGCTCGGGCACCCACCCCGGGACGCCGCTGTTCCACCTTGTTCCCCTTCCGCCACAGGGCATGTAGGGGGCAGTGTCCTGACCCGGCGCCCCGCGACGCGCGGCGCAGCGGGTGATTCATCCCTTCGCCGTAACCGGGTGCGGCGGGACCCCTCGGCGTGCTTCCGCGCACCCGGTCACCCCGGTTTGAACGGCGGCTTTCCCTCGTCCGTGGCAATTCACCGCGACCCGGGGCGCGTCGGTCCGGCGGACCAGTAGAAGTTCGCCATGACCGAAGATCACCAGGTGGACGCCGGCAACGGCGGCCTGACCAGGCGTACGCTCACCACCGCCGCCGGCACGACCGCCGCGGCCACCGTCCTCGGAGCGGGCAGCGCGGCGGCCCTGCCCGCTCCGGCGCCGCCCCGGGCCCCCGCCCCGGCGGCCCCCGCCGGCGCGCGCGGCCCGGACTTCGACCGCTGCCTCGCCGCCGCACGGGCCCTGCTCGTCGTGGACTCCGCCGACCGGCCCCTCGTTCCCGGCTACCAGCGGGTGCTCAAGGACGGCCTCCCCCGACAGCGGGCGGGCGGGCCCAAGAGCGTCCTCGTCATCGGAGCGGGCCCGGCCGGCCTCGTCACGGCCTGGCTGCTGAAGCGGGCCGGACACCGCGTGACCGTCCTGGAGGCCAACGGCAACCGGGTGGGCGGACGCATCAAGACCTTCCGCCGCGGCGGCCACGAGAAGGCGGCGCAGCCCTTCGCCGACCCCCGCCAGTACGCAGAGGCCGGCGCGATGCGGCTGCCCGGCAGCCACCCGCTGGTGATGGACCTCATCGGCCAACTGGGCCTGAAGAAGCGGCCCTTCTACTACGTCGACGTCGACGCGGACGGACGCCCCGCCTCCCACACCTGGATCCACGTCAACGGCATCCGGGTGCGGCGCGCCGACTACGCCCGCGCACCCCGGCGCGTCAACCGCTCCTTCGGTGTCCCGCGCGCCCACTGGGACACACCGGCCGCCGCCATCCTGCGCTCGGTCCTCGACCCGGTGCGCGACGAGTTCAGCACGGTCGGCCCGGACGGCAAGCGCGTCGACAAGCCGCTGCCCGAACGGGTGCGGGGCTGGGCCAGGGTGATCCAGCGCTTCGGCGACTGGTCGATGTTCCGCTTCCTGACCGAGCACGCGGGCCTGGACGAGCGGACGGTCGACCTCATCGGCACCGTAGAGAACCTCACCTCACGGCTGCCCCTGTCCTTCGTCCACAGCTTCATCGGCTCCTCCCTGATCAGCCCGGACACGGCGTTCTGGGAGCTGGAGGGCGGCACGGCCGTCCTGCCGGACGCCCTGCTGGCCAAGGTCCGCGACACCGTGCGGTTCGACCGGCGGGTCACCCGGATCGAGTACTACGACCCCGGCCGCTCCGGCGGCGACACGGCGCCGCACGTCCACGCCAAGGGGCCCCACGTGTGGGTGGACACCGTCTCCGAGGGGCGCGGGGGCCGGGTCGTGCGGGAGCAGTTCACCGCGGACGCGGCCGTGGTGACCGTGCCCTTCTCCGGCCTGCGGCACGTGCAGATCAGCCCGCTGATGTCGTACACCAAGCGCCGCGCGATCACCGAACTGCACTACGACTGCGCGACCAAGGTGCTGCTGGAGTTCAGCCGCCGCTGGTGGGAGTTCGACGAGGCCGACTGGAAGCGGGAGCTGAACCGCGTCGATCCCGGCCTCTACGACGCCTACCGCACCGGACGGGCTCCCGGCGACGGCCGCCTGCTCGGCGCGCACCCCTCCGTGCCGCGCGGACACATCACCCCCGGCCAGCGTGTGCACTACGCCGCCAACCGCGCCGTCACCCGCGACCAGCCGGAGGCGGCCCACGTCATCGGCGGCGGCTCGGTGTCGGACAACGCCAACCGCTTCATGTACCACCCGTCCCACCCGGTCCCCGGCAGCAAGGGCGGGGTCGTCCTGGCCTCCTACAGCTGGGCGGACGACGCCCTGCGCTGGGACTCCCTCGACGACGACGCCCGCTACCCGCACGCCCTGTGCGGCCTCCAGGAGGTCTACGGCCAGCGGATCGAGGTCTTCTACACCGGCGCCGGCCGCACCCAGAGCTGGCTGCGCGACCCCTACGCCTACGGCGAGGCGTCCGTGCTCCTGCCCGGCCAGCACACGGAACTGCTCCCGTCCATCCCGGCGCCCGAGGGGCCCCTGCACTTCGCGGGCGACCACACCTCCGTCAAGCCGGCGTGGATCGAGGGCGCGCTGGAATCAGCGGTGCGCGCCGCCCTGGAGGTCCACACGGCCTGACGGATCAGCTCTCGGCCAGGATCTCGTCCGCGTCCACGATCCGGTAGGCGTACCCCTGCTCGGCCAGGAAGCGCTGCCGGTGGGCGGCGAAGTCCTGGTCGATGGTGTCGCGGGCGACGACCGAGTAGAAATGGGCCTGGTGGCCGTCGGCCTTGGGGCGCAGCACCCGGCCGAGCCGCTGGGCCTCCTCCTGCCGGGAGCCGAAGGTGCCCGACACCTGGATGGCGACCGTGGCCTCGGGCAGGTCGATGGAGAAGTTGGCGACCTTCGACACCACCAGCACGCTGATCTCGCCCTCGCGGAACGCGTCGAAGAGCTTCTCGCGCTGCGCGTTGGAGGTCTCGCCCTTGATCACCGGGGCGTTCAGGTGCTCGCCCAGCTCGTCGAGCTGGTCGATGTACTGCCCGATGACGAGGATCTGCTGCCCGGCGAACCGGCGGACGATCGCCTCGGTGACCTTCCGCTTGGTCTCCGTCGTGGCGCAGAACCGGTACTTCTCCTCCGTCTCGGCCGTCGCGTACGCCAGCCGCTCGGAATCGGTCAGGTTGACCCGGACCTCGACGCAGTCGGCGGGCGCGATGTAGCCCTGCGCCTCGATCTCCTTCCAGGGCGCGTCGAACCGCTTGGGCCCGATGAGGGAGAACACGTCCGACTCGCGGCCGTCCTCGCGCACGAGGGTGGCCGTGAGCCCGAGCCGCCGCCGCGCCTGGAGATCGGCGGTGAACTTGAAGACGGGCGCGGGCAGCAGGTGCACCTCGTCGTAGACGATCAGGCCCCAGTCCCGGGAGTCGAACAGCTCCAGATGCGGGTAGACGCCCTTCCGCTTGGTCGTCAGCACCTGGTAGGTCGCGATGGTGACGGGCCGGATCTCCTTCCTGGTCCCGCTGTACTCGCCGATCTCGTCCTCGGTCAGCGAGGTCCGCTTCACCAGCTCGTGCTTCCACTGCCGGGCGGAGACGGTGTTGGTGACGAGGATCAGCGTGGTCGACTTCGCCTGGGCCATGGACCCGGCCCCGACCAGCGTCTTCCCGGCGCCGCAGGGCAGCACGACGACGCCGCTGCCGCCGTGCCAGAAGTTCTCCACGGCCTGCTTCTGGTACGGCCTGAGCGCCCAGCCGTCCTCCAGCAGCTCGATCGGGTGCGCCTCACCGTCGACGTACCCGGCGAGGTCCTCGGCCGGCCAGCCCAGCTTCAGCAGCGTCTGCTTGATCTGCCCGCGCTCGGAGGGGTGCACGGCCACGGTGTCCGGGTCGATCCGGGCGCCGACCAGCGGGGCGATCCGCTTGGACTTCAGCACCTCCTCCAGCACCGGCCGGTCGGTGGTGGTCAGGACGAGCCCGTGCGCGGGGTGCTTGGTCAGGGTGAGGCGGCCGTAGCGGTCCATCGTCTCGGCGATGTCCACGAGCAGCGCGTGCGGCACGGGGTAGCGGCTGTACTGCACCAGGGCGTCCACGACCTGCTCGGCGTCGTGCCCGGCGGCGCGCGCGTTCCACAGGCCGAGCGGGGTGACCCGGTAGGTGTGGATGTGCTCGGGTGCCCGCTCCAGCTCGGCGAAGGGCGCGATGGCCCGCCGGCAGTCGTCGGCCCGCTCGTGGTCGACTTCCAGGAGCAGGGTCTTGTCGGACTGGACGATCAGCGGACCATTCACGCGCGGCACACCCTTTCCATGACGGCCAAACGTCCAGTGTGCCTCATACGGCCGGGGTGCTCCACGGCCGCGAGACCGGCGGCGGCACCGGACGCCGGGCGCAACCCCCTCGCCCCGCCGCGAGTCCTGATCCACGACAAGGCGGCGCGGGCGCGCGGCCGGGTGAGGAGTTCAGGGATGTCGGCACGCAGATGGGCCGTCGGCAGCGGAGCCGTGGTGGTGCTGGTGGCCACCGGCACCTGGGCGATGCGGCCGGGGAGCGTCGACACGCGGCTGTGGGACGAGGTACGGCCGGTCATCGAGGCCCGGCTCGCGGCGGACAGCCACGGCACCGGCTACGGCGAGGACGTGCCCGGGCTGCGCGCGCGCTGGTTCTGCCGGGCCGAGGCGCTCGACGTGGCGGAGCGCGGCGGCGAGGTGCGCGCGGGCGTCGACACGCTGTGCCTGGAGTACGGGGTGCGTGACGGCGGCCTGGTGGAGTGCGGCGGCGGGCGGGGCCCGCAGGTGGTGCGGCTGGAGCGGGACCCGCACGGCGGTTACCGGGTCCTCTCGCGCGAGGCACCGCCGGACGGCGCCGGGAACGAGGACTGGACCGAGGCCCATTTCGGTTTCCTCGCCCGGACCGCCCTGGACGACACGATCCCGTCCGACGCCCTGGAGCGAGCCGCCCGCGCCCACTTCGGCCTTCCCGCGGACGCGCCGGTCGGGGACTGCTAGGCCCTGGCGACGGGCCCGGGATGCGGCCGGTCTCAGTCGTCCGCCAGCTCCGCGACCCCGGTGATCCGGTGCAGCGGGAACGTCCGGACCTCGTCCGCCGTGTGGTCGTACGCCGTCACGAAGCCGCCCTCGACCCGGATCGGGGCGATGACCCGCTGGCTGGCGGAACCCTCGGCGTTGACGTAGCCGATCCACACCGCGTCGCCGGTCAGGACGGCGGCCTGCATGGTGGCCAGGGTCTCGGCGGCGGAGGTGCGGGGCAGCTCGCCGCCCGACAGGGGCTCGCCGACGGGCTTGCGCGGGGTGGTGGCGGCCAGGTCACCGGCCCGGATCGCGCGGATCGCCGCCGCGAGCAGCGTGGCGTCGGGCGGCGGCGGCCCGTCCGGCACCGGCTCGGGCGCGGTGCGCGGCGGAGTGCGGTGGGCGTGCGCGCGGGTGATCAGGACATCGCCCTCGGCGGACTCGGCGGCGGGCGCGTACCCCATCGCGCGCAGCCCCTCCAGGAGTGTCGCCGGGTCGGCCGGGGCGGCCAGCACGGTCGGCGCGAGGCGGCGCAGGCGCAGGGCGGCGGCGCGCTTGTCGGCGAGGATTTCGTTCAGCAGGGTGTCGTCGTCGCAGCGGACGTACGCCGAGGCCGCGCCGACCCGCAGGTGACCGTGTCGGCGGGCCACGTCGTCGATCAGGTAGGCGAGCGGCTGCGGGACCGGGGTGCGGGAGTGCTCGGCGAGGAAGGCGTGCAGGTCGGCGGCGGTCCGGCCGGCGTCCAGGGCACGGCGGACGGACGCCGGTGTGAACCGGTACACGGTCGCGCCGCCCTTGGACTCCACGTCCGCGAGCACCCCCAGCATGTCCGCGAGCGGGCGCCGCAGCGGGCCGGGCGCCACCGCCGTCAGGTCGGCCTGGAGCAGCACGTGGTCCAGCGGCTCGGGCAGCAGCGGCGCGAGCAGCCGGGCAGCGGCGGCGGCCGCGACGCCCTGCTCGGCGGGGGAGAGGGGCGCGGACCGCTCGGGGGCCCGGTGGTGGTGCACCGGGAGCTTGTCACCGGGGCCGGTGGGCTCCGCGGAACCGGCGCCAGGGGTGGCGGGGGCACCGCCGGCAGCCGGTGTCCCCAGCAGCGCGCGCCCCTGGGACGACAGCGCGCCCCGGCCCGTCACCCCCAGCAGTTCCGCCTCCGACAGGGTCCAGCGGGCGAGCCGGGAACGCAGGTCGTCGTCCCGGGCGCCGTCGCGCTGGGCACCCCGCAGGGGCCGCTCCCAGCGCAGCCGGGCCAGCACCGACTCCGCGTCCGGCGCCGCGCCCTGCGGCAGCGCGGCCAGCAGGGACAGCACCCGGTGCCGTACCTCGGGCGCGGCGGAGCGGTCGAGGCCCGGACCGAGCGCCGACAGCGTCCGGTCCTTGGCGTCCCGCCCGCCGACCAGCCCCGGCGTGCGGGTGGCCGTCAGCCAGGACTGGGCGAGCCGGGCCCAGCGCTCGGCCGGGGGCAGCTCCAGCCACTCGTCGTAGGCCGGGGTGGCCGCGTACCGCTCGTCGGCCTCGCCGTCGGAGGCGATCAGGCCGGCCGCGTAGGCCAGCTCGGCCCAGAACGCGGCGACCGGCTCCGACACGTCCAGCGCCACGGCCGTCCGCTTCAGGTCACGTACGCTCAGTCCGCCCGCCCGCAGCACCGCGGGCCCGCCCTCGTCCCAGTCCTTCAGCAGCTCCTCCACGGTGGCCAGCGCGGTGTACGCCTGCCCGGCCGCCGTCGCGTCCACCACCTGCGGGCTGTGGGTCGCGGCCGGCGCCACGGCGGGCGGCAGCGGTTCGGGCGCGCGGTGGGCGCGGCCCCCGCGCAGGTGCAGGGCGACCTCGCGGGGCAGGACGACCGTGCCGGGCGCCGTCGGCAGCAGCAGACCGCGGTCCAGCAGCCAGCGCAGGTGCGCCGCCGGATCGGCGGTGACCTGCCCGTACGGCGGCCCCCACACCAGCCGGGACAGCACCTCGCGGGCGGCCTCCGGGGCCCCGGCGAGCAGCTTCGCCATCTTCCTGCGGTGGGTGAACAGCCCGGTCAGCGCGGCCACGGCGGACACCGAGTCATGGGTGGACGGCAGCCCGGCCGTCGTCACGATCTCCTGGATCCGCCCCGGTGACATGCCCGAGGTGGCCTCCTGCACGGTCGGGCCCAGCCCGGTCGGGGACGGGTGCTGCGGGGACGGCGCGAGCAGCTCACGGGCGGTCCGCACCAGCCGCAGCCGGTCGTCGTCGCCCCACACCAGCGCCTGCTCGCGCAGGGTGGCGAGGGCCCGGGGCAGCGCGCGGGCGACCGTCTCGTCGCCGGCGTCCCCCGCCATCAGGCCGAGCAGCGTCTCGTACGGCGCCGGGTCCGGGGCCACGGCCAGCGCCTCCGCCGTCTGCAACGCGAACCGGTCCAGCCGCTCCAGGGCGCGCAGCACCGAGGCGCGGGTGCCGGCGCGGGTGGCGAGCTGGGTGAGGTCGGTGGGGACGGGGGTGATGAGGTCCGGGCGGCTGCGCAGCAGCGCGGCCAGGGAGGCGTCGTCCCGCGCGCGGAGCGCCTCCGCGAGGGACCGAGGGGCTGAGTGGGCCTCGGGGCTCATCCGGCCAACGGTAGCGGACTTCCATATGCCGAGGGCATCCGCGAGAAGCGGTACGGTCCTCACGGGGTATCAGTCGGCGTCACCCCGGAGGGGTTCCGTGGGGATCGAGAGCGACCAGGTCGTCTACGAGTATCTGAGCCGCGTCGGAGACATCGCCCAGCAGCGCCAGCTGCCGTCGGCGACGCGGATGCGGCTCGTGTCGGAGCTGCGGAACGAGATCGACCGGCACCGGGCACAGGCGACGGTGGACTCGCCCGTCGCCGTCCGCCGCATCCTGGACCGCCTGGGCACCCCGGACGAGGTGGTCGCGGCGGCGGGCGGCACCGGCGGCCTCCCGCAGGCCCCGCCCACCGCCGTACCGGCGCAGCCCTCCTCCGGGGAGCGGCCGCCGGAGCCGGCGGGGCGGGAGCGGCCGAAGAGGCTGCGCCGGGTCGTGCCGCGCCCGCGCCCCGCCGAGCCGGAGCCGCCCGCCGTGCGCGACGCGCCGGCCCCGCCGCACCTCGCCCCCGCGCACGAACTGGGGGACGCCACCGCACCGCCCGACTGGTGGCGCCTCGGCACCGCGGGCCCCCTCGGGGACACCGACCCGGTGCCGGGGTTCGTCGGCGGCGTGGAGATCCCGGAACTGCTCAAACGGCCCCCGCGGGAGGCTCCCGCCGAGAAGGCCGAGCCGGTGGCGGAGCCCGCCGAGACCGCGCCGGAAACGGCACCCGCCGAGCGCCGCCGCCGCCTCCTCCCCGCCCCCTCCGTCGGCTGGTCCAACCCCCTCCTGC
Organism: Streptomyces sp. NPDC017676; assembly: GCF_044329325.1. Classification (NCBI taxonomy): domain Bacteria; kingdom Bacillati; phylum Actinomycetota; class Actinomycetes; order Kitasatosporales; family Streptomycetaceae; genus Streptomyces; species Streptomyces sp. NPDC017676. Next base: position 352,601 of record NZ_JBIRJA010000003.1, on the reverse strand, counting down.
TGCTGGCCGCCGCCGCACTCGTCGCCGGTGCCGTGCTCGGCAACTGGTTCGCGCTGCTCCTCGGCTGGGCCATCGCCTACGGCTCCCGGCGGCTGACGCCCGCGGAGACCAAGTGGGCGGTGATGGTCCTGCCGGGCACGTCGGTCGCGGCCGGCCTGGTGTGGCTGTGGGGCCGCAACGAGGGCCGCTGGGGCGACCCGATCGCCCAGGGCCACATGAACGACGCCATGAGCGACACCTGGCCGTGGGTGGTCAGGGGCGCGGCGCTCGCCTCGGCGGCATACCTGGTCTGGCGCTCACAGAGGAAGGGGTAGTTCCCCGCGCCCTTGACCAAGCTGCGGCTGACCCACCCAAGGGGCGCGGGGAACTGCGCGAGCGACCACGACGCGCCCGCACCCGGCGCTCACCAGGCACCCCCATGGCGCGCCCCCACCGGCCCCGCATCCTTCGGGTGGCCGAGCGGCAGCCAAGTCAGGGGCGCGGGGAACTGCGCGAGCGACCACGACGAGCCCGCACCCGGCGCTCACCAGGCACCCCCATGGCGCGCCCCCACCGGCCCCGCATCCTTCGGGTGGCCGAGCGGCAGCCAAGTCAGGGGCGCGGGGAACTGCGCGAGCGACCACGACGAGACCCGCACCCGGCAGACGACCCCGGGCCCCCACGACGCGCCCCCACCGGCCCCACCCGCCCCGCACCCGGCACACGACAGGCACCCCCGCGGCGCACCCCCCGACCCCGCACATCCCGCACCCGACAAAGCACCCTCGCCCCCCGAACCCCACCCGGCCCAACCGCCGGAGGCACCCGGCACAATGGCCCGCATGGCCTCCTCGCTGACCGTCGGTTTCGACCTCGACATGACCCTCATCGACTCCCGCCCGGGCATCCGTGCCTGCTACCTGGCCCTGGCGGAGCGGACGGGTACGTTCATCGACGCCGACCTGGCGGTGACCCGGCTGGGCCCGCCGCTCGCGGAGGAGCTGATCCACTGGTTCCCGGCCGACGAGGTGCCGGCGGTGGCCGACCTGTACCGGGAGATGTACCCCTCCATAGCCATCGCCGCGACGCCCGCCATGGCCGGCGCCCGGGAGGCGATCGACGCGGTGCGGGCGGCCGGCGGGCGGACGATGGTGGTGACGGCGAAGTACGAGCCGAACGCCAAGCTGCACCTGGCCCACCTCGGCATCGAGCCGGACGTGGTCGTCGGTGACCTGTGGGCCGAGCAGAAGGCGGCGGCGCTGCGCGAGTACGGCGCCGGCGTGTACGTCGGCGATCACGTCGGGGACGTCCGCGGCGCCCGTGCGGCGGGTGCGTTCTCGGTCGCCGTGGCGACCGGCCCGTGCCCGGCGGACGAGCTGCGCGCGGCCGGCGCGGACGTCGTCCTGACGGACCTGTCCGCGTTCCCCGCGTGGCTCGGCGGCTACCGCGAGGCGCCCGGCGCCGCCCCCCTCGCCTGACGCCGTCCGGCGGCGACGGAGCGCAGGACACCCGCGCCGGCCACGAGGAATCCGACGGCCATGAGCATGCTCAAACCGAACATGTAGGTCGGAAATGGCTTCGCTCCGAGGAACAGCGGGGCCACCGTGACGAGGGTGGCCACGGCCCCGAGGAAGAACACGACGGCACCGGCGCGGATCAGTCGGTCACCGGGCGCGGCGGAATTCGTTTGGGTTTTGTCACGCACCGGACCAGGGTAGTTCCCTGCGCGAGAGAACAACCGGGGGACGTCTTGTCACCCGCCCCAAGACCATTAGCCTTGGTACCGGCGGGTCATGGTCGACCCGCCCCAGTGCTATCAAGAGCCGTTTCCGAAGTAGTTTTCCCGACGAGTACGAGGACGAGGACAGACGTGCCTACCGGCAAGGTCAAGTGGTTCAACAGCGAGAAGGGCTTCGGCTTTCTCTCCCGCGACGACGGCGGTGACGTCTTCGTCCATTCCTCGGTTCTCCCCGCCGGAGTCGATGCGCTCAAGCCGGGACAGCGCGTGGAGTTCGGTGTCGTCGCCGGTCAGCGCGGTGACCAGGCGCTCTCGGTGATCGTGCTCGACCCGACGCCGTCCGTCGCCGCCGCCCAGCGCAAGAAGCCGGACGAGCTCGCGTCGATCGTGCAGGATTTGACAACCCTTCTTGAGAACATCACGCCGATGCTGGAGAAGGGCCGTTACCCGGACAAGGCCTCCGGCAAGAAGATCGCCGGTCTGCTCCGCGCGGTCGCCGATCAGCTGGACGTCTGAGCCGTATCCGGAGGCCCGGCCCGCATCACGGGAAAGCGAGCGCATCGGGGCCGAGGGGCGGAACCAGTCCCTCGGCCGCCGCGCGCGTGAGCAGTCCCCGGATCGCCGCGTAGCCGTCCTCGCCGAGGTCGGCGGTGAACTCGTTGACGTACAGCCCGATGTGCTGGTCGGCGACGGCCGGGTCCATCTCCTGCGCGTGCTCCATGACGTACGGCCGGGAGACCTCGGGGTCGTCCCAGGCGGCCCGTACGGAGGCCCGGACGGAGTCGGCGAGCCGGCCGAGCCGCTCGGCGCCCAGTGACCGCTTGGCGATGATCGCGCCCAGCGGGATCGGCAGCCCGGTGGTGCGCTCCCAGTGCTCGCCCATGTCGGCGAGCTTGTGCAGCCCGTAGTTCTGGTAGGTGAACCGGGCCTCGTGGATGACCAGGCCCGCGTCCACCTTGCCGTCCCGTACGGCCGGCATGATCTCGTGGAACGGCATGACCACGATCTCGCCGACCCCGCCGGGGAGGGTGTCCGCCGTCCACAGGCGGAACAGCAGGTACGCGGTCGACTTCTCGCTGGGCACCGCGACCGTACGGCCCGTCAGTCCCCCACTGCCGAAAGCGTGGGAGGTGCCCCCAGCCCCCGCCTCCCGGGTGAGCACCAGCGGTCCGCAGCCCCGCCCCAGCGCACCGCCGCACGGCAGCAGCGCGTACTCGCCGAGGACGTACGGCAGGACGGCGTACGACACCTTCAGCACGTCGTACTCACCGCGCTCGGCCATGCCGTTGGTGATGTCGATGTCGGCGAAGGTCACGTCCAGCGCCGGGGCGCCGGGGACACGGCCGTGGGCGAGGGCGTCGAAGACGAAGGTGTCGTTCGGGCAGGGGGAGTACGCGATCTCCAGCGCTTCAGCGGTCATGTGCGTTCCAACTCTCCAATGCGGGCGCGAGCTTCCCGAAGCCCTCGGTGAGGGCGGCGAGGGCGTCCCCGATGCGCCAGGCGGCGCGGTCGCGGGGTCCCACCGGGTTGGAGACCGCGCGGATCTCCAGCACGGGCACACCGTGCGCGGCGGCGGCCTCCGCCACCCCGAACCCCTCCATGCCCTCGGCGAGCGCGCCGGGGTGCCGGGCGCGCAGGGCGGCGGCGCGGGTGGCCGTGCCGGTCACCGTGGAGACGGTCAGGATCGTGCCGGTCCGTGCACCGGTGGCCTCGGACACGACTCGTACGAGTGATTCCGGCGGACGGTGGGTGACGGTCCCGAACCCGAGTTCGGTGACCGGGAGGAAGCCGTCGGCGGTCTCGGCGCCCAGGTCGGCGACGGTGATCGCGTCCGCGACGACGAGCGAGCCGAGGGGCGCCCCGGGCGGGAAACCGCCGCCGATCCCGGCCGAGACGACCAGGCCGTAGGGACGGCCGGCCAGCGCGGCGGCGGTGAGGGCGCCGGCGGTCGTGGCGGCGGCGAGCGCCGGGCCGACGCCGGCGGCGAGCAGGTCCCAGCCCGCGGCCGTACGGACCAGCGACGCGCCCGGCAGCCGTACCTCCTCGGCCGTCGCGGGCAACGCCCGGGCCACCGCGTCCCGCTCGGCGGGGACCGCGGTGGCGACGAGGACCGGGACCGGAAGAGACGTCGTGATCAGGCCTTCTTCAGCTTGAAGGACCACATGCCCTTGTTCGTGTTCTCGCCCATCCGGATCGACAGGGTGTTGGTGTTGCCCTGGGTGCCGTACTGGACGTTGAAGAACGCGCTGCTCGGGATCGTGCGGTACGTCTCCTTGCTGGAGTCGCTGAACTGGCGGCCGTTGACCAGCACGATCCAGCCCGCGTCGGCGATCTTCGGGTCGACGCCGATCCGGACGGTCTCGTCCTGGCCGACCTTGATCGACTTGATGTCGTCGGCGTTCTTGACGCACTCCTTCAGCGACGTCTCGTCCAGCGCCTTGCCGTCGTTGTAGCAGACGGCCTCGGAGTTGACCGAGTGCCCGCCGACGGTGATCGTCGCGACGGGCGTCGGCTTGTCGCAGGCCGACAGGACGAGCAGTCCGGCGGAAACGGCGCCGGCGGCGGCGACGACGCGGCGGCGTCGCGCAACGCGGTGTACATCAGCGGCTTCGCCGCGGGGCAGCGTGGTCATGGCCGAAGGCTATCGGGCGCCCCGAGCCGTCCGCCCACGTGGGGTACGGCGTGCCCGGTTCGTTACGCCACGCGTGCCCGCGCCCCCCACGGCCTCACGCCACCCGGGTATGGGCCCGGCCGCCGTGCCGGGCCGAGGCGAGCAGCCCCTTGAGCGTGCTCAGCCAGCCGGTGGCCACGAACGCGGCGCCCACCAGCAGCCCGACCGTGCCGTTGAGCGGCATCACGATGCCGACCGCGCCGCCGAACACCCACGCCATCTGGAGCAGCGTCTCCGAGCGCGCGAACGCCGAGGTGCGTACCAGCTCGGGCACGTCCCGCTGGATCAGCGCGTCCAGCGCCAGCTTGGCCAGCGCCTGCGCGAACCCGGCGACCGCGGCCAGACAGGCCACCAGGAACGCCCCGAAGAAGAGGGCCGCGACGACCGCCGTACCGAGCACCACCGCGGCCACGGTCACGATGATGATCTCCGGCGCCCGGGAGCGGAGCCAGGCCCCCACGGCCGTGCCGAGGGCGTTGCCCGCGCCGGCCGCGACGCCCACTATCCCCAACGACACCGCCGCGCTCTCCCCGGTCAGCGGGTGCTCGCGCAGCAGGAAGGCGAGGAAGAAGATCAGGAAGCCGGACAGACAGCGCAGGGCGGCGTTGGCGCCGAGCGCGTGCGTGACGGCCGGCCCGACCGTCCGCAGCCCCGGCCGCTTCACCTGCCCCCGGTGCGGCCCGCGCAGATGCTGCTCGTCGGCCGCGAGCAGCGCCACGTCCTCGCCCTTGGCCGAGTCCACCTTGGGCGGCAGGGAGAAGGACAGGAACGTACCGGCGACGAAGATCACGAAGGCGCCGTAGAGCGGCCACGGATCGCCGAGGGCGTGCAGCCCCGCCGCGACCGGCGCGGCGGCACCGGTGGCCAGCAGCCCGGCGAGGGTCACCCGGGAGTTGGCCTTCACGAGCGAGAACCGCGGCGGCAGCAGCCGCGGTACGACGGCACTGCGGACCACTCCGTACGCCTTGGACGCCACCAGCACGCCCAGCGCGGCCGGGTACAGCTCCAGGCTGCCGCTCGCCACCGCCCCCGAGATGATCAGCGAGAGCAGCGCCCGCGCCAGCATCGCCCCGGCCATCGCGGCCCGCCGCCCGTGCGGCAGCCGGTCCAGGAGGGGGCCGATCACGGGCGCGAGGACCGTGAAGGGCGCCATGGTGATGGCGAGGTAGAGGGCGACCCGGCCGCGCGCCTCGTCGGTGGGCACCGAGAAGAACACCGTGGACGCGAGCGCCACGGTGACCATCACGTCCCCCGCGCCGTTCACCGCGTGCAACTCGATCAGCTTGCCCAGACCCGACTCGCCCGCTCCGTGCGCGTGCGTGACCCTGCGGATGCCCCGGGCCGCACCGGTCACGGGAAGGTGCAGGGCACGGCCGACCGAGCGGACGGCCGTGCCCACCCGGCCCGAACCGCCGCCCCGACCATTCGTCCTGTCCGCGGCTGCCACGACGTTCATAGTGCCCCGAGATACGGCCGGATAGTGCGGATCGTTCGGGTGTGGCGGCACACGGCCCCGGTCGGCGCAGGCAGAGGGGCGGGTGGGAATATGCACGAATCCCGTCCGGTGTAGCGTGCCTATCTCAGCCATAACGCAGAATGGATGGCAGAGGTGCGCCCAGGCGCGCGGATGCAGACGTCGATGCGGTCCCCAGGTCCGCTCCGTCGGCGAAACCGCCGGAGGCAGCCGCACTCGACGAGACGGCGTAGGAGAGAAGCGATACCTGTGAGCGCAGCGACAACGCGAAGCCGCACCCCCGACCGCCTGTGCGCCGAGGCCGTCGACCTCGCCCGCGCCGCCGCCGAGGAGGCCGCCGCGCCCGGCGTGGTCGGCGAGCACGCCGGCCTGGTGTCGGAGGGCGACCGCGTTGTCACGCACTTCTTCGCGTGCAAGGAGCTGGGCTACCGCGGCTGGCGCTGGGCGGTGACGGTGGCCCGCGCCTCCCGCGCCAAGGTCGTCACGCTCGACGAGGTCGTCCTCCTCCCCGGCCCCGACGCCCTCCTCGCCCCCGAGTGGGTCCCGTGGAGCGAACGCCTGCGCCCCGGCGACCTCGGCCCCGGCGACCTGCTCCCCACCGACCAGGACGACCTGCGCCTGGAGCCCGGCTACACGGGCGAGGAGGAGCCGCCGCCGAACTCGGTGGTCTCCGAGGAGATGCGGGAACTGGCGGAGGCCGAGGATGCCGACGTCACCCCCGGCACCCCCGCCGTTCAGCCGACGACCCCCTCGCGCGGCACCATCGCGTCCGTGGCCGAGGAACTGGGCCTGCGCCGTGCGCGCGTCCTGTCCCGCTACGGCCTGCACACCGCCGCCGACCGCTGGGAGGAGGCCTTCGGCCCGAAGACCGCGATGGCCCAGGCGGCCCCCGCCTCCTGTGTGAGCTGCGGCTTCCTCGCCCCCATCGGCGGCTCCCTCGGCCAGGCCTTCGGCGTCTGCGCCAACGAGTTCTCCCCGGCGGACGGCCGCGTGGTCTCCCTCGCCTACGGCTGCGGCGGCCACTCGGAGGCGGCGGTCATGCCGAAGCCCCCGCAGCCGTCCCCGCCGGTCGTCGACGAGACCCGGGTCGACCCCTTCCCGCTCCGCCCGGCCCGCGACTCCGGTTCGGTCCCGGAGACCGGCGACGACGAGACGGCGGAGCTCGGCCACTCCTGACCCTTCACCCGTACCTCGGCCCACACCGTCTTGCGCGGCGCGGGCCCGGGCGCCGTACCCCAGCGCTCCGCCAGCGCCTCCACCAGCAGCAGCCCCCGCCCGCCGTCGGCGTCCGGTGCGGGGTGCATGAGCTCGGGCAGCCGGTCACCGCGCGTGTCGGTCACCTCGACACGGAGCGTGTCCCCGACGGCGTACATCGTCAGCCGGAAGTCCCGGCCGGCCACCCGGCCGTGGTCGGCCGCGTTGGCGGCCAGCTCGGCCACGATCAGCTCCGCGGGGTCCAACGGCAGCCCCCAGGAGCGCAGTTGCTCCCTGGCGAGCAGTCGGGCGAGACGGGCCCCGCGTGGCGTGGAGGACAGCCGCACCGTGAAGTTGGGGATGGGGGTGGAGATGTGGGTGGAGATTTCCTGGTTCACATCACTCAGAGTGGCGGCAGATGCTACCCCTGAACAGTGACGAAGCGGTTGCGTAGGGTCACTGTCCGGCGCGTGTCCGGTGGTGTCCGGGCATGTCGAGAAGGGGGTGCCGCGGTGAGCGAGGAAGAGGAGCCGGGCTGGGAGGTCGAGCCGGACGACGAGTGGGGCGTCGCCGTCATCGCCACCGTGGGCCGCCAACTGAGGCTGCGCCGGGAAGCGGTGGCCCTGCGCGCCGCCGACTTCGCCAGGGCCGTGGGCTACAGCGAGGACATGGTCTACAAGGTGGAGTCGGGCAAGCGGATTCCGCGGCCGGAGTACCTCGACAAGGCGGACAAGGTCCTGGACGCGGGTGGGTTGCTCGCGGCGATGAAGGAGGACGTGGAGAAGGTCCGGTATCCGAAGAAGGTTCGGGCTTTGGCGGAGGTGGAGGCGAAGGCGGTGGAAATCGGGGTGTACGTCTGCAACAGCATCAACGGCTTGCTGCAGACGCCCGAGCATGCACGCGTCGCCTTCGAGTCACGGCAGCCTCCTTACTCGCAGGGCGAGGTGGAGCGCCTGGTGGCCGCACGCATGGCCCGACAGTCCATCTTCGAGCGGGACCCGGCGCCTGCCCTCAGTTTCGTGCTGGAAGAGGCTTTGGTGCGACGCCCCCTCGGCGGGAGAATGGTGTGGCGACGCCAGCTTGAACGGCTCCTGGAAGTGGGGCACTTGCGCAACGTCTCACTCCAGGTCATGCCGATGCACAGCGAAGTTCATCCCGGACTGGATGGCAGGATCGAGGTACTGAAGTTCGCGGACGGCACGGCAACGGGCCGCTCAGACGGCGCCTTCAGCGGTCGCCTGGTCTCTGATCTGAGGCAGGTCCGCGTCCTGGAACTGCGGTATGGCACGATCCGGGCTCAGGCTCTCCCCCCGAGGGAGTCGTTGGCCTTCATCGAGCAACTGCTGGGAGAGACATGATCCGTTGGTTCAAGAGCAGCTACAGCGATGGCAACGAAGGCGACTCCTGCGTCGAAGTCGGCCTGGACTGGGCCGCCACCCCCACCCCCGCCACCATCCACATCCGCGACTCCAAGCAGGACAACGGCCCGCTCCTCACCGTCGCCCCCTCCACCTGGACGGAGTTCGTCTCCTACGCCGCCCGGGGCTGAACGCGGTGCACTAGCCGGTGAGGCTCGCCTCGTGGACCGTGTCGAGGCTCGCCTCCTTGCCGGTGCGTTCCAGGCGCAGGTGGGCCGAGCGGCCGTGCAGCGTCAGCGTCATGAGCTGGTTGCCGAACCACGGCCCGCCCCGCTTGCGCCACCGTACCGGCGGCCTGGGGGTGCGGCCGTGCCGGGCGAGGAGGCGGCCCAGCGCGCGGGCCGGCGCGCTCCAGCCGACGCGGAAGCCGATCCGCATGGCCGCCGGTACGGAGTTGTGCACGGGTGAGCAGGTGAGCTGGACGACGGGGACGCCGAGGTCGCCGGAGCGCCAGGTCGCTTCGGCGACGTAACCGTGGTGCACGTCCCCGGAGAGCACGCACACGCTCGCCGGGGCGCCCGGTGCCGCCGCGGCCTCGGCTATGAGGCCGGCGAGGTCGGCGAAGGAGCGGGGGAAGGCCGCCCAGTGCTCCAGGTCGGCCCCGCGCCGCAGCCACTCGCCGAAGCGGGCCCACCGGGCGCCGCGTTCTCCGGCGCACAGGGCCGCGTCCCAGCCCTCGGCGTCGTGCACCAGGTGCGGCAGCAGCCAGGGCAGGGAGGTGCCGATCAGGAGGTGGTCGTAGGCACCCTCGTCGGCCAGGACCTGTTCGCGCAGCCAGTCGGCCTCGGCCGGGTCGAGCATGGCGCGGTGGTCCTCGTCGAGGACGCGCGCGGCCCGGGAGTCGACCATCACCACCCGGACCCGGCCGAAGTCGCGCCGGTAGCTGAAGCGGACCGAGGCGGAGTCGGCGTCGGCCTGTTCGGCCAGGGCGCGCAGTGCCTTCGTACCGTCCGGGGTGGCGCGGACGGTGGCCCAGGTGGGGTCGTCGGTCAGTTCCGCGGGGGAGAGGTTGCCGAGGTGCTGGTGGACCCAGTACGACATCAGGCCGCTGATGAGACGTTCCTGCCACCAGTCGGTGGCGCGCATGTCGGCGAGCCAGGAGGCGGAGGTGTTCCAGTCGTCCACGATGTCGTGGTCGTCGAAGATCATGAAGCTGGGCACGGTGGACAGCAGCCAGCGGACCTCGGGGTCGAGCCAGGACTCGTAGTAGAGGTGGCAGTACTCCTCGTAGTCGGCGACCTGGCCGCCGGGCGGCTCGTCCAGGTCCCGGCGGCCGGCCAGCCAGCGCCGGGTCTCCTCGGAGGTCTCGTCCGCGTATATCTGGTCGCCCAGGAGCAGCAGGACGTCGGGGCGCTCGGTGTCGGGGTCGGTAGCCAGGCGGACGGCCAGGGTGTCGAGGGCGTCGGGGCCCACCCGGTCCTTGCCGTCCGCCGGGGGCGCGGCCCAGCGGCACGACCCGAAGGTGACGCGGACGGCGTCGCCGGCGCCGGGCGTGCGGATGACGGAGGGCGGGAAGCGGGAGTCGGGCAGCGGCCACACCGGGGCCTCGTCCAGGAACACCTCGTAGGAGGGGGAGGTGCCCGGTTCCAGTCCGGTCACCGTGACCAGCGCGTAGTGGTGCCCGGCCACCTGGAAGGTGGCGGCCGTGCCGCCCGCGCCGTCGGAACAGCGCACCCGCGCGGTGCAGGGCTCGCTCGCCTCGACCCACACGGTCGCGCGGGAGCCGTCGGTGTACCGCAGCAGCGGTCCCAGACGCAGTTCGGCCACGTGATCGCCTTCCTGTCTCATCCGTACGGAATCGAACGACCCCAGCGACGGTACAGCGGCGGTGCGGGCGTCTGGGACCCGTCTGCGCGGGCACGTGTGAGGAGAACCGGGCGGGGCGGCCCCGGCGAGAGGTGAGGCGGAGGTGTCGTGGCCGAGCACGAGCAGGCGACGGAGCCGGGGGAGACCCACGGCGCGGTGCGCGAGGACGACCTGCTGCGGGGGTTCGCGGTGGACGACCGGCAGCCGGAGCGGCCGGTGCTGCTGGACGCCGGCGGCCGGCCGGTCGAGACCTGGCGGGAGAACCACCCCTACGACCACCGGATCGGCCGGCGCGAGTACGAGCGGACCAAGCGGATCCTCCAGATCGAACTGCTCAAGCTCCAGCGCTGGGTGAAGGACACGGGGCAGCGGATCGTCGTGGTGTGCGAGGGGCGGGACGCGGCCGGCAAGGGCGGCACCATCAAGCGGTTCACCGAGCGGCTGAACCCCCGGGGCGCCCGCGTGGTGGCGCTGGACAAGCCGACCGAACGGGAGGCGGGGCAGTGGTACTTCCAGCGGTACGTCACGCACCTGCCGGCCCGCGGGGAGATGGTCTTCTTCGACCGTTCCTGGTACAACCGGGCCGGCGTCGAGCGGGTCATGGGATTCTGCACGGAAGCCGAACACCGGCAGTTCCTGCGGCAGGCCCCGCTGTTCGAGCGGCTGCTCACCGACGACGGCATCCTGCTGGTGAAGTTCTGGTTCTCGGTGTCCCGGGCCGAGCAGCGGACCCGGTTCGCGATCCGGCAGGTCGACCCGGTGCGCCGCTGGAAGCTGTCCCCGACCGACCTCGCCTCCCTCGACCGCTGGGACGACTACACCACGGCCAAGGTCGACATGTTCCGGGCGACCGACACCGCGCACGCGCCCTGGACGGTCGTGAAGAACAACGACAAGCGGCGGGGCCGGCTGGAGGCGATGCGCAGCCTCCTGGACCGCTTCGACTACCCGGCCAAGGACCACGCGGCGGTCGGCACCCCCGACCCGCTGATCGTCGGTGCGGCGGACACCCTGCTCGAACCGGGTGAGGAACCCACGGCCCTGTCGCCGACCCCGCTGGCCGGGCCGGGCGGCGGCCCCGGGAACCACCCGGACCCCGCGGTGACGGCCGGCCGCGGCCACAGGTGAGGAGGGACCCGGACCATGGGAACGGTGGTGCACGTCCCGCAGACCCGGGACATGATCGGGGACGAGCTCTCCGGCGACGAGGCCTTCACCGCGCTGCGGCGCTACGGCGGCGCGAGACTGCTGTTCGACGCCTTCTCCCGGTTCCGCTACGCCGACGGGTTCACCAACGCCCGCGCCCTCGGCTTCCAGATCGTGCTGGGCATGGTGCCCTTCACCATCGCGCTCGTCGGCCTCGCCACGGCCGCGCACACGGAGAGCGTGGGGCGGATCATCGAGCTGACCCTGGGCAGGATCGTGCCGGGCGCCAGCGCCGACGTGGTCCGCGAGGCGCTGCGCGGCACCCGCCGTACCGCCGGCTCCGACGCGTGGAGCACCGTCGCGCTGTGCCTGGGACTTGCCTTCTCCGTCCTCAACCTCGCCTCCGCCATGGGCCAGGTGGAGCGGGGCGCCAACCGGATCTACGGCATCGAACGGGACCGGCCCTTCCCGCGGAAGTACGGCAGGGCCGTGCTGCTCGCCTTCGCCGCCGGCGTGCCCATGGTCCTGGGGTTCCTGGTGCTGGTCGCCGGCGGGGCCGTGAGCGCGGCGACGACCGAGGCGCTGGGCACCTCCCGGCCGCCCTCGTGGTGGGGCGCCCTGGAGGTGCCCGTGGGAACGGTCCTCGCCTGGATCGCCTCCGCCGTCATCTTCCGCTGGTCGCCGCGCCGGGACCAGCCCGGGTACACCTGGCTGGCGTTCGGTTCCGCCGTCCACCTGGTGCTGTGGGTCACCGCGACCTGGCTGCTGACCCTCTACGTCTCCCGCAGCGGCTCCTTCGGCGCCGTGTACGGGCCGCTCACCGCCTTCGTGGCCCTGCTGCTGTGGGCCAACCTGACCGGGATCGCCCTGTTCCTGGGCATCGCGTTCGCCGCGCAGCTCGAAGCGGCCCGCGCCGGCCTGGGCCGGGCCGTGGAACCGGACCCCGGCCCGGGCCCCTGAGGCACCGGTGCGTCCGTCAGGACCCCACGATCCGGCGCACGTTGTCGACCGAGCCGCACCCGGCCTTCAGCTGGTGCTCGCGCTCCTCCAGGAACGCCGCGCCCAGCTCCTCCCGCCGCTCCATCGCCACGTTCTCGCGCGCCCCGTTGAGGATGGTGCGCTCCTCCTCGTCGGCGTGGTGGGTGACGGCCTCCACCAGCTCCTCCAGCTTCTCGTCCCACTCCTCGGAGCCGACCTCGTCGACCTCCAGGAGGGCCAGCAGGGCCTGGTTGCCCTCGTCGTGCTCGTGCTCGCCGTGCTCGACCTCTTCGTCGTCGATGTTCTTGTACCGCTTCAGGGCGGGATAGACCTTGGCCTCCTCGGCCAGCGCGTGCGCGATCAACAGATCAGCGAACTCCTCCAGCGCGGCCGCGCGGTCGGCCTCCACACTGCGCATGAGGCGGAACAGCTCCTCCATGCGCCGGTGGTCCTGGAGGATCAGCTCGACGACATCCCGGGTCTCGGCCATGGGACGGACACCACTTTCGTACGTACGGCACTACCGTGCCAACGGATGGGTCCCTACCGCCTACCCTCACCGTCCGTGTTGATGGCCTCCCCGCTCCGCGCTGTACCTTCGTCCTCACGTCGTAGAGGAGAGTCAACGTGAGCAAGTTCGTCCGGCCTGCGGCCGAGGGCGCCGACCCCTTCGGCACCGCCCGTCTGCGTCGCGGTGTCCTCGACGCCTGGGCGACCAGCCCCGCCCGGTTCCGGGAGGACGCCAACGCCGAGGAGGATCTGGTCCTCGGGGGGTACCGGGACCGGCTCGTCGTCGAGCTGGCCCAGAACGCCGCCGACGCCGCCGCGCGGGCGCACGTGCCGGGGCGGCTGCGGCTCACCCTCCGCGACGGCGTGCTCGTGGCCGCCAACACCGGGGCCCCGCTGGACGCGGCCGGTGTCGAGTCGCTGTCCACGCTGCGGGCCTCCGCGAAGCGGGACGCCGAGGCGACGTCCGGTGCCGTCGGCCGGTTCGGGGTCGGCTTCGCCGCCGTGCTCGCCGTCACCGACGAACCGGCGATCGTGGGGCGGCACGGGGGCGTGCGGTGGTCCCTCGCCGAGGCCAGGGAGCTCGCCGCCGACACCGCACGGCACAGTCCCGGGCTGGGGGACGAGGTGCGGCGGCGGGACGGGCACGTGCCCCTGCTGCGGCTGCCCTTCGCCGCCGAGGGCACCGCTCCGGAGCCGTACGACACCGCCGTCATCCTGCCGCTGCGGGACGCCGCCGCCGCCGATCTCGCCGAGCGGCTGCTCGACGGCATCGACGACGCCCTGCTCCTCGCCCTGCCCGGGCTGGCGGAGGTCGTCGTCGAGGTCGACGGCGAGACGCCCCGGACGCTCAGCCGGCGTACCGACGGTCCCTTCACCATCGTGGAGGACTCCCGCGACGGCATCACCAACTGGCGTACGGCCACGGCGAACGGGGCGCTCACGCCCGACCTCCTCGCCGACCGGCCGGTCGAGGAGCGGCTGCGCCCGCACTGGTCGGTGACGTGGGCCGTGCCCGTCGACGCCTACGGCGCCCCGGTGCGGCCCCGTACCAGTCCGGTCGTGCACGCGCCGACGCCGAGCGACGAGCCCCTCGGCGTGCCAGCCCTGCTCATCGCCTCCTTCCCCCTCGACACCACCCGCCGGCACGCGGCGCCCGGCCCGCTCACCGACTTCCTGGTGGAGCGCGCCGCCGACGCCTACGCCGAACTGCTCGCCGCCTGGCGGCCGGTGCTGGCCGGGATCATCGACCTCGTGCCGGGACCGCTCGGCAAGGGCGCGCTGGACGGGGCGCTGCGGCAGGCCGTGCTGGACCGGCTGCCGCGCACCGCGTTCCTGCCCCCGGCCGTCGAGGCGAAGGGCGACGACGAGCTGCCTCAGGCGCTGCGGCCCCGCGACGCCGAGATCGTGGAGGGCGCCGGCGCCGACACCGTGCGGGTGCTCGCCGAGGTGCTGCCCACCCTGCTCCCGGCGGGGCTGGAGCGGCGCGCCGAGCTGCGCACCCTCGGGGTGGCCCGGCTGCCGCTCGCCGACGCCGTCGACCGGCTCGCCGGGCTGGAGAAGGAGCCGGAGTGGTGGTGGCGGCTGTACGACAGCCTCGCCGGGGTCGACCCCGAGCGGCTGTCGGGCCTGCCGGTACCGCTGGCCGACGGCAGGACGACGATCGGGCCCCGGCAGGTGCTGCTGCCCACGCCGGACGCCGCCCGGATCGATGCGGACGTGCTGGGCCGGCTCGGGCTGAAGGTGGCCCACGGGGACGCCGCGCACCCGCTGCTGGAGAAGCTCGGCGCGCTGCCCGCGACCCCGCGCGCGGTGCTGACGACCCCGCAGGTGCGGGCAGCCGTCGCGGGCTCGCTGGAGGAGGACGGCGCCCTCGGCTGGGAGGAGGACGCGCCGGACGCCGAGGAGCTGGCCGACACGGTCCTCGCACTGGTGCGGGACGCGGGGCTCGAACCGGGGGACGAGCCCTGGCTGGGCGCCCTCGCGCTGCCCGACGAGGACGGGGAACTCGCGCCCGCCGGTGAGCTGGTGTTCCCCGGCAGCCCCTTCGCCCGGGTCATCCGGGAGGGTGAACTGGCCGCCGTGGACGCCGACCTGGCGGAGAAGTGGGGGGAGCAGCCGCTCGCCGCGTGCGGGGTGCTCGCCGACTTCGCGCTCGTGCGGGCCACGGACGTCGTCCTCGACCCGGACGAGCTGGAGCCCCGGGAGGGCGACTACGCCGAGCCCGACGACGCCGGTCTGCTGGACGCCGTGGACGTGTGGTGCGAGGACATCCTCGACCGGTTCCCGGACAGCCCGGTGCCGCCGGTCGCCACCGAACTCGTCGCCGTCCGCGACCTGGACCTGGTGGACGACGACCACTGGCCCGAGGCGCTCACCCTGCTGGCCCGGCCGCCGCTGCGGGACGCCCTCATCGAGCCCGTGCGCATCCTGCTGCCCGACGGCACCCACGAGGCCGTACGGCCGTACACCGCGTGGTGGCTGCGCGGGCACCCGGTGCTCGACGGCCGGCGCCCGGCCGGGCTGCTCGCGGCCGGCGGGGACCCGCTGCTGCGCGGGCTGTACGACGAGGCCGACGCCACCGGGTTCGAGGACGAGCAGGTGCTGCGGGCGCTCGGCGTGCGCACCTCCGTCGGCGCGCTGCTGGACGAGCCCGGTGGCGCCGCCGAGCTGCTGGACCGCCTCGCCGACCCGGAGCGGCCCGTCACCGCCGCCCAACTGCACGGGCTGTACAGCGCGCTGGCGGAGCTGGACCCCGAGCAGGTGACCCTGCCGGACGAGCTGCGGGCCGTGGTCGACGGGCGCGTGGAGGTCGTGGACGCCGGGTCGGCCGTCGTGGTCGACTCACCTGACCTGCTGCCGTTCACCTCGGGTGTGCCGCTGCTGCCGGTCCGGCCGGCGCGGGCCGCCGAGCTGGCCGAGCTGTTCCAGGTGCGGCGGCTGAGCGAGTCCGTCACCGGCGAGGTGCACTCCGAGGGCACCGAGCACGACGTGCCGGACGCGGTGCGCGTCCTGCTCGGGCCGCGTACGCCGGCCACCTATGTCGAGCACGACGAACTCGTCGTGGACGGCGTGGAGATCGACTGGCGGCTCACCGACGACGGCGTGCTGCACGCGGCCACCCTGGAGGGGGTCGCGGCGGGGCTGGCCTGGGCGGCGGGGCAGTGGCCCCGGCGGTTCGAGGTGGCCGCGCTGCTGGAGGACCCGTCGCGGACTCAGGAGCTGGCGCGGGACCGGTGGTTCGACTGACCCCGGCCGGTTCCGCCGGGGCCGGTCACCGCTGAAACACGCCCGCACACCTGGAGCCGACGACCACCGCCACGGTCGTCGGCTGCTACCGCTTCTCCTTCGCGGGCGGCCCGACCACCTCGGCGGTCAACGCCACCGGTGACTTCGTCGGCGTGCAGTAAGCGGCACGGTTCCCGCCCCGGGAGTGCCTGCCGTCGCTCCCGGGGCGGAACGTTCCTTCTCAGTTGTGTCATGCGCTGGTAATCCAAGGCCCAAATTCGGCCGGAACGAGGTCTTGCCGTACAACCGGGCGCCTGCCTCGCGGATCTGATCGCGTGAGTCGACCGACTCCACGATCACTTCTCCCTCCAGGGGAACGCACATGCGCATACGTGCCACCGTGGCCGCCGTCTCCGGCGCCCTGGCCCTCTCCGCCTTCGCCGTCCCGGCCGCACACGCGGCCACCGCGGCGCCGAACGTCACCTTCTCCAACGTGAAGGTCAACGGCGGCAAGGCGATCACCCTCGGGGCGACCTCCACGGTCAAGGTCAAGGCGACCTACACCGTGACCCACCCCACCACTGTCTCGATGTCCAACGTCCTGACCGGCCCGGTGCTCTACCGGGGCGCGTCGGCCAAGGACGCCGACACCCAGGTCATCAGCGACGACCCGGGCACCTGCACCACCGTGAACAGCACCACCGCGAACTGCACGGCCTACATCACCCTCCCCGCCGACGAGCTGTACAACTCGGACGCCGGCACCTGGAAGGAGGGCGGGCTCGCGGTCGACAAGAAGACCGGGGCCGAGAAGTGGCAGAACGACCTCGGCACCATCCCGGTGCGCCGCGCGGCCAAGCTCACCGCCGACGCCACCCCGGAGCCGGTCAAGAAGGGCAAGACCCTGACCGTCACCGGCAAGCTGACCCGCGCCGACTGGCAGCACGGCACCTACATCGGCTTCGGCGGCCAGTCCGTCAAGCTCCAGTTCCGCAAGGCGGGCAGCACCACCTACACCACCGTCAAGACCATCACCTCGTCCTCCACCGGTGCCCTGAAGACCACGGTGACGGCCGGCTCCGACGGCTACTACCGCTACAGCTTCGCCGGTACGTCCACCACGTCGGGGGTCACCTCCACGGCCGACTACGTCGACGTGCAGTAGCGGTACCAAACCGGACTCAGTCCGGGAAGCGGCGGCCGACCCACCTCCACAGGTACTCCAGGGCGGCCGCCGCCACCGCGGCCACGCCGACCGCCGTCCACGGCAAGGTCATCCCCACCAGCTTCAGCGCGAAGAAGCCCTGTAGCGAGGGCACGGCCAGGACCAGCAGGAAGGCCACGGCCATCGCGGCCACCAGCGCCACCCGCCACCAGGTGTAGGGGCGGGCGATGATCGCCAGGACCCACATCGAGATCAGGAACAGGGTCAGGGTGGCCGCGCTCGTCTCCGCGGCCAGGGCGCCGGGACCGGTGTAGTGGTGCCGCGCCAGCAGGTACGTGGCGAAGGTCGCGACGCCGGCCAGCACCCCGCCGGGGATCGCGTACCGCATCACCCGGCGCACGAAGTGCGGTCTCGCCCGCTCCGTGTTCGGGGCGAGGGCCAGGAAGAAGGCCGGGACGCCGATGGTGAGCGTGGACAGCAGGGTCAGGTGCCGGGGCAGGAACGGGTACTCCACCTGCCAGCACACCACCAGCACCGCCAGCAGCACCGAGTAGACCGTCTTCACCAGGAACAGCGTCGCCACGCGCGTGATGTTGCCGATCACCCGGCGGCCCTCGGCGACCACCGAGGGCAGGGCCGCGAAGCTGTTGTCCAGCAGCACGATCTGGGCCACCGCCCGCGTGGCCTCCGAACCGGAGCCCATGGCGACCCCGATGTCCGCGTCCTTCAGGGCCAGCACGTCGTTCACGCCGTCCCCGGTCATCGCGACCGTGTGCCCGCGCGACTGGAGCGCGCCCACCATGTCCCGCTTCTGCTGCGGGGTCACCCGCCCGAAGACCGTGCCCGCGTCCAGGGCCTTCGCCATCGCCGGCCGCTCGGCGGGCAGCCGCCGCGCGTCCACCGCCGTACCCTCCAGCCCCAGCTTCGCGGCGACCGCGCCGACCGAGACGGCGTTGTCACCCGAGATGACCTTGGCGCGGACGTCCTGCTCGGTGAAGTAGCGCAGGGTGTCGGAGGCGTCGGGCCGCAGCCGCTGTTCCAGGACGACCAGGGCGGTGGGGCGGGCGCCCCGGGCCGGCTCGGCGTCGTCCAGGTCGCGGTGCGCGCGGGCCAGCAGCAGCACGCGCAGGCCCTGCTCGTTCAGGCGCTCGGTCTCGGCCAGTGCCGGGTCGTCGGCGCCGAGGAGCACGTCCGGCGCGCCCAGCAGCCAGGTGCTGGTCTCGCCGTCGCCCTCGCTGAAGGCGGCCCCGCTGTACCTGCGGGTGGAGGAGAAGGGCAGCGACTCGACGCAGCGCCAGTCGTCGCTGTCCGGGTAGGCGTCGATGATCGCCTGGAGGGAGGCGTTGGGGCGCGGGTCGGACTCGCCGAGCGCGCCGAGCACCTTGCGTACGTACGTCTCGTCCGCCCCGTCCAGCGTCCGCAGCTCGGTGACGTCCATGCCACCCTCGGTGAGGGTGCCGGTCTTGTCCAGGCAGACGGTGTCGACGCGGGCCAGGCCCTCGATGGCCGGCAGCTCCTGCACGAGGCACTGCTTGCGGCCGAGCCGGATGACGCCGATCGCGAAGGCCACGGAGGTGAGCAGCACCAGCCCCTCGGGGACCATCGGCACGATCCCGCCGACCGTGCGGGCCACGGCGTCCTTCAGGTCGTCGTTCTTGACCACGAGCTGGGTGATGACGAGTCCGACGGCCGCCGGGACCATCATCCAGGTGACGTACTTCAGGATCGTGGAGATGCCGGAGCGCAGCTCGGAGTGGACGAGCGTGAACCGGGACGCCTCCTCGGCGAGCTGGGCGGCGTAGGCCTCGCGGCCGACCCTGGTGGCGGTGAAGGCGCCGCCGCCCGCGACCACGAAGCTCCCGGACAGCACCGGGTCACCGGGGCGTTTGACGACGGGATCGGCCTCGCCGGTGAGCAGCGATTCGTCGATCTCCAGCCCGTCCGCCTCGGCGCACACCCCGTCGACCACGACCTTGTCGCCGGGGCCGATCTCGATGAGGTCGTCCAGGACGATCTCATGGGTGGCCACCTCGGTCGCGACCCCGTCCCGCCGTACCGTCGGCCGGGCCTCCCCGATCACCGCGAGCGAGTCCAGGGTCTGTTTGGCCCGCCACTCCTGCACGATGCCGATGCCGGTGTTGGCGAGGATCACGAAGCCGAAGAGGCTGTCCTGGATCGGCGCCACGAACAGCGTGATCAGCCACAGGACGCCGATGATCGCGTTGAACCGGGTGAAGACGTTGGCCCGGACGATCTCCCCGAGCGACCGGCTGCTGCGCACCGGTATGTCGTTGACGAGGCCCCGGCCGACGCGGTCCGCGACCTCGGCACCGGTCAGGCCGGTCGCGGGGCGCCCCGGCAGGGCCACGGGACGCACGGGTTCGATGTCGGCGCCCGCGTCTATATGGCTCATGCAGTCGACGGTACGTGCGATGCCGCCCACCCGCCCACCGGACCCGCCGGGCCGGAGATCGAGCGTTCGCGGACGGGGATGTCCCGCTATTCGGCCGACGTCGCCCTCGAAGCCGCCGCCCGCCTCAGCGCGGCGTCCCGCTTGCGCACGTACCAGACGCCGATCAGCCCCAGCCCGCCCCCGGCCAGGCACGTCCACAGCCACCACAGGTGCCCGTGGTCCTCGAACCAGCCGTAGAAGGGGAGCTGGACCAGGAAGAGGACGAACCACACGAGGGTGCCGCCGGTGATCGTGGCGACCACGGGCCCCTCCAGGGGCTCCGGCGCCTCGTGCTTGGGGGTCCACTTAGCCATGCGCACAGCTTAAGCGCCGCCAGGGTCTACGCGCGGAGATAGCGATCTGCCACTCATACGTTCATACTGAAACCGTTTGTCTTTGACCGCTTCTGATCGTAGGAAACTCCAACGGGGCTCGGGGGAACCCCGCTGGTGATGAGGTCCCGCATGTCCACCTCGGCACCCGCCAAGGTCCCCACCCCCGAGAAGCCGGGTGGCGCGCCCGCCTACGGCGCCCTCGACCGCTACTTCAAGATCTCCGAGCGCGGCAGCAACCTCGCCCGTGAGGTCCGTGGCGGTTTCGCCACCTTCTTCGCGATGGCGTACATCATCGTGCTGAACCCGATCATCCTCAGCAGCGCGAAGGACATGTACGGGCACCACCTGGACAACGGCCAGCTGGTGACGGCGACCGCGCTGACGGCCGCGTTCTCCACGCTGCTGATGGGCGTCATCGGCAACGTGCCGATCGCGCTCGCCGCCGGCCTCGGCGTGAACTCGGTCGTCGCCCTCCAGCTCGCCCCGCGCATGTCCTGGCCGGACGCCATGGGCATGGTCGTCCTCGCCGGTTTCGTGGTCATGCTGCTGGTCGCCACCGGGCTGCGCGAGCGCGTGATGAACGCCGTGCCGTTCGGTCTGCGCAAGGCGATCTCCATCGGTATCGGCCTGTTCATCATGCTGATCGGCCTGGTCGACTCCGGGTTCGTCACCCGTATGCCGGACGCCGCCCAGACCACCGTCCCGGTCCAGCTCGGCACCGGCGGTCACCTCACCGGCTGGCCGGTGCTGATCTTCATCCTGGGCGCGCTGCTCACCTTCGCGCTGATCGTCCGCAAGGTGCCGGGCGCGATCCTCATCTCCATCGTCGGCATGACCGTCCTCGCGGTGATCATCAACGCGGTCGCCACGATCCCGTCCTGGGGCCTGACGGTCCCGAAGTGGCCGGGCAACCCGGTCGCCACCCCCGACTTCGGCCTGGTCGGCCAGGTCAGCCTGTTCGGCGGCTTCTCCAAGGTCGGCGTGCTGACCGGCATCCTCTTCGTCTTCACGGTCCTGCTGTCGTGCTTCTTCGACGCGATGGGCACGATCATGGGCATCAGCGACGAGGCCAAGCTGACCGACGCCGAGGGCTACATGCCGGGCATCAACAAGGTCCTCTTCGTGGACGGCCTCGCGGTCGCGGCGGGCGGTGCCAGCTCCTCCTCGGCCACCACCGCCTTCGTGGAGTCCACGGCCGGCGTCGGCGAGGGCGCCCGTACCGGCTTCGCGAACGTCGTCACGGGCGGCCTGTTCGCCGTCGCGCTGTTCCTCACCCCGATCGCCACGATGGTCCCGTCCCAGGCGGCCACCCCGGCGCTGGTCGCGGTCGGCTTCCTGATCCTGTCGAACTCCATCAAGGAGATCGACTGGGCGGACTACACCATCGCGATCCCGGCGTTCGTGACGATGCTGATGATGCCGTTCACCTACTCGATCACGAACGGCATCGGCATGGGCTTCATCACCTTCACGGTGCTGCGCCTGGTCGCCGGGCGGGCCCGGGAGATCCCGGTGGCGATGTACGTCGTCTCGGCGGTCTTCGCCTTCTACTACCTGATGCCGGCCCTGGGTCTGACCTGACCGGCGGGCGTCAGGTGACGCCGTAGAACTTCTCCGTCTCCTCGACGGCGGCCTGGAACCGCTCGTCGAAGTCATCCCGAATGAGCGTCCGGACGACATAGTCCTGGACGCTCATTCCTCTTCTCGCCGCGTGGTGCCGGAGCCGTTCGAGCAGCTCCCCGTCCATCCGCAGGCTGAGCACACTGGTCCCCATGCGTACGAGGGTCGCCACAGCCGGCCGCCCGATGCGTCGATTTCCGGACCCGGCTCACCCGTACGGGTGATCTCAGGGTTCAGTGGCGGGCGTCACGGGCATCTGGGCGCGCCCGACTGGTCTTTAGCGAGAGTAATGAGTTACGCTAAAGAACATGCCGGACCTTACCCATGGCGACGACGCGGCCGCCGTGAACGCACTCCGCTCCGCAGTGATGCGGCTGTCCCGTCGGCTCAAGCACCAGCGGGTCGACGAGTCGCTGAGCCCCACCGAGATGTCGGTGCTCGGCACCCTCGCCCGCTGCGGCTCCGCCACCCCGGGCGAACTGGCCCGCAAGGAGCACGTCCAGCCGCCGTCGATGACCCGCATCGTCGCGCTGCTCGAAGCCAAGGGGCTGGTCAGGCTGGAGCCGCACCCCGAGGACCGGCGCCAGAAGGTCGTCACGCAGACCGAGCAGGCCGAGGCCATGCTCGAAGAGAGCCGCCGCAAGCGCAACGCCTTCCTGGCCGGCCTGGCCGACGGCCTCGACGAGGACGAGTGGGCGACCCTGCGCGCCGCCGCCCCCGTGCTGGAGAAACTCGCACACCTGTAAGCGCGCCATCCGAGGAGGCGAACCCTTTGAGTACGGGATCCGGAACACCTTCCGCCCCCGCACCGGCCACCCCTACCACCACCCCCGTTTCCCGCAAGTCCTCGATGTTCAGCTCGCTGAGGATCCGGAACTACCGCCTCTTCTTCATCGGCCAGGTCGTCTCCAACACCGGCACCTGGATGCAGCGCATCGCCCAGGACTGGCTGGTCCTCAGCCTCACCGGCTCCTCCGCGGCCGTCGGCATCACGACGGCCCTCCAGTTCCTGCCGATGCTGCTGTTCGGGCTGTACGGCGGCGTCCTCGTGGACCGCCTGCCCAAGCGCCCCGCCCTGCTGGTCACCCAGACCGCGATGGCCGTCACCGGTCTCGTGCTCGCCGCACTGACCCTCTCCGGGCACGTCCACGTCTGGCACGTCTACGTCGCCGCCTTCGCCGTCGGCCTCGCCACGGTGGTCGACAACCCGGCCCGGCAGTCCTTCGTCTCCGAGATGGTCGGCCCCGAGCAGCTCCAGAACGCGGTCAGCCTGAACTCGGCGAACTTCCAGTCCGCCCGGCTGGTCGGCCCCGCCGTCGCCGGCCTGATGATCACCGGTGTGGGCACCGGCTGGGCGTTCCTCGCCAACGGCCTGTCCTTCGCCGCGCCGATCGCCGGACTGCTGCTGATGCGCGCCCGCGAACTGCACGTGGTCGAGCGCGCGCCGCGCGGCAAGGGCCAGCTCCGCGAGGGCCTGCGGTACGTGGCGAAGCGGCCGGAGCTGATCTGGCCGATCGTCCTGGTCGGCTTCATCGGCACCTTCGGCTTCAACTTCCCGGTGTGGCTGTCCGCCTACGCGGACCACGTCTTCCACGCCGGAGCCGGCGCCTACAGCCTCTTCAACACCCTGATGGCCGTCGGCTCCCTGGTCGGCGCCCTGCTGGCCGCCCGGCGCGGCACGGCCCGGCTGCGCGTGCTGATCGCCGCCGCGCTGGCCTTCGGCACGCTGGAGACCGTGGCCGCGGTGGCGCCGTCGTACTGGCTGTTCGCGCTGCTCATGGTCCCGATCGGGATCTTCGGCCTGACGGTGAACGTCACCGCGAACACCGCCGTGCAGATGGGCACCGACCCGGCCATGCGCGGCCGGGTGATGGCCCTGTTCATGATGGTCTTCATGGGCGGTACGCCGCTGGGCGCGCCGGTGGTCGGCTGGATCACCGACACCTACGGCGCCCGGGTCGGCTTCGCGGCCGGCGGTGTGGTGTCGGCGGCGGCGGCCGGGGCGATCGGCCTGGTCCTCGCCCGCATCGGCGGCCTGCGCCTGTCGGTGGGCTGGCACCACGGCCATCCGCGGGTCCGCTTCGTGCCGCGCGAACGGGAGCAGCTGGCCACGGCGGCGTGAGCCTCCCGGCCGCCCCCGTCAGCGTCCGCCCGGAGGGTCCTGGTCGACCCTCCGGGCCAGCACCTGTCCCGGCCAGTCGTCCGGGCCGTGGGTGTAGGTGTGCGTCGGGGTGAAGCCGTTCGCCTCGTAGTAGGCGACGAGCCGGCGGTCGTCGCCCGCGTAGCAGTCCACCCGGAGCAGGCCCACGCCGGCCCGCCGGGTCGTCTCGGCGGCGTGCGCGAGCAGCGCGCTGCCCACGCCCCGCCCCTTGAAGCGGCGGTCGGAGGCGAGCCAGTGGATGTACCGCTCGGGCTCGCCGGGCGGCGGGAGGTGGGACAGGTAGGCGCCGGGCCCGTCGGTGAGGGTGAGCGTGGCGGCCGGTACGCCGTCCACCTCGGCGATGTACGTGGTGCCCTCGTCCATGGCGCGCACGACCGCCTCGACGGTCCTGGTGTGCTCCGACAGCGGCTCGGCGCCCCACTGGCCGGTCCGCCCCTGTGAGACGAGCCACTCCACGCTGCTGTCGAGCATGCCCAGTATCGCGGGCAGGTCCTCGGGAACGCCTTCTCGGATGGTGATCGCCATGGGCCCATCATGCCCGCCGGGGTCTGCGATCGTGAGGTGCATGAGACTCTTCGCCGCCGTACTGCCCCCCGGGGACGCCGTGGAGGAACTCGCCGCGGAGGTGGCCCGGTTGAGGCGGCTGCCGGGGGCCGGCCGGCTGCGCTGGACCGCCCGCCCCGGCTGGCACTTCACCCTCGCGTTCTACGGCGAGGTCGCCGACGACGTCGTACCCGCCCTGTCGGACCGCCTGGCCCGCGCGGCCCACCGTACGGCCCCCTTCCCGCTCTCCCTCGCGGGCGGCGGCCAGTTCGGCCGGGGGCGGGCACTGTGGACGGGCGCCCGGGGGGACGTGGAGGCGCTGCGGCTGCTGGCCGACCGGGCGGAGGCGGCGGCCCGGAAGGCGGGGGTGCCGATGGGGGAACACCGGCGCTACAAGGCCCATCTGACGCTGGCCCGCAGCCGGGACGCGGTGGACGTACGGCCGTACGTGACGGCCCTCGCGGACTTCTCAGGCGGCACCTGGACCGTGGCCGACCTGGCGCTGGTGCGCAGCCGGCTGCCGGCGTCCGGGGTGCCGGGGGAGCAGCCGCGGTACGAGGTGGTCGAGCGATGGGCGCTGGGCGGGGCCGGTTAGTCTCGAATGCGTGGACCCGAAAACCCGGAACCGGATCATGGCCGGTGCGCTTGTGTTGATGTTCGTGGTGGTGGCCTTGGCGTCGGCCGTCAGGTAGCGGTTCGTCCAGGCGCCCAGGGGGCGGGGACCGAGCCGCGCCGGCGGCTGCGGGCTGTCTTCGGCCGGTCGCGCCCCGCGCGGCGGAGCCGCATGGCGAATGCGGCCCCGCCGCCCTTCGGGCGCTTCCCGGGGTCTACCAGGCGAACGCCTCCGGGGACGGGCCAGGGCCCGGGAAGATCTCGTCCAGGCCGGCCAGCAGGTCCTCGCCGAGCTCCAGCTCGACCGCCCTGAGGGCCGACTGAAGCTGGTCGGCCGTGCGCGGGCCGACGATCGGGCCCGTCACGCCCGGGCGGGTCAGCAGCCAGGCCAGGGCCACCTCACCGGGCTCCAGGCCGTGCTTGTCGAGCAGGTCCTCGTAGGACTGGATCTGCGCGCGGGCCGCCGGGTCCTTGAGGGTGTCCGCGGCCCGGCCGGAGGCGCGGCGCCCGCCCTGGACCTCCTTCTTGATGACCCCGCCCAGCAGACCGCCGTGCAGCGGCGACCAGGGGATGACCCCGAGGCCGTAGTCCTGCGCGGCCGGGATCACCTCCATCTCGGCGCGGCGCTCGGCCAGGTTGTACAGGCACTGCTCGCTGACCAGGCCGATGGTGCCGCCGCGGCGGGCGGCGATCTCGTTGGCCTGGGCGATCTTGTAGCCGGGGAAGTTGCTGGACCCGGCGTACAGGATCTTGCCCTGCTGGACGAGGACGTCGATCGCCTGCCAGATCTCCTCGAACGGGGTGCTGCGGTCGATGTGGTGGAACTGGTAGAGGTCGATGTGGTCCGTCTTCAGCCGCTGGAGGCTGGCGTCCACCGCGCGCCGGATGTTCAGCGCGGAGAGCTTGTCGTGGTTGGGCCAGGCATCGCCGTCGGCGGCCATGTTGCCGTACACCTTGGTGGCGATGACCGTCTTGTCGCGCCGGCCGCCGCCCTTGGCGAACCAGTTGCCGATGATGGACTCGGTCCGGCCCTTGTTCTCGCCCCAGCCGTACACATTGGCCGTGTCGAAGAAGTTGATGCCCGCGTCCAGCGCCGCGTCCATGATCGCGTGGCTGTCGGCTTCGTCGGTCTGCGGACCGAAGTTCATCGTCCCGAGGACGAGCCGGCTGACCTTGAGTCCCGTGCGTCCGAGCTGCGTGTACTTCATGGTCCACCAGCCAACGGCTTCGAGTGCGCTCTATGCAAGGCCTGCTGAGGACAGGGAGCCGCTCCGGTGGCGCACGATCACGCCCAGCCGGCCGGCCGCGTCGACCATGGCGACCAGGTGGCGCCGTGGTCCCCTCCTCGTCGCAGCGATCGCGCACCCCGGCCCGGGTCTCTCCCGCCGACCGCGGGATGCCGGCCGGCCGCCGCTGTGACCACGGCGGGCAGGTGACCCGCGCCGCCCCACGCCCGCGGCCGACGTGGTGTCAGAGGGGTGCCGTAGGGTGCGCGCAGTCACATCGCCCCTGGAGAGTCCCGTGTCCGTCCGTGCCCGGCTCTGTGCCGTCGTCCCCGTGCTCCTGCCGTCCGCGGAGGCGGACGTCCCCGAACTGCTCGGCCCGCCGGGCCGCCGCCTGCTGGCCCAGCGCGGCGACGACGCGCTCTGGGTCCAGCCGCTGGACGACGCCTTCGCGCCCGCCGGGGACCGGGTGCGCCTGCCCGCGCCCTGGCCGCGCCGGCGCGGGACGTGGGCGGTGGCCCCGGACGCGAGCCTGGCGGTGTTCGCGGGCGTGCACGCGGTGCGGGCGGTGGAGCCGTCGGGGGCGACGCGCTGGGAGGTCCGGCACGGCTGCTGGCACCGGGCCTGCCGCGAACAGCACACGTCGTACGAGGAGTACGGCGACCGCGCCGACCACCGTCACCCGGAGCGCGGCTCGGCCGGGTTCTCCGTGGACGGGGCGTACGTGTGGGCGCACGTACGCGGGCCGCTGGCGGTGGGCGAGTTGGGCCCGGACGTCGTCGACGAGTGGCTGCTGCTGGACGCGCGGGACGGGCGGGTGCTCGCGCGGGCCGACGCCGAGGCCGCGGCGGCGGGCAGCTTCCATCTGCCGCACCCGACGGATCCCGGACAGATGGGGCTGAGCATCGGGGAGGGCCAGGACGGGTCGCCGCTGCGCTGGGGCCGCTGGGACGGAACGGAGCTGTCCGTCCGTCACCTCGCGGCCGATCTGACCCTGATGGGCGTGAGCCCCTCGGGCGAGCGGCTGATGACGGTGACCCACGACCAGGACACCCTGGCGGTCCGCGACACCGGCGGGTCCGTGCCGGAGGGCCTGGAGTGGGACGCCGCGACGGCCCTCCCCCGGCATCCCGAGGCCGAGCCGGACAACGACGAGGCGCTTCCCTACTGGGACTGGGCGGGCGGCTTCCTGGACGAGACGACCCTGATCTGCTCGACCGTCGAGGCCGACGAGGAGTGGGGCCAGGGCCGGCACTGGCTCCTCGACACGGCGGGCGCGCGCACACCGGCGGAGGTCGGCTACCCGGTACCGGTCGGCATCCGGCCGCCCATGGCCACCCTGGGCGACGGCAGGTGGGTGACGCCGGCGGACTCGGGGGAGGCGCTGTACGTGTGGGAGCGGGGTCAGTCGCGGGGAAGTCGTCGGTTCTGAGGGCGAGGCGGAGCGGGGTTGTCGTGAGTACCCCGGCTGGGAGGCGCCGGGATCCGGTCGGACCGATCAGGCCACGTACGCCCCGCCGACCCCCCACGCCTCCCGCATCGCCCCCGCGAACGCCTCCGCTATCAGGTGCTCCCCGCGCGCGTTGGGATGCGTGCCGTCGTAGGTGTCGGTGTGGATGTCGTACTCCTCCGGCGGCGAGGCCAGCAGGAGCGGCGAGCGCGGCTCGTCCAGGTCGGCGACCGCCTTGGCGAGCAGCACGTTGAACCGGTCGACCTGCTCGGCGAAGGACGCGTCGGCCGCCGCCCGGATGTTCGGGATGACCGGCAGCAGCACCATCCGGATGCGCGGGTCCGCCTCCCGGGCGCCCGCCACGAACGCCTGTACGTTCTCCGCCGTCTGCTCGGCGTTCGTGTAGAAGCCGAGGTCGATCAGACCCAGGGAGACCAGGAGGACGTCGGGGCGGTGGGCGCGCACCGCGTCGCCGATCAGCGGGGCCATGTGCAGCCAGCCCTCGCCCCAGCCCGCGAGGTGGGCGCGCGGGAAGGCGGGGTCGGCGTAGGCGAGGGACGTCGGGGCGTCGGCCTGCTTGTCGTACAGCGTCTCGCGCGGCCCGACGAAGGTGAACGAGCCGCCGTACGCCACGGACAGGTGCTGCCACAGCCGGTAACGCCATGTGTGTTCGCCCGCGCTCCCGATCGTCATGGAGTCGCCCACGGGCATGAACCTAAGCATCCGGTCATGATGGACGATCTCCGTGACGCACGGGACCGGTGGTGGCTGTGAGGCGGACCACGTCCCCCGCTCCCCGGTGGCCGTGTGCCCTGAACCCCCGCCGGTGATGGCAGGCTTGGGGCATGCGTCGATCGTTCGCCGTCCTCGCCGGGGTCTTGCTCGCCGGTGCCTGCGTGCTGCCCGCCTCCGCCGCCGAGGGAACCGCCGACGGGGCGGGCGACCAGGGGTTCACCCTCAAGGATCCGCGGATCACCGAGTCCAGCGGGCTCGCCGCCTCCCGGCTCCATCCCGGCGTCTACTGGACGCACAACGACAGCGACGACGGCCCGTACCTCTACGCCGTGGACAGCGCGACCGGGAAGACCGTCGCCCGGATCACCCTGCGCGGCATCGGCTCCCCGCGTGACGTCGAGGCCATCTCCATCGGCCCGCACAACGAGATCTACGTCGGTGACATCGGCGACAACTTCGGCGGCAGGTGGCCCTACGTGTGGATCTACCGGCTGCCCGAGCCGAAGAACCTCACGGACCAGACGGTCACGGCCACGCAGTACGTCGTGAAGTACTCCGACGGGCCGCGCGACGCCGAGTCGCTGCTCGTCCACCCGAAGACCGGGCGCGTCTACATCATCGACAAGAAGGAGGACGGCGGGCACCTGTACGAGGGCCCGGCCACCCTCTCCACCTCGGGCGCGAACGTCTTCAAGCCCATCGCCGCCGTCGATCTCTGGGCCACCGACGCCGCCTTCTCCCCGGACGGCCGGGACCTCGCCGTACGCGGCTACTTCGGCGGCATTCACTACCGCTGGAACGGCGGCCGCATCAAGCGCGAGGGCCGCCTGGACGTCCCGTTGCAGGGTCAGGGGGAGTCCGTGTCGTACTCCGCCGACGGCACCAAGCTGATGTACGGCAGCGAGGGCGCCGACAGCGCCGTACAAGCCGTCGACGCACCCGACCGACCCGACGCCGAGTCACCCTCGTCGAAGGGCGATCCAGCCACTTCGACGGACAAGAGCGCCGGCGGAAGCCTCAAGGTCGGCGCCGTGATCGTCGCGCTCGGAGCGGTGGCCCTGCTCGGCCTGCGACGCCTGCGGCGGGGTTGAGACCGCGGCGACGGTAGAGGCGGTCGCCACGGACCATGGTCTTTGGCATATTCCAGCGGCACATTCACTCGTTCGGTCGACCTTGTCGCCATACGCGAGTACGCACCGCGTGCGCGTGCCTACGTTCTGTCGTATGACCAGCTCACAGCATGACGCGACGCACCGCATCTTCCGAGAGGCGCCGGATCTCTTGGCTCGCCGCCGATTCTGGTCGTGGTATGCCGAGACAAGAAAACGGCGGTGTGGGCGGAGGAACCCATCCGCATCGGGTCCAGTTTCCACACGAGCATGGAGGTGTTTCCCTTGGTCCTGGGGCCGATCGGTGTGCGCCCGATCACCGACCCGGTAGAGGCGGCGAAGGACCCGGCGCTCGCCACCTTCTCCGTGCTCATCAACGCCAAGGACCCGGGCATCCTCGCGATACTGGATGCGGTGGCACCGGTGTTGGGGCCCAACGCGAAGTGGGCGGAATACATCGAGGTCGGTCTGGACGAAGGTCCGGCCCGCGATCACTGGAGGAAACTGATGGCCGTGTACACCCCGAACTTCCCCGGCTTCGGCAGTGTGATGGAGGAAACCTGGATCCAGGTCCACTCCGACGGTGAGGCGAAGGGCAAGGCGGAGGGCAAGGCGGAGGACATTCTTCGGGTGCTTGAAGTGCGGGGCGTCGACGTGCCCGACTCCGTCCGGGAGCGCGTCATGGCCTGCGCCGACCTTGAGCTGCTGGGGACCTGGTTCGACCGTTCCCTCACCGTGGAGAGCGCCGAGGAACTGTTCGCCGGAGAGTGAGCCGTCGGACCGCACAGTGAAGGGCGCCCGGTGAGCACCGGGCGCCCTTGCGCGTCGTACGGCCGGGAACGGCTACAGCTTCTCGATCACGTAGTCGACGCACTTCGTCAGCGCCTCGACGTCCGCCGGGTCGATCGCCGGGAACATCGCGATGCGCAGCTGGTTGCGGCCGAGCTTGCGGTACGGCTCGGTGTCCACGATGCCGTTCGCGCGCAGCACCTTGGCGACGGCGGCGGCGTCGATCTCGTCGGAGAAGTCGATCGTGCCGATGACCTGCGAGCGCTTGGCCGGGTCCGAGACGAACGGGGTGGCGTACTTGGCCTCCTCCGCCCAGGTGTACAGCCGGGTCGAGGAGTCCTTCGTACGGGCCGTGGACCAGGCGAGGCCGCCCTGGCCGTTGAGCCACTCAAGCTGCTCGTTGAGCAGGAAGAGGGTGGCGAGGGCCGGGGTGTTGTACGTCTGGTTCTTGCGGGAGTTGTCGATCGCGGTCGGCAGGCTGAAGAACTCCGGGACGTGGCGCCCGGACGCGTGGATCCGCTCGGCGCGCTCGATCGCGGCCGGGGAGAAGACGCCGATCCACAGGCCGCCGTCGGAGGCGAAGGACTTCTGCGGGGCGAAGTAGTAGACGTCGGTCTCGGCGATGTCGACCGGGAGGCCGCCCGCGCCGGAGGTGGCGTCCACGAGGACGAGCGCGCCCTCGTCGGCGCCGGCCACGCGCTTGATCGGCATGGCGACACCGGTGGAGGTCTCGTTGTGCGTGAAGGCGTAGACGTCCACGCCCGCCTCGGCCCGCGGCTCGGGGTGGGTGCCGGGGTCGGAGGCGATGACGGTGGGCTCGGCCAGCCAGGGCGCGAGCTTCGCGGCCTTGGCGAACTTGGAGGAGAACTCGCCGAAGTTCAGGTGCTGCGACTTGTTCTCGATCAGGCCGTGCGTGGCGATGTCCCAGAAGGCGGTGGAGCCGCCGTTGCCGAGGACGACCTCGTAGCCCTCGGGGAGGGAGAACAGCTCGGAGATGCCCTCGCGGACCTTGCCGACCAGGTTCTTCACCGGCGCCTGCCGGTGGGAGGTGCCCAGCAGGGAGGTACCGGTGGCGGCGAGGGCGTCCAGCGCCTCGGTGCGCACCTTGGAGGGGCCGGCGCCGAAACGTCCGTCGGCGGGCTTGATGTCTGCGGGAATCTGGATGTCGGCCACGGGACGAGGTTAGCCCGTGGCGGAGAGCGAGGTGGAGACGTGTCCGTTCGATGAGACGAGATCACCGGGACGTGGACTTGTGAGGTTGTACGACGATACGTGCGGGCCTGTGGAAAACGTGGGGTGACGGTGCGTGAGCGGATGCATTCTGGACGCATGACGGATCGAGCGGGTGGTGCGGGGCCGGCCGGGGGAGCCGGGGCCGGGGCCGGGACTGAGGCCGGAGGCGGGGCCGGGGGTGCGTGGGGTGCCGGGGCCGATGGCGCCGGTGTCGCCGAGCTGGCCCGGGCGCTGCGCGGGGCCGTGCGGGGCGAGGTCGGTTTCGACGCCACCGCCCGGGCGCTGGTCACCATGGACGCGTCCAACTACCGGCGCGTCCCCCTCGGGGTCGTGGCCCCCAGGGACGCGGACGACGTGGCGGCCGTCCTGGAGGTGTGCCGGGCGCGCGGGGTGCCGGTGGTGGCGCGGGGCGGGGGCACGTCGATCGCCGGGCAGGCGACCGGCACCGGCGTGGTGCTGGACTTCACCCGGCACATGACCGCCCTGCTCGAACTGGACCCGGGCAGCCGCACGGCCGTGGTGCAGCCGGGGCTCGTGCTCGACCGGCTCCAGGAGGCCGCCGCACCGCACGGGCTGCGGTTCGGCCCCGACCCGTCCACGCACAGCAGGTGCACGCTCGGCGGGATGATCGGCAACAACTCGTGCGGTTCCCACTCGGTCGCCTGGGGCACGACCGCGGACAACGTGCGGGAGCTGTCCGTGCTCACCGCGCGCGGGCAGCGGCTGCGGCTCGGACCGGGCTGGGCGGGCGCCCCGGACGGACTGCGGGAGCTGGCCGAGGGCGAACTGGCCCGGCTGCGCACCGGCTTCCCTGACCTGCCCCGCCGCATCTCCGGGTACGCGCTGGACGCGCTGCTGCCGGAGAGGGGCGCGGACGTCGCCCGCTCCTTCTGCGGCTCGGAGGGCACCCTGGGCATCCTCACCGAGGCCGTGGTCGGCCTGGTCGAGGCCCCGCGCGCGCGTGCCCTGGCCGTGCTGGCGTACGCCGACGAGAGCGCCGCCGCCGAGGCCGCCGCCGGTCTGCTGCCGCTGCGGCCGCTCACGGTGGAGGGCATGGCCGCCGACCTGGTACCGGCCGGCGCGGGGCTGCCGGCGGGAGGCGCCTGGCTGTTCGTGGAGACCGGTGGGCGGACGGCGGCGGAGGCACGCGCACGGGCGGAGGAGATCGTCCGGGCCGCCGACGTCGTGTCCGCGCTGGTCGTCACCGACCCGGCGGACCAGCGGACCCTGTG
Organism: Streptomyces sp. NPDC017676; assembly: GCF_044329325.1. NCBI lineage: Bacteria > Bacillati > Actinomycetota > Actinomycetes > Kitasatosporales > Streptomycetaceae > Streptomyces > Streptomyces sp. NPDC017676. The sequence continues at coordinate 319,803 of NZ_JBIRJA010000003.1, read as the reverse complement.
GCGCATCCGCGAGGACGCGTCCGGCACGGCCACCCGGATGCCGGACGGCGCGGAGGCCTGGCCCGGCTGGGAGGACTGCGCGGTGCCACCCGCCCGGCTCGGCGCCTACCTGCGCGACTTCCGCGCCCTGCTCACCGCCCACGGCCTGCGGGGCACGCCGTACGGCCACTTCGGCGACGGCTGCATCCACGTCCGCGTCGACTTCGACCTGCTCACCGAGGCCGGCGTCGGCCGCTTCCGCCGTTTCTCCGAGGAACTGGCCGACCTGGTGGTGGCCCACGGCGGCTCCCTGTCCGGGGAGCACGGCGACGGACAGGCCCGCGCGGAACTGCTGCCCCGCATGTACGGCGAGGAGACGGTCCGGCTGTTCGAGCGGGCCAAGGCGGTGTGGGACCCCGACGACCTGCTCAACCCCGGCATGCTGGTCCGCCCGGCCCCGCTGGACGCCAACCTCCGCTTCTCCGTCCTGCCGAGCCGCCCGGTCGACGTCGCCTTCGGCTACCCGGCGGACGGGGGCGACTTCGCCGCGGCCGTCCGCCGCTGCGTCGGCGTCGCCAAGTGCCGTACGACCACGGCGGCCGGCCCCGCCGTGATGTGCCCCTCCTATCGGGCCACCGGCGAGGAGGAGCACTCCACCCGCGGCCGGGCCCGGCTGCTGCACGAGATGCTCGCGGGCGAGCTGATCACCGACGGCTGGCGGTCCCCGGAGGTCCGGGACGCCCTGGACCTGTGCCTGTCCTGCAAGGGCTGCCGCTCGGACTGCCCGGTCGGCGTCGACATGGCCACCTACAAAGCGGAGTTCCTGCACCACCACTACGCCGGCCGCCGCCGCCCCGCCGCCCACCACACCATGGGCCGGCTCCCGGAATGGCTCCGCTGGACCGCCCGCACACGGGTGGCCCCGCTGGTCAACGCCCTGACCCGGGTGGGCCCATTGGCCGGCCTCGGCAAACGGCTGGCCGGGATCACCCCGGAACGACAGATCCCGCGACTGGCGACACAGACGTTCACGGGGTGGTGGCGCAAGCGGGACCCGGCGGGGGCTGCCGGAGTGGTACCGGGCGGGGGTGAGGGCAGCTCGCATGGGCCGGGCGCCGAAGGTCTGCCCGCTTCGGGTGCCGGTGTCCTGCCTGCGCCGGGGGCGGGGGACCTGCCTGCATCAGGCGCTGAAGATCCGCCCGCACCGGACGCCGAGGATGCGGCTGCGCCGGGCGCCGAGGATCTGCACGACCCGGGCGCAGGGGACCTGCCTGCGCCCGGTGTCGGCGACTTGCCCGCACCGGGCACGGGGAACCAGCCCGCATCCGGTGCCGGTGATCTGCCCGAGCCGGGCGCCGGGAATCTGGTCGTTCTCTGGCCGGACACCTTCACCGAGTACCTGTCGCCGTCCGTCGGCCGGGCCGCCGTGCGGGTGCTGGAGGCCGCCGGGCTGCGCGTGGCCCTGCCGCCGACGCTGCTGCTGCGCCGGGGAGCGATCGCCGACGGCAGGACCAGGGCGGCGACCGCGCTGCTCGCGGCCCGCCGCGCCCGGGTCTGCTGCGGACTGACCTACGTCTCCACCGGCCAGCTGGACCGCGCCCGCACGGTCCTGCGCCGCACGCTGGACCTGATGGAACCGGTGCTGCGGGCCGGGGCCCCGGTCGTCGTCCTGGAACCGAGCTGCGCCGCCGCCCTCCGCACCGACCTCCCGGAGCTGCTGCCCGACGACGCGCGCGCCGCCCGGCTGTCCGCCGCCGTCCGCACCTTCGCGGAGACCCTGGAACGGCACGCCCCGCACTGGACCCCGCCCGCCGTCGGCCGCCCGGTCGCCGGCCAGACCCACTGCCACCAGCACGCGGTGCTCGGCGACACCCCCGACCGCCGGCTGCGCGCCGCCGCCGGCCTCACCGGCGAGCTGAGCGGAGGCTGCTGCGGCCTGGCGGGCAACTTCGGCTTCGAGAAGGGACACTTCGAGGTCTCCCGGGCCTGCGCGGAGGAACAGCTCCTGCCCTCGGTACGGCAGGCCCCGCCGGACACCGTGATCCTGGCGGACGGCTTCTCCTGCCGCACCCAGCTGGAGCAGCTCGCCGGAGTCCGGGGCCGGCACCTGGCGGAGGTACTGGCGGACGCGCTGGACTCCCCGGCGGGGGGCGCCGGGTGAACGAGGACGAGGAGTACACCCGCCTGGCGGTCCTCTCCGACATCCACGGCGTGCTGCCCGCCCTGGAGGCCGTCCTGGCGGAGCCCGATGTGGCCGCCGCCGACCGGATCGTCCTCACCGGGGACATCACGGCCGGCCCGCAGCCGGCCGAGGTACTGGACCTGCTGCGTGAACAGGGCGACCGGGTGCTGTGGATCGGCGGCAACGCGGACCGGGAGCTGGTGGGGTACCGGCGGGGCGAGCGCACGGAGATCCCGGACCCCATCGGCCCGTACGCCGCCCGGTCGCTGCGCCCGGACCAGGTCGACTTCCTGGCCGCCCTTCCCCGCACCCGGACCCTGCGGGTGCGCGGTCTCGGCCCGGTCCTCTTCTGCCACGCCACACCGCGCGACGACGAGGAACTGGTCCTGGTCGACTCGCGCCCGGCCCGCTGGACGGAGGTCTTCACCGGCGTGCCGCCCGGCATCGGTACGGTCGTCTGCGGCCACACCCACATGCCCTACGTCCGGCTGGCCCACGGCCGCCTGGTGGTCAACCCCGGCAGCGTCGGCATGCCCTACGGCCGCCCCGGCGCCCACTGGTGCCTCCTCGGCCCCGGCACCGACCTGCGCGTGACGCCGTACGACATACCGGCGGCGGTGGCCCGGCTCACCCGGGAGTGCGCCTACCCGGACATCGCCGCGTGGGCCGACTACTTCCTGTACGCCCGGGCGACGGACACGGAAGTGCTGGAGGCGTGGGGGCCCAAGGACGGGCGGAACGCTTCGTAGGGTGAGAACACCGGCGATCTTCACGGACGCCGGCGGCACCGTCACGGACACAGCGGCACCGTCACGGGACACGGCGGCACCGTCACGGAGACAGCGGCACCGTCCCGGAGACAGCGGCACCGTCCCGGACGCCGGCGTACTCACCGTCCCAGCACCGGCCTCGCCACAGGGACCGGCCCCGTCCCCGAAGGAGTCCCGCCCATGTCGCTCACCCTCCGTCCCCTCACCCGTGCCGAGCACCTCGCCTTCGTGGCGGAGCGGCCCTCGGTCAGTCATATGCAGGTGCCGTCGTGGGGGGACGTGAAACCCGACTGGCGGGCCGAGAGCCTGGGCTGGTTCGAGGCGGACGGGCGGCTCGTGGGGGCCGGGCTGGCGCTGCTGCGGCCGTTGCCCAAGGTGAAGCGGTATCTGGCCTACCTCCCCGAGGGCCCCGTCATCGACTGGGACGCGCCCGGCCTGGAGCGCTGGCTGGAGCCGATGCTGGCCCACCTCAAGGCCCGCGGCGCCTTCTCGGTGAAGATGGGACCGCCCGTGGTGGCCCGGCGGTGGAGCCCGGAGGCGGTCAAGGCCGCGATCGCCGACCCCGGCACGCACCGGCTGCGCGACGCACCGGCGACGTCCAGCGGGCCTGGCCTCGACCTCGCCGAGCGGCTGCGCCGCATGGGCTGGCAGTGGACCGAGCCCGGCGGGGAGGAGGGGTTCGCCGCCGGGCAGCCCCGGTACGTGTGCCAGGTACCGTTCGCGGGCCGGTCCCTGGAGGACATCCACCGCGGGCTCAACCAGCAGTGGCGGCGCAACATCAAGAAGGCCGAGAAGGCGGGCGTGAAGATCGTCCGTGGCGGCCCGGAGGACCTGCCGGTCTTCTACCGCCTCTACACCGAGACCGCCGAACGGGACCGCTTCATCCCGCGCCCGCTGCCGTACTTCCAGCGCATGTGGACCGCGCTCACCGCGGAGCACCCCGACCGGATGCGGCTCTACCTCGCCCACCACGACGGGGACGTCCTCGCCGCGGCCACCATGCTGATCGTCGGCCGCCACGTCTGGTACTCCTACGGCGCCTCCACCAGCCGCAAGCGCGAGGTGCAGCCCAACAACGCCATGCAGTGGCGGATGATGTGCGACGCGCATGAACTCGGCGCGCACGTCTACGACTTCCGGGGCATCACCGACACCCTGGAGGAGTCGGACCACCTGCTCGGCCTGCTCCGCTTCAAGGTGGGCGCGGGCGGTGAGGCCGTGGAGTACGTGGGGGAGTGGGACTTCCCGCTGAACCGGCTGCTGCACAAGGCGTTTCACATCTACATGGCCCGCCGCTGAGGTCGCTCTCAGGTTCTCCGCCGAACTCCCAGCTTTACCCAGGGGATTCACAGCGCCCCTTTGCCATTTTTGCCGTTCGGCGGCCGGAGAAGCGTGTAACTTCTTCGATGTCGGGTTCCGGACGCGGAATTCAGCACCACAAGAACAGTGCGACATTAGGAGTCGGAATGAGCTTCAAGAAGCTTGCCCCGCTGCCCCCCAAGCCCAAGACGAAGCAGCTCCCGCCGCAGCCGAAGCCCAAGAAGCACGCGCACAAGCCGCTGCCCAAGCCGCCGGCCGGCCGGGACCAGTGATCGGGCGCTGAGCCGGAAGGGGTCGACGGTGCACCGTCGACCCCTTTTCCTCTTCCTGCCGGGAAGGTGATTCGGAAAGGATTTCTGATGGCTGACGAGGGTGAAGAATTCGAATTCGACTGCGAAACACCCACGATTTCCGCCCGTACCGCGTTCCGCCGTTTCTGGCCGCTGACGAAGGGGCTCAGGAAATGGCTGCTGGCCGTCTGGCTGTGCACCGTGCTCGCCGCGCTCGCGGAGACCGAGGCCATTCTGCTGTTCGGTGATCTCACCGACCACGCCCTCCAGCAGGGCTCGCTCGCCGCGTTCTGGAGCCCGGCCGTGAAGTGGCTGGGGGTCGCGGTGGCCGGTGCGCTCGTCGCGTACGCGGGCAACTCGCTGGCCGCGTGGGCCACCGAGCGCTTCGTGATGCGGCTGCGCGAGCACGTCTTCGACCACGTCCAGCAGCTGCCCCCGCACTTCTTCCAGCGGCACCGCCAGGGTGATCTGCTCTCCCGGCTGACCAGCGACGTCGAGGCCATCGAGACGATGGTCGTCTCCGGCCTGGTCGGCGCCGCCTCGGCGGCCTTCTCCGCCCTCTTCTACGCCGTCGCCGCGTTCTGGCTGCGCTGGGACCTGGCCGCCGCCACCTTCGTCCTCGCCCCGCTGTTCTGGCTGGCCGCCCGCCGCTTCTCCGGTTCCATCAAGGACGTCTCCCGCGCGGGCCGGGTCGCCGACGGCGCGATCACCTCCGTGGTGGAGGAGTCCCTCGGCAACATCGTGCTCACCCAGGCGTACGACCGCCGGGACGCCGAGCGGCGGCGGCTGCGCGAGGAGGCGAACGCCTGGTTCCGCGCCTCCGTCCGCTCCACCCGCCTCAACGAGGCGTACGAGCAGCTGGTCCAGGTCATCGAGACGGTCTGTGTGCTCGCCGTGATCGGCATCGGCGCCTGGGAGATATCCACCGGCCGGATGACCCTCGGCCAACTCCTGGCCTTCGCCGCCTTCCTCGGTTACCTCTACCCGCCCGTCCGCGGCCTCGCCCAGCTCGGCCTGACGGTCACCGCGGCCACCGCCGGTGCCGAACGCCTCATCGAGATCCTGGACGTGCGCCCCTCGGTCGCGGACCCCCGGCGGGGCGCGGAGGCGGGCCGCCCGGACGGCACGGTCGAGGTGCGGGACGTCTCCTTCCGCTACCCCGGCGCCGAACGGACCGCCCTCGAAGGGATCTCCTTCTCCGTCAGCCCCGGCGAGCTGGTGATCATCACCGGGCCGAGCGGCGCGGGCAAGTCCACGGTGTCCAAGCTGCTGCTGCGCTTCTACGACCCGGACGGCGGGGACGTCCTCCTGGACGGCGTACCCGTGCGGGACTTCCCGCTGGCCCGGCTGCGTGAGTACGTCACCCTGCTTCCGCAGGAGACCCTGGTGCTGCACGACACGGTGCGCGCGAACATCGCCTGCGGCCGGCCCGGCGCCAGCGACCAGGCGATCGAGGAGGCGGCGAAGGCGGCCGACGCCCACGACTTCATCCTGGGGCTGCCCGACGGCTACGACACCCGGGTCGACCCCCACTCGGCCCGGCTCTCCGGCGGCCAGCTCCAGCGCCTGGCCATCGCCCGCGCCATCCTGCGCGACGCGCCCGTCCTGGTCCTGGACGAACCGACCACCGGCCTGGACGCGTTGGCCGCCCGCCGCGTCGTCAAACCCCTCCGCCGTCTGATGGCCGGCCGGACGACGATCATGATCACGCACGACCTGAACCTCGCCCCCGACGCCGACCGCGTCCTCGTGGTGGACCGGGGCCGCGTCGTGGAGACCGGCCGCCACGACGAACTCCTCGCCCGGGGCGGTGCCTACGCCCGGCTGCACCGCTCGCAGAACAACGCGCTGCTGGACACGGGAGAGCTGCGCATGCCGCTGTGGGAGGAGCGGCAGACACCGGCGCCGGTGTACGCGTACGAGTACGGGCAGGGCAACGGGAGCGGGTCCCGGCACGGGAACGGGTACGCGTACGACGCCGGACACGGGAACGGGAACGGGTACGCGTACGGGCGTGAGGCGTACGCCCCGGCTTCCCCGGACGGCCGACCGTGGTTCCGTGACGAGGAGGCGTGGCCGGGCGGCTGATCCCAGTATCCGGGACAGTTCCGTCAAGGGTTCACGCTCCTGTCGTAGTCCATTACCCTGGACCTGGTAGTACATCGAGATGCACGCACCCGATCAAGCCCAGGACCGCTCGTGACCGTCCCGCTCAGCACCACCACGCCGACCCCGACCACCTCTGGTGACGGCAGGCGCCCCTCCGCCCCGCGCGGCCCGCTCCGCTCACTCCGCTCACTCGGACCCGTCGGGCTGGTGCTCGCCGGTGGCGTCTCGGTGCAGTTCGGCGGCGCGCTGGCGGTCACGCTGATGCCGAGGGCCGGCGCCCTGGGCGTCGTCACCCTGCGCCTGCTCGCGGCGGCCGTCGTCCTCCTGCTGGTCTGCCGGCCCCGGCTGCGCGGGCACTCCCGGGCCGACTGGGGCACGGTGATCGTCTTCGGTGTCACCATGGGTGCGATGAACGGCCTCTTCTACGAAGCGGTCGCCCGCATCCCGCTGGGCCCGGCGGTCACCCTCGAAGTCCTCGGTCCCCTGGCCCTGTCCGTCGTGGCCTCCCGCCGTGCGATCAACGCCCTCTGGGCCGGCCTGGCCCTCGCCGGCGTCTTCCTGCTCGGCGGCGGAGGCTTCGGCGATCTGGACCCCACAGGTGTCGGCTTCGCCCTGGGTGCGGGCGCCATGTGGGCGGCCTACATACTCTTCAGCGCCCGTACGGGCCGCCGCTTCCCGCAGGCGGACGGCCTGGCGCTGGCCATGGCGGTCGCGGCCCTCCTCTTCCTCCCGCTGGGCATCGCCGAGGCCGGCAGCCGGCTCCTGAACCCCACCACCGTCGCCCTCGGATCGGCGGTGGCCCTGCTGTCCTCGGTCCTGCCCTACACCCTCGAACTGCTGGCCCTGCGCCGGCTGCCGGCGCCCACCTTCGCCATTCTCATGAGCCTGGAACCGGCCATCGCGGCCACGGCCGGCTTCCTGATCCTCGGCCAGTCCCTCACCCCCACCGAGGCCGCCGCGATCGCCCTGGTCATAGCGGCGACGATCGGCGCGGTACGCACCCAGACGGCCCGATCGAAGGCCGCCCTCCGGGCACCGGAGGCCTGACGCCCGGTTCCACGGGATCCGCTCCCCGCTTCCGCCCCCGCTTCCGCCCCCCGCTCACCCTGCGCATCCCGCCCCTCTCCCGCACACTCCTGAGTGGGGCCTGAAGGGGCGAAGACGGACGGAAGGCGGAAACTCGTGACCGACGCTCGTGACACCCAGCCCGGCCCGCTGAGGGTCACCGCCCGGGGGCGGGCCGTTCTCGCCGATCCCCGGATCAATCGCGGTACCGCCTTCACCGAGGAGGAGCGCCGCGCCCTCGACCTCGTCGGTCTGGTCCCACCCCGCGTGCTCACCCAGGACGAGCAGGCCGAACGCGCCTACGGCCAGTTCCGGGACCAGTCGGGCGACCTGGCCAAGAGCGTCTATCTGACCGCGCTGCACGACCGCAACGAGGTGCTGTTCTACCGGCTCGTCGGCGACCACCTCGAAGAGATGCTGCCCATCGTCTACACCCCCACCGTGGGCACGGCGATCCGCCGCTACAGCACGGAGTACCGACGCCCGCGCGGTGTCTACCTCTCCGTGGACGCCCCCGGCGACATCGAACGCTCCCTGCGCGCGCACGGCCTCGGCGCCGACGACGTGGACCTGATCGTGGCCACCGACGGCGAGGGCATCCTCGGCATCGGCGACTGGGGCGTCGGCGGCATCGACATCGCCGTCGGCAAGCTCGCCGTCTACACGGCCGCCGCCGGCATCGACCCGCGCCGCACCCTGCCCGTCATGCTCGACGTCGGCACCAACCGCCAGGAACTCCTCGACAACCCCCTCTACCTCGGCAACCGCCACCCGCGAGCCGACCGCGACACCTACGACGCCTTCATCGACGCCTACGTCACCACCGCGACCCGGCTCTTCCCGCACGCCCTGCTGCACTGGGAGGACTTCGGCACCGCCAACGCCCGCCGCATCCTGGACCGCTACCGCGACCGGGTCTGCACCTTCAACGACGACATCCAGGGCACCGGTGCCGTCAACCTCGCCGCCGTCCTGTCCGGCGTCCGCGCCACCGGCACGCCCCTGCCCGAGCACCGGATCGTCGTCTTCGGCGCCGGGACCGCCGGCATCGGCGTCGCCGACCAGTTGCGCGACGCCCTGATCGCCGAGGGCCTGTCCGCCGAGCAGGCCACCGCCCGCTTCTGGTGCGTGGACCGGTACGGCCTGCTCACCACCGACCAGGGCGACCAGCTCCGGGACGTGCAGAAGCCGTACGCCCGCCCCGCCGACGAGGTCGACGGATGGCGCCGGGACGAGAGCCTGCCCGGCATCCCGCTGGACGAGGTGGTCCGCCGGGTCCGCCCGACCATCCTGATCGGCACCTCCGGCCAGGGCGGCTCCTTCACGCGGGAGCTCGTCCGCGAGATGGCCCGGCACACCGAGCGCCCGATCATCCTGCCCATGTCCAACCCGACCGACCTCGCCGAGGCCACCCCCGCCGACCTGCTCGACTGGACCGACGGCAAGGCGCTGGTGGCCACCGGCAGCCCCTTCGCCCCGGTCGAGCGGGACGGTACGACGTACGAGATCGGCCAGGCCAACAACGCGCTGGTCTTCCCCGGCCTCGGCCTCGGTGTGATCGTCGCCCGCGCCTCCCGCATCACCGACCGCATGCTCCGCGCGGCGGCCGACGCGGTGGCCTGCCGGACCGGTGACACCGAGGTCGCCCGCGCCGACGCGCCGGTCCTGCCACCGATCCGCGACCTGCGCGCCACCTCGGAGGCGGTCGCCGTGGCCGTGGCCCGCGCGGCGGCGGAGGAGGGCGTCGCCCGGGCCGGCCTGGACGACGTGGAGGAGGCGGTACGGGCGGCCCGGTGGGAGCCGGTCTACCCGCCGGTGGAAGCGGTGTGACCTCCGGTCCGGGCGGGGCGCCCGGTGCTGTGGCCTGCGGTCGGGGTGGAGCGCGCGGTGCTGTGACCGACGGTCGGGGTGGAGCGGGCTGCGGTGTGACCTCCGGTCCGGGCGGGCTGGAGCGCGCGGCCGTGTGACCTCCGGTCCGGGCGGGGCGAGCCGGTCCGGGCGGTGCCAGCCGGTCCGCCCAGGCCGTCCCCCTCCGCTCGGGCCGTCCTCCTCCGCTCGGGCCGTCCCCCTCCGCCCGCACCGGCCCCCTGTCGGCTCATCAATTCATGCAAGCACGCTTGATTGTTTCTGTGTCCGCTGCCATGCTCCCCCCATGGCCGACCCGACGCCCGTCATCGACGACCTGCGTGCCGAAAGCGGTGAACTCGACCAGCTCGTGGCCGGGTTGAGCCCGGCCCAGTGGGCCCTGCCCACCCCGGCACCCGGCTGGACCGTCGCCCACCAGATCGCGCACCTCGCCTGGACCGACCGCTCGGCGCTGCTGGCCGTCACCGACGCCGACGCCTTCCGGGCGCTGGTGGAGAAGGCGCTCGCCGCACCCGGGTCGTTCGTGGACGAGGGGGCGGAGGAGGGCGCCGCACTCCCGCCCGCCGAACTGCTGGCGGCCTGGCGCGGCGGGCGCGACGCCCTCGACCGGGCCCTGCGCGACGCACCGGCCGGTGCCCGTTTCCCCTGGTACGGCCCGCCCATGTCCGCCGCCTCCATGGCCACGGCCCGCCTTATGGAGACCTGGGCTCACGGGCTGGACGTCGCCGACGCCCTGGGTGTGGTGCGCCCACCCACCGACCGGCTCCGGCATGTGGCCCGGCTCGGGGTGCGGACCCGTGACTTCGCCTTCGGAGTGCACGGACTGACCCCGCCGGCCGAGGAGTTCCGGGTGGAGCTGACCGCACCCTCCGGCCAGGTGTGGGCGTACGGTGACGAACGCGCCGCCCAGCGCGTCACCGGCCCCGCTCTCGACTTCTGCCTCCTGGTCACCCAGCGCGCCCACCGGGGCGACCTCGCGCTGACGGCCACCGGCCCGGACGCCGACCGCTGGCTGGACATCGCCCAGGCCTTCGCGGGCCCGCCCGGCACCGGCCGCCCGCCGAAGGGGGCCGGCCGGTGAACCCACTGCGCATCGGCAACTTCTCCGGCTTCTACGGCGACCGCGCGGACGCCCTGCGCGAGATGCTCACCGGTGGCGAGGTCGACGTCCTCACCGGTGACTACCTCGCCGAACTCACCATGCTCATCCTCGGCCGCGACCGGCTGAAGGACCCGGCCGCCGGGTACGCCCGCACCTTCCTGCGCCAGTTGGAGGACTGCCTGGGCCTCGCCCGCGAACGCGGCGTGCGGATCGTCACCAACGCGGGCGGCCTCAACCCCGCCGGACTCGCCGACGGGATACGGCGGTTGGCGGACCGGCTAGGCGTCCCGGCCCGGGTCGCGCACGTCGAGGGCGACGACCTGACCGCCGCCCACCCGGGCGCCCTCGCCGCCCACGCCTATCTCGGCGGCTTCGGCATCGCCGCGTGCCTGCGGGCCGGCGCCGACGTGGTGGTCACCGGCCGGGTGACCGACGCGGCACTCGTCACCGGCCCCGCCGCCGCGCACTTCGGCTGGGGACCGGCCGACCACGACCCCCTCGGCGGTGCCGTGGTCGCCGGGCACGTGCTGGAGTGCGGGACCCAGGCCACGGGCGGGAACTACGCGTTCTTCGGCGAGGGGGACGTACGGCGTCCCGGCTTCCCGCTCGCCGAGATCCACGCCGACGGCACCAGCGTGATCACCAAACACCCCGGCACCAGCGGCTTCGTGGACGTGGGCACGGTCACCGCGCAACTGCTGTACGAGACCGGCGGCGCCCGGTACGCCGGACCCGATGTCACCGCCCGGCTGGACACCGTACGGCTGAGCCAGGACGGGCCGGACCGGGTACGGATCGAGGGGGTGCGCGGGGAGGCGCCGCCGCCCACGCTCAAGGTCGGGGTCAACCGGCTCGGCGGCTTCCGCAACGAGGTCGTCTTCGTCCTCACCGGACTCGACATCGAGGCCAAGGCGGCCCTGGTGCGCGAGCAGCTCGCCGACGCGCTCGCCAAGTCTCCGCCGCAGCAGGTGCGCTGGGAACTGGTGCGCACCGACCGGGCCGACGCGGACACCGAGGAGACGGCCAGCGCGCTGCTGCGGCTCGTCGTGCGGGACCCGGACCAGCGGGTCGTGGGGCGGGCGCTGAGCGGGGCCGCCGTGGAGCTGGCCCTCGCCAGCTACCCGGGCTTCCATGTGCTGTCCCCACCCGGAAACGGCGCCCCCTATGGGGTCTTCGACGATGTGTACGTGCCCCATGGGGACGTGGACCATATGGCCGTCCTCAATGACGGACGCCGTGTCCCCGTGCCGCCGCCCCAGGACACCCGGCCCCTGGACGCCGTACCGCCCCCGCCCCTCCCGGAACCCCTCCCGGCCGGCCCGACCCGCCGGGCACCCCTCGGCCTGGTCGTGGGGGCGCGCAGCGGGGACAAGGGCGGGAACGCCAACGTGGGGGTGTGGGCGAGGTCGGACGAGGCCTGGCGGTGGCTCGCCCACACACTGACCACCGACGCCTTCCGGCACCTGCTGCCCGAGACCCGCGACCTGCCCGTCACCCGGCACGTGCTCCCGAACCTGCGCGCGCTCAACTTCGTCGTCGAGGGCGTCCTCGGCGCCGGCGTCGCCGCGCAGGCCCGCTTCGACCCGCAGGCCAAGGCCCTCGGCGAATGGCTGCGCTCCCGCCACCTGGACATCCCGGAGACTCTGCTGTGACGGTTCTGCGGACCGCTCTCGACCCCACCGCCCCCGACCACCGGGCCCACCGCGAGGCCATGCTCGCCAAGCTCGCCGAGCTGGAGGCCGAGCACACCAAGGCGCTCGCGGGCGGCGGCGAGAAGTACGTGCGGCGGCATCGCGAGCGCGGCAAACTGCTGCCCCGCGAGCGCATCGAGCTGCTGCTGGACCCCGACACCCCGTTCCTGGAACTGTCCCCGCTGGCCGCCTGGGGCAGCGACTACCCCGTCGGCGCCTCCCTCGTCACCGGGATCGGCGTGGTCGAGGGCGTGGAGTGCCTGATCACCGCCAACGACCCGACCGTGCGCGGCGGCGCCAGCAATCCGTGGAGCCTGAAGAAGGCCCTCCGCGCGAACGACATCGCGCTCGCCAACCGGCTGCCCTGCATCAGCCTGGTGGAGTCGGGAGGTGCCGATCTGCCCTCGCAGAAGGAGATCTTCATCCCCGGCGGCGCCATCTTCCGCGACCTCACCCGGCTCTCCGCCGCCGGCATACCGACCATCGCCGTCGTCTTCGGCAACTCCACCGCAGGCGGCGCCTACATCCCCGGCATGTCCGACCACGTGATCATGGTCAAGGAGCGCGCGAAGGTGTTCCTCGGCGGGCCGCCGCTGGTGAAGATGGCGACCGGTGAGGAGAGCGACGACGAGTCGCTGGGCGGCGCCGAGATGCACGCGCGCGTGTCCGGCCTCGCCGACCACTTCGCCCTGGACGAGCCGGACGCGCTGCGCCAGGCCCGCCGGGTCGTGGCCCGCCTCAACCACCGCAAGGTCCACCCGGACCCCGGCCCGGCCGAGCCGCCCAGGTACGACCCGGAGGAGCTGCTGGGCATCGTCCCCGGCGACCTGAAGATCCCGTTCGACCCGCGCGAGGTCATCGCCCGGATCGTGGACGGCTCCGACTTCGACGAGTTCAAGCCGCTGTACGGCACCAGCCTGGTCACCGGCTGGGCGGCCCTGCACGGCTACCCCGTCGGCATCCTGGCCAACGCCCGGGGCGTCCTCTTCAGCGCCGAGTCGCAGAAGGCCGCCCAGTTCATCCAGCTCGCCAACCAGCGCGACATCCCGCTGCTGTTCCTGCACAACACCACCGGCTACATGGTCGGCAAGGAGTACGAGCAGGGCGGGATCATCAAGCACGGCGCGATGATGATCAACGCGGTCAGCAACAGCAGGGTCCCGCACCTGTCGGTCCTCATGGGCGCGTCGTACGGCGCCGGGCACTACGGCATGTGCGGCCGGGCCTACGACCCCCGCTTCCTGTTCGCCTGGCCCAGCGCCAAGTCCGCCGTCATGGGCCCGCAGCAGCTCGCCGGTGTGCTGTCGATCGTCGCCCGGCAGTCGGCGGCGGCCAAGGGACAGCCGTACGACGAGGACGCGGACGCGGCCCTGCGCGCCATGGTGGAGCAGCAGATCGAGTCGGAGTCGCTGCCCATGTTCCTGTCCGGGCGGCTGTACGACGACGGGGTCATCGACCCGCGCGACACCCGCACCGTCCTCGGCCTGTGCCTCTCCGCCCTGCACACCGCGCCCTACGAGGGCGCGCGCGGCGGCTTCGGCGTCTTCCGGATGTGAGGGATCCCGTGATTTCCAGTGTGCTCGTCGCCAACCGGGGCGAGATCGCCTGCCGTGTCTTCCGCACCTGCCGCGCGTCGGGAATCCGCACGGTCGCCGTGCACTCCGACGCCGACGAGAACGCGCTCCACGCGCGCGTGGCCGACACGGCGGTACGGCTGCCGGGCGCGGCCCCCGCCGAGACGTACCTGCGCGGCGACCTGATCGTGAAGGCGGCCCTGGCGTCCGGCGCCGACGCCGTGCACCCCGGCTACGGCTTCCTCTCGGAGAACCCCGGCTTCGCCCGTGCCGTCCTCGACGCCGGCCTGGTCTGGATCGGCCCGCCCCCGGAGGCCATCGAGGCCATGGCGTCCAAGACCCGCGCCAAGCGGCTCATGGGCCTCGCCCCGCTCGACCCGGCCGCCGTCACCGACGCCGACCTGCCCGTCCTGGTGAAGGCCGCCGCGGGCGGCGGGGGGCGCGGGATGCGGATCGTGCGCCGCCTGGACGAGCTGGAGGCCGCGCTGGAGGGCGCGCGCGCCGAGGCCGCGAGCGCCTTCGGTGACGGTGAGGTCTTCGTGGAGCCGTACCTCGAACACGGCCGCCATGTGGAGGTGCAGGTCCTCGCCGACGCCCACGGCACGGTCTGGCCGCTCGGCACCCGCGACTGCTCCCTCCAGCGCCGCCACCAGAAGGTCGTCGAGGAGGCCCCGGCGCCCGGACTCACCCCGGCGCTCACGGAGGAGCTGCGCACGCTGGCCGTACGCGCCGCACGCGCCGTCTCCTACGTCGGCGCGGGCACCGTCGAGTTCCTGGTCGCCGACGGCCGCGCCCACTTCCTGGAGATGAACACCCGCCTCCAGGTCGAACACCCCGTCACCGAGGCGGTCTTCGGCCTGGACCTGGTCGCGGAACAGATCCGGATCGCCGAGGGCCACGCCCTCGCCGGCGAGCCCCCGCGCGCGCGTGGCCACGCCGTCGAGGCCCGCCTCTACGCCGAGGACCCCGCCCGCGACTGGGCCCCCCAGACCGGCACCCTGCACCGCCTCGCCGTACCGGACGGCGTCCGCCTGGACACCGGCTACACCGACGGCGACACCATCGGCGTCCACTACGACCCGATGCTCGCCAAGGTCGTCGCCCACGCCCCCACGCGCGCGGAGGCGGTCCGCCGGCTCGCGGGCGCGCTGGAGTCCGCCACGGTCCACGGCCCGGTCACCAACCGGGCCCTGCTCGTCCGCTCCCTGCGCCACCCGGAGTTCACGAGCGGACGCATGGACACCGGCTTCTACGACCGCCACCTCGCCGCCCTGACCGAACCCACGCCCGACCCCCGCGCCCCCTTGGCCGCCGCCCTCGCCGACGCCCACGGCCGCTCGCGCTTCGGCGGCTGGCGCAACGTCCCCTCCCAGCCGCAGGTGAAGCGGTACGAGATGGACGGGGAGGAGCACGAGGTCCGGTACCGGCACACGAGGGAGGGCCTCGCCGCCGACGGGGTCCGGGTCGTGCACGCCGACGCGGGCCTGGTGGTGCTCGAAGTGGACGGCGTACGCCGGAGGTTCGAGGTGTCCCGGTACGGCGACCAGGTCCACGTCAACGCCAGCCGCCTCACCGCCCTGCCCCGCTTCCCCGACCCGACGGCCCAGCTCGCGCCGGGGTCCCTGGTGGCCCCGATGCCGGGCACGGTGGTCAGGATCGCCGACGGTCTGACCGAAGGGGCAACGGTTCGGGCGGGCCAGGGCCTCATCTGGTTGGAGGCGATGAAGATGCAGCACCAGATCTCGGCCCCGGCGGCGGGAACGCTCACGACCCTGCACGCCGAACCGGGGCAGCAGGTGGAGCCAGGCGTGTTGCTGGCGGTAGTCGAACCCACCTAGGGGCGCGGGGAACTGCGCGCCCAGCCACGGATCACCCGCAGCCCGAAGGAGTCCGATGACCACCCTCGTCGAATCCGAAGAACACAAGGCCCTCCGCTCGGCGGTGGCCGCCCTCGGCAAGCGCTACGGCCGCGACTACCTCACCCGAACCGTCGCCGAGGGCAAGCCCCCCACCGAGCTGTGGAGCGAGGCGGGAAAACTCGGCTACCTCGGCGTCAACCTCCCCGAGCAGTACGGCGGAGGCGGCGGCGGTATCGCCGAACTGTCCATCGTCCTGGAGGAGCTGGGCGCCGCGGGCTCCCCCCTGCTGATGCTCGTCGTCTCACCGGCGATCTGCGGCACGGTGATATCCCGCTTCGGCACGGAGCAGCAGAAGCGGGACTGGCTCCCCGGACTCGCCGAGGGAAGCCGCCTCATGGCCTTCGGCATCACCGAGCCCGACGCCGGCTCCAACAGCCACCGGATCACCACCACGGCCCGCAGGGACGGCGTCGACTGGCTGCTCACCGGCCGCAAGGTGTTCATCTCAGGGGTCGACATGGCCGACGCCGTGCTGATCGTCGGCCGTACCGAGGACGCACGCACCGGACGCCTCAAGCCCTGCCTGTTCATCGTCCCGACGGACGCGCAGGGCTTCCGGAAGCGACCGATCGACATGGAACTCAACGCGGCCGAGAGGCAGTTCGAGCTGACTCTGGACGACGTACGGCTGCCTGCCGACGCGCTGGTCGGCGACGAGGACGCGGGGCTCCTCCAGCTCTTCGCGGGGCTCAACCCCGAGCGGATCATGACCGCCGCGTTCGCCATCGGCATGGGCCGGTACGCGCTCGCCAAGGCCGTCGAGTACGCCCGCGACCGCACGGTGTGGAAGGCCCCCATCGGCGCCCACCAGGCCATCGCCCACCCCCTGGCGCAGGCGCACATCGACCTGGAGCTGGCCCGGCTGATGATGCAGAAGGCGGCCCGTCTCTACGACACCGGCGACGACGCCGGCGCGGGCGAGGCCGCGAACATGGCCAAGTACGCGGCGGGCGAGGCCTGCGTGAAGGCCGTGGACCAGGCCGTGCACACCCTCGGCGGCAACGGGCTCACGCGTGAGTTCGGGCTCGCCTCGCTGATAACGGCCGCGCGCGTGTCTCGTATCGCCCCGGTGAGCCGGGAGATGATCCTCAACTACGTCTCCCACCAGACCCTGGGCCTGCCCAAGTCGTACTAGGCGCCCCGTGCGAGGAGGAACCGTGTTCCGCAGCGAGTACGCAGACGTTCCGCCCGTAGAACTCCCCATCCACGAGGCCGTCCTGGGCCGGGCCGCCGACTTCGGCGACCAGCCGGCCCTCATCGACGGCACGGACGGCACCACCCTCACGTACGAGCAGGTGGACCGGTTCCACCGGCGCCTGGCCGCCGCCCTCGCCGAGACGGGCGTCCGCAAGGGCGACGTCCTCGCCCTGCACAGCCCCAACACGATCGCGTTCCCGATGGCGTTCTACGCGGCCACGCGCGCGGGTGCCGCCGTCACCACCGTGCACCCGCTGGCCACCGCCGAGGAGTTCGCGGGGCAGCTCGGCGACAGCGCGGCCCGCTGGATCGTCACCGTCTCCCCGCTGCTGGAGACGGCCCGCCGGGCCGCCGAACTCGCGGGCGGCGTACGGGAGATCCTCGTGTGCGACAGCGCGCCCGGGCACCGCTCGCTGATCGACCTGCTCGCCACCACCGCCCGCGAGCCGGAGACCGGCATCGACCCGGCCGGGGACATCGCCGCGCTGCCGTACTCCTCCGGCACCACCGGCACCCCCAAGGGCGTCATGCTCACCCACCGGCAGATCGCCACCAACCTCGCCCAGCTCGAACCCGCCGTCCCGGCCGGACCCGGCGACCGCATCCTCGCCGTCCTGCCGTTCTTCCACATCTACGGCCTCACCGCCCTGATGAACGCGCCCCTGCGCAAGGGCGCCACGGTCGTCGTCCTGCCGCGCTTCGAACTGGAGACGTTCCTCGCCGCGATCGAGAAGCACCGCATCACCGGCCTGTACGTGGCCCCGCCGATCGTCCTCGCCCTCGCCAAGCACCCGGCGGTCAGCCGCTACGACCTCTCCTCGCTGAAGTACGTGATCAGCGCCGCCGCCCCGCTGGACGCCCGGCTCGCCGTCGCGTGCGCCGAACGCCTGGGCCTGCCCCCGATCGGCCAGGCGTACGGCATGACCGAGCTGTCCCCCGGCACCCATGTCGTCCCCCTGGACCGGCTGCGCGAGGCCCCCGCCGGCACGGTCGGCAGGCTCATCGCCGGCACCGAGATGCGGATCGTCTCCCTGGACGACCCCGGCACGGACCTGGGCACCGGCGAGTCCGGCGAGATCCTGATCCGGGGCCCCCAGGTGATGAAGGGCTACCTCGGCCGCCCCGACGCCACCGCCGCGATGATCGACACCGACGGCTGGCTGCACACCGGGGACATCGGGTACGTCGACGCCGACGGCTGGCTGTTCGTGGTCGACCGGGTGAAGGAACTCATCAAGTACAAGGGCTTCCAGGTGGCCCCCGCCGAACTGGAGGCGCTCCTGCTCACCCACCCGGACATCGCCGACGCGGCCGTCATCGGCGCGTACGACGCGGACGGCAACGAGATCCCGCACGCCTTCGTCGTCCGCGCCCCCACCGCCGACGGCCTGAGCGAGAACGACGTCCTGCTGTACGTCGCCGAACGCGTCGCCCCGTACAAGCGCGTCCGCCGGATCACCTTCATCGACACCGTCCCCCGCGCCACCTCCGGCAAGATCCTGCGCCGACAGCTCAGGGAGCACACGTGACGCACCACCCGACCGCCCTGATCGGCCGCACACGCGCGCGTGCCGTCGACACCCTCAGCCTGGACTCCACCGGCACCCGCAACGCCCTGTCCGCCGCGCTCGTCACGGAACTCGCCGAGGCCCTGAGCGACTGCGGCAAGGACCCGGACGTACGGGCCGTGGTGCTCACCCACACCGGTACGACGTTCTGCGCCGGCGCCGACCTGCGTGACCCGCCCGACCCCGACGCCCTGGTGGCCCTGCTCCGGCAGATCGTGGAGCTGCCCAGACCCGTTGTCGCCCGGGTCACCGGCCATGTCCGCGCCGGCGGCCTCGGCCTGCTCGCCGCCTGCGACATCGCCGCCGCCTCCACCGACGCCACCTTCGCCTTCACCGAGGTGCGCATCGGCGTGGCCCCCGCCGTGATCTCCCTGCCGGTGATCCCCCGCGCCGACCCCCGCACCCTGGCCCGTTACTACCTCACCGGCGAGCGCTTCGGACCGGCCGAGGCCGCGCGCCTGGGCCTGCTGACGGTGACGGCGGACGACGTCGACGACGCCCTGGCCCCCGTCCTGGACGGCCTGCGCCGCTCCTCCCCGCAGGCCCTGGCCGAGACGAAGCGGCTGCTCACGGCTAGGGTGCTGGAGACATTCGACCGGGACGCGGCCGAGCTGACCGCGCTCTCGGCCCGGCTGTTCTCCTCCCCCCAGGCCCGGGAGGGGATGACGGCCTTCCTGGAAAGACGTGATGCGGCATGGGTGGTGTGAGTACGACGGAACGGGAGCGCGTTCCCAAGCAGGACCGCAGCCGGGCCACCCGGCAGCGGCTCCTGGAAGCCGCCGTGGCCTGCCTCGCCGAGCGCGGCTGGGCGGGCTCCACGGTCGCCGTCGTGGCCGAGCGGGCCGGCGTCTCCCGGGGCGCGGCCCAGCACCACTTCCCGACCCGGGAAGACCTCTTCACCGCCGCCGTCGAGTACGTCTCCGAGGAACGCTCCCTCGCACTGCGGGCCCTGTTCCCGGACGGCGCCGCCGACCGCCGGGCCGTCGTGTCGGCCCTGGTCGACCTCTACACCGGCCCCCTGTTCCGGGCCGCCCTGCACCTGTGGGTCGCCGCCTGTGACGAGGAACAGCTGCGCCCGCGCGTGACCGAGCTGGAGGCCCGCGTCGGCCGCGAGACCCACCGCATCGCCGTCGACCTCCTGGGCGCCGACGAGTCCCGCCCCGGCGTCCGCGAAACCGTCCAGGGCCTCCTCGACATGGCCCGGGGCCTGGGCCTCGCCAACCTCCTCACCGACGACACCGCCCGCCGCGAACGGGTCGTCGCCCAGTGGGCGGCGCTGCTGGACGAGGCGCTGGGCTGAGGCCGGACCCGGCCGTGCCGGGTCCGGGAGCGTCCCGGGGGAGCCACCGTGCGGGCGCGTTACCCTTGGGCCCATGCTTCCGATGCTCGTTCGCCGACGCCACGTGGACTACGTGCGCGTCACGAGCATGGGCTGTCGGCGCCTCTCCGCCTGACCAGCCCCCCCTTCTCTCTTTCTCCCTTTTCCGGCACCCGGGGGCCGCCACCACCCCTCGGCGGTCACCCGTGCCCCGTACACCCGCGGACGCATCATGACCACGCACACAGTGACGTCGTACGACCAGCTCCCGATCATCGACCTGTCGGCCGCCGACGGCGACCCGCGGGCCCGCGCCCTGCTCCACGCCCGGTTGCACAGCGCCGCCCACGACGTCGGCTTCTTCCAGCTCGTCGGCCACGGCGTGACCCGGGCCGAGACCGACGCGCTGCTCACCGCCATGCGCGCCTTCTTCGCCCTCCCCGAGGCCGACCGGCTCGCCCTGGACAACGTCGGCTCCCCGCACTTCCGGGGCTACACCCGCACCGGCGACGAACGCACCGGCGGCGCCCGTGACTGGCGCGACCAGCTCGACATCGGCGCCGAACGCCCCGCCCGTGTCCCCGGCCCCGGCGAGCCGCCGTACTGGTGGCTCCAGGGCCCCAACCAGTGGCCGGCCGCCCTGCCCGGACTGCGCACGGCCGCCCTCGCCTGGATCGACAGGCTGAGCGGGGTCGCCCACCGGCTCCTGCGGGAACTGCTGACCGCCATCGGCGCCCCGGCCGACTTCTACGACCCGATCTTCGGCGACCGCGCCCACCCGCACCTCAAGCTCGTCCGCTACCCCGGCAGCGCGGACGACGGCACCGACCAGGGCGTCGGCGCGCACAAGGACTACGGCTTCCTGACCCTGCTGCTCCAGGACACGGTCGGCGGCCTCCAGGTCCAGCGCGAGGACGGCCGCTTCCATGACGTCCCGCCCATCGAGGGCGCGTTCGTCGTCAACCTCGGCGAACTCCTGGAGGTCGCCACCAACGGCTACCTCCTGGCCACCAACCACCGGGTCGTCAGCCCGCCCGGCGCCACCGAGCGCTTCTCGGTCCCGTTCTTCTACAACCCCCGCCTGGACGCGAGGGTCGAGCCGCTGCCGTTCCCGCACGCGTCGCGGGCCCCCGGCATCACGACGGATCCGACGAACCCGCTGTACGCCGAGTACGGCTACAACGAGCTGAAGGGCAAGCTGAGGGCCCACCCGCTGGTGGCGCAGCGGCACCACGGGAACTTGTTGACCCCGGCGTGACCAGCTCCCCGGGGCGCGGGGCTGTATCGACGTGCGGCCCCGCCGCGCGGGCGCGACGAGCCACCACAGGCCCGCGGTCGCACCCGCGCCCCGGGCCCCCTCTCAGTGGGCGATATCCGCGTACCCGGCGACGTCCTGGGGCCGGCGCGGGCCCGGCCCCACATAGCGGGCGGAAGGCCGCACCAGCCGCCCCGTCCGCTTCTGCTCAAGGATGTGCGCCGACCACCCGGCCGTACGGGCGCACGTGAACATCGACGTGAACATGTGCGCCGGCACCTCGGCGAAGTCCAGCATGATCGCGGCCCAGAACTCCACGTTGGTGGCGAGCACCCGGTCCGGCCGCCGGTTGTGCAGCTCCTCCAGCGCGGCCTTCTCCAGCGCCTCGGCGACCTCGAACCGCGGCGCCCCCAGCTCACGTGCCGTACGCCGCAGCACCCGGGCCCGGGGGTCCTCGGCCCGGTAGACCCGGTGCCCGAACCCCATCAGCCGCTCGCCCCGGTCGAGCGCCCGCTTGACGTACGCCTCCGCGTCCCCGGTGCGCTCGATCTCCTCGATCATCCCGAGCACGCGCGAGGGCGCACCGCCGTGCAGCGGCCCGGACATCGCGCCCACCGCACCGGACAGCGCTGCGGCGACGTCCGCGCCGGTGGAGGCGATGACCCGGGCGGTGAAGGTGGACGCGTTCATGCCGTGCTCGGCGGCGGAGGTCCAGTAGGCGTCCACGGCCGCCACGTGCTTGGGGTCCGGCTCGCCCCGCCACCGGATCATGAACCGTTCCACCACCGAGTTCGCCTTGTCGATCTCGCGCTGCGGCACCATCGGCAGCCCCTGGCCGCGCGCGGACTGGGCGACGTACGACAGGGCCATGACCGCGGCCCGCGCCAGGTCCTCCCGGGCCTGCGCCTCGTCGATGTCGAGCAGGGGCCGCAGCCCCCACACGGGGGCGAGCATGGCGAGCGCCGACTGGACGTCCACACGGATGTCACCGGAGTGGACGGGGATCGGGAACGGCTCGGCGGGCGGCAGGCCGGGGTTGAAGGCGCCGTCGACCAGCAGTCCCCACACGTTCCCGAAGGAGACGTGGCCGACCAGGTCCTCGATGTCGACGCCCCGGTAGCGCAGGGCGCCGCCCTCCTTGTCCGGTTCGGCGATCTCCGTCTCGAACGCGATGACCCCTTCGAGCCCGGGTACGAAATCGGACATCAGGCGGCTCCTCGTGATGTGTGGGCGGCGGTCACCCCGGTGATGCCCCGATCCGTCGGTGGTCACCCGTGGTCAACCCAACCGCAAAGGGAGCAGCACGATAACCCCCGGTGCCACAGTTGGGGATACCGAGCGACACTCAGTGCCATACCCGTTCGATACGGCAAGATGACCGCGTGACCGACCGTGACCCGCTCCTGGATCCCGTCCTCGATCCCGCCGCCATGCGCAAGCAGTACCGGGCCGACGGCCTCGCCGAACAGGATCTCGCCACCCATCCGATGGACCAGTTCACCCGGTGGTTCGAGGACGCCGCCCGCGCGGCCCTGCACGGCACGCTCTACGAGCCCAACGCGATGGTCGTCTCCACGGCGGACGCCGAGGGCCGCCCCAGCTCACGCACGGTGCTGATGAAGCAGTTCGACACCGACGGCTTCGTCTTCTTCACCAACTACGACTCCCGCAAGGGCCGTGACCTGACACGGAACCCGCACGTCTCGCTGCTCTTCCCCTGGCACCCGCTGGCCCGCCAGGTCATCGTCACCGGCACCGCCCGGCGCACCGGCCGCGACGAGACCGCCGCCTACTTCCGCACCCGCCCGCACGGCTCCCAGCTGGGCGCCTGGGCCAGCGCCCAGTCCACGGTGATCGCCTCCCGCACGGAGCTGGACAGGACTTACGCCGCGCTCGAAGCCCGCTACCCGGAGGACGAACAGGTCCCGGTCCCCCCGCACTGGGGCGGCTTCCGCGTCACCCCGGAGACGGTCGAGTTCTGGCAGGGCCGCGAGAACCGCCTCCACGACCGCCTGCGCTACGTCGCCCAGCCGGACGGCACCTGGAAGGTCGAACGCCTCAGCCCCTGACCGGGACCCGGAGGAGGCGGACGGGAAACGCAGACGACCCGCGGGCTGGGTTCCTCAAGGAGGAGCCGGCCGGACGTACCGGCAGCCCGCGGGTCGGGTGACTGCTTGGGATTGGGCCGGCTGCACGCACCGTTCGCGTGCTGGTCCGGCACCGCACATGGTGTGGTGACGGGCCGCTAGCCCGCAGCCACCTCACGCGTCCGGTTCTCATACATCTGCCGAACCACCTCCCTTCTCGTGTAACCGACACCCTAAGAAGCCGTCGCGACGGGCTCAACTGTTTTTTTCAACGGCGCCGTGACTGGTATAGGTGCTCGCGTGACGGATCTTCGAATTTCGGGCGTCGACGGCGACGGGATGCTCGAACAGTGGCGGCACGTCCACAACGCGGTCGTCCCGCCCGCCGCGATGTCCGCCGGGGAGGCGCGGGAGCGGCAGGACCGGTACCGGCTGGCGAACGCGTATCTCGGCGAGGTGCTCGTCGGGTGTTCGACCGTGCGTCCGCCGGCGGGGCAGGGGAGGGTGGCGACCGTCATCGCGCGCGTGCTGCCCGAGTTCCGGCGGCGGGGCTTCGGTACGGCGATCCACGAGGACGCGCTGGCCCACGCGCGCGTGCTGGGCGCCGAAGCCGTCGAGACGTGTGTGCTGGCGGCCAACGAGGACGGGCTGCGGTTCGCCGCGCGGCACGGGTATGCCGAGATCGACCGGTATGTGCTGGACGGGGAGCGCGACGAGTGGGTGGACCTGCGGCTCTCCCCGGGCGGCCCGGTGCATTGATCCCCGCAATCTTGCGGGAACAGGGTGTGGGGTGTGTCACGTTCGAGTTGAATGAAGGGCAGTGAGCGAACCGAGCGCCGTGCGTGCGCCGACGCAGTCTCCAGGGGGTCCAGGTGAGTGCTTCGCGGCGGAGTGGGACCACTGATGAACTGGGGCCGGACGAGCCCGGTGAGTCCGGCGGCTCCGATCTGCTCGCAGCGCTGCTCGACGGCATGGACGCGGCGCTGTGCGCCTTCGACGCCGACGGGGTCGTGACCCACTGGAACCGGGAGGCCGAGCGGATCCTCGGCTGGACGGCCGCCGAGGCCGTCGGACGGCACGGGTTCGCCGGCTGGGCGGTACGCAGCGCCGACGCCGAGGAGGTGCAGGCCCGGCTGATGTCGGCGATGCGGGCGCCGGGCCGGCAGGTGCACGAGTTCGCGCTGGTCACCAAGGACGGTGGGCGGGTGCTCGTGCGGACCCAGTCGGCCGCCGTGCGCGGACCCGACGGGAAGCCCGCGGGGGTGTACTGCGCGTTCAGCGAGGTGCATGCGCAGATCGACCTGGAGCGGTCGATCGCGCTGAGCGAGGCGCTGTTCGAGGACGCGTCCTGGGGAGTCGTCCTGGTCGACGCCGACCTGCGGCCCGCCGTGGTGAACGCGCACGCGGCACGGGCGCTGGGAGTGGGGCGCACGTCCGTGCTGGGACGTCCGCTGGGCGAACTGCTCGCACAGGGCGTGGAGGAGCTGGAGGCCGCGCTGACCCACGTCCTGGCCGAGGGCGCGCCGCCGGCCCCCGCCGAGATGTGGGTGACCGTCCGCGCCCCGGAGGGCGAGAAGCGGCGCTGCTGGCGCAGCGGGTTCCTGCGGCTGTCCTCACCGCTCGCCGAGGAGCCGGTGCCGCTCGGGGTGGGGTGGCTGTTCGAGGACGTCACCGGGGCCAAGCAGGGGGAGCAGGAGGCGGCCCTGCTGCGGTTCCGGACGAACCAGTTGCACCGGGCGGCACGGGCCGCGGCCGAGTGCGAGGACCCGGCGGAGGCGGCCACCGTCCACCTGGACTTCGCCCTCGCCGGCTTCGCCGACCACGCCCTCGTCGACCGGGTGGCGGACCGCTCGCGCGCGCGGGACGCGGACGGCCCGGCTCCGGTCCGGCTGGTACGGCTCGCGGCCACGCCCGCCGGGGCACCGGGCCCGAGCCTGCTCACGGGCGCGGCCGGGCTCCCCGTGCGCTACCCGGAGGGCCACCCGGCGCTCCAGTGCGTGGAGCGGGGCGGCACCGTGCGCGCGGACGCCGGACCGGTCTCCGCCCAGCGGGCGCGGGAATGGGCACGGGAGCGCCAGTGGCCCGACGACGCGGTGCACGCACTGTGCGCGGTGCTGCGCAGCCGGGGCCGGACGCTGGGCGTCGTGACGTTCCTGCGCGGTTCCGGCCGCAGCCGCTTCGAACGGTCCGACACGGCGTACGCGGAGGACGTGGCCGTACGGATCGCGACGGCACTGGACCTCGCGGAGACGCTGCGCGAGCGGCCGGACGAGCAGACACCCTGACGAGCGCGGGGCGCGCTCACCGACGCGGCGGCGGGTGCCCGGCGGGCGCGGGGGCGTGATCGCCGAGTGGCGTGGGGCGTTCCCGTGGGCGTTCTTCCGGTCCGGGGTCGGCCGTGGCCGCCTGGTGGGGCGTGCTCGACGCGGCGGCGGTGGGCGTCCAGCCGCGCGGGGTGTGATCGCCGCCGCTAGGCGGGGGGCGTTGTCAGTGCCGGTAGAAGATCCGGTCGCCGTACTCCGTCATCACCCGGCCGTTCCACTCGTGTCCGCCGTCGACGTTGCCGGAGCGCAGCAGCGGGGGCTCGATGCCGCGGTCGGCGAGGGTGGCGGCGGTGGTCGCCATGACGGCCTGCATCAGGGCGCTGGTGACGACCGTGGACGCGGGGGCGAAGGGCGCCGGGATGGTGTCGAGGGTGAGTTCCGCGTCCCCGACGGCGATCTTGGAGTCGAGGACGACGTCGCAGTGGTCCTTGAGGAAGGTGCCGGAGGCGTGCCGGGACGCCGTCTCCGAGGCGTACGCCACCGAGGTGACGCCGATGACCTTCACACCGAGGGAGCGGGCGGTGAGGGCCATCTCCACGGGCAGCGCGTTGCGGCCGGACAGGGAGATGATCACGAGGGCGTCACCGGCGCGCAGCGGCGACGTCTCCAGCACGGCGCTCGCGAGGCCGTCGACACGTTCGAGGGCGGAGCCGAGGGTGGCCGGGGTGACGTCGACGCCGACGACGCCGGGCACGGCGAGCAGGTTCATCAGGGCCAGGCCGCCCGCGCGGTAGACGACGTCCTGGGCGGCCAGGGAGGAGTGCCCGGCGCCGAAGGCGAACAGGCGGCCGCCGGCCGCGACCGTGTCGGCGAGCAGGGTGCCGGCCGCGGTGATCGCCCCGGCCTCCTCGTCGCGGACCCGTTGCAGCAGGCCGATGGCGGCGTCGAAGAACAGGTCGGCAGGCGTGCCGTCGCTCATGCGGTGCCCCTTCGCAGCGTCTGTGTCGCGGATCACCGTGCGGTCTGGACCAGTGCGGTGTCAATACGGCCGGGCGGCAGCGCCCCGCAGGAGGGACCGGCCGGCACCGCGAGCCGGCCCCCGTTTCCCCGGTGCCGCCCGCTTGTCAGTGGTATCCGGCAGAATTGATGCCAGGGCCGACGCACGCGGCCGGCTGCCGGCAGAGGTAATCGAGGGGCACGTATGTCCGGACTGATCGACACCACGGAGATGTATCTCCGCACCATCCTCGAACTCGAAGAGGAAGGCGTCGTCCCCATGCGCGCCCGCATCGCGGAGCGGCTGGACCAGAGCGGGCCGACGGTGAGCCAGACGGTGGCGCGGATGGAGCGCGACGGCCTGGTCTCCGTGGCCAGCGACCGCCACCTGGAGCTGACGGACGAGGGCCGTCGGCTGGCGACGCGGGTGATGCGCAAGCACCGTCTGGCCGAGTGTCTGCTGGTCGACGTGATCGGGCTGGAGTGGGAGCAGGTGCACGCCGAGGCGTGCCGCTGGGAGCACGTGATGAGCGAGGCCGTGGAGCGCCGCGTGCTGGAGCTGCTGCGGCACCCCACCGAGTCGCCGTACGGCAACCCCATCCCCGGTCTGGAGGAGCTGGGCGAGAAGGACGGCGCGGACCCGTTCCTCGACGAGAGCATGGTGTCGCTGGCCGACCTGGACCCGGGCTCGGACGGCAAGACGGTCGTCGTCCGCCGTATCGGGGAGCCGATCCAGACGGACGCGCAGCTGATGTACACGCTGCGGCGCGCGGGTGTGCAGCCCGGTTCCGTGGTGAGCGTGACGGAGTCGCCCGGTGGCGTGCTGGTGGGCAGCGGCGGCGAGGCGGCCGAGCTGGAGGCGGACACCGCCTCCCATGTGTTCGTCGCCAAGCGCTGAGACGGAGAGGGCCCCGGCGCTTGCGCGCCGGGGCCTGTCCTCCCCTGTGCTGACCCGGAGCCCCGAGCTCTCAGGGTCACCCCCTCGGACCGGCTTTTCCCCGAGCGGTCCGCCTCCCGCCAGAAACATCCCCTCGGCTGAGACGATCATTCCCTGAGGGGTGTCACTCAAATGAGGGGTGTTGAACGCGGAGACGCAATTTTCGAATAGGTATTCGATAGCCTGAAGCGGCTGGACGACGAGGACGGCGGAGCTGGGGGGCCAGGTCAGATGGCACGGCGTATCGATGTGACGGGAGCGGGCGGGGTGCGCCTGGCCGCCTGGGAGTTCGCCGACCCTCCGAAACCGGAGGCGGATCCGGACACCGAGGGGGAGGCGGAGTCCGGCGCTCCGGGCGTGCTCTTACTCCACGGTCTGATGGGCCGCGCCTCCCACTGGGCGCCCACCGCCCGCTGGCTCTCCGGCCGCCACCGCGCCGTGGCGCTCGACCAGCGCGGCCACGGCCAGAGCGAGAAGCCCCCGCGCGCCGCGTACACCCGCGAGGCCTACGTCGAGGACGCGGAGGCCGCCGTGGAACAGCTCGGCCTCGCCCCCGTCCTCCTCATCGGCCACGCCATGGGCGCGCTGACCGCCTGGCAGCTCGCCGCCAAGCGCCCCGACCTGGTGCGCGGCCTGATCATCTGCGACATGCGGGCCTCCGCCCTCGGCGCGGCCTCGCAGCGCGAGTGGGCCGACTGGTTCCGGTCCTGGCCCGTCCCCTTCGCCAGTCTGGCCGACGTCCGCAAGTGGTTCGGCGAGGACGACCCCTGGGTGGAGCGCCCGAGTCCCGGGCGCGGGGCCTTCTACGCCGAGGTGATGCACGAGTGCGAGGACGGCTGGCGGCCCGTCTTCGACCCCGAACAGATGCTCAGCTCCCGCGAGACATGGGTCTACGACGCCCACTGGGAGGAGCTGGCCCAGGTCCGGTGCCCGACGCTGGTGGTGCGCGGCGTGGACGGCGAGCTGGGGCGGGCGGAGGCCCAGGAGATGGTGCGGGTGCTGCCGCGCGGGGAGTACGCGGAGGTCCCGGACGCGGGGCACCTGGCCCACTACGACCTGCCGGCGGCTTGGCGGTCGGCCGTCTCACCGTTCCTCGACGGCTTGCCCGTGGGTTGAGTGCCCACGCGTCTGCCGGTTTCGGGTCGTCGGCGGGCGCGGGCCGGTGGTGCGTACCTGCGCAGTTCCCCGCGCCCCTTCGAGGGGCGCGGGGAACTGCGCGACCAGCCACGACGAACCGTTGGCCGCCACGTCACCGGCACCCGGCAGACGAGTGGGCGAACCGCCTAACGATCCCTCCCGCACGCATAGGCCAACGGCGAGATCAACTCCTCCGCGTCCGGAAGCCACCGGTTCGCCGGCGTCGGCCGGCGGGCCCACTGCGCGGCCCCCCGGGACCCGAACCGCGTGGGCGGCGCCGCCACGTACGCGCCCTCGCCGAGAGCCATGAGGTCCAGTGACGCCGGCGACCAGCCGAGCTTGCGCACCAGCTCCGGCACCTTCGCGGTCGCACCGGGCAGGACGAAGAACTGCATGCGCCGGTCCGGGGTCAGCGTGACCGGTCCGAGTGTCAGCCGCATCCGCTCCATCCGGGCGAGTGCCAGGAAACCGGCGCTCTCCGGGACGGACAGCGCGTCGAACGTCCGGCCCGTCGGCAGCAGGATCGCCGCCGCCGGCTGCTTCTGCCACATCCGGCGCGCGACGGTCGCACTGCCGGTCGCCTGGGTCGCCCAGTCGGGGCGCGCGGGGTGCGCACCCGGCGCAGGGCAGGAGGCGTCGCCGCACGAGCAGCGCTGCCTGCCGTCGACGGCTTCCAGCCAGGTGCCCGGGAACACGTCCCAGTGCCGCTCCTCGGCGTAGCGTACGGCGGTCTCCAGCAGCGACTCCCCGCGCTGCTGCGGGATGTGACCCGCCGTCTGAGTGTCCTGGGCGCCCGCGATCGTCTCTTCCACGTCCCACTCAACTCCCGCACCCACCTGGAGTTACGGCCGTAACGCGCGCGGGGGAGGAGCATCGATTCGGCAGTCGGGGCGCATGGGTGCATGGCCGGGGGCGCGCGGGAGGGGGCGGGGCGTGAGATGGGTAGCCAAGGACGGGGGGAACCGTCTTTACCCCGGCAATCCGCATATGTCACGCATTGACGGTATGTCAGCTGGGCAGTGATCTTCCGGCCGGATCTTTGTGCTCCGGAGGATCGCAACACGCTCCAGGGGATCGCAACGCAGGGGGTAGCACATGGCCGCAAGGCCTCTCGTGGCGAGGCAGCCGAACGAACGGCTGCAGGCACTCATCCAGGAAGCGGGGTGCTCGAACGCCGGGCTGGCCCGGCGGGTCAACATGTGCGGCGCCGAGCACGGTCTCGACCTGCGCTACGACAAGACGTCCGTGGCGCGCTGGCTGCGCGGCCAGCAGCCGCGGGGCCGGGCCCCGGCGATCATCGCCGAGGCGCTCGGGCGCAAGCTCGGCCGTACGGTCACGATCGACGAGATCGGCATGGCCAACGGCAAGAACCTCGCCTCGGGGGTCGGTCTCCAGTTCTCGCCGACGGTACTGGGCGCCATCGAGCAGGTCTGCGAGCTGTGGCGCAGCGACGTGGGGCGCCGGGACTTCCTGTCCGGCTCCTCCGTCGCCGCCTCCGCGCTGGTCGAGCCGAGCCGCGACTGGCTGATCTCGGCGCCGGACCCCCAGGTGGCCCGGCAGGCGGGCCCGCGCGTCGGCCAGTCCGACGTGGCGGCCGTACGGTCCATGACCCGGGCGCTGGTGGACCTCGACCACCAGTACGGCAGCGGGCATGTGCGCCCGGTCGTCGTGCACTACCTCAACAGCGTCGTCTCCGGGCTGCTCGCGGGCTCCTACCGGGAGGCGGTCGGCCGGGAACTCTTCGCCGCCGTAGCCCGGTTGACGGAGCTGGCGGGGTACATGGCCGTGGACACCGGGCAACCGGGCCTCGCCCAGCGGTACTACATCCAGTCGCTGCGGCTCGCGCAGGCGGCCGGGGACCGCGGGTACGGCGGTTACGTGCTCGCCGCGTCCATGAGCCACCTCGCCGCGCAGCTCGGGAACCCGCGCGAGATCGCCCAGTTGGCGCGGGCGGCGCAGGAGGGGGCGCGCGGGCAGGTGACCCCGCGCGTGGAGGCGATGTTCCACGCCGCCGAGGCGCGCGGGCACGCCCTGCTCGGTGACGCGCGCGCGGCGCAGGAGGCCGGCGGGCGGGCGATCACGGCGATGGAGGCGGCGGACGACGCGGCCGGGGACGACCCGGTGTGGATCGCGCACTTCGACGAGGCCTACCTGGCCGACGAGTTGGCCCACTGCCACCGCGACCTCGGGCAGGCCGACCAGGCCGCGCGGTACGCCGAGCAGTCGCTGGCCGGGCACCCGGAGTCCCGGGCCCGCCGGCGCGCCATCGGCTATGTGCTGCTCGCCACGGCCCAGGTGCAGCAGCGCGAGATCGAGCAGGCCTGCACCACGGGCATGAAGGCGGTGGAGCTGCTGGAGACGCTCCGCTCCAACCGGGGCGCCGAGTACCTGGACGACCTCCAGCAGCGGCTGGAGCCCTTCCGGGAGGAGGCGGTGGTACGGGAGTTCGGGGCGCGGCTCGATCTCCAGCAGGCCGCGTGAACACCAGCCCCGCCGGCGCGTGAACGAACGGCAAACGGCACCCGGGTGTGCGCCGGGCGCCGTGCACAGCGCTTGGCGGGGCGCTGGTGTTACCGCTGTCACAGGGAGGAGGTCGCGAACCGCACTGCGTGGCACGGGGCTCGGGGGAGCCGGTAGCGTGAGCCGACGATTCACAAGGTCCCCCATTAGTAGGAGTCCCGGTGACGCAGAGTGGACAGGGCGAGGAGCCCTCGGCGCGGACCGCGCGCGAAGGCATCGTGCTGCCCTCCGACGGAGGAGAGCCCCTGCTGCCGGGCATGACCGGGACGCCCGCCCCCGCCCACCCGGCCGGCGGACAGGCCTGGGGCGGTTCGTGGGGCCCCGAGCAGCAGGCGCCCCAGCCGGACCAGGGCTGGCCCCCGGCGGCGGCCCCGCAGTGGGACGGCCCCGGCGGCCCCGACCAGCGGCCCCCGTCCGCGGCGAACCCCGGCCCGCTGCCTCCGGAGGGCGCCCCGGCCCCGTCGTACGGCGGCCAGGCCCCTGCCTACGGCGGGCCGACGGCTTCCTACGGCGGTCAGGAGGCGCAGTACGGCGGCGGTCAGACCGGTCCCGGTGCCTACGGCGCGGCCCAGCAGCCCGCGTACGGCGCGCCCGATCCCTACCAGCAGCACGCGCAGCAGCAGCCGTACCCGGCGCAGCCCGCTCCGGGTCAGCACTCCGCCGCGCCGCAGCAGTCCGCGTACCCGGCCGCGGGCGCCCCGCTGCCCCCGAGCGCGGACGGCGCGACGCAGTACCTCCCGCCGGTGCCCGCCGGCCCGGCCGCGCCCGGCGACGAGGGCGCCACCCAGTACATACCGCCCGTGCAGGCCGACGGCGCCACCCAGTACATACCGCCGGTCCCCGCCGGGGGCGGCGTCCACGAGGCGGCCACCCAGTACATGCCGCCGGTCGCGTCCGGCGCGCTGCCGCCGGAGTCGGCCGGCGAGGAGACGCGCTACCTCGGCCAGACGCCCCGGCAGGCGGCGCCCGCGCCCTCGGACGCGGAGGCCACGCAGTACATCCCGCCGTACGCCGCCCAGGCCCAGGCGCAAGGGGCGGACCGGCAGCCGCCCGCCGAGTTCGACAACCTCTTCCGCGGCGGCCCCGGGGGCGGCGACAGCCCGGCCGGGTCCACCCAGCAGATGCCGCGGGTGCAGCAGGACGCCTACCCCGGCCCCGCGCAGTCGTCGTACCGCCCGGCACAGCCGTCGTACGACGCGGGTCCGGACGGCGACGGCGGGTCGCGCCGGGGCCGGTCACGGGTGCCGCTGATCGCCGCGATCGGCGTCGGCATCGTCGTGCTCGGCGTCGGCGCCGGCGCGCTGCTCAGCGGCGGGGGCGACAAGGACCAGGGCACGGACGACAAGACGGTCGCGGCCGCCTCCCCGGCCACGCAGGACTCCTCCGCCTCGCCCGCCGCCGACCCGGCCCGGCAGCAGGCCGTCGAGCTGGACAAGCTGCTCGCGGACAGCGGCAGCAGCCGGGCCTCGGTGATCCAGGCGGTGGCGGACGTCAAGCAGTGCGACAACCTCGACCAGGCCGCCTCCAACCTGCGGGACGCGGCTCAGCAGCGCGGCCAACTGGTCACGCGGCTCGGCAAGCTGTCCGTGGACAAGCTGCCCGGCAACGCCGATCTGACGGCCGCGCTGACCAAGGCCTGGCAGGCGTCCGCCGCGGCCGACAACCACTACGCGGCCTGGGCCGACCAGGCCAAGGGGCACAAGGTCTGCCGCAAGGGGCACGCCCGCACCACCGGCGAGACGCAGGCCGGCAACCGGGAGAGCGGCACCGCCAGCGCGCAGAAGACCAAGGCGGCGGCGCTGTGGAACGCGATCGCCAAGCAGTACGGCCTGACCCAGCGCCAGCCGACCCAGCTGTGACGGACGGCCGTCACGGCACGTCGGCGTTCTCCAGGGTCGAGGTCATGTCGGCGATTCCGTTGGTGCCGCCGATGTCCTTGTGGGCCGCGACCAGCTTGCCGTCCCGGACCACCTGGAGGGTGACGTCGGCGTTGACCAGCCGCGGGAAGCCGACCGCGGCCAGCTTGCTCTCGTAGGGCCAGTGCAGGGTCGGGGTGAGGCCGCCGGTGGGGACCCGCAGCCCGTCGTTGAGGGTGCGCCGCACGGTGTCGGCGCTCACCTCACCCTCGCCGATCTTCTCCAGGACGGCCTTGAGGACGGTGTAGGCGATCCACGTGGTCTGCACACCGGCGTCCGCGGGGTCGATGCGGTTGTCGCCGAAGGCCTCCTCGTTGATCACCTTCTTCATCGGGTCCCAGCGGTGGTCGGAGGCGACCGGGTACCAGCCGGTGATGTACGCCCCCTCGTACGGCCCCGACGCCCCGCCGGTCGCGTTGATCACGGTCTGGTCCACGCTGCCGAGCACGGTCGCCGTGCGCACGGCCGGGAAGTTCTCGCGGGCCCGCCGGAAGGAGTCCATGAAGGTGTCCGTGCGGTCCCCGAGGGCGGGCACCACACAGCCCTTCCTGGTCACGTCCTTGGTCGCGTGGCGCAGCGCCTGCTCGGCCTGACCGCCGTACTCGGTGGCGTCCTCCGCGGCGAGCTGGTCGCCGGCGTCGGCGTGGCCGCCCGCCTTGAGACCGGCGTCGAGCATGGCGGGCAGCTGGTCGCCGGCGATGCTGTCCGGGCGGACCAGGGCGACGTTGCCGCAGCCCTCCGCGAGGGCCCTGCCGAGGCCGGCCAGGAGGGCGGGCTGGCCGCCGTTGACCGGGTAGGACATGGCACCGGTGAACTCGTCGTTGGTGACGCCGTAGCCGCCGATGTAGGGGATGCCGGCGCCCTCAAGCGGGGCGAGGTAGGAGTCGCCGAACTGGCTGTAGGAGCCGACGACGGCGACCACGTTCTCGGTCGCCGCGCGCCGGGCGCACCGCGCGGCGCCCACGCCGTCGTTGTGGTCGTTGCAGGTCAGCACCTCCAGCTTGCGGCCGTTGATGCCACCGTGGGAGTTGATCCACTTGGCGTAGGCGCGGGCCATCGCGGGCATGCCGGGCTTGTTGGTCGCGTCGGTGTCCTGCGGGGCCCAGGTCATCACCTTGACCGGGTCATCCCCGGAGCCCCCCGTGGCACCGGGGATGACCCCGCACGCGGCGGTGAGGGACGCACAGAGGGCCACCGCGCCCGCCGCGAGGGCGGTGGCTCTGACGGGGCGGGGAAGGACGGGAGGAGGGGTACTGCACGTGCGTCGCCTGCCGGTCATGCACACGCACGATTCCCTCACAGACCCAACCCCGGAGTGACTCTTGGTCAACGAAGGATGACACGGAGGTGAATTACGGGGGCCGGTGAGACGCAGGGGACGGGGAACGTACGATCGATGACCGTGCAAGGTTCGGAGAACTCTTCCCGTCGCGGCCGTCGCTCCTCCACCATGGGCGGCATGCCCTTGAACGACATGCCGTGGTGGCGGTGGCGCAGCAATGTGCGCTCGGCGCTGCACATGCTCTCCGACCCGGTGTTCCAGCGGGACGTCTGGCTGGCCGGCGTGGACGGCTACGGTGACGTCACGGACGCGGTGTACCGGCTGGTGGAGGACACCTGGCTGGACAGCTGGTCGGCCGAGAAGTACGTCGGCACCATATTCCGGGACTCGCAGGAGGCGGCGCTCGTCGACACCGCCGTGCTGCGGGTGCTCAGGATCATGCACCAGGTCGGCCCGGACGCGCCCGTCGCCGCTTACCTGGACCACTCCGGCTGGCCGGACGCGGTGCGGGCGGCCCGGGACGCGCACGTGCGGATGTCGGTGAGCGACGGGGAGGGCCCGGACGTGCCGCCGAAGAGCCTGGATGTGCTGCGGATCCTGACGAGGTCCTGACGGGTCCTGACCGCTCGTGGTCGGGTCCTGGCGGGGTCCGCGTGGCGGACGGCCGCCCCATGGCGGGCGGCCGGTGTGGGACCCTGTGGTGCATGACCGATCAGTCCGCCTCCTCCGCCGCCGCGCCGGCCGACCAGTACATCCTCACGCTCTCCTGCCCGGACAAAAAGGGCATCGTGCACGCCGTGTCCAGCTATCTGTTCATGACCGGCTGCAACATCGAGGACAGCCAGCAGTTCGGCGACCACGACACGGGACTGTTCTTCATGCGCGTCCACTTCTCGGCCGAGGCGCCGGTGACGGTGGACAAACTGCGGGCGAGCTTCGCCGCGATCGGTGACTCCTTCCACATGGACTGGCAGATCCACCGGGCCGACGAGAAGATGCGCATCCTGCTGATGGTCAGCAAGTTCGGGCACTGCCTCAACGACCTGCTGTTCCGGGCCCGGATCGGCGCGCTTCCGGTGGAGATCGTGGGTGTGGTGTCCAATCACACCGACTTCGAGGAGCTGGTGGGCTCCTACAACATTCCCTTCCACCACATCCCGGTGACGAAGGACACCAAGTCGGAGGCCGAGGCGAGGCTGCTGGAGATCGTCCGCGAGGAGAACGTCGAGCTGGTCGTCCTCGCCCGCTACATGCAGGTCCTCTCCGACGACCTGTGCAAGCAGCTCAGCGGCCGGATCATCAACATCCACCACTCCTTCCTGCCGAGCTTCAAGGGCGCGAAGCCGTACCACCAGGCGCACGCGCGGGGTGTGAAGCTGATCGGCGCGACGGCGCACTACGTCACCGCGGACCTGGACGAGGGCCCGATCATCGAGCAGGAGGTCGAGCGCGTCGGGCACGACGTGACACCGGACCAGCTCGTGGCGATCGGCCGGGACGTGGAGTGCCAGGCGCTGGCGCGGGCCGTGAAGTGGCATGCGGAGCGGAGGATCCTGCTCAACGGGCGCCGCACGGTGGTGTTCGCCTAGCCGCGCGGGCACTTTCCGTCGCCGGGCGGTTGGGCGCCCTTCCGGGGGCGCGGGGAGCCGCGCGAGCGACCCCCGGTCACCCGCAGCCGCCGACGCGTCCGGCCCGCCCCTACATCCGGCTCAACGACGCGACCGCGAACAGCACGTCCTTGATCGCCTCGCGGTCACCGACCTGACCCACCGCGGCTTCCGCCGGAGGCACATGCCCCGCCGCCAGCTTGCAGAACTCCACGCCGTCCAGCGCCACGTGGGCCACCTCGAAGTCGGCGGAGCCCACCGCCGCCGGTGAGTCGAGGGGGATCAGCCACTCGCCGCCGGCCGCGCCCTCGATCTCCAGGCGCAGGCTGCGGCCGGGCGCGCCGGCCGGGACCAGGTGCGGGGTCCGGCGACCCGGCGCGGACAGTCCCGCCCGGCGGCGCGCGGCGAGCGCCGTCGGCAGCAGACGGGCCGCGAGGTCGATCATCCTGTTGAGGTGCCGCGGCGCCGGCGGCTGGTACGGATAGTCCACCGCCTCGGCGATGTCCTCGGCGTGCACCCAGCACTCGAAGGCGCGGTCCAGCATCGCGTCGTGCAGCGGCAGCGCGAAGTCGCCGTACGGCACCGTGAGCCCGCCCGCGTGGCCGCCGGTGAAGGACACGGTCCGCACCAGGCTGTGGCTCTGCTCCCGCCACGGCCCCCGCACCGAGCGCGTCGGCGGGAAGTGCGAGGCCCGCCAGAACGCCTCCGTGCGGCCCGCCGGACCCACGGCCTCCTTGTCGGCGCCGGCGACCTCGGCCAGCGGGTCCTCCAGACCGAGCGCCGTCGCGATCAGCCCGTCCACCGACAGCAGGTGCGCGATCACCCCGGCGACGGTCGTACGACGGCTCGTCGGTGCGTCGGCATCGAACCAGCGCAGTCGCACCGGCGCGTGCCACTCCGCGTCCCCGAAGTCCTGGAGCAGCGCGTCCAGCCGCGCGGTCTCGGCGTCGTACGGCGCCGCCCAGTCGGGCACCGGGATGCGCGGCGGCCGGCGCTTCAGGCAGGAGGCCAGGACGCGGGTGCGCAGCGCCGGGTTCAGGTCCAGGGTCTCCGGCTGGTGCAGCAGGCCGACCGCCTCGCGCAGCCGGCGGGCCTCGTCGGCGCAGGAGCCGCAGTCGCCCAGGTGCTCCTCCACGGCCGCCGTCTCCGCCGCCGAACAGGCGGCCAGCGCCCAGGCGCCGAGCAGCGACTTCAGGACGTCGTGCGACAGGTCGAGCGGCACGGGTGCGAGGTCTCCCGGATCGGCGAGGTCGGGCAACGGGAGCCCGCTGTCCTCCACGGACGCGCGGGGCGTGGGTATCCGCGGCGCCGGGGCGGACCCGGACCCACCGGCACCGGGCGGCACGTCCCCCGCACCGCCGCCGCGCCCGCCGGAACCCCCGGCAGCGGATCCCCCGGCGCCGGAACCACGCCGGTCGACCCCGGAACCGCGCCCGCCCAAGTCGGCGTCCCCCCTGGGCCGTTCCCCGCGCGCGTCACCACCGTGGCCCTCTTCTCCCCCGTGGCCGGCGTGTTCGCCGAACTCACCGAACTCACCGAACTCACCGAACTCGCCGAACTCGCCGTACTCGTCGTGCGCCCCGGAGCCGCCCGTCCCCTTCACACCGCACCCCGGTATCCCGGCGGTGTGCCGGTGTCATGGGCGGTGGAGAGGAGCTGGAGGCCGAGGCGGAGCCGGCGGCGGGCCTCGTCCTCGGTGACGCCGAGGTCGGCCGCGGTCTGGCGGTAGTCGCGGCGCTGGAAGTAGGCCAGGTCGAGGGCGGCGCGCAGCGGGGCCGGCATGGAGTGCACGATGTAGTCGGCGCGGGCGGCGACCGAGGCGCGGCGCACCTTGCTCTCCAGCTCCTCGCGCCGCGGCTGCTCCAGCTCCTCCCGGTCGCGCAGCCGCTGTACGGCGACCCGGTGGGTGACGGCGGCGATCCAGGAGCGCAGGGGGCCCTGCTGGGGGTCGTAGGTCTCGGGGTGTTCCCAGACGTGGGCGAAGACCTCGCGGGTGGCGGCGTCGGCGTCCTGCTCGTCGGCGAGGACGCGGTGGGCGAGGTTGTGCACGAGGGAGGCGAAACGGTCGTAGAGCTCGCCGAGGGCGGCCGCCTCACCGCGCGCGAGCCGCTGCTGCATCTTGCGGTCCCAGCGGGGCGGTACGTCCTTCCTGGCCATGCGGTCCCCTCCCCTCACCCTGTCCGGCCCGTCCAGCCTGTCGGTCCCGGCCTCTCGAATGTAGTCGGCACGCCAGACGGTGCACGCCCCTTTGTGTCAATGTGCGCCCCCGGAAGGGCCGCAGGTGATAGTGCCCCCTTCACACATCCTTCACACAAGATGCATGCACCTCTGATCGAACAGGACCGATAGTGACCGAAACAAGCCCTTAGCCGATCGACTGTCGTTTGTCGCCTCACGTTTCGGGGAACGGCCGCTGGGCAGCCGCGCGACAAGAAACGTAGGAACTGCTTCCGTTTCCGGGCGGTTCCGGGAGATCCGGCGAGCGGAGGGCAGGGCCGTGGCATTCAGCGTGACCGGCGTCGAGCAGGGCGAGTGGGCCGTCCTCCGGGTGTCCGGGGAACTGGACCTGATGACCTCGCCGGTGCTGCGCCAACGGGTGCACGACAGCGTCGCCGAGGGGCACCACAGCCTCGTGGTGGACCTCTCCGACGTGTTCTTCTGCGACTCCAGCGGGGTCGGCGTCCTCATCGCCGCCCGCCGGCTGATCCGCTCCTGCCAGGGCCGGCTGCGGCTGATCCTGCCGGACCGGGGGGCCGAGGACGGCTCGCACGTCAACCGCGTGCTCGGCGCGCTCGGTGTGCGCCGCCTCTTCGACGTCCACCCCGACCTGGACTCCGCGACCGCGGACGAGGCCGGGCCGCTCTCCGCCTGAACGGACGTCACGGCGTCGCGACACGGCCACACTGTTGTCGCAGAATTCCCCCGGTCTTGGCACAACCGCCGGTTTCCCGCCGTCTGCCGGTCATCCGCGTCGTACGCTCCCTGCCAGGTCACTCCCACCCATGGGCAGGACCACCCGTACGACCCTCATGTAAGGCGGCCCGAACAGACATGGTCAGCACCGAGTACGAGCGCAGGATCGCCGCCCGGTTCGCCACCTTCGACCAGGACGGCAACGGCTACATCGACCGGGAGGACTTCAACGCGGCGGCCAAGGCACTGCTCGCCGAGTTCGGCGTACCCGCCCGCTCCGACAAGGGGCAGGCGCTGTACGCCGGCGCGGAGGCGTTCTGGCAGGGCATGGCCGGCATCGCCGACCGGGACGGCGACCAGCGCATCACCCGCGAGGAGTTCGTCACCGGCGCGGTCAAGCGGCTGCGCGACAACCCCGGCCGCTTCGCCGAGATCGCCCGGCCCTTCCTGCACGCGGCCCTGGCGGTGGCCGACACGGACGCCGACGGCCGGCTCGGCACCGCCGACACCGCGCGCGTGCTGCGCGTGTTCCACGTCCCGGAGGAGACCGCCCGCCAGGCCACCGCCGCCCTCGACACCGACGGTGACGGCAGGATCGGCGAGGCGGAGATCGTACCGGCGTTCGCGCGCTACTTCACGGTCCCCGAATAACGGCCGCGGTCCCCGACGGCTGAAACCACCGCCGTCCCGGCAGGTCCTCGATCCCCTTGGCGGAGATGTGCGGCCGAGCCGCCGGTGGCGTTCCGGCCCGCCGTGCCCGGGAAACCATGGCCCACGATGTAGCGGATCGTGGCCTACTGGAGTCACGGAGCGTTGATACCGGGTTGTGTCCTTCGCCGGACTCGTCACGGCCCGGAGTCGGGTGTCCGCTCGGGTACCTTGTGTGAGATGCGAGTGGCTGCGCGTACGAGCCGGGCCGGCGGTGCCCCTGGGGCGGTGCCGGGTCGTGCGGTGCGCGCCGCAGCTCGCGGGGTGGTCAGGCCCGTTGTCCCCGTCTGTTCGACTCCCCGGCACGAGCGTCGCACAGTATGCCCTACGCGTACTCCTTCGCGCGGGAATATGCCCGAAGCGCTTGTTGGGGTGACTGTACGTCAACCATGCTGTCTCGCAAGGGAGTCACGGTCCGTGACCCTTGCTCTGGCCGTTGTTCTGGCCATGCAGAAAATGGCTAGGATCGTGGCCCTCGTGATCGCCGCCGCGGCTGAGACCGCGGAGCGCGGTTGGCGTGGGGTCATGGATCCGCCGGTTCGGATGGTGTGAGCGGTGCAGGTGCTTCAAGTGCAGCTGGAGATCCGGCCCGACCCCGCGGAGGTGGGGCGGGCGAGGAGGTGGGCCCGCTCGCGGCTCGCGGGATCGGGGATAACGGCCGACGAGCCGCTGGCCGAGACCCTGATCCTGCTCGTCTCCGAGCTGGTGACCAATGCCGTGGTGCACACGGGCAGGCCGGCCGTGCTGCGGCTCTGTCTGCCGGGTCCGGCGGCCGAGAAGTGCGCGTCGGCCACGGTGCGGGTCGAGGTGACCGACCGCAGCTCACGCGCGCCCGTGCCGCGCTGCGCGGACGACGACGCCACCGGCGGCCGGGGTCTGGCCCTCGTGGACTGTCTCGCCGACCGCTGGGGCTGGAGCCCCGACGACGACGCCGGCAAGAGCATCTGGTGCGAACTGGACCGCTGTTCACCGCCCCGGCAGAGCGCCGCGGTGGCGTACGGGGGCGGACTGTCCGCGTACGAGGATCTCGCCTTCGAAGTGGTGTAGCGGCCCGGAGCGGTGATGCGCCGGGGGGTGCGCCCGTGCGCGGGTGCCGTGAGCGGGCTGCCGCAACACAGGCCCGTACCGGCGTTGACGTTCCCTGGGTGCCTGATCAGGCTGGGGTGCGTCGATCCGCCGCGAGGGGACGGCGAGGGCCCTGGGTGACGGCGGTCCTCGCCGAGTGCGGATCGCGTCGGACGGCGGCGCGTGCGCGTGACGGAGGGGGAGCCACGCGCCGCCGACCGCGGCCGCGCTGCCGTCGTACGGCCGTCGTGCCGCCGCGTGCCGCGTTCTACGGCCGTCGTGCCGCCGTCGCTCACAGGACCGCCACCGATGCCACCGGTGGCACCGGTGACCCCGTCGCGCCCGCGAACGGCTCGGGCACCGGCAACAGCAGGAACGTGTACCCGTCCGTTTCTCCACAGGCTGTGGACAACTCTTCGGGATTCCGGTTCCGGCCCTGGAGCCCCCTGTCTCCACCAGGTGCGGCGCGTGCGCGGGCAGCCGCAGATCCTCGATCTCCGCCGGGACACCGCGCTGTTCGCCGGGTGCTGACGTTCTGGCCGTCCTGAGTCCCCGTCAGCCGATGTCGGTCGAAGTTGTCCACAGGCTCGGGAAAAGGGGGCGGCGGTTGTCGGTGGCGGCGCCTACCGTCGAGGCATGAGCTACCGCGATGTCGTCTCCCGGCCGGTCCTGACCTGGGCCCTGGTGGCCGTCGGCGCCCGCATGCCGGTGGCCATGGCCCCGCTGGCCCTGGTCTTCCTGGTCCGCGAGCGCCCCGGCGGCTACTCCCTGGGCGCGGCCCTCGCCGCCGCCTACGTCATCGGCGAGATCATCGGTGCTCCCGTGCTCGGCATGCGCCTGGACCCCTGGCGGGCCCGCCCGCACCTGGCCGCCGGGCTCGTCGC
This sequence comes from Streptomyces sp. NPDC017676, assembly GCF_044329325.1. Taxonomy (NCBI): domain Bacteria; kingdom Bacillati; phylum Actinomycetota; class Actinomycetes; order Kitasatosporales; family Streptomycetaceae; genus Streptomyces; species Streptomyces sp. NPDC017676. The sequence continues at coordinate 278,282 of NZ_JBIRJA010000003.1, read as the reverse complement.
GGGTGCCGTCGGATTCGCCGGCCTCGGCGCGTTCCCCGGCGCGCCCGCCGCGGTACTCGCCGCCTTCGCCTTCCTCGCCGGGGCCGGGCCCGCCGCCGCGCCCGGCGGGCTGCGCACCCTGCTCACCTCCCTGGTCCCGGCGCACGCGGCGGCCCAGGCGCTGTCCGCCGAGTCGGTGCTCACGTTCGCAGTGTGGGCCGTCTCCCCGGCCACCGTCACGGGACTCGCCCTCGGCGCCGACCCCCGCCTGCCGCCGCTGCTCGCCGCCGCCCTGATGGCGTCGTCCGCCGCGGGCCTGTGGGCGCTCCCGGCCGGCTGGGCGGCGGACGGCCCCGGCGGTCCGGCCGAGCGGGGCGACCGGGACGGCGAGGGCGTGTCGAAGCCGCGCCTGCTGGTCCGGGCCTGGCCGGTGTACGTCACGGGCGCGGCCAGCCTGTCCCTGCTGGCCCTCGCCGAACTCGTCCTGCCCGCCCTGCTCGAACAGCGCGGCACCGGCGTGGGCTGGGCGGGCCCGCTGCTCACGGTGATGGCGGTGGCCTCCGCCGTCGGTGCCTTCCTGTACGGCTCGCGGTCCTGGCCGGGGCTGCTCCGCACCCGCAGCGCGGTCCTGATGACCGGGATGTCGGCAGCGGTGGCCGTGGTCGCCCTGATACCCGGCGCCCCGGGCATCGCGGCGGCGCTGGCCGTGGCCGGGCTGCTCCAGTCCGGCGCGATGCTCACCCGGAACCTGTCCCTGCGCGAGGTGCTCCCGCCGGACGTCCTGGCCGCCGGCTACTCGGTCATGTACGCCGCCGTGGGCGCCGGTTACGCGGCGACGGGCTCCCTCGCGGGCGCCCTGCTGCCGCGCACCGCGCCGTCCACGGCGATCCTGGCCGGGGTGGCCCTCACCCTGCTGCTGACGGCGGTCGGCTGGTGGGGCGAGAGACGGGCCGGCCGGTCAGCGCCGGGTGCCGACGCCGTACTGCCGCTCGGCGCCGCCGCCGGTGCGGAAGGCGCGCCGGTAGGCGGTGGGCGTGACCCCGAGGGCGGCCTGTAGGTGCTGGCGCATCGACTGGGCGGTGTTGAAGCCCGACTCCCGCGCCACCTGGTCCATTGACAGGTCCGTGGACTCCAGCAGGTGCCGGGCGCGCTCCACGCGCTGCTGGGTGAGCCACTGGCCGGGGCTGATGCCGACCTCCTCGCGGAAGCGGCGGGTGAAGGTGCGTACCGACATGGCCTCCTGCTCGGCCAGGTCCCGCAGTTGGATCGGTTCGTGCAGCCGGCCCAGCGCCCAGGCGCGGGCGGCGGTCGTCGTGGCGACCTGGGGGTCGGGGACCGGGCGGTGGATGTACTGGGCCTGGCCGCCGTCGCGGTGGGGCGGTACGACGGTGCGGCGGGCCACGTCGTTGGCGACGGCCGTGCCGAAGTCGCGGCGGACCATGTGCAGGCACAGGTCGATCCCGGCGGCGACCCCGGCCGAGGTGAGCACGTCCCCGTCGTCGATGAACAGCACGTCCGCGTCCACCTTGACCTTCGGGAACATCCGCTGGAAGCGCTCGGCGTCGGCCCAGTGCGTGGTGGCCGGGCGTCCGTCGAGGTAGCCGGCGGCGGCGAGGACGTAGGCGCCGGTGCAGATGGAGGCCAGCCGGGTGCCGGGGCGGACGCGGGCGAGGGCGGCGGCCAGTTCGTCGGTGAGCCGGCCCTCGTCGTAGAGCGGGCCGAGTTCGTAGGACGCCGGGACGATCACCGTGTCGGCCGTCGCCAGCGTCTCCGGGCCGTGTGCGATCTGCACGGCGAAGTCGGCGTCCGTCTCGACCGTGCCGGGCGGCCGGGCCGAGCAGGTCACGACCTCGTACAGGTGCCGGCCCTGGGCGTCCCGGGGGCGGCCGAAGATCCGGTGCGGGATGCCCAGCTCGAACGGCAGCAGACCGTCCAGGGCGAGGACGGCGACCCGGTGCGGCCGGAATTCCCCTGTGACTGCGCTCGTCATGGCCCGATCGTAGCGAAGTGTGTCCACCGGGCCACTCGATGCATGAGCATGCGCACGGGAGGGTGGATGACGTGACTCAGACAACTCCAGCCGCCGCTCCCGTCCAGGCCCCGCCCGCCCGGCGCGGCCGCGTGCACCGTGCCTGGTTCGTCGCCGCCGTCACCTTCGTCACGATCACCGGCGCGGCGGCCTTCCGATCCCTGCCCGGCCTGCTCGTCGACCCCCTGCACCAGGAGTTCGGCTGGTCGCGCGGCACGATCGGCGCCGCCGTCTCCGTCAACCTCGCGCTCTACGGCCTCACCGCGCCCTTCGCCGCCGCGCTGATGGACCGTTTCGGCATCCGCCGGGTGGTGGCCGCGGCGCTGACCGTGATCGCGCTCGGCTCCGGACTGACCGTGTGGATGACGGCGGCCTGGCAGCTGCTGCTGTGCTGGGGCCTGCTGGTGGGGCTCGGCACCGGCTCCATGGCGCTGGCCTTCGCGGCGACGGTGACCAACCGCTGGTTCACCGAACGGCGCGGTCTGGTCACCGGCATCCTCACCGCCGCCTCGGCCTCCGGCCAGCTGGTCTTCCTGCCACTGCTGTCCTGGATCGTCGAGCGCCACGACTGGCGGCCCGCCGCGGTCACCGTCGCCCTGGCCGCGTTCGCCGTCGTCCCCTTCGTCTGGCTCCTGCTGCGCGACCACCCGGCCGACGTGGGCGTGGCGCCGTACGGGGCGCGGGAGTTCGTGCCCAAGCCGCCGCCCGTCACCGGCGCCGCCCGCCGCACGCTCGGGGTCCTGTCCTCCTCCGCCCGCACCGGCACCTTCTGGCTGCTCGCCGGCACTTTCGCGATCTGCGGCGCCTCCACCAACGGGCTGATACAGACGCACTTCGTGCCCGCCGAGCACGACCACGGCATGCCCGTGACGACGGCGGCCTCGCTGCTCGCGGTGATCGGCGTGTTCGACGTCGTCGGCACGATCGCCTCCGGCTGGTTCACCGACCGCTTCGAACCGCGCCGCCTGCTCGCCGTCTACTACGCCCTGCGCGGCCTGTCCCTGCTGTTCCTGCCGATGCTGCTGGGCCCCGCCGTCCACCCGCCGATGCTCTTCTTCATCGTCTTCTACGGCCTCGACTGGGTCGCCACCGTCCCGCCCACCCTGGCGCTGTGCCGCGAGCAGTTCGGCGAGGACAGCGCCATCGTCTTCGGCTGGGTGCTCGCCTCCCACCAGGTCGGCGCGGCCGTCGTCGCCTACCTCGGCGGAGTCGCCCGGGACGTCTTCGGCTCCTACGACGTCGTCTGGTACGCCTCCGGCACCCTGTGCGCCGCGGCGGCCCTGATGGCGCTGGTCATCCGGCGCACCCCATCGGCCGCCCGCACGCTCGCCGTGTCCTGACGGCACCGACGCGACGTCAGAGGCTGTTGGAGGGGGCGGAGTCGCCGCGCGGCTGGGAGAGCCTCTTCGCGACCGCCTTCGCGATCCGCCCCGCGTCGATCGACAGCTCCCGGAGCATCCCGCTGAGGGGATTGGTGAACCCGGTGAAGTACAGGCCGGGCGCCTGCGCGGGCGTGCGGCCGCCGTGCACCACCGGTCTGCCGCGCCCGTCCAGCACCCCGAGGTGCCCGACCAGCCCCTCCAGCGCCCGTACGTACCCGGTCGCCGCGATCACCGCGTCGGGAGAGACCCGGCTGCCGTCGGCGAGGACCACCTTGCCGTCCTCGAACGCCTCCACGGCGGCCACGATCTCCACCTTGCCCGTGCGCACGGCGTCGATCAGACCGACGTCCTGGACCGGGATCGCGCCCTGCTTCACCCTGCTGTACAGGCCGGTGTCCGGACGCGGCAGCCCGTGCGCGGTCAGGTCCGGGGTGCTGAGCCGCCCCACCGGCCCGGCGAGCCGGTCCACGAGCCACACCGGCAGCCGCCGGACCAGCACGCCCGAGTACTGGGAGGCCCAGCCGAGCGTCGACCGGCGCAGGATGTGCGGCGCCGTGCGCACCGCCAGCCGTACCCGCGCGGCCCCGCCCTCCACCAGGTCCACCGCGATCTCGGCGCCCGTGTTCCCGATGCCGACGACGAGCACGTCACGGCCACGGTACGGTCCGGCGTCGCGGTACTCGGCCGCGTGCAGGAACTCGCCGCCGTACGACTCCCGGCCCGGCCAGTCGGGGATGCGCGGGGTGTGGTTGAAGCCGGTGGCGACGATCACCGCGCTGCCGGTCAGCTCCCGGCCGCCGGAGGCGTGCAGCAGCCAACCGGTGCCGTCCCCGCTCCGCTCGACGCGGTGGACCTCCACCCCGGTGACGATCTCCAGTTCGTGGTGCTCGGCGTACTTCTCCAGGTAGCGGACCACGTCGTCCCGGGAGACCCAGCGGCCGAACTTCCGCGGCATGGCGAGCCCTGGCAGCGAGGACAGCCGACGGGTGGTGTGCAGGTGCAACCGGTCGTAGTGCCGACGCCAGGAGGCGCCCACCTGGTCGGACTTCTCCAGGACCACGGCCCGTACGCCCCGCGCCCGCAGCGCGTACGCGGCGGCGAGACCCCCGGGACCGGCTCCGATCACATAGACCGGGCGGTCGGCGGGGGTCGGCGGGAGGGGCGCGGGGGAGGGACGGGAGACGGCCATGAGCGGGAGCGTAATCACACACCCGGTTGATGGGTCTCGGTCAAGACCGGAATTGGTTGCGGATTGATCACGGGTGTACGGGAAGGGTGTTCCGGCCGTGAAGAAGACGCCCGTCACCGCTTCTGTGCCCGCTGCCGCTGCGTGCTACCGCTTCCCGGCGCGGTGACCCGTGATCCTGGCGATCCAGGTGATGAAGTCGCCGGGGTCGGTGTTGGCGCCGTGGCCCTGGTCCCAGTAGTAGAGGTGATCGACGTCGTCGCCGAGGCCGGCCGCGGCGGCGGCCAGGTTCGCGGACACCGTCAGGGAGGTGTCGGAGTCCTTGGTGCCGAGCCGGATCCACCAGTGCTTCGAACGGTGCGGGTTGGCCTTCCCCACCAGGTGGTACATCGGGTTCATCAGCCGCAGCAGCCCGGGGACGTCACCGTCCAGGCGCTTGGCGGTGACCCCGGTGGTGTCGTGCTCCAGGCCGTACGCGGTGAAGTGCCGGGCCGGGGTCGTCCCCTTGCCGAACTCGTTGTTCTCGCCGGTCGACAGGTCGAAGGCGTCGAAGGCCGGGGCGGTCTTCTTGCGGGCGCCGACATGGGTGAGGAAGTCGTCCCAGGAGAGCGTGGCCTTCTCGCCGTCCCAGCCGAGGAAGGGGTTCGCGGCGAGGTACGCCGTGCGGTCCGCGGCGGACAGGGCGGCGAGGTAGGCGGTCGCCGACGGCTCCAGGTACTGCCGTACCAGGTACGTGTCGTAGTTCCGGGCGGTGAGCGGACCGAAGCCGTTCAGGCCCTTGAGGCGCAGGGACGCCTGGTACTCGGCGAACTGCGCCCGCAGCTGCCCGGAGACGGTCCGGTCGACGGTCTCGCCGGTGGACTGGGTGGCGTTGGTGCCCCAGTTCCACTCGTAGGCGCCGTCGGCGTGCTCCAGGTCGGTGATCGGGCACCAGGCGCCGGTGGCGAAGACCGCGTCGGAGGCGTCGGCCGCGCCCAGCTCCTTCAGGTACCTCTCGTACAGGGGGCTGTCCCCGGAGGCGCCGAGCAGCGCGGACAGGGCGCCGCCCGCGCTGGTGCCCGCGGAGACGATCCGGTCGGTGTCACCGGGGATGCGGCCCTTGTTGGACCGCACGTACCGCACGGCGGCCTTCAGGTCCACGACCGCGGCCGGCGCGACACCGTAGTACTCGCCGGCGGAGTTCTTGAGCGTACGGCCACGGGCGCCGGGCTCGACGACGACGTACCCGGCGGCGAGGGCCAGGAGCTGGTTCCTCGCCAGGGCGCCGCCGGTGGCGTTGGTGTCGCCGTTGGCACCCGGGGCGGAGGGGGACGCGGTCGGGGCCGCGCCGCCGGACGGCACGCCCCCCGGCACGCCCCCGCCCGTGCCCCCTCCGCCGATCCCCGTCGCGTCGGCCACGGAGGACGGCATGTAGCCGCCGACGGAGTTCGCGAACAGGATCGGCGCGTCGGAGGCGTCCACGGCGGTGCCGTCGATCTCGACGGGAACGCTGACGTTCAGGCTCTGGTACTTCGCGTCGACCGGGTCGGCGACATAGGTGATCGCCTTCCAGAAGTGGTAGGTCACGGAGTGCTCGGCGCCGGCCGTGTCCGTGACCGTCGTGGTGAGCTCGGTGTACGCGTCCGGGTCGAAGACCAGCGCGTCGGAGGGGGATGCGGAGGAGCCGCCGGCCGCCTCGGCGTTCAGGGCCATGCCCCCCGCTGCGGCGACGCCGGCCGTGGCGCCGATGCCCATGACGACGGTCCTGCGCCCTACTGCCCTGTGCTTCACCCTGCTGCCTCTCGTCTCGCCCGCTCGGGTCCTCGTGCCTGCGAACGTAATTTGATGCCGACGAAATCGTCAACAATCTGCGGGTGATTCAGGGCGGACTCACAGGGGCCGAGAGGGAGCGGGGCAACGGCACCGCCTGGGCGGCGGAGGTGGCGGCGAGGCACTGCCGGAACCCGGTCCGGGCGGGCTTCGCCACGTTGGTCCGGCCCCGTCCGAAGCCGATGGCGTACGTGGTCGGGTCGCCTGTTTCCTCACGGCCACAACAACACCCTGCTCCAGCCGAACCCGGTGCTGCGGTACTCCAGGCGCACGTGCCGCCGTTCCGCGTTCCCCTGGAAGAACTCCACCGTCTCCGGGTGCAGCCGGTACAGGGTCCAGGTCGGCGACGGCTCACCGGGGTTCTGCCGGGCCCGCTCCCAGGCCGCCTCCGAGGCCCGCCGCAGCTCCTCCACGGAGGGCAGCTCCTCGCTCTGCCGGCCGGTCAGCGCGGCGGCCAGCGCGCCCGTGGACCGCGCGTGCAGATCGGCCTGGCTCTCCTCGGCCGGCGCCGACGTCACCGGCCCGCGCACCCGCACCTGGCGGCCGAGCACCGGCCAGTAGAAGGAGAGGGCGGCGTACGGCCGGGCGGTCAGCGCGCGGCCCTTTCGGCTCGTGGCGTGCGTGGCGAAGGACCAGCCGTCCGCGTCGGCGCCGTGCAGCATCACGGTCCGCACGTCCGGCCTGCCCTCCTCGTCCGCGGTCGCCAGTGACATGGTGTGCGGCTCCGGCTGCCCCGCCGCGACGGCCTCCGCGAACCAGTTCGTGAACAGGGTCAGCGGGGTGGGCGGGGCGGTGTCCGGGTCGAAGGGCCGCAGCTCGGTCACCTGGGCGTCCCAGACCCGCAGCGACCGGAGCAGCTCGTGTAGATCGTGCTGTGCCATGGGGCGAGTATCACCCGTTCCGGCTCGCGTCCCCGCGCGGCGCAGGGCCGTACCTCGGTCCGGAGGAGCGGGACACCGTCTGACGGGCACTGCCGGCGTTCCGGCCGCCGTACGCCCCGTACCGGGCGGGCGCGGAGCGGGAGGTCCGGCTGTTCCGGCTCGGCCGGGACCCGGACTAGAGCGTCGCCAGCCGTTCCACCAGGAGCAGTGCGCCGATGCCCAGCATGGCCGCGCCCGAGGTGCGGGTCACCGCCCGGGCCGCTGCCGGGCGGGCCCTGAGGAGGGTGCGGGCGAGCGTGCCCACGGTGAGGTAGACGGCCGCGCAGCAGGCCATGTGGAGGAGGCCGAGGGCCGCCGTCTGCACGGGCACGGGGAGGTGGGCGCCCCTGAGGGTGAGGAACTGGGGAAGCACGGAGAGGTAGAGCAGCAGGCCCTTGGGGTTCAGGCCGCTGATCGTCGCGCCGCGCCGGAACAGGCGGCCGTCGGGTGTCGCCGCGGTGCCGGCGTCCGGGACCGCCGGGTGGCGCAGGACGCCCCAGCCCAGCCACAGCAGGTAGCCCGCACCGGCCACCGTCAGGGCCGTCAGCAGCCGGGGCGAGCCCGCCACCAGCACCGCCAGGCCCGCCGTCGCCAGGGCGGTGTGCAGGGCGTAGCCGCAGACCAGGCCCGCCACCGCGCGCGGGACCGAGCCGCCGCGCAGGGCGGTCGCGATGACGTACGCCCAGTCGGCACCCGGTACGCACACCAGCAGCACGTCCACGACGAGGAAGGAGAAGAGCAGCCCGGATTCCATACCGGGGACATTAGGCGCGAAAGTCCCGAAAGTGTTCCCGAAGTTTGCTCATGATCGCGTAGTCTGCGCAAAGATCTGCTTCATGGACGACGTGGACCGGAAAATCCTTGCCGAGCTGCAGCAGGACGGGCGGCTGACCGTGACCGAGCTGGCCGCCCGGGTGCGGCTCAGCGTCTCGCCCTGCCACCGGCGGCTGCGCGAGCTGGAGCGGTCCGGCGCCATCCAGGGCTACCGCGCGATGGTGGACCCGGCCTCGCTCGGCCTGAACTTCGAGGCGCTGGTCTTCGTGTCCATGCGGCAGGAGGACCGGGACACGGTCGCCGAGTTCGAGCGGGCGGTCAGTGAGCTGGAACATGTGCTGGACGCCCAGCGGCTGTTCGGCGAGCCGGACTACCTGCTCCGGGTGGCCACCGCCGACCTGGCCGCCTTCCAGCGGCTCTACGACGAGCGGCTGGCGACGCTGCCGGGGGTGCAGCGGCTGACGTCGACGCTCGTGATGAAGCACGTGGTGCGGGACCGGCCGTTGCCGGCGTAGACGGAAGGCGGTGGCTCACCGAGTGAACCACCGCCTGCCAGACAGGACTTGGACCAGGACGTGGACCCTGGCAACGGGTGCGCGCTTACTTGGAGGGCTTCCTGCCCGTCACGCCCAGGTGCACCAACAGCGCCAGATTCGGCTTGAGTTCGGCGGGCTTCACGCCCCAGGACGAGAAGCCCTTCTGGTGGGACGCCACCGCCGCGAGCATCACGACCAGCGAACCGGCCACCGCGGCCGGGTTGACGTCCTTGTCGATCCGGCCCTTGGACTGGAGTTCCGCGATGGAGTCCGCGAGGGAGTTGTTGACCGAGTTCAGGATCTTCATGCGGATCTTGTAGAACCGTTTGTCCCCCTCGGCCGCACCGAGATCGACCACTCGCAGGATCGCGTCGTGCCTGCGCCAGAACTCCAGGAACCCGTCGACGAGTTCCTGCGCCGTCTGCCAGCCCGACTTGCCGGTCCAGGTGCGCCCTTCGAGCAGTTCGGTCAGTTCCGCGCCCTCGGTCGCCATCTGCTCGGCGATCTCCAGGACGGCACCTTCGACGTCCGGGAAGTACTGGTAGAAGGTCGCGGGCGAAGTGCCCGCCTTCCGGGCGACATCGATGACCTTGACGTCCCGGTACGGGGAGGAGCTGAGCATCTCGCTGAGGCAGTCGAGCAGCTTCTGCCGGGTCGCCTGCCCACGCCGGCCGGCCACGCGGCCGTCGACGGTACGCACTTGTCCTGTCATGTCGTCAGCTTACCGAGGGGTGATCTGGGCGCGATTCGGCCGACTGCAAATGGGGTGCACGGGGGAAACGGGGGTGGTGTGCCTGGTCTGCGCGGTGCGCGCGACCCGGTTACTTTGACGACATGGCCGAAAACAGGGCATCCGCGAACGAGGAGACCTACGGGGAGGGCGTCCCGTGCTGGGTGGACGCCCAGCTGCCCGACGTCGAGGCGGGCAAGCGGTTCTACGGTGATCTTTTCGGGTGGACATTCGAGGAGTCGTACGGCTCCTCCGTGTGGGCCCTGCTGGACGGCGACCCCGTCGCCTCGCTGGCCCCCAAGACGGACGGCCGGATGCCCACGGTCTGGACCGTCTCCTTCGCGACCTCGGACGCCGGGGCCCTCGGCCGGCGGATCACGGCGGCCGGCGGGCAGGTGGTCATGGCCCCGTTCCCGGTGGGCGAGCTGGGCGTCGCCGCCCTGGCCGCCGACCCCGAGGGCGCCGTCTTCGGCCTGTGGCAGGCCGGCACCCATCGCGGCTTCGGGCGGCGGCGCGAGCCGAACACCTTCGTCTGGGCCGAGCTGTACACCCGGGACACCGCCGCGGCCAACACGTTCTACGGCGGTCTCTTCCACGACGCCCTGTTCGGCACCGACGCCGAGCCCGACTTCGGTCGCGCGGAGGTCACCGACGTCTTCCCGGCCGAGATGCCCCCGCACTTCCTCGTCCACTTCCGGGTCGCGGACCTGGCGGACTCCCTCGCGGCCGTCCACCGGCTCGGCGGGCGGGTGCAGGCGCCACCCTTCGGGACGTCGTACGGAGTGGTGGCCGTCGTCACCGACAATCAGGGGGCGTCGTTCGCACTGCTCCAGCGCTGATGCGCCCCCTTTGGGATGCTTCAGTGTGAGACACCCTGATTGTCACCGGGTTCGCAACCAGCCGCCCGGCCAGGAAGAATCGGGGTGCGTGCCGCCATGGCGGTGCGGTGGTGAGACGCTGCACTTCGGCCGCGTACATATGGAGAGTGGCGCGGCTCGTACGGGGAGGTGGCAGGCAGTGGTGGATCAGCTGACGCAGCACGATCCGCGGCGGATCGGGCCGTTCGAGGTGCTGGGCCGGCTGGGCGCCGGCGGCATGGGGCTGGTCTATCTCGCGCGCTCGGCGTCCGGCCGGCGCGTGGCGATCAAGACGGTGCGCACCGAGCTGGCCGAGGACCAGCTCTTCCGCGTCCGCTTCACCCGCGAGGTGGAGGCGGCCCGCGCGGTCTCCGGCTTCTACACCGCGGCCGTGGTCGACGCCGACCCGCGCGCCGCCGTGCCCTGGCTGGCCACCGCCTACGTCCCCGCGCCCTCCCTCGAAGAGATAGTGAACGAGTGCGGGCCGCTCCCGGCCCAGGCCGTGCGCTGGCTCGCGGCCGGCGTGGCGGAGGCCCTGCAGTCCATCCACGGCGCCGGGCTGGTCCACCGCGACCTCAAGCCCTCCAACGTGCTCGTGGTCGAGGACGGCCCCCGGGTGATCGACTTCGGTATCGCCTCCGGGGTCTCGAACACCCGTCTGACGATGACGAACGTCGCCGTCGGCACCCCCGCCTACATGTCCCCGGAGCAGGCCAAGGACTCCCGCAGCGTCACCGGCGCCAGCGACGTCTTCTCCCTCGGCTCCACCCTCGTCTTCGCGGCCACCGGCCACCCGCCCTTCCACGGCGCCAACCCGGTCGAGACCGTCTTCATGCTGCTGCGCGAGGGCCCGGACCTCACCGGCCTGCCGGACGAGCTGCGCCCGCTGATCGAGGCCTGCATGCAGATGGAGGCCACCGGCCGCCCCACCCCGGCCGACCTCCAGGCCCAGCTCGCCCCGCACCTGTTCGGCTCCGGCTCCGACGACAGCGGCACCGCCTCCGCCTGGCTGCCGGAGAAGGCGGTCGCCCTCATCGAGGCCCGCCGCGGCGGACGCCCCGCCGCCAAGCCCGCCCCGGCCCCGGCCGGCGGCCCGCGCAGCGGCGGACGGCAGGCCGTGCCCCCGCCCCCGCCGTACGACCCACCGGTCCCGGCGCCCGCGAGCGCCGCGGTCTCCGTCCCGGCCGGCGCCCCCGACACCGGCCCGGTCCGGCTGGCCGGCGCCCCGGTGCCCATCGGCCCCGGCCCCCGGGTCGCCGACGCCCGCGCCGCCGCCGTCAAGGCGCCCCCGCCCGAGGCCGGCCTGGTGGCCAGCTGGTCCCGGCCCCGCCCCGGCGTGGCCGGCGCCGACCCCGCCGTACCGCCCGTACCGCCGCAGCCCCCGGAGACGGCGGCGGGCTGGCGCCCCTGGCGGTTCCGCATGTCCAACGACGTGTGGGGCACCCCCGCCGTCGACGGCGACCTGGTCTACGTCACCTCCTTCGAGGTGCACGCCCTGGACGTGGCCACCGGCCGCCGCCGCTTCAAGACCCGGGACGTCGCCTGGTCCATGGCGGTCGCGGACGGCCGCATCCACGCCTCCGACGGCCCCACCCTGTTCGCCCTGGACGCCCGCGAGGGCACCGACCTGTGGCGGCTGTCCACGGACGCCTGGGTGTACTCCCTCAAGGCGGACCGCGGCACGGTCGTCACCGGCACCCGCGGCGGCGGCGTCCAGGCATGGGAGGCGACCAGCGGGCAGAAGCTGTGGGAGATCACCGGCTGCCAGACCGACTTCGAGTCCCCGGAGGCGGGCGCGGTCGTGCACGACGGCACGGTCTACGTCTGGCAGGACGCCCGGCTGCGCGCCCTGGAGGCCCGCACCGGCGAGGAGCGCTGGTCGTACCCCATCGGTGACGCGGCCTCCTGCGGCGGTGTCCCGGTCCGGCTGACCCCGGCCCCCGACGGCTGCGTCTACGTCTCTGCGGGCACCCGCGTCCTCGCCGTCGAGGCGGTGAGCGGCATGGTCCGCTGGCACTTCGAGGCCCCGGCGGTCTTCCTGAGCCCGCCGGCCTTCGCCCCGGGCCCGGCCGTCACCGGCGGTGGCGTCTACCTCGCCGACTACCTCGGCACGGTCTACGCCCTCGACGCCGCCGACGGCCGCGACCGCTGGCGCATCGCCACCGAGGCCCGCTCCTCCGTCGAACCGGTCCTGGTGGCCGCCGGGCACGTGCACGTCGGCAGCGGCAAGGGCCTGTACACCCTGGACGCGGTCACCGGCACCCCCAAGTGGCGCTTCCAGGCGGGCGGCGACGTCGTCGGCGCGCCCGCGGTGGCGGAGGGCCGCATCCACTTCGGCTCCACCGACCACCTCCTCTACACCCTGAAGGCCGACGACGGACGCCTGCGCTGGAAGCTGGCGACCGGCGGCGAGATCACCGGCTCCCCGGTGGTCAAGGACGGCGTGGTGTACGCGTGCAGCAAGGACCGGTGCGTGTACGCGCTGGACGCGGAGAAGGGCACGGGCACCGCGCGCACCGCGTGAGCGGGAGACGGCCGTCGTACCGGTTACACGGAAGGGCCTGGACGGCGGCCGTCGTCGCGGGGGAGCGGCACGGCGTCCACCACTCCCAGGGCAGACGCTACGCCCGGCCCGCGACGGTCGCCATACGGTGACCCGCTCGTGACAGGCGCCCCTACTGAGGGGCGAGCTGATCCGGAGGGACGACCTGGACCGACGCCGACCGCTTGCCGTCGGGCCGGCTTCTGGGGGGCGGCGGGAGCGGGGACGGACTGGCGTCCCACGAGCCCCTCAGGTCCCGCGGGACCGGTGATTGGCGGACTTGGGCCACCCCCACCGACCCTGCCGCCACCAGATCTGCCCCGCTTCCTGGCCCAAATCCGCCACTCACCGTCTGAGCGGGCAAGGCGAGCCGCCCCAGGGAGTCCCCGAGCTCCCCGGCATTTCCGGGGAAAGCCGCAGCCGCCGGTCCACCCGGTGTGCATGCGAGGCGCTGCCGCGCCCAACCCCACCGCTCGCCAGCCGCTCAACCGGCCCGGCGTGCCGACGAGGCGCGTTCGCGCCTCGTTGCCGACGGCGCCCACCCAACTGACCCGAGGCCCGTTACCGCTGGGCCACCTCTTTTCCGGGCCGCTCGCTCGCTTCTCCCCCGTGCTGACGCGGGCCGTGGAAGCACGACGCTGGCTGAGAAGCGAGCGGCCCGACGGTCACTTGGGATCGCCGGTCAGAGAGGCCAGCGTGGCCTTGACCTCCGCGACCATGTACGCAGGGCGCCGGAAAACGTCCTCGGCGCTGAAGCGGAGGAGGCTGCGAATCTCGGGGCAGCGCAGGAGCTGGTTGAAGCGGTCGATGTCCTGGCGGTGGGCTTCACGGGTGCCGTGGTAGGCGTACCCTTCGATCTCCACCGCGAGCCCTGCCGCCCGGAAGAGGAAGTCGACGACGCGGCGATTGCCGTCCGGGGTGCGTAGTTCGGCTTGGCTCTCGGGGTGCAGGTCGGCGTCGTACATGCGCAGCCGGGCGATCGTCTCGGCGGGGGAGCCGGCGCGCGGGTCGGTCAGCCTGAGCCAGTCGAGGGCCCGGACCGACCCCTGCGAGGCCTTCCCCAGCGCGGCCGCGATCTCGTCCTTCCTGATCAGCGGTGCGCGTCGAACTCGCCCGACCCTGCGGTACGTCATGGCCGAGTCCACGGCGACGACCGCGTCGTCCCTCGGGCCGCGGCGGAGGAGGTCGGCGCACGTGCGGGTCGGGGTGGTGAGCCGTAGCCCCTGCCTCTCCACCACGTCACCTGTGCCGAGCGGCATCCGGTGCACGCGTACGCCGCTGCCCAGGCGGTGAATACTGAGGTGTGGGTCGATGAAGTCCAGCGGCGCGTCGCGGCTACCGCCGAGCAACTCGATCCGCCAGAGGGAGGCTGCCGAACCGTGGCTCACGACGAGCCGCGGTACGCGGAGCTGGACGGCCCGGAGGTGAGCGAGCAGGTCCGGGTCGCGCCCCGGCTCGGCCCAGGCGCCGTGCCGGAGCCGCGTCCAGCCTTCCCCGCGCAGCACCCGTGTCAGGCTCCGAGGAGGCCAACCGGCCCTTACGGCGCATGAGGTGAGGATGACGCCACACAGGCAAGATCACAGAAACCGTGACCTGCCGCTTGCCCCTGTGGACAACCGGGGTCAGCCCTTCAGGGAGTCCAGGAAAGTGCTCCAGGCGAGGGGACGGAAGAGGAGTACGGGGCTGTCCTGGGGCTTCTTGGAGTCGCGAACGGGGATGAGGTTGGGGTGTGCGTCGGCCACTTCGACGCACTCGCCGCCGCTGCCGTTGCTGTAGCTGCTCTTGCGCCACACGGCGGTGCTCAGGTCAGTCCCGGTGCTTGCCATCTCGATAGTCCTCCGCCGCTCGTTCGACCATGGCCAGGGACGCCTCTGGCGGTAGTGCCGCGGCCCTGAGCAGATCGTACGACCTGCGGTAGTCCTTCACGAGCGCCGGATAGTCGATGAGTTGGCCATTGTGGAGCCCTTCGGTGTAGGCCACCGGCGGGGCGTCCGGGAAGGTCATCACCCTCATCATGCCCATCATGAACGGGTGGGCGTGCGCCGTTTCCGGGAGGATCTGCAGAACGCCCTGCGTGGAGCGGATCACCTGAGCGATGTGCTCCAGCTGCTCAGCCATCTCCGTCGGGGGCAGCAGGGGCTTGCGGACGAGGGACTCGTGCAGCACCGCCCAGAACGACGGCCGCTCCTCCCGGTCCCAGATCCTCGCGCGCTCCAGCCGGGCCCTGACCTGCTTCTCGACGGTCGTGGGCGGCAGCCAGGGCAGCGACGTGTGGACGACGGCTTCCGCGTAGGCCTGCGTTTGCAGCAACCCCGGCACGAGCATGGGAGCCCAGTCGTCGATCGTCTCCGCGTGCCGCTCCATCTCCGCCACATCCGCGAAGTACTCCGCATGCCCTGACTGCCGGGCCCGGCGCGCGTCTTCACACCGCCGCTCGAAAAACCCGTCCGTCCCCAGCACCTTGTCGACGTGCCGGGCCAGATCCACCGGCATCCGCCGTTCTCCCCGCTCGATCTGGCTGAGGAACGGCACGCCCCGGAAGCTGCCCTCCGCCAGCTGCTCCAAGGTCAGTCCCGCCAGCTCACGCTGATAGCGCAACTCGGCGCCGTAGAAGGAGGGGACGTTCGCCGAGGCGTCAGGGTTCTTGCGTGGGGGCATGACTCGTCACCGCCGTTTGCCAGATGCACTTGCGCAGCCGAAACCTCTTCAGAAGGTACCGGCGTGGGCATCACTCTGTAGCCGTTTCATCACAGAGAGCAGCACAGGAAGGCGTACGCAACCGTGTCGTCCCCGAATCCCCCCTCCGCCCAGCGGGCCAACTCCGTCTACGACACCACCCTCTGCGTGGACGACCTGCGTGACGCGCTGTCGGCGCGCGGCATCACCCTGCCCTCCCTCCGGGTGGACCTGCCGAGCTTCGCGGGCAGGTACCAGCCCCCGGCCGGCCTGGTCGCGCTCGGCAACTGCAACACGGCGACGGCGCGCAAGCTGGCGAGGGCGCTGCGGGGTGAGGAACGCGCGCCGAACCGGCCGCCGCTGGACGTCGAGGTGGTCGCCGTACCGAAGGCACTGCAAGGGCTGCGCCGTACCGTCCGCCGCTACCTGGACGCGCCCTGCGCCGACGTCCAGCTCTGCGTCACCGAACTCGTGGGCAACGTGATCCGGCATGTCGGGGAGGGTGTGTGCGTCCGGCTGCGGGTGGCCCGGACGGACAGCGGGGGCATCCGCGTCGAGGTCACCGACCCCGAACCGGGGAGTCTCCCCGTGCTCTTGCCCGCGACGGAGGACGACGAGACCGGACGGGGCCTCGCGCTGATCGATGCGGTGACGGTGCGGTGGGGTGTGGAGCAGGGGGAGGAGAAGACCGTGTGGTGCGAGTTGGAGGGGTGACACGATGAGGGGCCGAGCTCTCGCCCGGCCCCTCATCGGTCATGTGCTTCGTCAGGGGGCGTGCTGGTCCAGCGGCGTGACGACCGTGACCTGGCTGTCCTGCGGGCTCACGGGCATGGCGTTGTCGGCCAGCGCAGGGCTCGCCGCAGCGGCGGTGGCCCCGAGGACCAGGGCCACGGTGGCCACAACCTTCTTGGTGAGCGTCATAGCGTCCTCCCGTTGTCGAACCGGCATCGGCGGACCCGACGTTAACTCCTGAGTCGGCAGTTGTTCGACGGACTCGAACAGTTCCCGCCGCAGAACGGCTGGATCTTGCCCGAACACGCCTCGGCCGCGGCGGCTCCCCCTCCGCGCCGCCGCGGCCGATCCCCCGTCGTATGGGGTTACTTACCGTTGAGGTCCAAAGCAGGCCCAGCGGGCATGGCGTTGTTCAGGGTGGTGATCGTCTCGTCAGCGGCGGGCTCGCTGGGCATGGCGTTGTTGAGAGTGGTGATCGACTCGTCCGTGGCCGGCGGCGTGGGCATCGCGTTGTTCTGCGGCGTGACGGTTGCGTCCTTGTTCTGCTCGCTCATGGCCTGAGTTCCTCTGCTTGATGACGACTGAGGAACGCCCGTCCGGAGCTCCCCCGTTGGCTGCCGAACGGGCGTTCGGAGCCGCAGATTAGCTGGTTCGGCTCCTGGTCAGACCGTCTGCCCCCCGACGCGGCGGTCTGACGCCTAAGACGATGCCGGGCAGCGATAAACAAACGCTGAACGCGCACGTCCTGCCAGGGACGAAGCGCTGATTACCTGTCGCACGAGGCGGTGAGGAGCGGACGCACGTCCTCGGCCTCCGGCGCGCCGTGCTGTTCGTAGAGGTTGAGTGCCTCCTGCCAGCATGCTCTGGCCCGGTCCGCCTGTCCGAGTGCGCCGAGCGCTCGCCCGAGGAGCGTCAGCACGTTCCCCCGCATCCGGTCGCCACCGATGCAGCCCAGGCTCAGGGCCAGCTCCGCGTGTTGGGCCGCCTGTGTGGATTGCTGCGTGGCGAGATGCACCTGCGCGATCCGGAAGTTGGTCACTCCTTCCCACAAGCGCTGCCGGTGATCGTTGAAGATGCGCAGGGCCTCGGAGAACTCGTGGAGCGCTTCGGCATGGCGGTTGGCCTGGTTCAGGGCGACCCCCAGTGCGAAGTGGCTGTTGGCCAGGCGCACGGACCGGCCGATCTCGCTGTGCGCCGCGAGGCCGCGTTGTGCGATCTCCACGGCCTTGACGGTGTCGCCCATGCCCAGGTAGGCGCGCGACAGGTTGCCGAGAACGGTGGCTTCGAAGGGCCGGTTTCCCGCGGCCCTCAGGCCTTCGAGGGCTTGGTCGAAGAAAACCTTGCCGTCAGCGAATCGTCCCTGGTGCAGGCAGATGAGTCCCCGATTGTTCGCCACCCAGCTGACGGTGGTGGCGTCCGCTACACCGGCCGCGAGCTCCATGGCGATGCGAGCCTCTTCGTCCGACTGCTGGATACGGCCGGAGACCAGCAGCACATCACTGAGAACCGTACGTGCTCTGCCCTCTGCAGGGGCGTCGCCCATGACACGGGTGGCCTCACATGTGGCCCTCGCCGTCATCTCGTACTGGTAGGAGCTGGCTCCCGATTCGGTCAAGTCCTTGGCGGCCCACAACAGATCGACAGCGCGCCGCAGCCTCTGCGTTCCCGCAGCTTGGCGGACGCAGGCCAGCAGCGACCCTGCCTCCGTGTACAACCAGTCGAGGGCCGCCTCTCCCTCGGTGAAGCGCAGCCCCGGGTACCGGGTGGGCTCCAGGTTGTCGATGAGTTGGTCCCCGGGCTGCTCGATCGCGTACACACCAGCCGTCGTAGCCAAGTAAAAGTCCAGCAACCGCGACATCGCCGCCTCCCGCTCCTCCGGCGGCCACTCGTCCCTCTCCGCGCAAGCCCGCGCGTACAGCCGGACCAAGTCGTGGAACCGGTACCGCCCGGGTGCCGCCGACTCCAGCAGGGACGTGTCGACCAGGGACTCCAGCAGGTCCTCCGTCTCCTCCGCGGGGAGGTCCAGGACCGCTGCCGCCGCGGCGAGGGAGATGTCCGGGCCGTCGGCGAGGCCCAGCAGGCGGAAGGCTCGGGCCTGGGCCGGTTCCAGTTGGCCGTAGCCGAGTTCGAAGGTGGCCTTGACCGCCAGGTCGCCGGCCTGGAGTTCGTCCAGGCGGCGCCGCTCGTCCGCCAGCTTGGCCGCCAGGACCGAGACCGTCCAGGTGCGGCGGGCCGCCAGGCGGGACGCCGCGATGCGGATCGCCAGCGGGAGGAAGCCGCAGGCCGCGACCACGTCCAGCGCGGCTTCGCGTTCCGCCGCCACCCGTTCCTCGCCGACGATCTTCGTGAAGAGCGCGAGCGCCTCGTCGGGGGACATGACGTCCAGGTCGACGAGGTGGGCGCCGGCGAGGTCGAGCATGCGGACGCGGGACGTGACCAGCGCCGCGCAGCCTTCCGTCCCCGGCAACAGCGGCCTCACCTGCGCCGCGTCCTTCGCGTTGTCCAGCAGGACCAGGACCCGGCGGCCGTCCAGGACGGAGCGGTAGAGCGCGGAGCGTTCCTCCAGGGAGTCGGGGATCGCGGTGTCGGGCGTGCCCAGGGCCCGCAGGAAGGAGCCGAGGACCGTCTCCGGTTCCGCCGGGCGGGGGCCCGCGCCCTGGAGGTCCACGTACAGCTGGCCGTCGGGGAAGGCCGGGCGGGCCCGGTGGGCCACGTGGACCGCGAGGGTCGTCTTGCCCACGCCGCCGATGCCGGCGAGGGCCGAGACCGCCATCACCCGGCCCTCCGCCTCCGACGCGGAGGACAGGACGTCCGTCAGTTCCGACACGAAGGAGGAGCGGCCGGTGAAGTCGGGGACGGAGGCCGGGAGCTGGGCCGGGCGGACCGGGGTCGCCGCCGGTTCCGTCACCGGGGCCGAGGGTTCCGCCAGGGCCGGGTCCGCCTGGAGGATGCGCTGCTGGAGTTCGCTGAGGCCCGGGCGGGGGTCGACCCCCAGTTCCTCCGACAGCAGGCGGCGGGTGTCGGCGTACACCGCGAGAGCCTCCGCCTGGCGCCCGCTGCGGTACAGCGCCAGCATCAGGAGTTCACGCAGGCGCTCCCGGAGCGGGTGCGCCGCCGTCAGGGCCGTCAGCTCCGAGACCGCCTCCGCGTGGCAGCCCTGTTCCAGGTCCAGGTCCAGGCGGGCCTCCAGCAGGCCGAGCCGCCACTCCTCCAGGCGGGCCCGCTGGACCTCGGCGTACGGGCCGGGGACGCCGGCCAGGACTTCGCCGTCCCAGAGTGACAGGGCTTGGTTCAGCAGTGACCGGGCCCGGCCGAGGTCGCCCGTCCCCCGCGCCTTCTCCGCCTCCGCCGCCAGGTCCTGCGCGACCGCCAGGTCCAGGGCGCCCTCGCGCAGGCCCCGTACCGCGTACCCGCCGGACTCGCTGATCAGGACGCCGGGGCTCAGCACCTTGCGCAGCCGGGAGGCGTACGTGCGCACCGCCGCCAGCGCCTGGGACGGCGGCTCGGGCCCCCACAGCGCGTCGATGAGCTCCGCCGCCGTGGCCGTACGGCCCTCGCGCAGCAGCAGGGCGGCCAGCAGGGCGCGCTGCTGGGGGGAGCCCGTGCTGAGCGCCTCCTCGCCGTGCCAGGCCCGCACCGGACCGAGCACGCCGAAGCGCAGCGGGCCGGGCTCCGCGACGGGCGCGGAGCCGGCACGCCGCTGCTCGGGTACTCGCGGCCCACCGTCCATGCGTTCGTCCCCCTCGGCATCACGAACAACCCCGTCAGTTTGCCTTGTTCCGGACGGTTGCGTCAGCCGTGGGAGACGCCGATCACAGCCGATCGCGGCCGACCGGGGCGGGTCGGGCCCAGGTGCACAAGGCCCTCACACACTCTCCGCAAGCTCCTCGCGGGGCGGCGATCGCCGCGATCCTGCGGCGTCGGTGTCGACCGCCGGGCGACGGGTGACAGGGCTCAGTCCGTCAGGTCCACCCGTACGGTCAGCAGGTCCGTGCCGAACGCGCGTACCGCCGTGCTGTTGAGGCGGGGCAGGGTGCGCAGCCGGGCCACGGGGTCGTCGTCGGGGAGCAGGTGGGCGGTGCCGTGGTGCCAGCGGCCGGCGATGCGGACGCGGACCGTGGGGTCGGCCTGGATGTTGCGCACGTACTGGGACTTCAGGCCGAACTCGGAGACCAGCCAGAAGGAGCTGCCGACGCGGCGCCCGCCGACCGGGGTCCGCCGGGGCAGGCCGGACGACCGGCCGGTGGTCTCCAGCAGGGTCTGGAACGGCAGGCGCCGGTTGAGCGGGTTGGCGACGTACCGCTGGAGGCTGGTCACGACGCGGTGCTTGCGGTCTGCGCGGCCTGACATGACTCCGGCCCCCCTCTTCTCTCCCGGCACGAGGATGCCAGCCTCCACCGGGCCACGACTGATCGCAACGGGGGCACGGGCCGGCACACCTCAGTGCCCCAGGAAGACCGGGTTGGTGAACGCGGTCATCGCTCCCGGTACCGGGCCCAGCGCCGTCTCGTGGCGCAGTTCGGCACGCACATAGGCCGCGCGGTCCGGGGTCGTGCGCCACTCCACGGTGCCCGCGCCGGACACCGGCAGCGGTCCGCCGGTGTACAGCACGCCCTGGTCGGTGACGAGCCGCACCGAGCAGCGCGGTGCCCCGGACACCTCCAGCCGGACGGTCACCGGGGTGTCGTGGGCGACCGCCAACCGTTCCCCGATCCCGGCCCGTCCGCCCCCCTCGGCCGTCACGGAGAACGCCAGCGTGACGTGCCGTGACTCGGCCACGTACGACCGCCCGGCCCGCAGCCCTTCCTGGATCGCCTCCCGGGTCAGGCCGTCGGCGAGGACGACCGTCTGGGGCAGCCCGACGACGTCCGGGGCGCGGTGGGCGTCGCTGTTGCCCATCGCCGGCAGCCACGCCCGCTCGCCCCGCGCCGACGCCACCAGCCCCGCGTCCCAGGCCGCCAGCGCCAGCTCGTCGTCGGGTGTCCAGGGCCCGTTCCACACCTCGACGGCGTCCGCGTGGGCGAACCCGAACTTCCAGGCGCAGCCCACGCAGTCGGCGTGCGGATGGGCCGGGACGACCAGACCGCCGGCCCGCCGGATCTCCCGCGCGAAGTGCGCCCAGCGGCCGTCCCGGGCCCGGTAGCGCCAGTCGACGAAGGTGCCCGGTTCGGTGCCGAGGGCGAGGACGTGCCCGTTCCTGGTGGTGACCTCCTCGCCGAGCAGCACCAGCAGGTCGTCACGGGCCGCGTCGGCCCAGTGGGCGTGCGAGGCGTGCGTGTTGTGGTCGGAGCTGTTGAGGAAGTCGAGCCCGGCGGCGCGGGCCAGGTCCGCGATCTCGGCCGGGGTGCGGCGCCCGTCGGAGTACCAGGAGTGCAGGTGGCAGTCGCCCCGGTACCAGTCCCGGCCCCGCCCCCGGGCCCGGTCCGGCGGGTACACGGCCTCGGGCGTCCGTCCGGCCGGCCCTTCCGTCAGCGTGACGGTCACCTCGTACGACAGCCCCTGCGGTGCCACGGTGTACGGCCCGAGCGCGATGTACCAGGTGCCGGGGGACAGCGGCCCGGGGAGATATCCGGGTGTGGCCTCGTCCGCCCGTACGAAGAACTCGCCGCGCGCCCCGCCCGACCACCCCCGGAACCCCCGCCCGCCCGGCTCGGTACCGCGCGTGTCGAACAGCCCGATGTCGAGGGCGTTGCCGGGGGTGCCGGGCGGGACGGGGGGTCTGTCGTACGTGTAGGAGACCTTCAACTCGGCCGTGCCGGGCGGCACTTCGAAGGGTAGGTACACGTAGTCCGGTGAACCCGGTGCCAAGGTGCCGCGCAAGGTCGTCACAAGGGCCACGGTAGGCGCCTGAAGGGGCGCGGGACAGTATCGATATGCGCCTCGGCCGCGACCGGCCACACCGGACACGCGCGCACCCCTGACGAGCGACCGACCAGTCGGTACGATGCCCCATGCGCATCTCCGTCACGATCTTCCTCACCGACGAGACCATCACCCCCACCCACCTCGCCCGCGAACTGGAACAGCGCGGGTTCTCCGGCCTCTACCTCCCGGAACACACCCACATCCCGGCCGACCGCACCACCCCCTACCCCGCCGGCGGCGACCTCCCCCGCGAGTACGGCCGTACCCTCGACCCCTTCGTGGCCCTGGCCCAGGCGGCGGCCGTGACCGAGCGGCTGGCGCTCGGCACCGGCATCACCCTCGTCGCCCAGCACGACCCCATCGACCTCGCCAAGCAGATCGCCTCGCTCGACCACCTGTCCGGCGGCCGCTTCACCCTCGGCCTCGGCTACGGCTGGAACGTGGAGGAGGCCGCCGACCATGGCGTCACCTGGCGGACCCGCCGGGAACTGGTCCGGGACCGGATGGCGCTGATGCGCGCGCTGTGGAGCGAGGAGCCGACCGCGTACGAGGGCGAGTTCGGCGCCGTACGGGCCAGCTTCGCCCACCCCAAGCCCGTGCAGAAGCCGCGCGGCCCGGTCGTCGGCCCCCGCACGCTCGTCGGCGGGGCCGCCGGACCCAAGCTGTTCGCGCACATCGCCGAGTACGCCGACGGCTGGCTGCCGATCGGCGGACGCGGGCTCTCCGAAGCGCTGCCCGTGCTGCGCTCGGTGTGGGCGGACGCCGGCCGCGACCCGGCCGCCCTCCAGGTCGTCCCGTACGCCGTCCGGCCCACCCCCGGCAAGCTCGCCCACTACGCCGAACTGGGCATCGAGGAGGTCGTGGTGCAGCTGCCGCCGGCCCGGGAGGCGGAGGTGCTGCGGGCGCTCGACGCCTACGGCCCGCTCCTCCCGGACAGTGCCCCGCAACCGTGATCAAAGCGAACGTATGCTCAAGGGATGACGACTTCCGCGACCTCCGGAACCGGCCCCACCGAGAACTCCATGCGTCGCGCCCTCAAACGCGCCCGGGACGGCGTCGCCCTCGACGTCGCCGAGGCGGCGGTACTGCTCCAGGCGCGGGGTGAGCACCTCACCGACCTCGCCGCCTCCGCCGCCCGGGTGCGGGACGCGGGCCTGGAGGCGGCGGGCAGGCCCGGCATCATCACGTACTCGAAGAGCGTCTTCATCCCCCTCACCCGGCTGTGCCGGGACAAGTGCCACTACTGCACGTTCGTCACCGTGCCCGGCAAGCTGCGCCGCGCCGGGCACGGCATGTTCATGTCCCCCGACGAGGTGCTGGACATCGCCCGCAAGGGCGCCGCCCTCGGCTGCAAGGAAGCCCTGATCACCCTCGGCGACAAGCCGGAGGACCGCTGGCCCGAGGCGCGCGAATGGCTCGACGCGCACGGCTACGACGACACCATCGCCTACGTCCGCGCCATCTCCATCCGCATCCTGGAGGAGACGGGACTCCTTCCCCACCTCAACCCGGGTGTGCTGACGTGGACCGACTTCCAGCGGCTGAAGCCCGTCGCGCCCAGCATGGGCATGATGCTGGAGACGACCGCCACCCGCCTGTGGTCCGAGCCGGGCGGCCCGCACCACGGCTCCCCGGACAAGGAACCGGCCGTCCGGCTGCGCGTCCTGGAGGACGCCGGCCGCTCCTCCGTCCCCTTCACCTCCGGCCTGCTCATCGGCATCGGCGAGACCTACGAGGAGCGCGCGGAGTCCCTGTTCGCGCTCCGGAAGGTCTCCCGGGCCTACCACGGCATCCAGGAACTGATCATCCAGAACTTCCGCGCCAAGCCGGACACGGCGATGCGCGGCATGCCGGACGCCGAACTGGACGACCTGGTCGCCACGGTGGCCGTCGCCCGGCACATCATGGGCCCGTCGGCCTGCCTCCAGGCCCCGCCGAACCTGGTCGACGCCGAGTACGAGCGGCTGATCGGCGCCGGCATCGACGACTGGGGCGGGGTCTCCCCGCTGACCATCGACCACGTCAACCCCGAACGCCCCTGGCCGCAGATCGAGGAACTCACCGAGCGCTCCCGGGCAGCCGGCTTCGAACTGCGCGAACGCCTCTGCGTCTACCCGGAGTTCGTCCGCCGCGGCGAGCCCTGGCTGGACCCGCGGCTGCGCCCGCACGTGTCCGCCCTCGCCGACCCGGAGACGGGCCTCGCCCTGCCGGACGCGCCGGTCACGGGCCGGCCCTGGCAGGAGCCGGAGGAGGTGTTCACCGCCACCGGCCGCACGGACCTGCACGCGTCCATCGACACCGAGGGACGCACCGGCGACCGGCGGGCCGACTTCGACGAGGTGTACGGCGACTGGGAGGCCCTGCGGGAGGCGGCGGCCCCCGGCATGGCCCCGGAACGCATCGACGCCGACGTGCGCGAGGCGCTGCGCACGGCGGCCGACGACCCCACCCGGCTGACCGACGCCGAGGCCCTCGCCCTGCTGCACGCGGACGGCCCGGCGCTGGACGCGCTGTGCCGGGTGGCCGACGACGTCCGCAGGTCGGCGGTCGGCGACGACGTCACCTACATCGTCACCCGCAACATCAACTTCACCAACGTCTGCTACACCGGCTGCCGGTTCTGCGCCTTCGCGCAGCGCCGCACGGACGCGGACGCCTACACGCTCTCGCTGGAGCAGGTCGCCGACCGCGCCCAGCAGGCGTGGGAGGTGGGCGCGGTCGAGGTGTGCATGCAGGGCGGCATCCACCCGGACCTGCCGGGCACCGCGTACTTCGACATCGCGAAGGCGGTGAAGCAGCGCGTCCCGGGCATGCACGTGCACGCCTTCTCCCCGATGGAGGTGGTCAACGGCGCGACCCGGACCGGCCTTTCGATCCGCGAGTGGCTCACGGCGGCCAAGGAGGCGGGCCTGGACTCCATCCCCGGCACGGCGGCGGAGATCCTGGACGACGAGGTCCGCTGGGTGCTGACCAAGGGCAAGCTGCCCACGGCCACCTGGATCGAGGTGATCCGCACCGCGCACGAGCTGGGCATCCGCTCGTCGTCCACGATGATGTACGGGCATGTGGACCAGCCCCGGCACTGGCTCGGCCATCTGCGCACACTGGCCGGGATCCAGCGGGAGACGGGCGGCTTCACCGAGTTCGTGACGCTCCCGTTCATCCACACCAACGCGCCGGTGTACCTGGCCGGCATCGCCCGGCCCGGCCCCACACTGCGGGACAACCGGGCGGTGACGGCGATGGCCCGCCTCCTGCTGCACCCCTGGATCCCCAACATCCAGACGAGCTGGGTCAAACTGGGCACCGAGGGGGCGGCGGAGATGCTCCGCTCCGGCGCGAACGACCTCGGCGGGACGCTGATGGAGGAGACGATCTCCCGCATGGCGGGCTCCTCGTACGGCTCGTACAAGTCGGTCCGCGACCTGGTCGCGGTGGCGGAGGCGGCCGGCCGCCCCGCCAAGCCGCGCACCACCCTCTACGGCGAGGTACCGGAAGAACGGCAGCGGGCGGCCGAGGCGTCCGACGGCCACCTGCCGGAGCTGCTGCCGGTCCTGGACTGAGCGGCCTCCCGGACCGATCCCCCTCCACGGACTGAGTACGATGATCCGACCCCTGTGCTGAGAAGGGGGACCCGTAGCGGAGGAGATGCGTCCCGTGGCTGCCCGACTGCCCTCGTGGGCCTGGGTCACCGGCCTGACGGCGGGGGCGACCGCTGCCGTCGTCGCCCTCGCCGTGCAGGCGAACCACGGGCCGCATCCCACGGCCGCCGTGACCCGGCCCACCGCGTCGGCGTCGGCGAGCCCCCACGCGTCCCTGACACCGAGGACACCGTCCGCCCCCGCCCTGCCGGACGAGTCCGGCGAGGGCCGCCGGATCGTCTACTCGCTCGGCGAGAAGCGGGTCTGGCTGGTCGACGCGACCGGCAAGGCGACCCGCACGTTCACGGTGTGGCCGGGCACGGTGAGCCCGCAGCCCGGCCGCTACTCGATCACCCTGCGCAGGCAGTCCCTCAAGGGCTCGGACGGCGTGCAGATCGAGCACATCATGTACTTCACCAAGGTGTCCGACGTGAACATAGCCTTCTCCAACGCCCTGGACGGCTCCTCGCCCCCGCCCGCGAACGGCCAGAAACTGGGCGGCATCCGCCTCCACAAGGAGGACGGAGCCGCCCTGTGGGCCTTCGGAGACCAGGGCACCCGGGTCACGGTGGTCAAGTAGCGTCCCCGCGCGACCACCCGGAAGCGGGGGTCGGCGTGGTGCGGTCCGGCGGAACCGGGGTCGCGGTCGCCGTCGGCAGATCCTCTTCCGGCCGGTGCGCACCGGTCCACTCCGTGGCGCCGTCGACCCGTACGTCCGCCAGGCCGGCCCCGGTGAGTTCCGCTCCGGTCACATCCGCCCCCCTCAGGTCCGCCTCCGTCAGGTCCGCCTCCCGCAGGTCCGTCTTGTAGAGGTTCGCCCGGGACAGGTCGGCACCGCGGAGGTTCGTCCGCCTCAGCGCGGCACCCCGCAGGTCCGCGCCGGACAGCTTCGTGCCTCCCAGGTCACCGCGCGAGAACACCGCGTCGGCGAGCAGCGCACCGCTCAGATCGGCCCCTTTGAGATCGACGTCGGCGAGCTGGACGCCCCGCAGATCGATGGCCCGGCCCCCGTCGTGCGCGGGATCGCGCTGGCCGAGCACGGAGAGCGCCGCCTGGATGTCCGGTGCCTTCTGCGCCGAGGTCGCCTTCTTGGCCGCGTGGGCGCGGATGTACTGGGACAGGTCGTCGATCACCGCCGGCTGCTTCCGCGGCGAGTCCTCCATGATGCCCTGCAAGGAGAAGATCGCCCCCCTGCGGATGTTGACGGAGTCGTCGTCCAGCCGCTCGATCGCCTTGTCGTACCGGTCCGCGATCTGTCCCTGCTCCGAGATGGTCAGCTCCTCGGACACCTGCGTGACGGACACCCAGGTGAACACCAGGGTGGCGACCGCCGTCAGCCCGGGGAGCAGCGTCGCGAGGAGCCCCGCCCGCTGACCCCAGCCCTCCGGGCCGGCCGCCGGACCGGTCCCCGCCCCCGCCGCACCGCCGGTCCGCTCCGGGGCCCTGGGGCGGTACCCGGGGCGGCGCGCGCCCAGCGGAGCCCGGGGCCGCTGCCCGGCCGCCCGGCCGGCCCGCGCCCGGCGCTCGGCGATCCGCCGCAGCTGTCCGCCCCGCGCCCCCGCCCGGGGTGTGCCCCGCGTCACGCGGAGTCGGCCCGCCGGACCGGTCCCGGCAACTGGTTGACGATCAACGCGACACCGCTGAGCAGGAACACGCGGGTCGCCGCGTCCAGGCCGTTCCACGTCTTCGACTGCCACATCGCGAACCACTCACCGCCGATCGCGATGAACCCGGCGCCGAAGAGCAGCAGGAGCATCAGCAGACCGTAGGTGGACCAGCGCCGGGCGAGGTCGTCCTTCCGCCGCGCCCACAGGTACGTCCCCCGGACCAGCAGCAGGGCCGCCACGCTCTCCCACACGATGATGAGGACGTACGCGGTGTCCTCAAGTGCCGTACTGGTGACGGCCCGCCACATCAGGTCGTCGTCCTTGAACGTCGTGTCCATCGCCAGCACATGCCGCACGAACTGCTGGTTGGTCCCGAAGTCCGTGATGTTCCCGAGCGCGACCAGGGCGATGTAGAGGGCGAGTATGCCGGTGAGCACACCGGCGGCGAGTCTGAGGCCGGTGTGCTGGGTGGGGGTGGTGGTCATGGCTGGATTCTTCCCGACGAACACCGGCTTCTCCCACGTGAATTGAGCCAGAGCCCGACGTGCGGGGCGAGAGGCGAAGGAGCTCCGCGCGCCCAGCTCTCCTCCTTTCAACCCGGCAGCTCCCGCCGCCGGTGACGTGATTCCGGTCACAGTGGCCTCTTTCGGTGTTCTCTCAACCAGCTCGTCGCCGCTGTTCCACAGTCGCGTCCGTGAAGCTCCGTTACAACCTCCGCGTCTACCCGACGGCAAGCCAGATTCCCTTGCTGGCGGCATCATTCGGGTGCGCTCGGGTCGTCTTCAATGATGGCCTTCGTGCACGGAGGGATGCCCACGCGTGGGGTGAGCCGTTCATCCCGGACAACGAGCTTCAGAAGATGGTCACGACGTTGGCCAAAAAGACCCCTGAGCGGTCTTGGCCGGCCGAAGTGTCGGCTGTAGTCCTGGTGCAGTCACTCGCCGACTTGCATGCGAGCTACCGCAATTTCTTCGCTTGGCGGCGAGGAGATCGCAAGGGCCCCAGGGTGCAGCCGCCCAAGTACAAGAGGGAAGAGTGGCCGACAGGCGATTCGACTGACCCGAAACGGCTTCCGGATTCGCGAGGGCGGTGCGCTGTACTTGGCCAAGATCGGCGAGGTCCGGGTGAAGTGGTCCCGGCCGCTTCCGGCCGAGCCCTCGTCGGTCACCATCCTCAAGGACTCGTCCGGTCGATACTTCGCCAGCTTCGTAGTGGAGGTGAAGCAACAACCGCTGCCCCCGCTGGATTCGGAAGCCACGGACAGTGGCGTTGACTTGGGCTTGTCCACCTACGCGGTGCTGCGCGGCAGGAAGATCGCTTCACCGGAGTTCTTCCGACGGCAGCAGAAGAAGCTTCGTCGGGCTCAGCGGCACTTGTCTCGCTGCAAGAAGGGAGGCGGCAACCGGTGTAAAGCCAAACTGGCAGTCGCAAGGATTCATGCGCGCATCGCCGACAAGCGTCCGCGAGAGCCAAGCGGTGTATCTGGAGGACCTGAACGTGAAGGGCATGGCGACGCGACGTGGCCGGTTGGGAAAGCCTGTCCATGACCAGTCCATGGGGATGTTCTCACACGCCCTGGAAGTCAAATGCGGGCGCTACGGGCGCGGCTTCGTCAAGGTGTCCCGGTGGTTCCCTTCCACCCAGATGTGCTCCAACCTGAACAGCGGGGAAATATCCGGCCCCAGGGGCCGTCGTCAGTTGCATGTCCGTTCCTGGACGTGTAGTGCGTGCGGGATTACGCACGATCGGGACGAGAATGCTGAAATCAACCTTCGTAGGGAAGGACGTAAACTCGCCGCAGGGCATGCGGAGAGGTGAAACGCCTGCGGAGCCCACGTAAGACCCCGCGAGCCGGGGCTGCGGGCGATGAACCAGGAACCCTCCCGAAGTCGTGCCGGGGTACCGGACGGCGGACGGGAATCCCTCTTGCTCTGGGAGGGAAGGGAAGCCAAAGTGCTGGGCGTCGTACAGGCGGACGGTGCCAGGGGAGGTCTGGTGGGGGCGACAGCCGGTGCCGTCTGGGGGCGTGCCGAACAGCAGGACTTCCGGAGCCGGGTGCGGGGCACGCTGCTCGGGGCCGCGGTGGGTGACGCGCTGGGCGGGCCCGCCGATCCCCTGTCCCTCGCGGAGATCCGGGCCGCGTACGGCGGTGAGGGGCTGCTGGACCTGGCCTTCGGGCACGGGCGGCGCGGCACGGTCACCCATCACACCCAGCTGACCCTGTTCACCGTGGACGGGCTGATACGCGCCCAGGTGCGCCGCGACACCGGCGCCTGGCACCCGCCGACCGATCTGCACCGGGCCTATCTGCGCTGGACGGCCACCCAACGGGACTGGGGTCCCGACGAGCGCCGCAAGGACGACGGCTGGCTGGCCCGCGAGGAGTGGCTGTACGCCCGCCGGGACCCCACCCGCGCGCTGCTCATCGGGTTCGGCGACGACACCATGGGCACGCTGGAGTCCCCGAAGAACCCGGGGGAGCTGGGGCCGGAGGCCGTCGCCCGCTCGGCACCCTTCGGCCTCCTCGTCGGCTGGGAACCCCAACTGGTCGTCCAGCTGGCCGTGGAGTGCGCGGCCCAGACCCACGGCCACCCCATCGCCTACCTGTCGGCGGGCGCGTACGCCGTGATCGTGCACGCGCTGGCCCGCGGCGACAGCCTGGACGGTGCCGTGCAGCGGGCCCTCGCGCTGCTCGCCGTCCGCCCCGGCCACCAGCCGGTCTCCGACGCCCTCCAGCACGCCCTCGGCGCGGTACGGCAGGGGATGCCGACCCCGGCCCGGGTGGAGGAGCTGGCCGGCGACGGTACGGCGGACGGGCTGCTGGCCGCCTCCGTGTACTGCGCGCTGGTGGGGGAGGACGTACGGCACGGGCTGTGCCTGGCGGTGAACCAGAGCGGCCCCTCCGCCGCGGCGGGCGCCCTCACCGGCGGCCTGCTCGGCGCCCTGCACGGCGAAACGGCCCTCCCGCCGGCCTGGCTGGCCGAGCTGGAGGGCCGTCCCACGATCCTGGAACTGGCCGACGACTTCGCGATGGAGATGACCCAGGGCCCCGCTCTCCACGGCCCGGCCGGTTCGTCACCGGGGTGGCTGGCGCGGTACCCGCGGGCGTGAGCGCGCTCCCGGACGGCGGACCCTACGGCGCCCCGACCACGTCGTCGCCCGCCGTGGCCGGCACCGGTACCGCCGCCACCGCGTCGCCGTCCGTGTTGACCTTCTCGATGACGGCCAGGCGGGCCGGGGTGTCCTCCGGCTTGAGGTAGCCGATGAGGATGTACAGGACCAGGGAGACCGCGAGCGGGATCGAGACCTGGTACTGGAGCGGGACGCCACCGTCGACGTTCCAGTTGATGGGGTAGTTGACCAGCCAGAAGGCCAGCAGACCCGCCGCCCAGCTGGTGAGCGCCGCCGTCGGGCCGGAGCGGCGGAACGGGCGGAGCAGGCCGAGCATCATCGGGATCGCGATCGGGCCCATCAGACCGGCGACCCACTTGATGACGACGGTGATGATGTCCTTGAAGGTGGGGGAGTTGACCTGGGTCGCGACCGCCATGGACAGGCCGAGGAAGACGACCGTCGTGACGCGGGCCGCGATCAGTCCCGACCGCTCGTTCCAGCCCCGTGCCCTGGCCGACAGCACCGGCGCCACGTCCCGGGTGAACACGGCGGCGATCGCGTTGGCGTCGGAGGAGCACATCGCCATGGTGTGGGAGAAGAACCCGACGATGACGAGGCCCAACAGGCCGTGCGGCAGGAGCTGTTCGGTCATCAGGGCGTAGGAGTCGGAGCCGTCCGGCTTCTGCGCGTGGACCAGCAGCGGGGACATCCACATCGGGAAGAACAGCACCACCGGCCAGACGAGCCACAGCACCGCGGACAGCCGGGCCGAGCGCTCGGCCTCGTAGGCGCTGCCGGTGGCCATGTAGCGCTGGGCCTGGTTGAGCATGCCGCCGTTGTACTCGAAGAGCTTGATGAAGAGGAACGCGAGGAGGAACACCGTGCCGTAGGGGCCGACCAGCGGCTTGCCGTGCCCGTGCAGGGCCGGCTCGTCCCAGGCGCCGAAGAAGCCGATGTTCTTGTCGCTCAGCTTCAGCACGACGGCCACGAACATCGCGATGCCGGCGAGCAACTGGATGACGAACTGGCCGAGTTCGGTCAGCGCGTCCGCCCACAGGCCGCCGATCGTGCAGTAGACCGCGGTGATCGCGCCGGTGATGAGGATGCCCTGGTTCAGCGAGATGCCGGTGAAGACGGACAGCAGGGTGGCGATGGCCGCCCACTTGGCGCCCACGTCCACGATCTTCAGCAGCATGCCGGACCAGGCGAGCGCCTGCTGCGTGGGCAGGTTGTAACGGTTCTTCAGGTACTCCAGCGGGGAGGCCACATGGAGCCGGGAACGCAGTCGGTTGATGCGGGGCGCGAACAGCTTCGACCCGATGGCGATGCCGAGCGCGATGGGGAAGGACCAGGTGATGAAGGAGGTGACGCCGTAGGTGTAGGCGATGCCCGCGTACCCGGTGAACATCACGGCGCTGTAGCCCGACATGTGGTGCGAGATGCCGGAGAGCCACCAGGGCATCTTGCCGCCGGCCGTGAAGAAGTCGGAAACGTTGTCCACGCGCTTGTGCGACCAGACGCCGATCGCGACCATCACACCGAAGTAGCCGATGAGCACGGCCCAGTCGAGACTGTTCATGTGCCCGATCGTGGGTCCGTCCACGTGAACACGACAAGCAAGCGTAAGGTCAAGTCAGGGTAAAATTGTTCGGCTTGCTGATCCATGTTCATCAGTGTGAACGGGTCAGGCGCGCTGGGGGAGTTGGGTCGACGCGGGCGCGGCCACGGCCGACCGCGTCCCGACGAACACCGCCGACCCGCCCCCGCTTTCCTTCAGCGCCGGCCGCCACGACGAGCGCATGAGGTGGACGGTCGCCATCGACGAACGGCTCGACCGGGACGCCCGCGGCGACGACGGACGCACCCACGTCCTCATGGCCGCGGCGGGACCGGGCAGGGCGGAACTGGTGGCGCTGGTCATCCCGGCGGTGCCGGGCACCGACGCGTACGCCGCCCGGCTCCGCCGACGGTCAGGGCTTCTTCAGCTGGTCGGGGCACGGCGTACCGCGCGGCAGCTGGTACGGCGCGGCCAGCCGGTACGTGCCCGGCCTCGGCGCGAGCAGCGTGGTCCACTTGTCCCCGTCGACGTCCTCCGGCGTCGCCATCAGGCACGCCTTGACCTTGTCGTAGGACTGGCTCTTGCCGTGCTCGTCGACGATGCTCAGCCACGGCGAGTACGGGATCCGGATCAGGATCCGCCCGGCCTTGCTCACCCGCAGCGTCATCTCGCCCTGCTCGGCCCGGTCCACCACCGCGTTCGGCTCGGCGAGCGGCGCCGGATCGGTCACCTTGAACAGCTGCCAGTTCGCGTCGCCCCAGATCTGCTTCAGATACGGCATCCCGCGCCGCAGCAGCTGCCGCTCGCGCTCGCCGCCGTCACCGTCCGGGTTGTCCTTGGGCAGCACCACGTAGTGCACGGCCCACCGCTGGAGCCACTCGTGGTAGTTCGCCGAGTTGAGCGTGTCGTCGTAGAAGAGGGGGTTGCGCTCCATGTCGGCCTGCCGGTTCCAGCCGCGGGCCAGGTTGACGTACGGCGCGAGCGCGGAGGCCTCGCGGTGCGAGCGGGCCGGGACCACCTCGACCCGGCCCTTCTCCGCGCCGACCTTCTGCAGTTCGTTGACCAGCGGGGCGAGCTCCCGCGCCCAGGAGGCCGCCGGGGTGGTGTGGATGATGTCGTCCACCGACTTGAAGCCGATCCAGCCGGCGAAGCCGAGGAAGGCCAGCACGGTCACGTACCACTTGCGGGACTTCGGCACGGTGTACGGCAGGGCCGCGATCAGGGCCGCGCCCGCGAACATCATCGGCAGCCGCGAGATGTTGGACCCGATCTGCGAGCTGATCAGCCACACCAGGACCACGGCGACGCTGTAGACGGCGGCGGTCAGCCGGACGGTCACCCACTCCTTCGGCACCAGGAACAGGCACAGCAGGCCGTACAACAGGGGCATGATCACCGAGCCGAACCCCATCGGCTGGGTGCCGGAGAACGGGAACAGCCAGGCCGACACCGCGACCACCGCCGCCGGTGCCAGCCCCAGCGCCCACGCGCCCGGCCGTCGCTTCTGCAGGAACAGGGCGACCGCGACCAGACCCACGAACAGCCCCGCGACCGGCGAGGCCATGGTGGCGAGCGCCGCCAGCGGGGCGGCGACCAGGGCCTTCGCCCAGCGTTTGAACCGCCACCGGTACGGCCAGCAGAACACCGCCGCGACCGCGCCGAGCGCGAACATCGTGCCGAGCCCGAAGGTCACCCGGCCGGAGATCGCGTTGCACAGGAACGCGAAGACCCCGGCGAGCGAGGCCCACAGCGGGTTCTTCACCGCCCGGCTGCGGATCAGCACCATCGTCAGCAGACCGGCCGAGACCGTCCCGGCGATCATCATCGTCGTCCGCACACCGAGGACCGACATCAGATACGGCGACACCACGCTGTACGACACCGGGTGCATGCCGCCGTACCAGGCGAGGTTGTACGCCGAGTCCGGGTGCCGGCCGACGAACTCCGCCCACGCGTCCTGCGCGGCGAGATCGCCACCGCTGTTCGCGAACGTGAAGAACCAGATGATGTGCAGCACGCCCGAGAGCGCCGTCATCGACAGCGCGGGGTGCCGGAGCAGCCGCTGCCGGAGCGGTTCCAGGGCGGCGAGCAACCGGGCGCGTCCGCCGGGGCGCACCCCGGCGTCGGGCCCGGCGACGCGCCGGTCCGGGTCAGTCGTGGACAGACGTATTCGCGGGCCGGATCCCGGGCCCGGATCCGCGTCGTCGGCGTGTGTCGGCTCCGCTGTGGCCACCTGAAGGCACTCCCCGTGTCCCGTCTTCTGTTCTCGGCCGCTTCCCTCGGAGTACCCGGCCGCGTTCCGTCCAGTTCGCGGCCCTGTCCCGGGACCGGCGACCTGCCCCGATTCGTGACGCTAGCACGCACCCCGCCACGGGGCTCCCGGGTGGGGGCTCCATGACGGGGTGCGCGGGGGGGACGGGGCCGGGCGGGCGGGGGCGTACGGCCGGGCGGGCGGGGGCGTACGGCCGGGCCCGGCCGGTCAGCCCAGCCGGGTCAGCCTGGCGCCGATACCGGGCTCGGTCAGGTCCTTCTGGAGGGCCACCGGGACCTTCACCGCACCGGCCGTACCGTCGCCCACGGTGAGTGTCCCGACCCGGGTGCCGGCCTTCGCGCTGTGCGGCACGGTCCCGGACGCGAAGGACAGCTCCACCTTCATCCCGGCCCAGCCGGCCGCCGTGACGTCCTTGGTCACCACGACCGGGGTACGGCCACCCAGCCGGTCGTCCACGTACCCGACGACGTCCCCCTTCTTCACGATCTTCGCCGAGGTCAGCGCGTCCTGGGCGGCGAGCAGCGCCGTCTTGCTGACCTGGTTGACCGTCTGGAGGATCTCCCGCTTGTGCTGGCCGAGGATCGCGCCGACGATCGTCACCGTCTGCCCGCCGACCTGCTTGCGGGAGGCGAACAGCAGGTTGCCGCCGGCCGCGGTGGTGCTGCCGGTCTTGATGCCGATCGCGCCGATGCGGTACGGCAGCTCGTTGTAGTTCGGCCAGAACTTGCCGGAGGGGTCCGTCCAGCTCGCCGCGCTGCTGATCGCGACCAGGGCCGGGACCTTCACGAACGCGCGGCCCAGCTTCACCTGGTCCTCGGCCGTGGAGACGGTGGTCTCCTTCAGCCCCGAGGGGTCGGTGTACGTCGTGCCGGTCATCCCCAGTTCCTTGGCGGTGGCGTTCATCTTCTTGACGAACGCCGCCTCCGAGCCCGCGTCCCAGCGCGCGAGCAGCCGCGCGATGTTGTTGGCGGAGGGGATCAGGACGGCCGACAGGGCCTGCTTCTCGGTGAGGGTGTCACCGGCCTTGACGGTGTCGAGCGTCGACTCGCCGGCCTTGTTGTAGCCGCCCTCCTTCTCCGCCGTCGGGTCGACCTTGATCTTCGGGCCCTCCTGGCCCGGCTTCAGCGGGTGGTCCTTGAGGACGATGTACGCCGTCATGGTCTTGGCGACCGAGCCGATGGCCACGGGGGTCTGCTTGCCGAAATGCCCCATCGTGCCCACGCCGTCCACGTCCATCCAGCCCTGGCCCTCGCCGGGCCAGGGCAACTGGGTGCGGTCGCCGGCGAAGGTGTAGCTGTCCTTGCCGGTGAGCGCGAGGGTGGGCGTCGGCAGCGGGCGCACGGCCTGTACGACCGCAAAGATGATCGCGAGCAGCAGGACCAGCGGGGTCCAGATCTTGATTCGCCGCACGAGCGTGCGGACCGGGGTCTCCGGGGGCGGGGGCGTGTTCGTCAGCTCCGCCAGCAGGTCCAGCGGGGGCTTGGGCGGGAGCGGCTGCTGGGTGGTGCGCTCGGGGCCGACCTGCGGGACGGGCGTGGTGGCGTCCGGGGTCTTGGCCCCGGCGGCCGGCTTGCGCAGGTCGTCCTTGAGCGCGACGAACTTGCTGGTGCGTTCGGGGTCGGACTGTCCGGAGTCGGACTCGGGAGTCTTCGGCTTGCCTTCCGGCTTGCCGCCGACCTTGAGCATGGTCGTCGGCTGGTCGACGGGGGGTGTCTTGGGGTGGACGGCCTTGAAGACGGTGGTGGGCTGGTCCACGCCGGTGTCCCTGGCGGCGGGGTTCTCGGCGCCGGTGTCCTCGGGGGCGGTGTCCTTGGCGCCGGTGTCCTTGACGGAGGGCTCCGTGCGGGGCTCGTCGCCGTCCGCCGCCTCGGCTCCGCCCTCGGCGTCCGTGTTCCCACCCGCACCACCCGTGCGGCTCTCGTCGTCGCCTGCGGGTGGCCCCTGTGGGGCGTCCCCGCCGTCGGCGGCCTCCGGGCCGTCCTCGCCCTCAGCCGCCGCGCCCGCAGCCGCCTCGCCCTCCGCCGCGCTCTTCGCCTCTGCGTCTGCGTCCGCCCCGCTCTCCGCGTCCGCGTCCGCCTCGTCCCCTCGGTCCGTGGCAGACGGGGCGTCAGACTTGGCCTTCGCGTCGGCAGGGGCCTCCGCCTCGGTCTCCCCGTCCCCGTCCCCGTCCGTGTCCGCATCCGCGTCCGCGTCCGCATCCGCGTCAGACGGTCCCTCGGTCTCGCCCTCCGGGCCGGACGACGCCTTCGCCTCGTTCCCGGCGTCGGCCGACTCCCCCTCGGACGGAGCGTCAGCCTTCGCGCCCTTCTCGTGGGTGTCGTCGGTGCCGTCGGTGCCGTCGGCGTTCGCAGGTGCGTCCGGGCTCGGTTCGCGTACCCAGGTCGACACCGCCGCCTGGAGGGCGGTGTCCTCGGGGTCGGCGGACTGCTCCCGCGAGGTCGGGGTTTCGGGTCGTACCGTCAGGACCTTCGTCGCCGTGTCGCCGCCCGAGGACTTCCGTTCGCGGGACACCGCGAGACGCGGATCGCGCGCCTCGGGAACCGAACCCGCGCTCCCCGACGTCGGTTCCGCCGACGACTCGCGCTGCTTCGACCTGTCGGGGGACTCGCCCGCCACCGATGCCTCCTCCATGCGCCGCACGCCTACGCGCGCGCCCTGTCCGAACCATGTACCAGTGTCCTGTGTGAGGGCTTGGCCCCTGCGGTAGACGAGAACGACATACCTACCGGTTCCCTCACGAACCGGTCACGCACCCTCGACAGACCAATGTGAGAGGGGTCACCCTGTCATTCATCCACGCGGGGAGGCATGGATGGGCAGGAGCCGCAGAACACTTCCGGAGGAGCTTCTGTTGCTCGCACTGGACCCGGCCACGGGTACCACTGCGCAGCCGCAGTCGCTCGACCTCGGTCTGGCCGGTGCACAGCTAGTGGAGCTGGCGCTGGCCGGACGGATAGCCCCAGACGGGGATCGTATCGCCGTGGTGGTGCCACGGCCGACAGGAGATCCGACTCTGGACTGCGCGTTGGAGTTGCTGCGAAGGCGTGGCGCTCCCGTGCGTGCCGTCCACTGGATCGGCGGGCCCCGGCTGGGGCTCAGGCAGACCTACCTCTCGCATCTGGAGCGGTGCGGCATGGTCGCCGCCGTACCCGGCCAGATGTGCGGGGTCCTGCCGACGACGCGTTACCAGGCGACGGACACCGCCATCAGCCGGGAGATCCGCTCCCGGCTGGATTCCGCGATCCGCACCGGCGTGCCGCCGGACCCGCGGACCGCGGCGCTCGCCGCCCTGGCGCACGCCGTCGGGCTCGGCAAGCACCTGTATCCCGGGAACGAGGGCCGGTCGTCCCGGTCCCGGTTGCGGGATCTGATCCGGCACGACCCCATGGGCGGGCTCGTCGCCCACGCCGTCATGGACGTGCAGAACGGCGCGGCGGCAGCCCAGCCGCGTCGTGGCCCGGCCCCGGCCGGCCGGCAGGCCGCGCCCGGCGCCAGGTCCGCGCCGGAACCCGCGCGCGGGATCCCGACGCAGCCGCGTCGCGGGTCCATGGCGCGTGCCGTGGCCCACTGAGCCGCAACCCCGGCCCTACAGACCCGGTTCGGGAGCCGCAGGTCCGAGCGGGGCGGTGAGACCCTTGTGGTCTCGCCGCCCCGCTCGACCGCGTCCCCGGCTGCATATCCACGGTTTCCCAGCGGTAGAAAGCACCTTGGTGGCAGTCTGCTCAACAGCAGATACGCAAAGTGTTAAGCAACAGGCAGGCAGCCGGAGGTGCGCGTCCCGTGGCGTCCAATGTCAATCCCACCGTCAGGCGGCGCCGGCTGGGCCAGGAGCTGCGCAGGCTCCGTGAGCTCAAGGGCATGACGGCCGAAGAGGTGGCGGAGCGGCTGCTGGTGTCGCAGTCGAAGATCAGTCGGCTGGAGAACGGCCGGAGGAGCATCAGCCAGCGCGACGTGCGCGATCTGTGCGGGGTGTACGAGGTCGAGGACCAGCGGATCGTCGACTCGCTGATGGAGATGGCCCGGGATTCCAGACAGCAGGGCTGGTGGCACACCTTCGGCGACATCCCGTACAGCGTGTACATCGGTCTGGAGACGGACGCCGAGTCGCTGCGGGTGTACGAACCCCAGTTGGTGACGGGACTGTTGCAGACCCGAGCCTACGCCGAGGCGCTGGTGCAGGGCGCGTTGCCGGAGACGTCGACCGCGGAGATCGAGAAGCGTGTCCAGGTGCGGATGCGCCGACAGGAACGTATCACCGCCCAGGCCAACCCGCTGCGGCTGTGGGTGGTGCTCGACGAGGCCGCGCTGAAGCGGGTCGTGGGCAGCCGGCTGGTGATGCGGGAACAGCTGGAGCACCTGATCGAGATGTCGCAGCTCCCGCACGTCACCGTGCAGGTGCTGCCCTTCGACGTGGGCGCGCATCCGGGGCTCAACGGCCAGTACGCGATCCTGGAGTTCGCCGACGCGGCCGACTCCAGCGTGGTGTACCTGGAGGGCGTGACCAGCGACCTGTACCTGGAGAAGGCGCAGGACGTGCAGAAGTACGCCGTGATGTACGAGCATCTGCGGGCGCAGTCCCTCAACGTGGAGGCGTCCCGGAAGTTCATCGCGGACGTGGCGAAGCTGTACGCGGACTGAGGCGCTGTCACGCAGGGCGCGGGATCGTACACCGCCGGTCCACTCCAATGGAAGGCTCACCTGGAATATGCCATCCGGTTGAGTGAACGACTCCTCCGCGGCGCGCAGTTGCCCGGTAGCGTCGATCACGCCAGTCAGACGACATGGTTGGCGTGAACCGCACTACCGCAACTCGCAACAGGAGTGGACATGGCACTGATTCAGGGCGCTTCGGAGACGTGGATGAAGTCTTCCTATTCCGCGGGCAACGGCGCCTGCGTCGAGGTCAAGTCGCCCACCGCCGCCGAACTCGCCGTTCGCGACTCCAAGACGCCCGAGGGCCCGATCCTGGCCTTCCCCGCCGACGCGTGGAACGCCTTCGTGTCCTCGGTCAAGGCGTGAGGGGTTCTCCCTGACCCTGGTCCGGACAACAACTGCACACGCACCACCAGGAGAGCCCTCTCGACCAGTCGCCGTCCTTGCCGAGAGGGCTCACCGCCTTCCACCGGGCCACCGGGAGGCCCGAGCCGTGCTCAGCCGAGCTGGGCCTCGATCGCGGAGACGACCTCGGCCGACTCCGGCTCGGTCTGCGGCGAGAACCGCGCGACGACCTGACCGTCCCGGCCGATCAAGAACTTCTCGAAGTTCCAGCGGATGTCCCCGCTGTGCCCCTCGGCGTCGGCGAAGCCCACGAGCCGCTCGTACAGCGGATGCCGGCCCGGCCCGTTCACCTCCACCTTCTCCGTCAGCGGGAAGGTCACGCCGTAGGTCGCCGAGCAGAACTCCGCGATCTCCTCGGCGGTGCCGGGCTCCTGCCCGAGGAACTGGTTGCAGGGCACGCCCAGCACGGTGAAGCCCTGCTCGGCGTACCGCTCCTGCAGCTTCTCCAGCCCGGTGTACTGCGGGGTCAGCCCGCACTTGGAGGCCACGTTCACGATGAGGACGGCCTTGCCCGCGAACCGCGACAGATCCGCGGAGCCGCCCTGGAGGGCCTCGATCTCGACGTCCAGCGGGGAGCCGCTGTGCTCAGTAGTCGTCATGCCCGGATGCTAGCCCCGCCGCCTCTCCACACCCCCGCCCGGCCTCACCGAGCGCGTCCCCGGCTCCCTTGCCTGGCTTCGCCGAGCGCGTCCCCGGCCCCTCCTCTGCCTGACTGCGCCCAGCGCGTCCCCGGCTCCCGGGTGCAAACGTCACCGGCCCCCGTACGTCACGTCACCGAGCCCCCCGCCCCGCCTCGACCAGGACGTCGCCGGCCGCCTGCCCCGCCTCGACCAGGACGTCGCCGGCCGCCGTCCGTGCGTACAGCACCGACCGCCCGGCCCGTCGTCGCGTCACCAGGCCCGCCTCCCGGAGCACCTTGAGGTGCCGGCCCACCGAGCCCAGCCCCTGCCCGGTCACGGCGGTCAGCTGGGTGGTGCTCAGGGGGGAGCCGAGGAGGACCAGCACCGCTGCCCGGCCCGGCCCGAGCAGCGCGCTCAGCCCGGTGGGCACCACCCGGTCGCCGTCCCCGGCCAGGACACCATCACAGGGGTAGACCACGGCGTACCGCTCATCGTCCTCCCAGGCGACCCAGCCCGTGTGCTGCGCGGTCACCGGCACGAACACCAGCTCGGCGCCGGAGATCTCGCGGGGCGGATACTCGTGCAGGTTGATCTGGAACCGGTTCTCCCCGAGCCACCGCGTGCCGCCCGGCCGCAGGGAGTCCAGCACGCTCGCCCAGCCGCCCCGGCTCGCCTGCGTGGTCCGCGCCACCACATCCGCCTCCAGCACCCGCCGGCGCCGCGCCCAGTACGGTCGTACGGCCTCCTCCCACACCCACTCCAGCAGTACGGCCGCCCGCTCGGGCAGGTCGTCCCGGTCCAGCTCGACGGGCAGCGGTCCGGCCAGGGAGAGCCGCAGGTGCGCGCGGGCGTCCGCCGGCCGGGTGGCGCGGACGCGGGCGATCCCGTCCCGGAGGCTCTCGCCGTCGCGGGGCGTGGGTGTGAGGAAGTCGGCGATCCACTCCCGCCCCAGCCCCGCCCGCACCAGCCGGGCCGTCACCGGGTCGGCCGCGAGCCTGTCCCGGTAGGCGGGCAGGTGCGTGCCCAGCCAGGAGTGCTCACCGGGATGCGTCCCCCGCCCGGCGTGCAGCAGCTTGAGCCCGGCGAAGGTCTCGGCGAGCGGCGAGATGACGAACCGGCTCCGGGCCAGGGTGTCCGCGTTGAGCTGCCACCACCCCACGAGCGCCTCCTCGTACGCCGCGTACGGACCTTCCGCCTACGGATCCTTCGTGTACGGACCCTTCGTACACGGACCTTTCGCACGACGGCGAAACAATAACGAGCCCGCTGCGGCCCGCCCGAGACTCCGGGACATGACCGGCTACCGCCCCCTGTTCCGCATCCCCGAGTTCACCCCGCTCTTCCTCGGCGCCGCCGCCCAGACCGCCGCCGGGACCGTCGGCGGCCTCGCCCTCGGCACGCTCGTCCACCGGGCGACCGGCTCCCCCCTCCTGTCGGCGCTGAGCATGTTCGGCCCGTCCCTCGCCCAGGTGCTCGGCGCGACCTTCCTGCTCTCCGGCGCCGACCGACTGCCCCCGCGCACGACCCTCGCCGCGATCTCGCTGGCCTTCGCCGCC
The DNA here is from genome assembly GCF_044329325.1 of Streptomyces sp. NPDC017676. Taxonomy (NCBI): domain Bacteria; kingdom Bacillati; phylum Actinomycetota; class Actinomycetes; order Kitasatosporales; family Streptomycetaceae; genus Streptomyces; species Streptomyces sp. NPDC017676. The sequence continues at coordinate 236,839 of NZ_JBIRJA010000003.1, read as the reverse complement.
GGCACGGCGGTGCAGGCGCTGCCCGGTCTGCCGCTCGGCGCGCTGTTCACCGTGGTCCTGGTCCTGGGTCTGGTCGCGTCCCTCGGGGGCGGGGTCCGCTGGGGCCTGCTGAACGAGATCCTCGCCAAGGACGGCTACCTGCCCGGGCGTTCGCTGTTCAACATGATGAGCGGGCTCATGCAGATCGCCGGGTTCGCCACCGGCGGCGCCCTGCTCGCCACCCTCTCCCCGCGGGCCTGTCTGCTGTTGGCCGCGGCCCTGTACCTGACGGCGGCGCTCGTCCTGCGTCTCGGCCTGACCGCGCGTCCGCCCCGGGCCACGGGCCGCCCCTCCCCGTCGGCGACCTGGCGCGCCAACGCCGAGCTGTGGTCGTCCCGCCCGCGCCGCCTCACCTACCTGGGCCTGTGGCTGCCCAACGGCATGGTCGTCGGCTGCGAGTCCCTCTACGTGTCGTACGCCCCGCACGCGGCCGGCACCCTGTTCGCGTGTGCCGCGCTCGGCATGTTCGCCGGGGACGTGACGGTGGGCCGGCTGTTGCCACCCGCGGTCCGGCGCCGGCTGGCCACCCCGCTCCTGCTGCTGCTCGCGACGCCGTACCTGGTGTTCTTCGCGCACCCGTCGGTGCCGGTGGCGGTGGTCTGCGTGACCGTGGCCTCCGCCGGTTTCGGCGCGAGCCTGGTCCAGCAGGAGCGGTTGATGAGCCTGACCCCCGGCGACCAGGCCGGCCAGGCGCTGGGGCTGCACTCGGCCGGCATGCTGACCTTCCAGGGCGTGAGCGCTGCGCTGGCCGGTGCGCTGGCCCAGTTCACCTCGCCGGCCACGGCGATGACCGCGATGGCGGCGGGTTCGCTGTGCATGACGCTGGCGCTGGCTACGGCCGCCGGCCGGGTCCCGGCCCGGTCCAGCGCGGAGCCCGTGCGGGAACCGGGGTGATGCACGCTCCCGGCCCGGTCCAGCGCCGAGCCCGTACGGGAACCGGGGTGATGCGAGACGGCGTCCGCCCACCGACGTACCGGGTGATCGTCCGTCTGCGTGAGGGTGGTTCGGCAGGTCGCGGGCCACCGGGAGGGCATCCCGTGCACGCGCGGATTCTCCGCTGTTCTTCCTGGTTCCTCCACGTGTGAGCTGGGCTATGGTGCTCATGTGGACTTGGGGATGATCCAGCAGTGGTACCCCGTGGGTACGCATGTCGTGGTCTATCTTTCCGGGGGACGGTCCGCTCGGGGGCGTCTGGAGGCCGTCGGTCCCGACAGCCTGGTGCTCGTCACCGAAACGGGACCCACCCTGTTGCAGGCCACCGCGATCGAGCAGGTGGAGGCCATGAGCCCCGCCGTGCCGGGCGCCAGGGCCGTCGCGCCGGATCCACCGGCAGCGCCGGACCCGCCACCGCCTCCCGCTCCCGTGGTGCTGTCCGCCGCCTGGGACGCGCTGGCGGCCGAGTTCGCGACGGATGTCGGCCAAGCCCGGCTGACCACCCCGGTGTTCGGCCTCGACCCGGACTTCGAGCTGGGGTACACCGAGGCCAAGCAGATCGAGGGGCACATCAACCGGGCCAAGAACCGCCTGGATTCCGCCCGTAAGTTAGGCGAACCGTCGCGCGTGCCGGGGGCGTTACGTGATCTGGCGGCCGCCGCCGACGCGTGCGACTACCCACCGGCGTTCCACCTCGCCGCACTGCTGCTCCTGGAACGGGTCGGCACGGAGGCGGCCCGGCGCCAGGCCGAGGCGTGGATGACGGAGGCCCTGTACTGCGGCAACCGGTACGTGTGGGACCTGGCGGTGCTGCGGATACGCAACGGCCACGTCCGGGAAGCGATCACGGCGCTCGGTGAGGGGCTGCGGCACAGCCCGGCCGACCACAGCGACGATCTGCTGCTCCGGCTGTTCCTCGCCCTGGTCCTCCAGGAGGGCGACGTCGGCGCGGCGGCTCCGGTGCTCGGCGCCGCGGAGCAGGAGAGCCCGGGGCAGCGGTGGGTGGCCACCCGGGCCGGCCTGTACCTCCTGTCCCGGGTGTCCCCGGAGCGGGCCGCACCGCTGGAACCGCTGCTGTCCGCGCCGGCCCCCACCCTCGATGACCTCCGCCAGGTCCTGACGGCCCTCGAACCGGGCGCGGACGGCGGCCCCCCCACCCCACCGCGGACGCCGTCGTCCTCCGCGGCGACCGGCGCCCCTCGGACGCACCCGGTGCACCCGGCCCCCGGCGGGCCGGCACCCGCTCAGGCCGTGGCCGTACCCCACACCCCCGGGCCCCGGCCACCGGCCGGCCGGTCCGCACCCGGCCCCAAAGAGCCCCAGCTGCATGTGGCGGCCGCCCGCAACCAGCTCAACCAGGGGAACCTGGACGCCGCGTTGAAAATCGCGCAGAACGCCCTGGCGAGCCATCCCGGCCACGTCGAACTGCTGGAGATCACCGAGACCGCCCAGCGGGAGAAGGCCGCGCGGACACTGGCCGGCCCGGCATCCAGGCGCACGGCCCAGGCACAACTGATCCGGGGCCATCGCTCCGCCTACGCACGGGCACAGCACGCCGACACCCAGGAGAAGGACTGGCCCAAGGCCGAGCAGCTCTACCGTCAGGCCCTGACGGAGGACCCGAACAACGAGCGGGCCCGGCGCAGTCTCGCCTGGGGCCTGCACCGCTACAAGCGCAGCGTCGAGGCGCTGGAGCTGCTGCGCGATCCGGGCGTCGTCGTCCAGGACACCCTGCCGCACCAGAACATGATCATCACGATCCTGAGCGACACGGGCAACTGGGACGAGGCCGCCCGCCTGCTGGAGGACCTGCTGAAGCGGGAGCACTCCAAGCAGACCCGGACCGGCCTGCTCAAGCGCCTGATCGTGCTGTACCGCAGGCTCCGGGACGCCGAGCGGGCGAAGGGCGCGGCGCAGCGCCTGCTCAACCACGGTCCCCGCAACCCGGAGTTCCGCAGCCTCTGGGAAGAGGTCGAGAAGGCCGAACGCTCAGGCATCTGGGACAAGATCGACCAGCTGCTCGCCAAGAGCGACTGGAAGCCGGAGCAGCCCGGCTCCATCAGCCCCATCCTCCTGCTGCACCTGGACCGCTGCGAACACGCCGGGGTCAACCCGGCCCGCGTGCAGGAAGGCACTCTCAGCGAGCGGGACGTCCAGGAGCTGGACGACCTGATCCGCACGCTGGGATCGCGGCGGTCCGCGGACCGCGCCGCCTACAACCTGTCGGCCGCCCGCATCCTGCGGGACCTCAACCAGTCCGAGGACGACCGCTTCCGCAAGTCGCTGCGCAGCTTCGGGGCGGCCATGGGCGATCTGTGCACGGCCGAGCGCCGGCCCGGGGACGTCACGCGCACCTACTACGCCGAAGCGGTCGCGCTGGGCGGGTGGGACGACATGGGCGAGCTGAAGGTCAAGCAGTACGTCCTGTCGTACCTCGACCCGGACTCGCCGCAGCCGGAGTCCCGCCCGACGTTCGAGAAGTGCCTGCAATGGGTGCTGGAGGACGAGAGCCTGCACCGGCCCCTGACGTTCGGCCTGCTCAGCCTGATGGCCAGTGGCTCGGACCGGGTGCGCAGGGAGATCGTCTCGCGCACCTTCCGCGTGGCACACATCAGGGACATCCTGCTCGGACAGCTCTGCGACTACCTGGGCGAGGCCAACTCGTCCAGCGTCCACGACGTCTACGCGGAGCGGTGGCAGCAGGCCCTGCGCAAACTGCGCCAGGAGCTGGACGCGCAGCGCCAGTCGCTCCAGCTGCCCCTGAACCGCAGCGAACCCCTGGGGGCCCTCGCCGAGGACCAGCAGCTGCTGGAGCGCGCGAGGGACCTCGCGCCCACCACGCCGCTCGACATCGACCGCCTCAAGAAGGTGGCCACCACCCTGGCGGACATCCACGGCTACCTGGACCAGCCCTCGTACCTGGAGCAGGAGCGGCTGGAGTCCAAGATCCGCACCGCCGTGCGCGAGCTGGTCGCCACCATCGAGACGTACCCGACCCGCCTGAGCCTGGAGTACCTGGTACCGCTGCTGACCAAGCTGGACCGGGCGCTCGCCGGTCACTTCCGGGACGTCCAGCGGGCCGCCGAGCCGACGGACCTCGAAGTGACCAAGGTGCTGTCCAGCTACGCTCCCAGCGCGGCGTCCACCATCCATGTGCAGCTCAGCGTCAAGAACCTGCCCCGGCGCAGCCCGGCCGTCGACGTGATGCTGCGCGTGCTGGACAACGCGGACGACTACCAGCCGGTGGCCGAGCCGATACCGGTCGCCCACAGCCTGCGCGACGAGCAGACCGAGACCTGCACGCTCCCGCTGGTGGTGACACCGCGCGCCATAGCCGAACAGGTCCTCACGCTGCACTACAGCCTGGAGTTCATGGTGCGCTCCGACCGGCGCATCGTCACCGAGGCGCGCACGCTGCCGCTGCGGCTGAACGACTCCCAGGACTGGAAGCCGATCCGCAACCCCTACGCCGAGGGCGCTCCCGTCTACGACGAGGAGATGTTCTACGGCCGCGGGCCGCTGATCCAGATACTCGTGGACTCCCTGGAGCGGACCGACGCCAAGTGTGTGGTGATCTACGGCCAGAAGCGCGTCGGCAAGTCGTCGGTCCTGCACCATCTGCACCAGGCGCTCAAACCACCGGTGCTCGCCGCCAAGTTCAGCATGGGCGAACTCGCCACCAACCTGACCCATGCCAACCTGCTGTACAAGATCGCGAACGCGTTCTTCCGCCGTCTTGAACAGCTGGAGGACGAAGGACTGCCGGGCCTGAACCTCTCCCGGCCGATGCTGAGGGAGTTCATCGACAGCGGCTCACCGGAGATCCACTTCGACGACTACGTGCGGGACATCCTGCGGCGGATGCAGCGGAGCGACGCTTACCGCAACTGGCGGATGGTGCTGCTGCTGGACGAGTTCACCGTGCTCTACGGCGCCATCGAACGCGGTGATCTCCCACGGGAGTTCATGAAGTCGTGGAAGGCCATGCTGGAGAGCAAGCTGTTCAGCAGCGTGGTCGTCGGCAACGACCTGATGCCGCGCTTCCTCAAGGCGTTCCCGAACGAGTTCCAGGTGGCCCGGCAGGAGCCGGTGTCCTACCTGGACGAAGGGCCCGCGAAGGCGCTGATCACCGAACCGATCGCCCTGGAGAACGGGGAGAGCCGGTACCGCGGCGACTCGGTGCAGCGCGTCATCGAACTGACCGCCCGCAGCCCCTACTACATCCAGCTGTTCTGCAACCGGCTCGTCCACCACATGAACGCCGAACGCCAGCCGCTGATCGGCCCCGCCGACGTGGACAACGTCGCTGCCGCGCTGGTCAGCGGGGACCGGGCCCTGCTCCAGGAGCAGTTCGACAACCTGCTCACCCCCGGTGACGCGGACGTCAGCGACCTGTCGGACGAGACCGTGCTGGGAGTGCTCAAGGGCAGCCTGTCGGGACACCGCCGCGACCTCCACCTGGACGGCCGCAAGGCCCGCGAACTGCCGGAGGGCCCGCGGGTCATCGAGGACCTGCTGCGCCGCGACGTGATCGTCCGAGAGTCCGAGGACCGCTACCGGATCAAGGTGGGGCTGTTCGCGGAATGGCTCTGGCAGAGGAAGGCGTAGGGCCCATGACAGACCCGACGGCCGGGACCCCCGGTGACTCCGCCGCCGCGACGGCCGGCGAAGCCGTTCCCGCGGCACCCGGTGATCCCGCCAGCCTCACGACCGGCACCCTCACGACCGGCACCCGCGCTGCCGGTGCTCCGGGCAACCCCTTCGCCACCGTCGGCCACCCCGTCCACGGCGACAGCCACGTCGGCCGGACCAGCCCCATGGAGATCCTGCGGGAGCGGGTCCTCTCCCAGTCCACCGCCGGCGCCACCGCCATCATCGGCCCGCCGCGCATCGGCAAGTCCAGCCTGGCCTACCACGTCTTCATGCGCCCCGAAGCCCGCCAGACGTACCCCCGGCTCCTGCCCGTCTGGATGAACGTACGGACCCAGGCCGGCATCCAGCAGGTGTTCCGCAGGCTCTCCGACGACGTCTGGGAACTGCTCACCGAGCGGTCGGACGAGATCGACCGGCGCACCACGCAGGCGTACGAGAGGGCCGTGGAGCCCGGCCTGCCCTGGGCGCAGGCGCAGAGCGAGACCCAGGAGTTCCTCCGGCTGGTACGGCGGCGCGGATGGCGGGTCGTGCTGATCCTGGACGAGTTCGACGCCGCCCGCGACGTGTTCAAGTCCCAGCCGGGCACCTTCCAGGCACTGCGGGAGATCGCCTACAACCTGGACTGGAACATCGGCCTCGTCACCACCTCCCGGCGCGAACTGAGGGAGATCGTGGACATGGCCGACCCCGACGAGTCCACCTTCGCCGGAATCTTCCGCTCCCTCTTCCTGACCTGCTTCGACACGAGCGAACTCGGCGCGCTCGCCGCCCGGGTGCCGGGCCGCGCACCGGACGAGGACCCGGACGCGGCCGTCGCCCGACTGGCCGAGCTGACCGGTGGCCACCCGTACCTGGCGAGCGTGCTGCTGGACCGGGTGTGCAGCGCGGTCCGGGGCGGCCCCGTCCGCCTCCTGGACGAGATCGAGGCGCTGGCGCACGCCCTGCCGGCGGAGTTCCAGTACTACTACCGCGACCTGGAAGAACTGCTGCGCGCGGACGGCCGGCTCCGAGCGCTGCTGGAGGTCGTCCTCGGCCCACAGCTCGTCGTGACCCCGGACGATGCACAGGTCCTGCTCCAGCAGGGGCTGGTCAGGGTGCACGAGGGGTCGTACCGGGCCTTCTCCGACCACTTCCAGCAGTACCTCATGCTCATCGGACGCAAGCTGGGCCACTGGGACAACTGGATGGCCGTCGAGCGGCGCGTGCGCGACCTGGTCGAGTCGGCCTTCGAGGGCAGGTACGGCACCGACTGGCCGGCCGAGCTGCGCAGGGTCCGCCCCAAGCTGGTCCCCATGCTCGACCACTGCGAGGAGCTGAGAGCCCGGGAGCTGCGGTCCTTCGGCGCACAGGGCTCCACCCGCATCCTGGACTTCACCTACCCACGGGACCTGTACGACCTGATGGCCTCCCACTGGGACCTCTTCGGCCCCCTCCTGAAGAAGGACAAGAACCACTGGAACGAACGCTTCTCCCTCCTGGCGAAGGTCCGCAACCCCATGGTCCACAACCGCATGTCGGTGGTGACGCCGGTGGAACAGCGAACGTTCCAGCTGTACTGCGACGAGCTCATGGAGATGCTGGACGGGGTCAGCTGACGATTCCCCCGTCGGCGGTGACCGGTCCCTTTGGCGCAGGCGCAGGCGCAGGCGCAGACTCAGGCGCAGGCCAATCCGCTGTCCAGGCATCGGCCTAGCGGCCGTCACAACCCGGGAAGGGCCTCCTGAGATCCTGGATCGACGCCCGCTCCTGGATCCACGCCCGATCCCGGGCCCACGCCCCACAGCCAACCATCCTTGACAGCGACGGCGTGAACTCGGCCGTCTCGCAGCTCGAACCATTGCAGCCGGGGCGGTCCGCCACAGCCATCGAACTCCAGGTAAGCGGCCTGACGGTAATGCAGCTCACGCAGGTATGCGCGGAGCTTGGCGAGGTCGAAGTCGCGATCACGAGGCCGGGGTCGCCCGCGCTTGGCCTCCAGAGCGAGCAGGTTGCGCTCTTCGAAGCGGCCATGGGGGTCATGAAGGATCAGATCGGGATACACGGGCCTGCGGTCCGCCGCGCCGAAGCCGTCAATGTACAGAGCTTTCTTGATCACCCCGAACTCGGGGTGATGCCACCGGTCGTACTCGACGTCCACTCGCCACTGCCCGCCCCAGGACGTGACGGCCGCCTGCAGTGCAAGGGCGACGCGGGCGATGACGGCGCGCTCGTTCACACCCTCGCTCACCAGGTCCGACTCTCGTGTCCACACCGTGAGCAGCGCCTGCCGGAGGGCATCGTGGATCTGCTGGTCGGTGACCGGGGCCGGCGGTTCCGTCGCAGGGGCGGGGTGGTCGGTCACGTCTCACTGCTCCGGGCCGTCGCTCGTGTCGGCGGGCTCAGGGGAATGGGGCCCGACCCCGCCTCCCAGGTTCCACGCGACGACGTCCAGAACGCGCAACACGCTCACGTCGTCCGGGACGCATCCCATCAGCGTCTTCCACGTATCCGGCTGCTCGTCCAGGTCGCGCGCCACGGCGGCGCCGAAGAGCTGGAGGAACTCCGCCCAGGTGCGCTGGGACGACTTCTTGATCGGATACTGAGCACCGGGCCCGCAGTAGCAGGCGTAGACCTGGGTGTCGTAGAGCGGCAGGAACAGAGGACGCTTGCGGTGCATGATCTTCATCAGAATCGTCCCGCCCACCCCGCGGAGCGGTGCCGGGCCGTCGAGCAGCCTGCCGATACGGCGCAATGGCTCCGCGTGCGAGCCCGACGCGACCGCATCCTGCAGCGTGAGCCTCGGCGGGATCGCCGCGAGCACTGCCTCCAGGTCCGGGCGCACGGCTTGGAGGTTCAGGACGGCATGGAGCTTCGGTGCGACGTTCAGCAGCGCCGGTGCCAGCAGGTCCCCGTCGTTGAGTTCGTCCGGCCCGCTTCCGGTGTCCATCCGGTCGTAGACCGGGAACGCATACGGCCTGCCCTTCGCGACGACCGCAGCCGCGCGGTTCGCCTCAGCGTCGAAGTACTGCCATATCCACTGCCTCGCCTGGTCCAGGGCCACGTGTCGGCCACCGACCCGCACAGTCTCCCCACCCACGCCGCCTCCCCGCGCCGCACACGCGGCAGGCTGCAAGTTATCAGCCGTCAACTCGCACGGGGGAGCGGTCGCCTCGATATGGCGACCATGCCCAGTCCCCGGCCGTGCTCGGCGTCCTGGTCCTGGTGCTCGATCTTCGGGGCCGTGGCCGTACCGCCGTTGTCCGTGACCGCACATGACCGGCAACCGGGACCGCGCCCTCGCAGACCGGCTCGGTGCCATGATCCGGGGCCGTGGGAGAGTGCCCTTCGAGCCTTCAGAGATGTCAGAACAGGGCGACCGCGTACGCTCGCTGACACGATGGTTCCGTGGTTGACCTGGAGCGCATCAAATACGTCCTTGCGCCTGGTGGCCGTCGTTGGTCGTATCGGCCAGTGGCGAGCGACGCCGGACGGCCCAGGGGGCCCAGCCTGGGGACGTGCCAGCCCTATGACTCCTTGATTAGCCGCTCCCCGTGCATCTTGGCGGCTCGCCTCCAGTCACATGCCGAGCAACGTCCCAGGTACGCGTACGGGGACGCGTCCATCGCATCGACCTGCGGCATGCGCTTGATGGTCCGTGGAGTGGCAGATCGTCAGTTCGGGACCCGGAGTGATGCGCACCAGGCAGGGAAGCTTGCCGCTAGCGTCTCCTAGCTGTGCGATCTCCCTGTCGATCTTCACAAGCCCAATGTTGAGAGTGCGCTCTAGCTGCTGCGTCTTCTTGCGGTGATCATCGAGAATCTTGAGCTTGCGGAGTCGGAGTGCCTGGACCTGATCAGCGAACGACACGGGCTTTGACCCTTCCTACGAAGCGCTAGGCGGTTTGAACACTTTTCAACGCCTGGGCGCTGGGGCACTCCTTGGCGCGCAGCTCGTTCGTGGGTAGTTCAGCGTGTAGTCGAGCGGTGTCGGCGACCGACGGCAGCGGGGTTGGTTTCCCCGCTGTACCCCGTGATTCCCCGCCCTATCTGGCACGTGTCTGGCATGAGCTGCGATGGGTGCGGCTCGTTTCGAGGGACGCCTGTCCAGGGAGCCGTGCGCAGTGCCGTCTTCGCGCCGCTGGCCCGATGCCGTTCGGCGCTGAAAGCGCAACAGCACTGCCAGCGCGGGCGTGGACGCGGCCAGACAGTCACCGAGGTGACCTGGCCGTGATCGTGTCGGCCCGCCGCACGGCCACTGCGGGGGCTACCGCCACTGTGAGCTGGTTGCGACGGCCTGCAGTTGGGCCAGTGTCAGGATCGGCGTGCTACGGGTCGAAGGGGCGCTCTGGCTCGGTGCCTGCCACTCCATGATGGTGACGTAGAGCCCGTCAGGATGCAGGACGTTCACCGCCTGATGCCCGGGGTCCGTTCCGGGGGGTGACTGCCGGGTCTTGATCAGGGTGCCGTCGGCCAGGGGTGCAGTGCCGGCGAAGACGTGGCTGCGGATCGCGGTGGTGGAGGCCTGCCGGGAGACGTGTACTTCGAGCAGCGACTTGCCGTGGCCGTCGTCTACCCACAGCTGCCCGGCCTGCCGGCCGCCGGGCGGGCTCGAATGGGTCAGGCCGGTCGGCAGCAGCGTGGTCAGGGTGGCAAGGGCGCGGTCGGCGGGCAGTGTGCCGGTGAAGGTCGGCTTCGGGGTGGCGGATGCCGTGGCCGAGCCGGTTGTGGCCGAGGCGGCCGGGCCGGTGAGCGTGTGGTCGGCTGTTCGGCCGCCGGACAGCAGTCCGGGGATGACCGTCGCGCCGAGCCCGACGAGCGCGAGTACGGCTGCTCCGCTCACACCGACGGCGGTGGCGCGTCGGCGGCGCCTGCGCCGGCCGTTGCGGACACCGGCCCGTACAAGTGACGGGGTGTTGGGAGGCTCGACGGTCAGGAGGGTGGCGCGGAGGGCTTCGGTGAAATCTTCTTCGATGGGCATGGCGGGTCACCGCGTTTCAGGGGTCGGTGCAGAGGGCGGGGTAGGTGCCGCGGCACCCGGGTCAGGAGCTGACGAGTTCGGACAGGTCGTGGCCCAGCAGGTCCCGGATCCGGGCGAGCGCGCGCATGCTCTGGTTGCGTACCGCGCCCGGCCGGACCTGAAGGATCGCGGCGGTCTGCTCGACGCTCCGGTCCTCCCAGTAGCGCAGGAGCAGCACGGCCCGGTCCCGGGCGGAGAGCCGGCCGAGAGCGTCGAGCAACGTGACCCGCAGCGTGGTGTCGTGCTCGGTGACGGCACCGGAGTCCGGAAGGGCGCCGGTTGGCTGCTCAGCGCTGCTCCGCCGGCGGCGGTAGGACAGGTAGGTCCGTACGAGGACGGTGTGGGTGTACGCCGCTGGGTCGTCTATCTGCGCGATCTTGCGCCAGTTGGCATACATCCGGCCCAGCGTGTCCTGCACCAGGTCCTCCGCGAGGTGCACATCACCGCTGGTGAGCACGCATGCAGAGCGGAACAGAGGTGCGGATCGCGCAGCGGCGAACGCCATGAATTCCTCTTCGTACCGGTGCTTCATCCGAGATCCTGTTCGTCGTCCACACTCTGAAGACGCTGTGGCCGCAGGGCTACGTCCCACCCGGAGAAGCAGAAATCTTGCCGCCTAGGCGAACTTCCCTCCTGTTCCCCGTGTGGGCCCCCTCATCGTGCACGCAGGGGCATGCATGGCTCTCAGCCCTCCTGCGCCCGGGTCGGGCCCCGCTCGGTTCTCCCACAGTGCTCTGAGTCGTCCCGGCGCGCAGGCTTTGAGGTCTGCCCTCATCCCTATCAGGTCGGTCAGGGGGCCCGAGGACGTCTGTCAACTCAGCCTGATCCTCGACCAACTGCCCGTCAACGTTCGACCACGATCGCTGGCGTCCGCCCTTGTTGGTGTCAGCCGTTGGTGTCAGACGCTGGCGGTTGGCTTGACAGGCTGGTCTCGTCGGATCGGCTTTCATGGTCCGGGGGTATGGGCATCGGGCGTAGCCCGGGTTCAAAGTCCTGGACCCACACACGTGTGCACGAGGGCATCCCAGCGATGGCACCTACCGTCGCGCCGAACTTCCGGCCGTCCTCGTGGTGAACTCAAGATCGTAGCGTTGAGCCTCCGCGTCAGCGCTGGACCGCACAACGGTGAGCTTTTCAACATTCACGTCGGCCGGCGTGGGTGAGCCGTCCGTCGTCAAGACGTACCAGCTGCTGCGGGCCCTGATGAACACGGCCGTGGACGACGAGTTGATCCGGCGCAACCCGTGCCGCATCAAGGGCGCGGACCGCTACGACGTGCCTGAACGGCCAGTCCTCACGGTGGCGGAGGTCTTAGCCGTGGCCGACTCCATCGTGTCGCGCTACCGGCTGCTCGTGCTCCTGGCAGCCTTCACGACGCTACGGTTCGGGGAGCTGGCGGCCTTGCGGCGCCGGGACATCGACCTGGAGGCGCTGACTGTCACTGTGCGCCGCGCTCAGGCTGAGTTGCAGGACGGCCGCTCTTCGACAAGGCGCCGAAGTCCGCGGCCGGGGTTCGCACCGTTTCCTTCCCGGCCGAACTGCTCGGCGACGTGACGCGCCACCTGGAGGACTTCGCTGCCCCGGGCCGCGACGGACACGTCTTCGTCGGCCCCCAGGGAGGGCAACTGCGGCGGAGCAACTTCCGGGACGACTGGGTCAAGGCCCGGAAGGCTGCGGGCGTCTCGGCCGAACTGCATTTCCATGATCTGCGGCACACCGGCAATACGCTCGCCTCCACGGCTGGGGCCAGGACCCGCGAGCTGATGACCCGCATGGGCCACAGCAGCTCGCGCGCCGCGCTGATCTACCAGCACATGACCAGCGACCGTGACCGGGCCATCGCCGACCGGCTTGGCGCCATGATCCGTGGTGGTGGGGGAGCGGCCTCGGGCGCCTCTGAGGAGGAACCCACAGGCCCGTAGTGGCACGCCTGTGGCACGACCCCGGACACGACGAAGGGCCAGCCTGGGAGGAAACCCCTCCTGGGCCGGCCCTTCTTTCTGTGCCCCCGGCAGGATTCGAACCTGCGACACCCGCTTTAGGAGAGCGGTGCTCTATCCCCTGAGCTACGAAGGCGTGGGTGGGCGTCCTGGTGGGCGCTTGGTCCACAGGGTACCGGATCAGGACGGGGGGACGTGGGTGAAGCGGGACGCGGTGTGGAGGTCCTGCTGGATGTGGGCCGCCGTCGCGTGGAGGGCGGGGAGGAGATCGGCGACGACGTCCCGCAGGGTGCGGCGGGCCGCGTGGGTGGAGACGTTCAGGGCGGCCACCGTGCGGCCCGTGCGGTCCCGTACCGGTACGGCGATGGACCGCAGGCCCGATTCCAGTTCCTCGTCGACCAGGGCGTAGCCCTGCGAGCGGACTTCGGTGAGCGTGGGGGACAGGGGGGCGGCGGTGTCCGCCAGGAGGACGCGGCCCAGGGACGTCGCGGGGGCCGGCAGTCGTGTGCCCACGGTGATCCGTACGGTCAGGACCCGGCTCGTGCCCGCCCCGGCCGTGTACTGGATCTCCTTGCCGTCGCTCGTCAGTACCGCCAGTGCCGTCGGTTCCCGTACCGCGTCCGCCAGGGCCCGCAGGTGCGGTTCGGCGAGGCGGGGGAGTGTCGTCCGGGACAGGGGCGGGAAGCCAAGGTCCAGGACGCGCGGGGTGAGGGTGAAGGTGCGGTCGGGGTGTGCCGCCACCAGGCCCAGGTGCTCGTGGGTGAGCAGCGCCCGGCGCGCGGTGGCCCGGGACAGGCCGGTCGCGCGGGCCACCTCCGTCAGGGACAGCGCCGAGCGGCCCTCGCCGAACGCCGTCAGCACCGTCAGACCCCGGGCCAGCGACTCCACGAAGTCCCGGCCGAGTTCGTGCTTGGACGCCGTGGTCCAGGTCGCCAGGCCGGCGGGTGCCGGGCCGGGCTCGGGGGCGGGTGCGGTGCGCAGGTCCGTCTCCATCGCCTCCACCGCCGTACGCAGTCGTGGCAGCAGGCTGGTGCGCAGGTCCGCCGCGGAGTGCCGGCTGGTGTGGCTGACCACGCTCGCCACGCAGGCCACACGGCCGGTGTCGGGGTCCCTTACCGGTACGGACACCGCGACCAGGCCCGGCTCGATCAGCTGGTCGTCCACGGCCCAGCCGTCCCGGCGCGCCCGCTCCACCCGGTCCGTGAAGGAGTCCGAGGGGGAGCTGGAGGAGGAGGCCGTGGAGGAGGCCATCGAGGAAGGGGTGCCTGTGGGTTCCGCTCTGGGGGGTACCGCCGGGAAGGACGCGTCCCGTGCGTCCTGGGCTCGGCGTTCCCGCCAGCGGGTCCAGTCCGGTTCCGTCCACTCGGTCGCGAACAGTGCGCCCGGCGCGGTCCGTTCGGCCGGCAGCAGGTCGCCGATGCGGAAGCTGACGGACAGCGCGCGGCGGCGGGTGGCCTGGTGGATGAAGCGGATGCCGTCGAGGTCGGCGACCGCGAGCGACACCGACTCGTCCAGCTCGTCGGCGAGGGCGTCGGCGCGCGCGTCGAGCAGGGCGGGCAGGCGCAGGGCGGCCAGGTAGGCGTTGCCGAGCTCCATCACGCGGGGGGTGAGGACGACGTCCCGGCCGTCGATGCGGACGTAGCCCATGCGGCCGAGGGTGCCGGTGATCCGGTCCACCGTGGAGCGGGCGAGGCCGGTGGCCCGTTCCAGCGCGCTCGGGCTCAGCGTGCCGCCCGCCTCGGTGAGCCGTCGTAGCACCGTGACGCCCCGCAGCAGCGGTCCGACCGCCTCCGCCGGCGTCCCGGCCCCGGCGCGGGCTTCGGCATCCACTGCGGTCATGGCGGGCATCGTCTCTCCGGTACGGCATCCCATCGGGGCACGCCTACGGTAAACCCCTCCCGGTCAGCCGTGAGCCGGTCCCGTGCCCGCCCCGCGTCAGCCGGCTCGCGGCCTGCCCGGCAACCATCGATCACCAACCCCCGGCCGCCCCCTCACGCCCCCACCCCCGCTCCCGCCCCCCTGGTGATCCGTATCCGGTAGTTGCCCTCCTCGTCCGTGCTCAGGACCTGGACGGTGATGCCGTGGTGGGGGTCCTTGAAGGTCTCGCCGGGGGCGAAGGGCGCGTCGGAGAGTTCGGCGTGGACGTTGGGGCTGCGGGTGCAGCCGCCGCTCTGGCGGTGGCTGTCGTAGACGGTGACCGGGCCGCGGCCGGTGTCGACGGTGCCGTCGACCCTGTAGATGAGCAGTCCCGGGCGGCACACCGCCTCGTCGTTGCCGCCCTGTGCGCGGACTTCCAGCGCGTAGGTGCTGCGCGCGGTGACCGGCACCAGGACGAGCTTTCCGCCGCCCGGCCTGTACAGGGGGGACAGGGTGTAATCGGTGCTGCCCCGCGCCGCCGCGCAGCCGACCTGGCTGCCGTCCAGCCAGCCCAGCTTCCACTTGTGCCAGCCGAGCAGGTCGTTGTTGGCGCCCCAGTCCTCGCTCATGATGTCCCAGTGCCCGACCGCGCCCCCGCCCTCCTGGGTGTAGAGGTCGGGCAGGCCGAAGGTGTGGCCGTTCTCGTGCGGCAGTACCCGGTAGCCGGTGCGGGAGTAGGAGCCGGAGCCGTCGTCCTGGCGGGAGTAGACGAAGGAGGCGTTGGAGATGCGGACGCCGTCGGCGACCGGGGCGTCGTCGTTCCCGGCGAAGGTCACGGACAGCACGGTGTCCAGCGCGGAGGGGCCGGCGTTCGGGGTGATGAGCACGTTCAGCAGGTCGTAGTCGCGGAAGTCCACCGCCGGGTCGGCGGCGGCCACGATGTCCTGGACCAGGTTCCGGTAGCCGGGGTCGAAGGGCGCGCCGCGCTCTATGCCGTACGCCTGGAAGGCCTTCGGCATGCGCAGCCAGGCGGTGACGGGGGTCTCGGGGCGGTAGTCGAGACGGCCGTACGAGGCGGTGCGGAACCACTCCTGGGTCTGCGGGAAGAACTCGTGGAAGCGGTCCATCGCGCTGCCCGGTCCGGGCGCGTCGGGGAAGTCCACCATCAGGGTCAGGGCGCGGACGGTGCCGGTGGAGCGGGAGTAGCCGGACGGGGTGGGCACGCCCTCGGTCATCTGCACGTCCAGGCCGCCACGGATCATGCAGGGTATGAGCGCGGAGTTGCGGGCCAGGTTGTCGGGGCCCGCGGCGGAGGTGGGCGCCGTCAGGTTCCCGGTCCCGGCCGAGGTGCTGACCGCGAGGGTCAGTGCGGTCACCATCGACAGGGCGGCAACCCGGCGCGGGCGTATGCGGCGGCGGGGGCGGGGCTGCGGCTGCGGCTGCATGCAGGGACCTTTCGCGCCACGGCAGCCGCCGGTCTCCGGCTGCACCCTTGCGCTCACCCTGTGTCGGCGGGGCGGCGGGCGCGCGCTGGAGGAGACCGATCGTGGGAAAGCGGGGCCGCAGCGGGGTGAATCCCACCGGGTGGTGTTGTGTCTCAGGTCACACCGGTTCTTTCGGTGGGCGGGAAATAACCGGGGATGGTTTCCCCGTTTAGCCCTGTGTCCGACGGAAACGGGGACCGGTTCCCCGGATCCCGCCCGGCGCGCGAACGCTCACCGTCGAGTGTTCGTCGCCGAGACACCGAGAGACCGACACACCGAGTCACCGCGACACAGCGTCACCGAGTCGCCGAGACATCGGATGCGCCACGGCGCACCACCTGCAGCACCCCGACCGACCCAAGGAGTTCACCGTGTCCGCCACGACCGCCCCCTCCGTGCGCAAGGCGCCCCGGCCGCGCGCCGATGCGCTGCGCAACCGGGAGCGGATCGTCACCGCCGCCCGGGAGATGTTCGTCGAGCACGGCCCGGACGTGCCGCTGGACGAGATCGCCCGCCGGGCCGGCGTCGGCAACGCCACGGTGTACCGCAACTTCCCCGACCGTGACGCCCTCGTCCGCGAGGTCGTCTGCTCCGTCATGGACCGTACGGCCGAGGCGGCCGAGCTGGCCCTCGCGGAGACCGGGGACGCCTTCGCCGCCCTGGAGCGCTTCGTGCACACCGCCGCCGACGAGCGGATCAGTGCGCTGTGCCCCATGGTGTCCAGCACCTTCGACCAGCACCACCCCGACCTGGAGGCCTCCCGCGAGCGCGTCGAGCAGCTGGTCGAGGAGGTCATGGGCCGGGCCAAGGCGGCCGGACAGCTCCGGCCGGACGTCGGGGTCGGCGATCTTATGATCGTCGTGGCCCAGCTGAGCCGGCCCCCGGCCGGCACGGACTGCATGCGCGGCGACCGCTTCGTCCACCGCCATCTGCAGCTGTTCCTCGACGGTCTGCGGGCCCCCGGCCGCTCCACCCTGCCGGGGCGGGCCGTGAACATCAGGGAGCTGCGCGACTGCTGACCGACGACCGACCGATCAGTTCAGCTCCCGTACCCGGTCCACCCTCCGTGGAACGGCCGCTCAACCTTCCGTAGCACGGCCTCTTCACCCCTCCGTCCTACTCCGTTTTCTCGTCATTTTTCCGTCACGCCTTTCGTCACCGTCTCCTTCACGAAGTCCCGAACTTCTCCGTCACGAAGTCCCGAAGTGGGTATCTTGTCCGAAGCAGCCCTCAAGGCTCCCGGCGCCGCCGCTGCGAGCGGTGACGCCAACCGCTGGAAGGCGCTCGTGTTCATCGCGCTCGCCCAGCTGATGGTCGTCCTCGACGCCACCATCGTGAACATCGCCCTTCCCTCCGCCCAGACCGACCTCGGCATATCCGACGGCAACCGGCAGTGGGTCGTCACGGCCTACGCCCTCGCCTTCGGCGGTCTGCTGCTCTTCGGCGGCCGGATCGCCGACCTGTGGGGCCGCAAGCGCGCCTTCGTGCTCGGCCTCGCCGGCTTCGCCGCCGCCTCCGCGCTCGGCGGTGCCGCCACCACCGGCGCGATGATGTTCGGCGCCCGCGCCCTCCAGGGCGTCTTCGGCGCGCTGCTCGCCCCGGCCGCGCTGTCCCTGCTCGCGGTGATGTTCACCGACGCCAAGGAGCGCGCCAAGGCGTTCGGCATCTACGGCGCCATCGCGGGTGGCGGCGGTGCCGTCGGCCTGATCCTCGGCGGTTTCCTCACCGAGTACCTGGACTGGCGCTGGACCTTCTTCGTGAACGTCCCGTTCGCCGTGGTCGCCGCGGCCGGCGCCTACTTCGTCATCCGTGAGCCGGAGGGCGGGCGCAACCGCAACCCGCTCGACATCCCGGGCGTCCTGCTGTCCACCCTCGGCCTGGTCGCGCTCGTCTACGGCTTCACCCGCGCCGAGTCCGACGGCTGGGGCGACGCCGTGACCGTGTCGATGTTCGTCGCCTCCGTGGTGCTGCTGGTCGCGTTCGCGATCGTGGAGTCCAAGGTCAAGGCCCCACTGCTGCCGCTGCGCGTGGTGACCGACCGCAACCGCGGCGGTATCTACCTCTCCCTCGGCCTGGCGATCATCGGCATGTTCGGCCTGTTCCTCTTCCTGACCTACTACCTCCAGGTCGTGAAGGGCTACTCGCCGGTCAAGACCGGCTTCGCCTTCCTGCCGATGGTGGCCGGCATGATCACCGGCTCCACCCAGATCGGCACCCGGCTGATGACCCGTGTCCCGGCCCGCCTGCTCATGGGCCCCGGCTTCCTGGTCGCCGCGATCGGCATGCTGCTGCTGACCCAGCTGGAGATCGACTCGTCCTACGCCGCCCTGCTGCTGCCCGCGATGGTGCTGCTCGGCCTCGGCATGGGTACGGCGTTCATGCCGGCGATGTCCCTGGCCACCCAGGGCGTCGAGCCCCGGGACGCCGGTGTCGCCTCGGCGATGGTCAACACCTCGCAGCAGGTGGGCGGCGCGATCGGCACCGCCCTGCTGAACACCATCGCCGCCTCGGCGACCACCTCGTACATCAAGGACCACATCGCCGGCGCCACCGCCAGGCCGCAGCAGCAGCTGGTGCAGCTGCAGGGCATGGTGCACGGTTACACCGCCGCGATCTGGTTCGCCGTCGGCATCCTGGCGGTCGCCGCCCTGATCGCCTTCACTTTCGTCAACGCCGGTCGTCCCGGTGCCACCCCGGTGGCCTCGGGCGAGGGCGTCGAGGACGAGGTCCCGGTGCCGGTGGTGGCCCACTGACCGGCCGTACGGTCCGGCCGGGCCCGTGCTGAACTAGCGGAGCCAGGGCAGGTCCGCACCCGCTTCGTCGGGCTGGAGGCCCTCGGCGACGATCTCCATGATCTCGCCGAGGGCCTTCTGCTGTTCCGGGCTCAGCCGGTCGAACAGCGCCTGCCGCACAGCCGTGACATGGCCGGGCGCGGTACGCCGCAGCACCTCGTGGCCCGCGTCGGTGAGGACGGCGAACTGGCCGCGCTTGTCGGAGGGGCAGTCCTCGCGGCGTACCCAGCCGTTCTTCTCCAGCCGGGCGATGGCGTGCGAGAGCCGGGAACGGGTGATCTTGGCCTTCATGGCCAGCTCGGTCATCCGGAGCCGGCGGCGCGGTGCCTCGGCGAGGGTGACGAGGAGGCCGTAGTAGATGTGCGGCATGCCCGCGTCGCGCTGGAGCTGCCGGTCGAGGTGGTCCTCCAGCAGGGTGGTGGCGTGCAGATAGGCGCGCCAGATGCGCTGTTCCTCGTCGGTGAGCCAGCGGTGCCGCGCGGCGGCGGGGTCCGGTGCCGTGTTCATACGTCCCACTGTACGAGCCAGCTCCTTGAAACTTGAACAAGTCGCGCGTAGAGTTTCCGTGAGAGCTTGAGAGTTAAAGCATCTAGAGTCAGAGCATCTGGAGCACCGGGAGCCGCCGCGATGTCCGCCACCGCCCAGGAGCGCATGCCCGCCCTGTACCTCAGCCACGGCGCCCCGCCGCTCGCCGACGACCCCGTCTGGCCCGGCCAGCTCGCCGCCTGGTCCGCCGACCTGCCCCGGCCGAAGGCGATCCTCATGGTCTCCGCGCACTGGGAGGAGGCCCCGCTCGCCCTCGGTGCGGTCGAGACCGTCCCGCTCGTCTACGACTTCTGGGGCTTCCCCGAGCACTACTACCGGGTCCGCTACGCCGCCCCCGGCGCCCCCGCGCTCGCCGAGTCCGTCCGCAAGCTGCTGCGCGCCCCCGGCATCCCCGTCCAGGACATCCCCGACCGGGGCCTCGACCACGGCGCGTACGTCCCCCTCGTCGAAATGTTCCCGGACGCCGACATCCCCGTCCTGCAGATCTCCCTGCCCACCCTCGACCCGGTGCGCCTGATGGACATCGGCCGCAAGCTCGCCCCCCTGCGCGACGAGGGCGTGCTGATCGTCGGCTCCGGCTTCTTCACCCACAACCTGGCCGCCCTGCGGTACGCAGGCCGGGGCGTGCCGAGCTGGTCGTCCGAGTTCGACGACTGGGGGCGGCGGGCCCTGGAGGCCCGCGACTGGGACGCGCTGCTCGACTTCCTGAACAAGGCCCCGGCCGGCCGCTACGCCCATCCGCGCACCGAGCACTTCGCCCCGCTCTTCGTGACGATGGGCGCGGCGGAGGCGGGCGGCGAGCTGGACGCGCAGAAGTCCGTCATCGACGGGTTCTGGATGGGAATGGCGAAGCGGTCGGTGCAGTTCGGATGAGGTGGGGAACCAGGTGAGGAACCCGGCCGGGTGAGGACGGTCCCGCTGCGCCACGAGGGCGCGGCCGGGGCCGTGACGGTCCGGTTGGGCTGGAGGGGCTCCGGCTGGGCTACAGGGGCCACGGTCGGGCTGGAGAGGCCCCGGTTGGGCTAGAGGTTCTTCTCGTACCAGGCCACGTCCCAGTAGCGGCCGAACTTGCGCCCCACCTCGCGGTACGTGCCGACGTACGCGAAGCCGAAGCGCTCGTGGAACCGGGTGGAGGCCTCGTTCGGCTGGGCGATGCCCGCGTAGGCGCGGTGCACGTCCTCCCCGGCCAGGGCGTCGAACAGGGCGCTGTAGAGCAGCGTACCGATCCCGCGGCGGCCGGCGTCCGGGGCGACGTACACCGAGGTCTCCACAGACGTCGCGTACGCCGGCTTCGGCCGGTAAGGGCTGGATGTGGCGTACCCCAGGATCTGCTGTGAGTCCGCGTCCGTGGCAACCATCAGCCGGTGCGGGCCGTCTTCCGGGTGGGAGAGCAGCCAAGGGCGGCGCTCTTCGGAAGTGAAGATCGCGGTGTCGAATGTGATGGCCGTCTCACGCACATAGTGGTTGTAGATCGCCGTGAGGGCGTCGAGGTCCGTCTCGATTCCCGGCCTGACCTGCGCCTCAGTACGTTCCGACGGCATCTCGCCTCCCAGTGTGGCGGACAGGGTACTGCATGATCAGAAAAATTGGGGGGCGGGTTGGGAATTCTGTCCGGATTCCAGTCGTTGTTTCCCACGGATGCAGGGCACTCGGTGAGAGTCTCGGAGCGAGAGCGAGTGAGCGAGTCCCGGAGACTCCCCCCTCAGTGCCGAGCGTTCGCCAGGACCACCCGCCAGCCCACCATCGCAAGGGAGCACGCATGGCAACCCGTGCCGTCGCCCGTCGTCAGTCCGCCACCGGCGAGACGGCCGACTCGGCAAGCAGTGTTCGCGCTCATGGCGGCGAGATCGCAGACCGCGACCTGGTCGGCATGTACCTCGACGAGATCGCGCGTACGCCGCTGCTCGACGCCGCCAAGGAGGTCGAGCTGTCCCAGACCATCGAGGCGGGTGTGTTCGCGCGGCAGGTCCTCGACGGCGAGGAGGAGTCCAAGACGGACGCCACCCGCGAGGAGCTGGAAGCCCTGGTGGCCGCCGGTGAGCGGGCCAAGGACGTCTTCATCCGCTCCAACCTCCGCCTGGTCGTCGCGGTCGCCCGGCGCTACCCGCGCAGCGGTCTGCCGCTGCTCGACCTGATCCAGGAGGGCAACGCCGGCCTGGTGCGCGCCGTCGAGAAGTTCGACTACCGCAAGGGCTTCAAGTTCTCGACGTACGCCACCTGGTGGATCCGGCAGGCCATCACCCGCTCGATCGCCGACCAGTCCCGCACGATCCGGCTCCCCGTCCACCTGGTGGAGGAGCTGGGCCGCATCCGCCGCGTGCAGCGCGAGTTCAACCGCGAGCACGGTCGCGAGCCGGAGCCGGCCGAGATCGCCGCGGAGCTGGGCTCGACGCCGGAGCGTGTCACGGACGTCCTGGACTGGTCCCGTGACCCGGTCTCGCTGAACATGTCGGTGGACGACGAGGGCGAGACCCAGTTCGGCGACCTGCTGGAGGACACCTCGGCGGTCTCTCCCGAGCAGTCCGTCCTGACCCTGCTGCGCAGCGAGGAACTGGACGACCTGATCGGCCGCCTGGACCAGCGCACGGCCTCCATCATCAAGATGCGGTACGGCATCGAGGACGGCCGCGAGCGCACCCTGACCGAGGTCGGCAAGGAGCACGGGCTCACCCGTGAGCGGATCCGGCAGATCGAGAAGCACGCGCTGCTGGAGCTGAAGAAGCTGGCCCGCCAGACCGGTTTCGACGCGGCGGCGTGACGCAGGGGGTGCACGGGGCGCACGCCCGGTGGCGAAAGACGGCGCAAACATGCCGTCGTCCCATCGCTTCAACCGCTGGGCCCGAGGGAACAACCCTTCCGGGCCCAGGAGCCGGCCCCGGGAACCGCACTCCCCACCCCACCGCACAGCCCCGGCCGACCCCACGCGGCCGGCCCACGTGAACCACGTCCCGTCGCAATCCCCCCCCGGCGCCGGGACCTTCCCGAGCCGGACTTCGGCGCCCATCCCCCCCGGGCGCCGGAGTCCGGCTTCTGCTCATGAGGGGCTCACGGGTTCTTCTTCTCGTGCGGGGCTCACGGATTCTTCTCGTGCGGGGCTCACGAGAGCGGGGCACGCGGGGAAGCGAGGGGCCACTGGGGTCGTGTCCGGCTCTGACCTGCTGGAAAGGCGGCCCACCCCGTACCTGAACCCCGGGGTGGACCGCCGGATGGCAGATTCTGCCACACAGGCATAGCCTGCCCGGATGAGCACCACCCCCAGCACCGCCCACCAGCCGTTTTCCGCCCCCGCACCGGTGTCCCTCACCGAACGCAGGAAGGCCGAGACCCGGATGGAGATCGCCCGGGCGGCGGCGGCCCTCTTCGTCCAGCAGGGCCTGCGGGCCACCCGCGCCGAGGACATCGCCCAGGCGGCGGGCATCGCACCGCGCACCTTCTACCGCTATTTCGCCACCAAGGAAGAGGCGGTGGCCCCCCTCTACGCGGCCGGCGCCCAGCGCTGGACCGAAGCGGTCCGTACGGCCCCGGCCCAGCTGACCCTCCCCGAGGCCCTGGAGCACGCCGTCCACCACACCCTCACCCCGGGCCTCGGCGTCTCGGCCGCGTCCTGGGAATGGCTCCGCACCCTGGTCCGCCTCGCCGACACCAGCCCGGCCCTGCGCAAGGTATGGGCGGAGGTGTGCCAGACGTCGGAGGGGGCGCTGGCGGAGATCCTGGTGAGGCGGGCCGAGGCGGCGGGGAGAGCGGCCTCGCTCACCCCGCACCTCCGCTTCGCCGCGGCCGTGGCCGGTGCCGCCGTGCGCGTGGCCGTGGAGTCCTGGGCCGCCACGACGACCCCGCCCACCGGCCCGGACGGCCCGGCGGCCCTGGCCCTGCGGAACCTGCGCGCCCTGCGGACCTTCGAGTGGGGCGAGGGGGCCGGCCCGGGCGGGGGGCGGTGAGGGCACGGGAGCGGTCGGGGATGGCCCGACGGTCCGGGGAGCGGCGAGGCGTGCCGGGCGCGGTGAAGCGTGCCGGGAACGGGGGCGTCCCGGACCGTGGCGGGCGTGCCGGGAGCGGTAGAGCGCGCCGGGAACGGTGAGGTGCCTCGGATCCCGGTGAGCCGGCCCTACACCCTCCCGCCGGAGCCGGAGCCGGAGCCGGAGCCGGAGCCGGAGCCGGAGCCGGAGCCGGAGCCGGAGCCGGAGCCGGAGCCGGAGCCGGAGCCGGAGCCGGAGTCGGAGCCGGCGTCAGGGTCGGCCTCGGCCTCGCGGTCGGCCGCTCGGCTCAGTCGGCCCCCCAACTCCCGCACGCACTCCACCAGTTCCCCCGGCCCGCGCACCGCGAACTCGCAGCCGGCCATCACCAGCCGCACCGCGAGCCACTCCACGGGATCGCCGGTGGCGCCCCGCAGGACGCAGCCGCCCGCGCCGTCGTCCTCGGGCACTCCGAGCCACCGTGGCAGGCGCCTGGACACCCGGTCCGCCGGGGCGGCGAACCGCACCTCGAACGCGTACGTCTCCTGCCGCCCGTGGAGCGACTGCCGCAGGAACTCGGCGGCGCTCCCCGTCGGCAGCTCCCGGGGTGTGAACCGTACGCCGGTCGCGGACGGTTCGCTCACCCGGTCGACCCGGAAGGTGCGCCAGTCCGCCCGGTCGAGGTCGTACGCGACCAGGTACCAGCGCCGGCCCGTCGACACCAGCCGGTGCGGCTCGGTCAGCCGCCGGGACTCGCTGCCGTCCTTGTCGCGGTAGGCGAACCGCAGCCGCTCCCGCCCGGCCACCGTCGACGCCATCACGGTCAGCGTCTCCGGGGCGATGCTCGGCCCGTCCCCGCTGGTCAGCGGCGTGGTCGCGGCCTGGAGCGTGGACACCCGGTGGCGCAGCCGGGAGGGCAGCACCTGCTCCAGCTTCGCCAGGGCCCGTACGGACGCCTCGTCCACCCCTGCCACGGCGTGCCCGGCGCCGGCCCGCAGTCCCACCGCGATGGCGACCGCCTCCTCGTCGTCCAGCACCAGCGGCGGCATCGCCTTGCCCGCCACCAGCCGGTACCCGCCGTCCGCGCCCTTCGTCGCCTGCACCGGATACCCCAGCTCCCGCAGCCGGTCGACGTCCCGCCGCACGGTCCGCCGCGACACCCTGAGCCGCTCGGCCAGCTCACCGCCGGGCCACTCACGGGGGGTCTGGAGGAGCGAGAGGAGCTGGAGCAGCCGGGCCGGAGTGTCCGTCGTCATGCGTCCGAGCATGGCGCAGAACTAGGACACGATCTGACCTAATGCGGTCCTACGGTCACTCCATGACCCCGAACGACAGCACTACCGCACACGACAGCACCACCGCGAAGGACAGCACTACCGCACAGGGGCGCGGAGAGCTGCGCGCACCGGCCGCCGACCGCTCCCGCTGGCTCGCCCTGGCCATCGTCATGACCGCGGCCTTCATGGACCTGGTGGACGTGACGATCGTCAACATCGCCATTCCGTCCATCCAGCGCAGCGCTGGCGCTTCGGTCAGCCAGATCCAGTGGATAACGGCCGGCTACGCCCTCGCCTTCGCCGCGGGTCTGATCACCGGCGGGCGGCTCGGCGACATCCACGGCCGCAAGCGGCTGTTCCTCGTCGGTATCGGCGGCTTCACGCTCGCCTCGGCCCTGTGCGGCTTCGCCGTGAACCCGGAGATGCTGGTCGCCTCCCGCATCCTCCAGGGCGGTATGGCGGCGCTGATGGTGCCGCAGGTGCTGTCGATCGTGCACGCCACCTTCCCGGCCCACGAACGCGGCAAGGTCTTCGGTCTGTTCGGCGCGATCGTCGGCCTCGGCGCGGTCTCCGGCCCGCTGCTCGGCGCACTCCTGACGGAGTGGAACCTGTTCGGCCTCGAATGGCGGCCCATCTTCCTCATCAACCTCCCCGTCGGCGTCCTGGCCTGGCTGCTGGGCCGCCGTTTCATCACCGAGTCCAAGGCGCCCAAGGCGCTGAAGCTGGATCTCGTCGGCGTCGCCCTGGTCACGCTGGGCCTGCTGATGCTGCTCTATCCGCTCACCCGCGGGCGCGAGCTGGGCTGGCCGCTGTGGGGGTACCTCTGCATGGCCGGCGCGCTCGTCGTCTTCGCGGCACTGGTGTCGTACGAGAAACGGAAGGCCGCCAGGGACGGTTCCCCGCTCGTCGAACTGTCCCTCTTCCGGGTGAAGAGCTTCGCCGCGGGCATCGCCGTACAGACTGTCTTCGGGGTCGCGCTCGGCATCTTCTTCCTGGTCTGGACGCTGTACATGCAGATCGGCCTGGGCTGGAGTCCGTTGCGCGCCGGGCTCACCGGCGTTCCGTTCTCGATCGCCGTGTCCGCGGCGGCCGGCCTGTCGGTGCAGCAGCTGGTCCCGCGGTTCGGGCGGAAGGTGCTCCAGGCGGGCGCGCTGGTGATGGGCGCGGGCGTGCTGCTGTACCTGGGGGAGGCCCGCCACTACGGCCTCGCGATCGCCTCCTGGCAGATGGCCCTGCCGCTGGTCGTGATGGGTCTCGGCATGGGCCTGATCGTCGCCCCGCTGACCGACGCGGTGCTCTCGGAGGTGCCGCGCGAGCACGCCGGTTCCGCGTCCGGGCTGATCAACACGGTGCAGCAGATGGGCAACGCGCTCGGGCTCGGGCTGGTGTCGGTGGTCTTCTTCGGGGAGATCGGGGACCGGCTGACCCCGGCCCAGGTGGGTCCGGCCTTCGTGCACGCCTTCCAGCACGCGCTGTGGTGGGTCGCCGGGATCATGGCCGCGATCTTCCTGCTGATGTCCGCCCTGCCGAAGCGTCCGGCCCAGCATGTGGAGGGCGGGGCCGAGAAGGCGCCGGCGGTGGGGAAGGAGCCCGCGCTGGCACGCTGACCAGGCAGGACGAGGGGCCCGGTACCGGTTCGGTACCGGGCCCTTCCGCTGCCTGGACCGCGCCGGGGGTACACGGACGCCGACCCGGAGCCATCCGGAAGTCCGTTCATGCCCAGGCTGAGCCCGAATCTGTTTACTTTCCGGAAATCCGGGCGTAGCCTGCCGCTGAAACCACACGTTCGGGCATGACCCGGAAGCGGTCGGACATCGGTCGGATACTGAGGCGGAGGCGAACGGACATGTACGCACCGGAACGGCAGCAGGAGATCCTCCGGCTCGCCCGTGACGGCGGCCGGGTGGACGTGCTGTCGCTGGCCGAGGAGTTCCAGGTCACCGCGGAGACGATCCGCCGAGATCTGAAGGCCCTCGACCGGGCCGGTCTGCTCCGCCGGGTGCACGGCGGTGCCATCCCGGCCGGCCGCCTCGACTTCGAGCCGGACCTCGCCGAGCGCGAGACCACCGCCGCCGACGAGAAGGACCGCATCGCCAAGGCCGCCCTGTCCGAACTGCCGGCCGAGGGCACGATGATCCTCGACGCCGGTACGACGGTGGCCCGCGTCGCCGCCGCCATCCCGCTGGAGGCGCGGCTCACCGTCGTCACCCACTCCCTGCCGATCGCCGCGCGGCTCGCCGACCACCCGGGCATCCAGCTCCATCTGATCGGGGGGCGCGTACGGCACCGTACGCGCGCCGCCGTGGACGCGTGGGCGCTGCGTGCCTACGGCGAGATCCGCGCCGACGTGCTGTTCGTCGCCGCCAACGGCTTCTCCGCCGAGCACGGTCTGACCACCCCCGACCTCGCCGAGGCCGCGGTCAAGCGGGCCGCCGTCGCCGCCGCCCGGCGCGTGGTGCTGCTGGCCGACTCCTCCAAGCACGGCCAGGAGCACTTCGCCCGCTTCGGCGACCTGAGCGACGTGGACCTGCTGATCACCGACAGCGGGCTGAGCCCCGAAGACACCGCCGTCATCGAGCGCGGCGGCACGGAAGTAGTGCGCGCATGATCCTCACCGTCACCCCCAACCCGTCTCTGGACCGCACCTACGAGGTCCAGGCCCTCAAGCGCGGCGAGGTCATCCGCGCCGAGACCGAGCGCATGGACCCCGGTGGCAAGGGCGTGAACGTCTCGCGCGCGGTCGCCGCCGCCGGTCGGCGCACGGTCGCGGTGCTGCCCCTGGGCGGTGCGCCGGGGGCGCTCGTCGCCGAACTGCTCCACGCGCAGGGAATCGAGGTCGCGCCGGTTCCGGTCGTCGGAGCCACCCGCTCCAACATCGCGCTCGCGGAGGCCGACGGCGTCCTCACCAAGATCAACGCGCCGGGTCCCGAGCTGTCGCAGTCCGAGCAGGAACTGCTCCTGGACACCGTACGGTCGCAGTCCCGCGACGCCGACTGGATCGCCTGCTGCGGCAGCCTGCCCCGGGGGCTCGCGCCCTCCTGGTACGCCGATGTCGTCACGCGGGCGCACGCCGGGGGCGCCCGGATCGCGCTGGACACCTCCGGGCGTGCCCTCCTGGAGGCGCTGCGCGCGCGGCCCGACGTGGTCAAGCCGAACGCCGAGGAGCTGGCGGAAGCCGTCGCGCGCCCCCTGACGACCGTGGGCGACGCGCTCAAGGCGGCGGAGGAGGTGCGCGCGATGGGCGCCCGCGTCGTGCTGGCGAGCCTGGGCGCCGACGGCCAGTTGCTGGTGTCGGACGCGGGTGCCTGGTTCGGCAGCGCCCGCGTGGCCGCGGTCCGCAGCAACGTCGGCGCCGGTGACGCCTCCCTGGCCGGCTTCCTCATCGCCGGCGGCACCGGGCCCGACGCCCTCGCCTCCGCCGTCGCCCACGGCGCCGCCGCCGTCCAGCTCCCCGGCAGCGTGATGCCGACCCCGGCCGACCTGGACCCCGCGGCGGTGACCGTCACCACCGACATCCCCGTGGACCGCGAACTGAGGGAGCCGGCGTCATGACCGCCACGCGGGGCACGACCGCTCCGGCCGGCGTGACACTCGCTCCGGCCACCCGTGAAGCCCGGGCACGCGCCTCGGCCGCTCCGGTGGCGCGCGGAGTGAACGCTCCGGCACACGAGCCGACCACGCGCGGTACCTCCGTTCCGGCTGGTGCCTCCGTTCCCGCTGGTGCATCTGTTCCAGCGGGTGCGTCCGCTCCGTTCGGCCGCCCCCGGCCGGCTGTCCCGCCGGTCGCCGCGTCCGCCGGCCGGCCCGCGCGCGTTCCGGCGGGGACCTCCGTTCCGGCTGGTGCCTCCGTTCCGGCTGGTGCCTCCGTTCCGGCTGGTGCATCTGTTCCGGCGGGTGCGTCCGCTCCGTTCGGCCGCCCCCGGCCGGCTGCCCCGCCGGTCGCCGCGTCCGCCTGCCGGCCCGCGCCCGTTCCTGTCGGCCGTCGCGGGAGGCGTGTCGCGCCGGCCCCGTACCGCTCCACCGCTCCCCACCTGCCCCCCGCCCCCGATACGGCCGGCCCGCACCGATTCCCCCCTCGCGGTGTTCCGCCGGTCCCCGTCCGCCCCACCGCCCCCCACAAGACCCCCGTCCCCACCTCCGCCCACCCCTCTCCCCGGGCGATACGCGTGCATAGGAGCCCGCGATGAGCGACATGATCACCGCGGACCTGGTCGATCTCGACCTGTCCGCCGACACCAAGGAAGCGGCGGCCCGTGCCCTCGCCGAGCGCATGGTGGCCCAGGGCCGGGTGACCGACCTGGAGGGCTTCCTCGCCGACGTGGCCGCCCGGGAGGCCCAGATGCCGACCGGCCTGGACGGCGGTATCGGCATCCCGCACTGCCGTAGCGCCCACGTCACCGAACCGACCCTCGCGTTCGGCCGCAGCGCCGCCGGCGTCGACTTCGGCGCGGCGGACGGCCCGGCCGACCTGATCTTCCTGATCGCGGCGCCCGCCGGCGCCGACGACGCCCACCTCACGATCCTCTCCTCCCTCGCCCGCCAGCTGATGAACGCCGAGTTCACCTCCGCGCTGCGGGCGGTCGGCGACCCGGAGACGGCGGCGGCGCTGATCCGGGGCGACGAGGCACCGCCGGCGAAGACCGCCGAGGACACCCCCGAAGACACCGCTGCGGCCCCGGTGGCGGCCTCCACCGGCGCCGCAGCGGGCAGGACGGCGCACACCCCGGACGTGGGCACCGGGGACGCGGGCACCGGGGGCGCGGGCACCGGGGGCGCGACCCCGGAGGGCGCCCCCGCGGCGGACACCGCGCCGCCCACCGCGGAGCCCGCCGACTCCGGCGAGCGTCCCTTCCGTGTCGTCGCCGTCACCTCCTGCCCGACCGGTATCGCCCACACCTACATGGCGGCCGAGTCCCTGGAGAACGCCGGCCGTGAGGCGGGCGTCGAGGTGGTCGTCGAGACACAGGGCTCGGCCGGCTTCGCCCGGCTGGACCCGGCGGTGATCGCGGCGGCGGACGGCGTGATCTTCGCGCACGACGTCCCGGTGCGCGACAAGGACCGCTTCGCGGGCAAGCCGACCGTGGACGTCGGTGTGAAGGCGGGCATCAACCGCCCCGCCGAACTCCTCGCGGAGGTCCGCGAGAAGGCGGCGCGCGGCGAGGCGAGCGCCCCGGCGCACGCCTCGGCCGGTACGCCGGTCGACCGCGCGGGCGACTCCACGGAGGGCTACGGCACCAAGCTCCGCAAGTGGCTGATGTCCGGCGTCAGCTACATGGTCCCGTTCGTCGCCGCGGGCGGTCTCCTCATCGCCCTGGGCTTCGCGATCGGCGGCTACAAGATCAACAAGGCGCCGTCGGTGATGGACCACTTCGTGTGGACCCAGGCCGACAGCTGGGGCGCCCTGCTGTTCCAGATCGGCGGCGTGGCCTTCGGCTTCCTGGTCCCGGTCCTGGCCGGCTACATCGCCTACGGCATGGCGGACCGGCCCGGCCTGGTCCCCGGCTTCGTCGGCGGCGCGATCTCCCTCACCATCAACGCCGGCTTCCTCGGCGGTCTGGCGGCCGGTCTGATCGCCGGTGGCGTGGTGATGGCGATCCAGAAGCTGAACATCCCGGCGGCGTTGCGCGGCATCATGCCGGTGGTGGTGATCCCGCTGATCTCCTCGGCGATCGTCGGGTTCCTGATGTTCGTCGTGATCGGCAAGCCCATCGCCTCCGCGCAGAAGGGCCTGACCGACTGGCTGAACGGCCTCACCGGCACCAACGCCATCCTGCTGGGCGCCCTGCTCGGCCTGATGATGTGCTTCGACCTCGGCGGCCCGGTCAACAAGGTCGCCTACACCTTCGCCACCGCCGGCATCGCCGTCTCCGACCCCAGCGACTCCGCCATGAAGATCATGGCCGCGGTGATGGCGGCCGGTATGGTCCCGCCGCTGGCGATGGCCCTGGCCACCACGGTGCGCGGCAGGCTGTTCACGCAGACCGAGCGGGAGAACGGCAAGGCCGCCTGGGTGCTGGGCGCGTCCTTCATCTCCGAGGGCGCGATCCCGTTCGCGGCGGCCGACCCGCTGCGGGTCATCCCGTCCTCGATGGTGGGCGGTGCGCTCACCGGCGCCCTGTCGATGGCCTTCGGCGCCACCCTGCGCGCCCCGCACGGCGGCATCTTCGTGGTCCCGCTGATCGGCAACCCGTTCCTGTACCTGGTGGCCATCGCGGCCGGTGTCTGTGTCACCACGGCCCTGGTGGTCCTCCTGAAGGGGCTGCGCAAGCCGGTTCCCGGGGCCACGGCCACCGATCCCGCCGCGCCGGCGGCCACCGCGCCGAAGGAGGCCAAGCAGCCGATAGCGGCCTGACCGCCGCACCCCGCCCACGGTGCGGCGCCCCGCCCCTCCTGCCCCTTGTCCCTTTGGTTCGCTGTGAGTTGTTCACGGCACCTGCGAGATACGTCACGGTCCGGGACCAAAGTCCCGGACCGTGGTGTGTACTGGGAGGCATGCCTGAACACGCCCCGACCCTCCAGCTGATCGGCGTGGCCGTCCTCGCCGTGGCGGCCGTCGTCTGGGCCGTCGTTCTGATGCGTCTGCTGCGCCGCGCCGGCCGCCGGACGGTCGTACGGCGCTCCACCGCGCCGCTCCCGGCGCTGCCGAGTCAGACGCGGGTCGGCCCCTCCCGGGAGTCCGTCGAGCTGACTCCCGCCGAACAGGACGCGTTCGCGGGCCTGGTACGGCACCTCGCCAACGGCTGACCCTCAGCCCTGCCGGGCCGCGCGCCGCTCCATCGCGTCCCGGGCGGCGTCCTCCGACAGGTAGACCTCGCACATGTGCCGTCCGTCGGGCGTCGCCGTGTGCTCGACCTCCCACAGGGAGATCTCGGTGCCGTCCGGCAGCAGGAAGGCGTGCTCGTACAGCGCGTAGCTCAGCCCGGTCCGTCCGGCCCGCCCGGGCCGGCCGAACGCCTGGGTGATCTCGTGCGCGGTCGCCGTCGCCAGCAGCGCCGCCGTCCGCGCGTCGGGCCGGTCCGGGTTCTCCGCGCGGCGCAGCAACCGGCGCGCGTGGTCCGCCGAGTCGTCCGCGGCGAACATGTGCCGGGGCTCGGGGATCGCCCACAGCCGCATCAGCCCGGGCAGCTCGAAGTCCCGTGTCTCCGGGGGCAGACCGAGCCGTGCCGTGGCGGTCTGCACCTCCTCCTCGTCGACGTACACCTCGTGCTCCGGCTCGCTGCCCGGCGTGGGGTTGTGCACCAGCTCCCACAGCGTGACCGCCGAGCCGTCGGCGAGCAGCCAGGTGTGCCGGTACGTCTCCCGGTGCAGCCCCGCGCTGTGGTACGCGGAGTGCAGCGAACTGTCGTGCGCCAGCGCGCAGTCGAGTCGCCTCATCACCTCGTCGGGCAGCTCGAAGGAGTTCAGGGCACGCCCGAGGAGCCGCGCGAGTTGCTCCTCAGGAGACTCGGGCGACTCGGCTGGTTCGTACGCTGCGGTCTCGTACGGAACGCTCAAGGCTTCTCCCGGCGTTGCTGCATGTCACCTTGTGGGTGCATACCGTAGCCCCTCGGTCGGACATCATGTCCGGGAACCGAGAAAACGTACGCCGGGAAAACGCGCGGGCCGCGCGAAAAGTTCCCGCGCGGCCCGCCGTCCTGTCAAAACCCGCCGCTCAGACGGCACTTCCGGCGGTCCAGGCGCTCCACGACATGTTCCAGCCGTTGAGGCCGTTGTCCGGGGCGACCGTCGTGTCGGGGGAGTTCTTCACGATCACCACGTCGCCGACGAGCGAGTTGTCGTAGAACCACTTGGCCGACGTGGCGCCCTGCGCCCCCTGCACGTCCGCGAGGCCGACGCAGCCGTGGCTGGTGCCCTCCCGCCCGAACGGCGGGTTGCCCCTGTTGTACCAGTAGTTGCCGTGGATGAACGTCCCCGACGACGTCAGCCGCATCGCGTGCGGCACGTCCGGTATGTCGTACTCCCCGCCGAAGCCGACCGTCGAGCCGTTCATACGGGTCTGCACGAACTTCTCGGAGATCACCATCTGCCCGTTGTACGTGGTGTGCTGCGGGCTGCCCGCCGAGATCGGCACCGTCTTGACGGTCCGGCCGTCCCGTACGACCGTCATGGTCTGCGTGTGGACGTCGACCGTGGAGACCTGCGACCGGCCGATCGTGAAGGAGACGGTCTTCTTCTGCACCCCGTAGACGCCCTGGGCGCCCTGGACCCCGTCCAGGTCGATGTTCATCGTGACCTTGGAACCGGCCTTCCAGTACTC
The DNA here is from genome assembly GCF_044329325.1 of Streptomyces sp. NPDC017676. Taxonomy (NCBI): domain Bacteria; kingdom Bacillati; phylum Actinomycetota; class Actinomycetes; order Kitasatosporales; family Streptomycetaceae; genus Streptomyces; species Streptomyces sp. NPDC017676. Next base: position 204,113 of record NZ_JBIRJA010000003.1, on the reverse strand, counting down.
CTGCGGCCGGAAGTCGAGCCGCCGGTCACCGAACCAGTGCCCGACCACCTGCTGGCCGCTGGTGGTGTTGACCGTGATGTGCGACTGCACGGCCTTCTTGTCGGTGATCGACTTGTCGAAGGTGAACGACACCGGCATGCCCACCCCGACCGTCGTGCCGTTGTCCGGCGTGTAGGTGCCGATGAAGCTGTTCGCCGAGGTGACGGTGGTGAAGATGGAGTTGGCCGCCGCCGTGCGCCCCTCGGCGTCCTTCGCGGTCGCGGATATCTGGTACTTCGTCCCGCGCTCCAGCTGCTCCTTCGGCTTCCAGCTTCGGCCGTCCCCCGACATCGCCCCCGGCACGGTCTGACCCGACCCCGCCACGGTCATCTTCACATCGGTCAGCTTGCCGTCGCTGACCTTCACCCCGGTCGCGTTGATGGACGCCCCCGTCGAACCGTCCTTGGCCGAGATCGCTATCTTCGCCGTCGACGTCTTCGGGGAGTCCTTGCCCCCCTTGCCGTCGCCGTTGTCCGCGTTGGCGCTGCCGCCGCAGGCGGTCAGGGTGAGGGCGCCGACCATCAGGGCGGCACAGGCCCCGAGTGCGCGCCGCGCTGCAATGTCCGGCGTTGTCACGGGCTGCTCCCAGTTCGTGTGATGTGCGTGATCCGTTCCAGTGCGTGAAGAAAGAGGGCGCCGACGCCGGGGAAGGTTCCCTCCCGCTCCCCTGAACGCCCTCACGTGACAGAACCGCGACAATCCACCCCGCCCCCGGGGCCGTACCGTTACGCGTTCCCGTACAACTCCCCGTAGGACGGCCACACTCCGCCCGGCCCGTCGACCGACTCGGCGGCGCGTACGGCCCGGACGATGGCGCGCGTCACCATGTCCGCGCCGGCGGCGAGGATGTCGTTGAGGGCCAAGGGGTGCGTGTCCAGCGCGTGGGTGCCGGTCGCCAGCGCGAACACCGTGTCCCCGTCGTGCAGGAGGTGCACCGGCCGTACGGCGCGCGCGATCCCGTCGTGCGCCGTGCCCGCCAGCTTCTGCGCCTGCGCCTTGGAGAGGTCCGCGTCCGTCGCGACCACCGCCAGCGTCGTGTTGAGCGGCGCCGGGCCGTTCCCGGCGGCGGCCTCGTCCAGGCGCCGGCACGCGGCCTCGTGCACCCCCGCCTCCGGATACTCCACCCGTCCCTGGAACAACTCCCCGTACAGCACCCCCGTTTCCGGGTCCAGCACCGAGCCCGCGGCGTTCGCCACCACCAGTGCCGCCACCGTGATCCCCGATGCGAGCACCGTGCTGGCGGTGCCCACCCCGCCCTTGAGCCGCCCGGTGACGGCGCCCGTGCCCGCGCCGACGCACCCCTGCGGCACCCGGGCCCCCGGCGAAGCGGCCGCCGCGGCCTCCACCGCCGCGCGTCCCGTCCCCGCGTCCGGACGGGCCCGGAAGTCCCCGCCGCGCCCCAGGTCGAAGACGCACGCGGCGGGCACCACCGGCACGACCTGCGCGGGATCCGTCCCCACCCGCACGCCCCGCTCCCTCTCCTCCAGCCAGGCCATCACCCCGGAGGCCGCGTCGAGCCCGTACGCGCTGCCTCCGGTCAGCACGACGGCGTCGACCTTCCGCACCACGTTGCGCGGGTCGAGCGCGTCGGTCTCCTTGGTGCCGGGGCCGCCGCCGCGCACGTCCACGGCCGCGACGGCGCCGCCCTCGGGGGCGAGGACGACCGTCGTGCCGGTGAGCCACCCGTCACCGGTCCGGGTGGCGTGCCCCACGCGCAGCCCGGCGACGTCCGTCAATGCGTCAGCTGTCATGGACGCCAGTCTGGCCCAGTCCGGTGCGCCGCCCGTGAGGTCAGCCGGCCGTGGCGGCGGTGCTCGCCTCGTGCTCCCGGCCGGTCGTACGTGCCGTCAGGAGCACCCCGGCCGCCACCGAGGCCGCGGACACCAGTCCCGCCGCGAGCACCGCCCAGTCGCCCAGGAAGGTGCAGCAGATCACCAGCAGAGCCGTGACCGGCAGCACCAGTTGCTGGGCGAGGCCCGCCTTGAAGTGCCGGGCGTGCAGCCCCCACACGGTCAGCAGGTACAGCGCCGTCGGCAGGGTGACGGCGGCAGAGGCGGACAGGGTGGAGATGTGCGCCTTGCCGACCGCCTGTTCCACGGCGACCTCCAGACCCGCGCCGATCGCCGCCGCCGAGGCGAAGACCAGGTAGTGGCCGTAGCCCCAGACGAACGCCCGCCGGCTGGAGCGCAGGTGGCCGTGGATGGGCACCACGAAGTAGATCCACCACGCGGAGAAGACGACCAGCAGTCCGCCCGCCGCGATGGGCAGCAGCTCGCCCAGCGCGTTCTGCTCGTCCGCGGCCGACTTCACCGCCACCGTGGCCGCGGCGATCGTCTCGCCGAGCACGATGATCGTGAACAGGCCGTACCGCTCGGCGATGTGATGCGGATGCCAGGAGGTGTTCTGGGCCCTCTCGGCGTAGAGCGGCACGCACAGTTCCGCGACCACCATCACCAGGAACACCCAGGACCTGGCCGGCTCCGGCAGCACCACCAGCCCGGCCCAGCCGATCTGGCACAGCAGCACGCCACCCGCGTACCGGAGCGCCATGGTCCGTTCCGCGCCCGGCGCCGATCTCGCGGCTCTCAGCCACTGCCAGACCATGGCCAGCCGCATGATCACATAACCGAGCCAGACCAGGAAGAAGTCGTGCTGCGTGGCGGCGCGGGAGATCCCCGCGGCCAGCACCAGGACGCCGGCGATCTGCACCAGGGTGACCACCCGGTAGAGGGCGTCGTCGTTGTCGTACGCCGAGGCGAACCAGCTGAAGTTCATCCACGCCCACCAGATGGCGAAGAACAGCATCGCGTAGGTGAGGATTCCCTCGCCCGCGTGGCCCGCCGCCACGGCGTGCACCAGCTGCACACCCGCCTGCGCGACGGCCACGACGAAGCACAGGTCGAAGAAGAGCTCCAGCGAGGAGGCGACGCGGTGCGCCTCGTCGCGTCCGCGGGCGGTGAGCCGCCGCAGGGGGCCGGAGGGCTTCGGGGCGCCCGAGGGGGCGGGCGTGGGAGGGGAACTCGACGTCATGGTTCCCAGCACAGCAGAAAACCGGCCTGAAATCTTGTGCGGGCTTTCGCAGGTGGAGGAGGGGTCTCCGGCCCCGCGCGATCCCTGACCGGAGGGTTCCGGCGGGCGCCGTACCCTGGACGCATGAGCACCGCCCGTGAACCCGAGCCGCGCGACCCGAAGCCCGCGCTCGTCTTCGACGACCCGCTGGACCAGCAGTCCTCGGACGACACCGACCGTGGGTGGGGCGAGCGCCCGGACGGCGACAGCGCCGCCGACCTGAAGCGCTTCCTGGACGAGAAGCCGCCCCACCACCTCTGAGCGGTCCGCGGGCGGCGCCGCTAGCGCTCGTCGCGCCCGGCCCCGCGCTGCGCCACCAGCGCGTCGCGGATCTCCTTGAGCACCTCCAGCTCGGTCACCTCGACCACTTCCTTCGTGCCCTCCCGGGCCGCCTTCCGGGCCGCCTGCCGGGCCAGGTACTTCGACATCGGCAGGACCATCAGGAAGTACACCACCGCGGCGGTGATCAGGAAGCTGAGCGTGGACCCGAGGACGGAGCCCCACATGATCGGCACGCCGCTCTTGACCGTGCCGTCCGCGGCCACCCGGCACGGGTCCTTCAGGCAGGAGCTGTAGTTGTCGAGGCTCTGCGTGCCGATCGCCCCGACCAGCGGGTTGATGATCCCCTTCACGATCGAGTTGACGATGTTCGTGAAGGCCGCGCCGATGACCACCGCGACCGCCAGATCGACGACGTTGCCGCGCATCAGGAAGGCCTTGAAGCCCTGCCAGACGCCCGGATCCTTCTTCACGCTCACTTGGGGGACTCTCCTCGCGTGCACAGGGTGTGGAACGAAACGCTCCGCAACCTACGGCACGGTGCGGATGTCGTGTCCACTGCCGTAACCGGATCGAGGCCCTCGCCCAGACGCCGGCCACGGCACGGAGAGCGCGTACGAGCCGGTTCAGCACAGCGTCACCGCCAGTCGCGCGGTGGCGCTCGCGCCGACCAGCCGGGCCGCCGTGGGCCGCGGCACCGACAGCACGACCAGCGCACCGCTCTCGGCCGCGCCGGCCGGCGGTTGCGGCACCTCCGTCACCCGTGCACCGCGCGCCAGCACCCGGACGCCGGCCCCGGCCGACGGGTCCTCCGCGGCGATCACGTCGACACGGTCACCCGAGCGCAGCAGGCGCACCGTGGCGGCGTCGGCGATCCGGACCGGCGCGGTCACCACCTCGACCGCCGGGCGGGGTCGTACGGGCGCTGCTCCCCGATGGCTGTGGGCCCGCTCCGTGCCGTGCGGTTCCGCCCCGGTCCGGGGTCCCGCGGCCACGAGCGCCACCGCCGTCACCGCGAGCCCGGCCGCGACCGCCCGCCCGCGATGCCGTAGGAACCGCTGCAGCCGGTACCGCCCGCCGCGCACCCGCACCGGATCGAACGGGGGCACCTCACGGGTCGGCGGGGCCTCCGTGCCCAGCGGACGCGGAGGCCGCAGCGGGGGCGGGAACGAGGGGCGAGCGGGGGAGAACGAGGGCGAGAGCGGGAGTGAGGGGGAGGGCGAGAGCGGGAGTGAGGGCGAGGGTGGGAGCGGGAGGGATGAGGAGGGCACGGGAGTCACCGCCTGCGACGAGGAGTTCGGCTTGCGATGCCACGATGACGCCTCGCGCCGGATCCCGCCGGGGCCGGTGGATCACGGACGGATTGTGGATAACTCACCCACCCGAAGGAGCAGTTCCGCGCCGCCGCGCTCCGCCGCTGGTTCGCGCCGCGCCGCCGTGAGGTCGCTTTGCGCCGCCGCACCCCACCCACTGAGTCGCGCCTCGCCGCCGGCCTCATCGCTGAGCCGCGCCGCGTCCCACGCCCGCCGCTGAGCCGCGCGCCGCGCTCACCGCTGAGCCGCACCTCCGCTGAGCCGCGCGCCGCGCCCCCGTTGAACCGCGCCACGCACCCGCGTCACCCAGCCTGCCCCCTCGGCCTACCCCGCTCGACCTCCCCCGCTGGGCCGCCCCGCCACGCCTCCCCAAGCGCCCCGCGCTACGGCAACGCGAACCCCGGGTCCATCCCGCCCAGCGCGTTCACGCAGAGGCAGTCCCGCTGCCCGGTCTCCGGGAGGGCCGCCACCGCGTCGAAGAGCACGCCGCGCAGTCGGTCCACGTTGGCCGCGAACACCCGCAGCACCTCCTCGTGCGAGACGCCCTCACCGGTCTCGGCGCCCGCGTCGAGATCGGTGACCAGGGTCAGCGAGGTGTAGCACAACTCCAGTTCCCGGGCGAGCGCCGCCTCGGGGTGGCCGGTCATGCCCACCACCGACCAGCCCTGGGCCTGGTGCCACAGCGATTCCGCGCGCGTCGAGAAGCGTGGGCCCTCGACCACGACCAGCGTGCCGCCGTCCACCGGCTCCCAGTCCCGGCCGCGGGCGGCCTTCAGCGCGGCGGCACGCCCGGTGGGGCAGTAGGGGTCGGCCATGGACACGTGCACGACGTTCGGCACGGTGCCGTCGGGCAGCGGCAGCCCGTCGAAGTAGGTCTGTGCCCGGGACTTCGTACGGTCCACGAACTGGTCGGGCACGAGCAGGGTGCCCGGCCCGTACTCGGGACGCAGGCCGCCCACCGCGCACGGGCCGAGCACCTGCCGTACTCCGACCGAGCGCAGGGCCCACAGGTTGGCGCGGAAGTTGATGCGGTGCGGGGGCAGATGGTGGCCACGGCCGTGCCGGGGCAGGAAGGCGACCTTCCGGCCGGCGATCTCCCCGAGGAAGAGCGAGTCGCTGGGCGCCCCGTAGGGGGTGTCCACCTGGACCTCGGTCACGTCGTCCAGGAAGGAGTAGAAACCCGAACCGCCGATTACGCCGATCTCTGCTTTGGCCATGACCAGCACACTAGCGGGCCGCGACGACGCGGGGGAGCCGGTGCCGGGGAAGGCCGAAGACCCCGCCGTCGTGCGACGGCAGGGTCCGGACGAGGGGTGTCAGGCGGCGGAGCTGCTGGCGGAGCCGGAGCTCGAAGAGGACGAAGAGGACGAAGAGGACGAGGACGTCGAGGAGGACGCCTTCGCGTCGGACGACGAGCCGGCCGGCTTCGACGCCGGGGTGCTGCTCGACGTGGAGCCGCGGGAGTCGTTGCGGTAGAAGCCCGAGCCCTTGAAGACGATGCCGACCGCGGAGAACACCTTCTTCAGGCGGCCGTTGCAGTTGGGGCACACGGTCAGGGCATCGTCGGTGAACTTCTGCACCGCCTCAAGGCCCTCGCCGCACTCGGTGCACTGGTACTGGTAGGTCGGCACTGTCTTCCTCCTGGCACTCTCACTCGATGAGTGCTAACGACGGTCCATAGTGACGTATTCCCGGGGATCAGTCCACCGTGACCGGCACGCGGTGACCGACGCCACGCGCGACCGTGCGGTTCCCGTGCCGTGCGGCCAGCCGGGACCGCAGCGTCAGCAGGGTGACCAGCGCGAGCACGGTGCCGCCCATCGGCACCAGGAACCCGGCGCCGTCCCACAGTCGGTCCTCCAGCTGTCCCGCGACCGTGACGGCGGCGGCCTGGCCGAGCGCGACGGCGCCGGTCAGCCAGGTGAAGGCCTCGGTCCGGGCGCCGGCCGGGACCAGGCCCTCGACCAGTGTGTAGCCGGTGATCAGCGCCGGGGCGATGCACATGCCGACCAGCAGGCCGAGCGCGGCGAGCAGCACCACCGAGTGCGCCGTCCACAGGGCGGACGCGGCCACCGCGAGCGCCGTGTAACCGATCACGAGGCGCTTCTGCGGGGCCGTCTTCCACGCGACCGCGCCGCAGACGATGCCGGACAGCATGTTCCCCGCGGCGAAGACGCCGTACAGGACGCCGTTCAGGCCGGGCTCGCCGATCGACTCGGTGAAGGCCGCGAGCGACACCTGCATACCGCCGAAGACCGAGCCGATGCCGAGGAAGGTGACGACCAGCACGCGCACGCCCGGGACGCGCAGGGCGGAGGCGTGCCGCACGCGCGCGTGCCCGCTCTCCCGGGAGACCGGCGGCTGCGTGCTCTTCCGCGCGGCGAACAGCAGACCGCCGACGAGGGTCAGCCCGGCCTCCGTGACCAGGCCCGCGGCCGGTGTGACGGCCGTGCACAGCGCGGTCGCCAGCAGGGGGCCGACGACGAAGGTCAGCTCGTCCGTGACCGACTCGAAGGCCGCCGCCGTGGTCATCAGGGGCGAGTCCTGGAGCTTCACACCCCAGCGCGCCCGCACCATGGGGCCGACCTGCGGTACGGAGGCGCCGGTCGGGACGGCGGCCAGGAACAGCGCCCACAGGGGCGCGTGCGCCAGCGCGAGCGCCGTCAGGGACAGGCCGGAGACCGTGTGCACCAGGACGCCGGGGATCAGTACGGCCCGCTGGCCGTAGCGGTCGGCGAGGCGGCCGCTGTACGGCGCGAACAGCGCCATGGAGACGCCGGTGGCCGCCGCGGCGGCGCCCGCGGCGCCGTACGAGCCGGTGGTGTGCTGGACGAGCAGCACGATCGAGAGGGTGAGCATCGCGAACGGCTGGCGTGCGGCGAAGCCGGGGAGCAGGAACGTCCAGGCGCCGCGGGTGCGCAGCAGCTGTCCGTATCCGGGGCGGGACGGCGTCGACGGGTTCTCCGCCGGCTCGGTGGTGACCGTGGACTCCACGGCCCGTGCCTTTCTTCCGCCTGGTAGCGCGCCCGTGCGGGGGCGCCGAGAGCTGTCCTCTTGCGCGGAACTGCGGTAGATACCGGTGCCTCCGCGGAGGATGTTCCGGCCGCCATACGGTCGCGCCAGCTCTGCATCAGGCAGAGTTGGTTCGATCAGGGTGCCTTCATACTACAGGGATCATGGCCCGTGTCCCTGTGAAACCGAGCACCGCCGCAGCGGGCGCCTGTGATTGCGGCAGGGCTCAGCCGCGGTCGCCGTCCGTGCCCAGCCAGCCCGCCAGCTTGCCGCCCTGGGCGACCGCGCGCAGTCGCCGTTCCGCCGCGTCGCGGACCGGGTCGGTGGCGACGACCAGCAGTTCGTCGCCGTGCCGCAGCACGGTCGAGGGCAGCGGCACGAACGACTTCTCCTCGCGCACGACGAGGGTGACGGCCGCGCCGGGCGGCAGCCGCAGCTCGCTGACCTCCACGCCGTGCATCCGGGAGCCCTCGGGGACGGTGACGGACAGCAGGTGTCCCCGGAGCCGCTCCAGGGGCGCCGACTCGATGCCGAGGTCGGCGGCCTCGCCCTTCTCGCCCAGCCGGAGCGTGCGGGCCAGCCAGGGCAGGGTCGGCCCCTGGACCAGGGTGTAGACGACGACCAGGACGAAGACGATGTTGAAGATGCGGCGGCTGCCGGCGACGCCGTTCACCATGGGGATGGTCGCCAGGATGACGGGTACGGCGCCGCGCAGCCCGGCCCACGACATCAGGAGCTGCTCCGGCCGCGGCACCCGGAACGGCGCCAGGCTGACCACCACGCTCAGCGGGCGGGCCACCATGGTCAGCACCAGCCCGATGACCAGCGCGGGCACGATGTCGTCGCCCAGCTCGTGCGGGGTGACCAGCAGGCCGAGCACGACGAACATGCCGATCTGGGCGATCCAGCCGAGCCCCTCGGCGAAACCGCGGGTGGCGGGCCAGTGGGGGAGCCTGGCGTTGCCGAGGATCATGGAGGCCAGGTAGACGGCGAGGAAGCCGCTGCCGTGCGCCAGGGCTCCGGCGGCGTACGCCGTGACGGCGATGGCCATCACGGCGATCGGATAGAGACCGGAGGCGGGCAGCGCGACGTGCCGCAGCCCCCAGGAGCCGAACCAGCCGACCGCGAGGCCCACGGCCGCGCCGATGGCCAGCTCCAGGACTATCTCGCCGAGCAGCAGGTACCAGTGCTCGACAGGGCCGGCCGTGCAGAAGGCGACGACCAGGATGACCACCGGGGCGTCGTTGAAGCCGGACTCGGCCTCCAGCGTGCCCGTCACGCGCGCGGGGAGAGGGATTCTCCGCAGGACCGAGAAGACCGCCGCCGCGTCCGTCGACGACACCACCGCCCCGATGATGAGCGCCTGCCGCCACTCCAGCCCGACCAGGTAGTGCGCGCCCGCCGCGGTGACGCCCACGCTGATCGCGACGCCCACGGTCGCCAGGACGGAGGCGGACGGCAGGACCGGCCGGATCTCCTTCCACTTCGTGCCCAGACCGCCCTCGGCGAGGATCACGACCAGGGCGGCGTACCCCATGACCTGGGTCATCGCGGCGCTGTCGAACTGGATGTGCGCGATGCCGTCCTGGCCCATGACGACGCCGATCCCCAGGTACACGAGCAGGCTGGGGAGCCCGCTGCGCGAGGAGACCCGGACGGCCGCGACGGCGACGAGCAGGACGACGGAGCAGACGAGCAGGAGCTCGTTGAGGTGGTGAACAGTCAGGGGGCGTTCCTCCTCCGAGATCGGGCCCACGGATCTCCGGTTACTTCGTTACCTTACCTAACTCTTGACGATTTCTTGACGTTCGCGAGGCAAGATCGAACGCTCGCACGCGCTGGTTCCCGACTCCGCGTCAAGCGGGACAGGGCCCTGCGCCTATGGTTGCTCCAGCGCTCATTCAAAGTCACAGCCCGACCTGCCGCTCGCGTTAGGACAGCAAGGACAGCGATGCCCCCCAACACCACCGCCACCACGGGTGACACCGCCACCGCGGGTGCCACGTCCGTCAAGTCCGGCAGGAAGAAGGGGCGCAAAGCCCGACTCATCGTGCTGGTGCTGGTCCTGGCCATCATCGGAGGCATCGCCTACGGGGCGTACTGGTCGATCAGCACCGTCCGCGCCTCCTTCCCGCAGACCACCGGTTCGATCAAGCTCGACGGCCTGTCCGGGCCGGTCGACGTCAAGCGGGACGGCTACGGCATCCCGCAGATCTACGCGTCCTCGGACGAGGACCTGTTCATGGCGCAGGGCTACGTCCAGGCGCAGGACCGGTTCTACGAGATGGACGTGCGCCGGCACATGACCTCCGGGCGCCTGTCGGAGATGTTCGGCAAGAGCCAGGTCAAGAACGACGAGTTCCTGCGCACCCTCGGCTGGGACCGGATCGCCCGGCAGGAGTACGACACCAAGCTGTCGGCGTCCGCCAAGAAGTACCTCCAGGCCTACGCCAAGGGCGTCAACGCCTACCTCCAGGGCAAGGACGGCAAGGACATCTCCCTGGAGTACGCGGCCCTGGGCTTCACCAACGACTACAAGCCGGAGAAGTGGACCCCGGTCGACTCCGTCTCGTGGCTGAAGGCGATGGCCTGGGACCTGCGCGGCAACATGCAGGACGAGATCGACCGCGCCCTCATGACCAGCCGCCTCGGCCCGCAGCAGATCCAGGACCTGTACCCGGCGTACCCCTACGGCCGCAACAAGCCGATCGTCCAGGAGGGCCAGTACGACGCGGTGACCCAGGCCTTCCAGCAGAGCGGCGGCACGGGCTCCGCCCAGGGGACGACCGGCGGCACCCAGGGCACGACCGGCACGACCGGCACGACCGGCACCCAGGGCACGGCCGGCACGACCGGCGGGGCCACCGGCTCTTCTCAGGGCGCGACGGGCACCACCGGCTCCTCCACCTCGGCCGGTACCGGTTCGGGGCTCACGAGCCAGCTGGACGGCCTCTACAGCGCCCTGGACGACCTGCCCACGGCCGTCGGCGTGAACGGCCAGGGCATCGGCTCCAACTCCTGGGTGGTGGCCGGGAAGTACACCATCACCGGCAAGCCGCTGCTCGCCAACGACCCGCACCTGTCGGCGTCCCTGCCGTCCGTCTGGTACCAGATGGGCCTGCACTGCCGCACCGTCTCCAGCAAGTGCCAGTACGACGTCAGCGGCTACACGTTCGCCGGCATGCCCGGTGTGATCATCGGCCACAACGGGAAGATCGCCTGGGGCCTGACCAACTCCGGCGTCGACGTCACCGACCTCTACCTGGAGAAGGTGAGCGCGAACGGCTACCTTTACGACGGCAAGGTCCGGCCGTTCAAGACCCGCGAGGAGACCATCAAGGTCGCCGGGGGCGCGGCCAAGACGATCGTCGTCCGGCAGACCCAGGACGGGATGCCGCTGCTGTCCGACCGTGACGACGAACTCGTCCAGGTCGGCAAGAAGGCCACCGTGAACACCGCCGCGCCCGACCGCGGCGACGGCTACGGCATCGCCCTGCGGTGGACCGCGCTCGACCCGGGCACGACCATGGACGCCGTGTTCGCCCTCGACAGGGCCGGGGACTGGAGCGACTTCCGCGCGGCTGCGGCCCTGTTCGACGTGCCCTCGCAGAACCTGATCTACGCCAGCACGGACAACCACATCGGCTACACGCTGCCGGGCCGGATCCCCACCCGCACCGCCAAGGACTCCGGCGCCGTCCCGGTGCCGGGCTGGGACTCGAAGTACCGCTGGAAGGGCTTCATCAAGCAGGACGAACTGCCCTACGAGTACGACCCGGAGCGCGGCTACATCGTCACCGCCAACCAGGCCGTGATCGACCCGGACAAGTACCCCTACACCCTCACCACCGACTGGGGCTACGGCACCCGCAGCCAGCGCATCACCGACCTGATCGAGTCCAAGATCAAGGACGGCGGCAAGGTCTCCACCGACGACATGCGGCAGATGCAGCTGGACAACAGCAGCGAGATCGCCAAGCTCCTGGTGCCCAAGCTGCTGAAGATCAACCTGGACGACCCCGAGGTCCGCCAGGCGCAGAAGCTGCTGGAGGGCTGGGACTACACCCAGGACGCCGACTCCGCGGCGGCCGCGTACTTCAACGCCGTCTGGCGCAACATCCTCAAGCTCGCCTTCGGCAACAAGCTCCCCAAGGAGCTGCGCGTCAAGGGACAGTGCCTGTGGGTCGACAAGATCGACAGCACCGGCCCGGTGGACGACGACACCAAGGTCCGCGAGTGCGGCCAGCGCGACGCCGACCAGGCGCAGCCGGACGGCGGCGACCGCTGGTTCGAGGTCGTGCGCACCCTGATGGACAAGCCGGACAGCGACTGGTGGAAGACGCCCAAGTCGGGCACCCGCCCCGCCGCCGAGAACCGCGACCAGCTCTTCGCCCGGGCCATGATCGACGCCCGCTGGGAGCTGACCGCCAAGCTCGGCAAGGACATCGACACCTGGAGCTGGGGCCGTCTGCACCGGCTGTTCCTGAAGAACCAGACGCTCGGCACCGAGGGCCCCAAGGCCCTGCAGTACCTCCTCAACCGCGGCCCCTGGAAGATCGGCGGCGGCGAGGCGACGGTGAACGCGACCGGCTGGAACGCGGCCGGCGGCTACAACGTGGTCTGGGTGCCGTCCATGCGGATGGTCGTCAACCTCGCCGACCTCGACAAGTCCAAGTGGATCAACCTGACCGGAGCCTCCGGGCACGCCTTCAGCGCGCACTACACGGACCAGACGAGCAAGTGGGCCAAGGGCGAGCTGCTGCCCTGGTCGTTCTCCGGCAAGGCGGTCGACAAGAGCACGAGCGACACCCTGGTCCTCAAGCCCTGACCACCCGGCACAGAGCACGGAACGGCCCCCCACGCGCGCGTGGAGGGCCGTTCCGCGTCAGGGAGGGGGTCAGCCGAGTGGGAAGCGGCGCACTCCCGACGGCGTCACCACCGCGTGCACCGGCTTGTCGTGCGCCTCCGCCGGGACGCGCGCGACGACCTCCGTGTCGTACAGCAGCACCACGAGCCGGGGACGCGCGCCCGCCCGCTCCAGCCGGGCCAGCACCCGGTCGTACGACCCGCCGCCGCGCCCCAGACGCATCCCGCGCGCGTCCACCGCGAGCCCGGGCAGCAGGACCACGTCCGCGTCCGTCACGGCGTCCGGGCCGAGACGCGGACCGGAGGGTTCGAAAAGAGCCATCTTGCCGCCGTGTTGCACCCGGGCCAGGGAGTCCGGGCCGGCGTACTCGCCCCAGTCCAGGTCGTTGTCGGGCAGCAGCGCGGGGAGCAGGACGCGCACGCCCCGCGCGCGCAGCGCCTCCATCAGGGCGAGCGTGCCGGGTTCGCCGCCCACCGAGACGTACGCCGCCACCGTGCGGCCACGCGCCAGCTCGGGCAGCTCCAGGGCGCGCTCCGCCAGCGCGAGGCCCGCCACGCGGACGTCATCCGCCGTCAACCTGTTCCTCACTCCGAGGAACTCTCGCCGAAACGCGCGCTTGTCAGGCTGGCCCGTACGTCCGTCGTGTTCCACTGGTCGTCCTCGCGCCCTTCTTAATGCAGGTCATATAAGGGTCAAGCAACCTGAGCCACAGATTCCCCACAAAGGCACCGGATATGGTTGCGGGCATGACTCAGTCCCACCCCAGGATCAGCAAGGCTGTCATTCCCGCAGCCGGCCTCGGCACCCGGTTCCTGCCGGCCACCAAAGCCACTCCCAAGGAGATGCTGCCGGTCGTAGACAAGCCGGCGATCCAGTACGTGGTCGAGGAGGCCGTGTCGGCGGGGCTCGACGACGTCCTGATGATCACCGGGCGCAACAAGCGTCCCCTTGAGGACCATTTCGACCGCAACTACGAGCTGGAATCGGCGCTGGAGAAGAAGGGCGACGCCGAACGGCTCGCGAAGGTGCAGGAGTCCAGCGACCTGGCCACCATGCACTACGTGCGCCAGGGCGACCCCAGGGGCCTCGGGCACGCCGTGCTGTGCGCCGCCCCGCACGTCGGCCACGAGCCCTTCGCCGTCCTCCTCGGTGACGACCTGATCGACCCGCGGGACCCGCTGCTCGCGCGCATGATCGAGGTCCAGGAGCGGCACGGCGGCAGCGTCGTCGCCCTGATGGAGGTCGCGCCCGAGCAGATCCACCTCTACGGCTGCGCGGCCGTGGAGGCCACCGCCGACGGTGACGTGGTCAAGGTGACCGGACTGGTCGAGAAGCCCGACCCGGCGGACGCCCCCTCGAACTACGCGATCATCGGCCGCTACGTCCTCGACCCGCACGTCTTCGACATACTGCGCAAGACCGAGCCGGGCCGCGGCGGCGAGATCCAGCTCACCGACGCCCTCCAGCAGCTCGCGCAGGACGAGAAGGTCGGCGGCCCGGTGCACGGCGTCGTCTTCAAGGGCCGCCGCTATGACACCGGTGACCGTGGCGACTACCTGCGTGCCATTGTCAGACTCGCGTGCGAACGTGAAGACCTGGGCCCGGACTTCCGGACCTGGCTTCGCAGTTACGTAGCCGAGGAGATGCAGCAATCTTGAGCAGCGCCGCGACCCGCCCCGCCGGCCCGGACGACCTGTGGTCGGTGGACGAGCATCTGGAGGACATCCTCTCGACCGTCCGCCCCCTCGAACCCATCGAGCTGCAACTGCTCGACGCCCAGGGCTGCGTCCTGGTCGAGGACGTCACGGTGCCGCTGTCCCTGCCGCCGTTCGACAACAGCTCCATGGACGGGTACGCGGTGCGGGTCGCGGACGTGGCGGGTGCCGGGGAGGAGTTCCCGGCCGTCCTGGAGGTCGTCGGGGACGTCGCGGCCGGCGCGGCCGATCCGGTGCGGGTCGGCCCCGGACAGGCCGCGCGCATCATGACCGGCGCACCGCTGCCGCCCGGCGCCGAGGCCGTCGTCCCCGTCGAGTGGACCGACGGCGGGCTCGGCGAGGGCCCGGTCAGCGGCATGCGGGCGCGCAGCCTGGCCCCCGAGGGCGCCGAGGGCCACGTCCACGTGTACCGCCCCGCCGAGGCACGCGCGCACGTGCGGGCCAAGGGCAGCGACGTGAAGGCCGGGGACCTCGCCCTGGAGGCCGGGACGGTCCTCGGCCCGCCGCAGATCGCGCTGCTCGCCGCGATCGGCCGCGGCACCGTACGCGTGCGCCCCCGCCCGCGCGTGGTCGTGGTCTCCACCGGCAGCGAACTCGTCCAGCCCGGCGAGCAACTGGCCGGCGGGCAGATCTACGACTCCAACAGCTTCGCCCTCACCGCCGCCGCGCGGGACGCGGGCGCCATCGCGTACCGGGTGGGCGCCGTCGCCGACGACGCCGAGACCCTCCGCTCCACCATCGAGGACCAGCTCATCCGCGCCGACCTGCTGGTGACCACGGGCGGGGTGAGCGTCGGGGCCTACGACGTCGTCAAGGAGGCGCTGTCGTACGCCGGGGACGCGGACGAGGCGGGCAGCGGCGTGGAGTTCCGCAAGCTCGCCATGCAGCCCGGCAAGCCCCAGGGCTTCGGTTCCATCGGCCCCGACCACACCCCGCTGCTGGCACTGCCCGGCAACCCGGTGTCGTCGTACGTCTCCTTCGAGCTGTTCGTGCGGCCCGCCATCCGCGCGCTGATGGGCGTCACGGACCTCCACCGGCCCCGCGCGCGGGCCGTCCTCAAGGCCGACGGGGCGCTGCGCTCGCCGAAGGGGCGCCGCCAGTTCCTGCGCGGCACGTACGCCGACGGTGAGGTGGTCCCCGTGGGCGGTGCCGGGTCCCACCTGATCGCCGCGCTGGCGCAGGCCGACGCGCTGATCGTCGTGCCCGAGGACATGGAGTCCGTCGAGCCCGGCAGCGAGGTCGAGGTGGTCCTGCTCGGCTGAGTCCCGCTGGTTGGCGGTACCGTGTCGCGCACAGCAGGCCCGCGCGCCGCACCGCGCCGGGCCCGGACCGGGAGCGCCACAGCCATGACCCAGCCTTCCCGGGGGGAGACCCCCGGAGCCCCTGTGCAGGACCGACTGACGCACATCGACGAGGCGGGCGCGGCCCGCATGGTCGACGTGTCCGGGAAGGACGTGACCGCGCGCACCGCCCGCGCCAGCGGCCGGGTCCTCGTCGCACCACGCGTGGTCGAGCTGCTGCGCGGCGAGGGCGTGCCCAAGGGGGACGCCCTGGCCACCGCGCGGATCGCCGGGATCATGGGCGCCAAGCGCACCCCGGATCTGATCCCCCTGTGCCACCCGTTGTCGGTGTCCGGTGTGACACTGGACCTGTCGGTCGCGGACGACGCCGTGGAGATCCGGGCCACCGTGAAGACCACGGACCGCACGGGCGTCGAGATGGAGGCCCTCACCGCCGTGACGGTCGCCGCGCTCACCGTGATCGACATGGTCAAGGCGGTCGACAAGGGGGCGGTCATCACGGACGTACGGGTGGAGGAGAAGACGGGCGGCAAGTCGGGCGACTGGAGCAGGGCATGACCTACCGTGCTCTGGTGATCACCGCTTCCAACCGGGCCGCCGCGGGCGTCTACGCGGACAAGGGCGGTCCGCTGGTCGCCGACGGTCTCAGGAGCCTCGGGTTCGACGTCGACGGCCCGCGGGTCGTCCCCGACGGCGACCCCGTGGAAGCGGCCCTGCGCGCGGGCGTCGCCTCCGGGTACGACGTCGTCGTCACCACCGGCGGCACCGGCCTGTCGCCCACCGACCGCACCCCCGAGGCGACCCGCGCGGTGATCGACCACGAGGTGCCGGGCATCGCGGAGGCCGTCCGCGCGTACGGCCGGGAGAAGGTGCCGACCGCCGCGCTGTCCCGGGGCCTGGCCGGAGTGGCCGGGCACACGCTGATCGTCAACCTGCCCGGGTCGACCGGCGGGGTGCGTGACGGCCTCGCCGTGCTGGAGCCCCTGCTGACCCACGCCGTCGACCAGATCCGCGGCGGTGACCACCCGAGACCCGGCGGTACGGGGGGTGCGAGCTGAACAGCCCTTCCTGGCCCGTCGTACTGGCGGACGGCGATGTCGTCCTCCGGCCGATAAAGCTGCGCGACCAGCGGGTCTGGCGCGAGGTGAACCGGCGCAACCGCGACTGGCTGCGCCCGTGGGAGGCGACCATCCCGCCGCCCACGCCGAGCGGACCGATAGCGCACCGGCCGACCTACCGCCAGATGGTCCGGCATCTGCGCTCGGAGGCGAACGCGGGCCGGATGCTGCCGTTCGTCATCGAGTACCAGGGGCAGCTCGTCGGGCAGTTGACGGTCGCCGGGATCACCTGGGGCTCGATGTGCTCGGGGCACGTCGGCTACTGGGTGGACGAGGCGGTGGCCGGGCGCGGGGTGATGCCGACGGCCGTCGCGCTCGTGGTGGACCACTGTTTCCGCACCGTCGGCCTGCACCGCATCGAGGTCTGCATTCGCCCCGAGAACCGGCCGAGCCGGCGGGTCGTGGAGAAACTCGGATTCCGCGAGGAGGGGCTCCGGCCGCGATATCTGCACATCGACGGCGCCTGGCGCGACCATCTCGTCTTCGCGCTCACCGCGGAAGAGGTGCCCGACGGGTTGCTCACGCGGTGGAAGCGGGCCCGCTCTCGCGGGAGCCAGCGCACCGAGAGTCAGTGAATTGAATATGTGTTCGAAAATGATCGGCTGTTGACCGTCTCGGGGCGCTGAATTCCCGGCTGCGGTGGTCCGCTGATCGCAAGGGTCGCAAAAAATGCTGGAAATATGAGCCAGATCGTGCGACACACCGGCCCAATTGGCGGATGGCCTCACGCAAACCCCTCTACGGTGTGAGCGTGAGCAGCAGCGGCCTCATCTACGCAGTCATTGTCGGGGCCTGGGCCGCCTACTTGGTGCCGATGTGGCTCCGTAGGCAGGACGAGCTGAACGAGGCCCGTCCGACGGAACGCTTCAGCACCGCCATCCGGCTGCTGTCCGGACGGGCGGGTATGGAGCGCCGGTACGCCAGGGACCTGCGGGCGCGCTCCGCCCAGGAGGGGGAGCCGGACGCCGTCGATCCGGACGCCGTCACCGACTCGGTGGACGTCCGGGCCTTCGCCGTGCCTCCGACCCGCCGTCAGGTGGCCGCGGAGGACGCGCCCGAGGCGCCCGGCGGCACCGAAGCGGCGAGCGATCACGCCTCCGTCCCGGCGTCCCGGCCCGCCCCCGAGCCCGTGCCCGCGTCCGGCACCCCACCGGCCCAGCAGCGTGAACCGGCAGCACGGAGCGTGCCCTCGGCGCAGTCCGCCGCGGCACGCGCCCGGCGCACGAAGGTACTCGCGCGCCGTCGGCGCACCACCGTGGTGCTCTTCCTCGCCTTCACACTCGGCGCGATCGTCGCCGCCGTCGGCGGCCTCGCCTTCCTCTGGGTGCCCGGCGCGCCCGCCGTGCTGCTCAGCGCGTACATCGCCTATCTGCGGGCGCAGGAGCGCCGCCGGTTCGCCTACCAGATGGACCGGCGCCGTGCCGAAGCCGCCGCCCAGCGCCTGCGCGAGCGCCAGCCACGCCGGCGCGCGTCCCTCGACACCGAACCGGGCGCCGAGGAGCCGGAGGAGGGCCAGACCACCGAGACCGGCACCGGCCTGTCCGCGCTCGCCGCCGACCGGCGCGCCCTCGTCGAGCAGACCGACCACGCCGAGTGGGTCGACCAGCAGCGCGAGCGGCAGCGGCGGCCCGGCCACGGGGACAGCTGGGACCCGGTGCCGGTCCCGCTGCCGACGTACGTGACCGCGCCCGTCGCCCCGCGCGCCACCTCCGACGTGGATCTCGGCGCGCCCGACACCTGGAGCTCGGCGCGGTCCAGCGCGGTCGTGCCGGAGCAGGAGGCGGGCCACGCGCCGGAGAGCGGGGCGCGCGATCCGGAGGCGGCGGCCGGGCAGAAGAAGGGGGACAAGGCCGCGGACGGCCGCCCCCACGCCCGGACCCGCTCGCGCGGCGGGGCTTCCGCCGCGGCCGCCGCCCGCCGGGCACGGGAACGCGGACGCACGCCGCTCTTCGACCAGTACGAGGACGGCGACCGCCCGCGCGCGGCCAACGAGTGACCCGGGTCACCCCGGAAACCCCCGCCCTGACCAGTCAGGGAGCGGATTTCCAAGCACCCCGATCGGGATGCTAAAGTTTCACTCGTTGCAAGGGCCTGTGGCGCAGTCCGGTAGCGCACCTCGTTCGCATCGAGGGGGCCAGGGGTTCAAATCCCCTCAGGTCCACGCAGCTCAAAGCCCCGGTAGGGATCTCCCGACCGGGGCTTTGACATGTCGCGATGCAGCGAAGCACAGCAACCGCACCCGTCGTCGCTTCGCCCCCGCCCGAGAGGCGGGAGCTGCTTCGGCACGACAGGCGGCAGCCGCTTCGGCGCGAGTGATCATGATCACCCTGCTCTCACTCTTCGACGCCAGGCTCCCCGATGCCGGCCAGGAAGGCGTCTGCGAGCCGGATCAACTCTGCCTCGCTCAGTTGCGGTGGGGACCATCCGCGGAGGCGTGCGTGCTCGACGAAACGGTCATCCACCGGCACGTGGTACCGCTCGACGTAATGGGCGAGGTCCGTGTGCCAGAACCACTCGCCATCCGTGAGCAGGTGAAGGCCGCCTATCAGCTCGTTCGTCGGGCTCAGAACGTCGCGGACGGCTGCTCCGCTCGCGGCGAGCAGCGCCCCGGCACGTAGGTGGCGCACGAGGTCCTCCTCGTGCGGATCACCTTCACTCCGCAGCGAGGCGGCCAAGGAAGGCCCACCCGGGCGGCCATGGTCCAGCTCCCGGAAGTCGCCAAGGAAGCGATCGGCGTATACGCGCTGGCTGCTCACCGGCGCCAAGATAGCCGCTCAAGCGACGTGAACAGCCGCCTCGGCGGCGTGGGGCAGCGGCTTCACCGCCCCGGGGTCAGAGCCGCTTGGCGTAGCAGAGGCTCTCCTCGTGGTGCCGGTAGTAGCCGAACTTCGCGCACGGCTCATAGCCGCTGGAGGTGTACAGGGCGATGGCCTCCGGCTGCTTGGTGCCCGTCTCCAGGACCATGCGGACCCGGCCGGCCATGCGGGCGTCCTCCTCCAGGGCCGCGAGCATGCGGCGGGCCAGGCCCCGGCCGCGCATCTCCGCGACGACGAACATCCGCTTCAGTTCCGCGTCGCCGTCCTCGTTGCCCTCCTCGTTGCGGTCCTGGCTGCGCCAGCCGCCGGTGGCCACGGGGCGGTCGCGCTCGTCGTACGCGATCAGGTACACGCCCCGGGGCGGGTCGAAGTCGGCGGCGTCCAGGACCGTTGCATCGCCCCCGTCGCCGTAGCGCTGGTGGTATTCCTCCTGGACCTCGTCATTGAGCTTGACGGCGTCGGGGTGATCGAAGCGAACACGGCGGATATTCATGCTGGGTATCGTACTTCTATGCAGTCGGCGGAGGTCCCCCGGATTTTGCGGACCCCGACCAGTGTGCCGGTATCGTGCCCGGGTGCTGACTGTGACCTCGGTGAACGTGAACGGGCTGCGGGCCGCCGCGAAGAAGGGCTTCGTGGAATGGCTCGCCGGGACGGACGCGGACGTCGTCTGCCTCCAGGAGGTGCGCGCCGAGCCGCACCAGTTGCCCGAGGAGGCCGGCCGGCCCGACGGCTGGCACGTCGTGCACGCCCCGGCCGCCGCCAAGGGCCGCGCGGGCGTCTCCCTCTACACCCGGCGCGAGCCGGACCGGGTGCGGGTCGGCTTCGGCTCCGCCGAGTTCGACGGCAGCGGGCGGTACGTCGAGGCCGAGCTGCCCGGTGTCACCGTCGCCTCCCTCTACCTGCCCTCCGGCGAGGTCGGCACCGAGCGGCAGGACGAGAAGGTCCGCTTCATGGGCGAGTTCCTGGCCCATCTGAAGGAGCTGCGCGAACGGGCCGCCGCCGACGGGCGCGAGGTCCTGGTCTGCGGCGACTGGAACATCGCCCACCGCCAGGCAGACCTCAAGAACTGGCGCGGCAACACCAAGAACTCCGGCTTCCTCCCCGAGGAACGGGACTGGCTCGACCGCGTCTTGGCCCCCCAGGACGGCGGCTACGTCGACGTCGTCCGCGCCCTGCACCCGGACGCGGAGGGGCCGTACACCTGGTGGTCGTACCGGGGGCGGGCTTTCGACAACGATTCAGGCTGGCGCATCGACTACCACGCCGCCACGCCCGGCCTCGCCGGCAAGGCGGTCAAGGGATTCGTCGAGCGCGCGGCCACGCACGCCGAGCGCTGGTCGGACCACGCGCCGGTCACGGTCGTCTACGACCTGTAGGCCCGCTCGTCCGGCCGGCACCGCTCGTCCGGTCAGTCCCGCTTGTTCAGCCGCCGGTCCAGCGCCAGTGAGAGTTCCGCCTCCACCACGCTGCGCGCCAGCGGGCGCAGGCGGCGCAGGTCCTCCTCGGGGCCGTGGCGCAGGATCAGGTCGGTGAAGAGTTCGGCCAGTGCGTCGGCGTGCTCGCGGACGCGGGCGCCGGCCGTCAGGACCTCGGCGAGCGGGATGCCCTCGCGGACCAGCGCGGAGGAGACGTCCAGCAGGCGCCGGCTGATGTGGACGATCTCGTCGCCGTCGGTGCCGAGGTAGCCCAGCTCCAGGGCGGCGGCCAGGTTCTCGGGGGTGACCTCGCCCTCGAAGCGGGCGGCGAGTTCCTCGGGGGTGAGGCGGACCGGCTCCTCCTCGGTGGGGGTGCCGACGCCGAGCAGGTCGGCGACATCGCGGCCCTGGTCGAGGGCGTCCGCGAGTTCCGCGATGCCGTTCAGGGTGTGGCCGCGCTCCAGGAGTGCCGCGATGGTGCGCAGCCGGGCCAGGTGGTGGTCGTCGTACCAGGCGATACGGCCCTCGCGGCGGGGCGGCCCTATGAGCTTGCGTTCGCGGTAGAAGCGAAGGGTGCGCACGGTGATGCCCGCCTGCCGGGCCAGTTCCTCCATGCGGTACTCGCGCCTGACCGTGGGGTGTTCCGCGTCCTCTGCCACGACCGCAGCCTATGGTGTACCGCCGGTAACTTTCCTTCGCCCGCCCCCTACCGCTCAGTAGGCGGCTGCTCTACAGTCCCATTGCGCCAGTGTTCACTGGCAGAGTTCCTAGGCGATGCGTGGAGGCTTCGGGATGGCCGAGCACGAGCATGTACGGGTGGCGGTGATCGGGTCCGGGTTCGGCGGGCTGGGGGCCGCCGTGCGGCTGCGCCGCGAGGGAATCACCGACTTCGTCGTCCTGGAGCGGGCGGACAGCGTCGGGGGCACCTGGCGGGACAACAGTTACCCGGGGTGCGCCTGTGACGTGCCCTCGCACCTGTACTCCTTCTCCTTCGCGCCCCACCCGGACTGGCCGCGCACCTTCTCCGGGCAGCGGCACATCCGCGCCTATCTGGAGCACGTCACCGATCTCTTCGGGCTGCGCCCGCACCTCCGTCTCGACTCCGAGGTCAAGCTGATGACCTGGGACGACGAGCACCTGCGGTGGACCATCGAGACCACGCGCGGCACGCTGACCGCCGATGTCGTCGTCTCCGCCACCGGTCCGCTGTCCGACCCGAAGGTCCCCGACGTCCCCGGCCTGGAATCCTTCCCGGGCAAGGTGTTCCACTCCGCCCGCTGGGACCACGACTACGACCTGCGCGGCAAGCGGGTCGCCGTGGTCGGCACCGGTGCCTCCGCCATCCAGATCGTCCCCGCCATCCAGTCGCAGGTCGGCCGCCTCACCCTCTTCCAGCGCACCCCGCCCTGGGTGCTGCCCCGCGTCGACCGCGCCATCAGCGGCGCCGAGCGCTGGCTGCACCGCCGGCTGCCCGTCACCGCCCAGGTCCGGCGCGGACTGCTGTGGGGCATCCGGGAGCTGCAGGTGCAGGCGTTCACGAAGCGCCCGGACGAGCTCGGCCTGGTCGAACAGCTCGCCAAGCGGAACATGGCCCGCGCGATCAAGGACCCGGCCCTGCGCGCCAAGCTCACCCCGGACTACCGCATCGGCTGCAAGCGGATCCTGCTGTCCAGCGCGTACTACCCGGCGCTGGCCAGGCCGAACGTGGACGTCGTCGCCAGCGGGCTGAGCAAGATCCGCGGGTCCACGCTCGTCGCGGCCGACGGCACCGAGGCCGAGGTCGACGCGATCGTCTTCAGCACCGGCTTCCACGTCACGGACATGCCCATCGCCGAGCGCGTGGTCGGCGCGGAGGGCATCACGCTCGCGGAGTCCTGGAAGAACGGCATGCGGGCGCTGCGCGGCGCCTCGGCGGCCGGGTTCCCGAACTGGATGACGATCATCGGCCCCAACACCGGCCTCGGGAACTCCTCCATGATCCTCATGATCGAGTCCCAGCTCAACTACATGGCGGACTATCTGCGCCAGCTCGACGTCCTGGGCGGCCGTACCGCCCTCGACGCCCGGCCCGCCGCCGTCGACGCCTGGAACGACAGGGTGCAGGAGCGCATGAAGCGGACCGTGTGGAGCACCGGCGGCTGCACCAGCTGGTACCTGGACGCGAGCGGCCGCAACACCACCATCTGGCCCGGTACGACGACCGAGTTCCGGCGCGCCACCCGGCGGGTGGACCTCGCGGAGTACGACGTCCTGCGCAGGCCCGCGGCGGTGTCCGGCCCTGGCGCCGGGCCGGCCGGCCGGAAGAGCGGGGCCGCCGCATGAGCCGGAGCGTCCACGTCACCTCCGGCCCCTACGCCCCGCCCGCCCCGGCCCGTACCCTCACCGCCGTCTCCGCCGACGGCGCGCGGCTGCACGTCGAGGTGCACGGCCCCGAGGACGCGCCACCGGTCGTCCTCGCCCACGGCTGGACCTGCTCGACGGCGTTCTGGGCGGCCCAGATACGGGACCTGGCCGCCGACCACCGGGTGATCGCCTACGACCAGAGGGGGCACGGGCGCAGTCCCGCGAACCCCGCCTGCACCACCGAGGCGCTGGCGGACGATCTCGAAGCGGTGCTCGCACAGACGCTGAGGCCCGGGGAGAAGGCGCTCGTCGTCGGTCACTCCATGGGCGGGATGACGGTCATGGCCGCGGCCGAGCGCCCCCGCTTCCGGGACCACGCCGCCGCCGTCCTGCTGTGCAGCACGGGGAGTTCGCGGCTGGTCGCGCAGGCGCGCGTGGTGCCGTTGCCCGCGGGGCGCGTGCGCACCTGGATCACCGGGCGCGTGCTCGGTTCCCGCGCGCCCCTCGGGCCGGTCACACCGGTCGCGCGGAGCATCCTCAAGTACGCCACGATGGGCGCCGGTTCCGGCCCGCACATGGTGGAGGCGTGCGCGCGGATCGTGCACGCCTGCCCGCGCGCCGCGCGCCACGCGTGGTCGGCCGTTCTCGCCGCGCTCGATCTCGACCACGGCGTACGGCGGTTGAGCGTGCCCACCGCGGTGCTGCACGGCGCGTCCGACCGGCTCACGCCTCCGGTGCACGCCCGGGCGCTGGTCGCCGCGCTGCCGCACTGCGTCGGCCTCACCGAGCTGCCCGGCGTCGGCCACATGACCCCGGTCGAGGTCCCGGAGCCGGTGACCGCCCGCATCCGGGAACTCGTCGGCACGTATGTCACGGGGGCTGTCCCCGAGCACGGTTCCACCCCCGCGCAGATCAAGGAGGGCGCATGAGCAGGGTCAGCCTCGAAGGGCAGGTCGCCGTCGTCACGGGAGCGGCGCGCGGCGTCGGTGAGCTGCTGGCGCGCAAACTGTCCGCGCGCGGCGCGAAGGTGGCGCTGGTCGGGCTGGAGGAGGAGGCGCTGAAGGAGGTCTCCGGGCGGCTGCACAGCGACAGCGCCCACTGGTACGCCGACGTCACCGACCACGAGACGATGAGCCGGGTCGCCGAGGAGGTGAAGGCGCGGTTCGGGAAGGTCGACATCGTGGTCGCCAACGCCGGTGTGGCGACGGGCGGTCCGTTCGCCGACTCCGATCCGCAGGCGTGGCGGCGGGTGATCGAGGTGAACCTCATCGGTTCGGCGGTGACCGCGCGGGCGTTCCTGCCGGTGCTCGTGGAGAGCCGCGGCTATCTGCTCCAGATCGCCTCGCTGGCGGCGATCACACCCGCGCCGATGATGACGGCGTACTGCGCGTCGAAGTCGGGCGTGGAGGCGTACGCGCACAGTCTGCGCGCCGAGGTCGGCTACCAGGGCGTCCGCGTCGGCGTCGGGTATCTGTCCTGGACCGACACCGACATGGTGCGCGGCGCCGACCAGGACGACGTCATGCGGGAGCTGCGGCAGCGGCTGCCGTGGCCGTCCAACAAGACCTACCCGCTGGGTCCCGCCGTGGACCGGCTCGTGGAAGGCATCGAGCGGCGCTCGGCGCACGTGTACGGGCAGTGGTGGCTGCGCGGCATGCAGGGCGTGCGCGGATATCTGCCGGGGCTCATCGGGACGGTCGGGCAGCGCGAGATGAAGCGGTTCGCGCCCCGCCTGAAGGGCATGCGTTCCGGGCTCGTCGGCGCAGGTGGGGCGGCTGACGAGGCGGCCCGCGCTACGCACCGTAACTGATCGACATGCAGGGCGTGTTCGCCCGTGTGAATCTGGTCGAGGCCCCACCGACGGGGCCGGACCCCCACTCATCACGGGAGTGAACCCACATGGGTATGAAGGACCAGTTCCAGGAGAAGTCCCGCCAGGCCAAGGAGAAGATGGACCAGGGCCGCGAGAAGGCCGGCCAGCGCGGTCCGCAGCAGGGCCGCCAGGGCCAGCAGCAGGGCCGTCAGGGCCAGCAGCCGCCGGAGCGGGGCGGTCAGAACCACCGTGACATCGAGGACACGGAGCAGCAGATGGAGGACCGGTTCGACCGGGACTACGACGCCTGACCGCTGCTCGGCCTCGGCCTGTTGACGTGGGGTGCCCTTCTTACGGGAGGGCACCCTGCGTTGGCCTCCGGGGTGGTTCGGTGGTGGCGTCGGCTGCCGGGGCGTCGCGGCTTGTCGCGCAGTTCCCCGCGCCCCCGAGCAGCACGTCCCTTGGCGCGTCCCCTGGCGTCAAGTCGCCCTCGGAGGCAGTTTCGGGCGGGACCTGTTCGGGACGTCGCTGTAGGTCGGGGGGATCGCCGCCGGGTTGGACTCCAGGAGCTCCAGGGCGAGTTCGACCGCGTCGGCGAGCTGGGCGTGGCGGCCCTCCGCCCAGTCCAGGGGGGTGCGCAGGATCTCCAGGTCGGGGGCGACGCCGTGGTTCTCCACGGACCAGCCGTAGGCGTCGAACCAGGCCGCGTTCATCGGCACGGTGATGACCGTGCCGTCGCCGAGGCGGTGCCGGCCGGTCATGCCGACCACTCCGCCCCAGGTGCGCTGGCCGACGACCGGGCCGAGCTTCAGCAGCTTGAAGGCGGCGGTGATCATGTCGCCGTCGGAGGACGTCGCCTCGTCGGCCAGGGCGACCACGGGCCCGCGCGGGGCGTTCGAGGTGTACGACACCGGTTCCGCGTCCCGGGTCAGGTCCCAGCCCAGGATCGTCCGGGTCAGCTTCTCGATGACGAGTTCGCTGATGTGCCCGCCCGCGTTGCCGCGCACGTCCACGATCAGCGCGGGCCGCGACACCTCCATGCGCAGGTCGCGGTTGAACTGGGCCCAGCCGGAGCCGCCCATGTCGGGGATGTGCAGGTAGCCGCACTTGCCGCCGCTCAACTCGCGGACGACCTCGCGGCGTTTGGCCACCCAGTCCTGGTAGCGCAGCGGCCGCTCGTCGACGAGCGGGACGACCGCGACCCGGCGGGTGTGCCCGGTCTCGTCCTCGGACGGGATGAACGTCAGCTCCACCGTCGTACCGCCCGAGCCGGCCAGCAGCGGATACGGGCCCGTCACCGGGTGCACCGGGCGGCCGTCGACATGGGTGAGCACGGCGCCCTCGCGGATGCCCGTGCCGGCCAGCGGTGAGCGGGCCTTGGAGTCGGAGGAGTCGCCGGACAGGATGCGCTTGACCACCCAGCGGCCGTCCCGGCGGACGAAGTTGGCGCCGAGGAGGCCCTGCCAGCGCTGGTAGTGCGGCGGGCCCTCGTTGCGGCGGGCGGCGGTGACGTAGGCGTGCGAGGTGCCCAGCTCACCGAGGACCTCGCGGAGCAGGTCGGCGAACTCGTCGGGGGACGCGACCCGTTCGACCAGCGGACGGTACTGGTCCAGCACCGCGCCCCAGTCGATGCCGCACATGCCCGGCTCCCAGAAGTAGGCGCGGATCAGACGGCCCGCCTCGTCGTAGGCCTGGCGCCATTCGGCGGGCGGGTCGGCCTGGTGCAGGATGCGGCGTACGTCGATCCAGACGGTCGAGTCCGCGTCGCCGACCTCCGTCGACGGCACCGCCCGCAGGTCGCCCTCGTCCACGACGACCAGCCGGGTGCCGTCGCCGCTCACCGTGAACCAGTCGAGGTGGTCGACGAGTTCGGACTTCTTCGCCTTGGCGATGTTGAAGTACTCCAGGGTCGGGCGTCCGCTGATGTCGGCGGGATTGACGAAGGTCTCGCCGAGCGCGCCGGAGATCGGCCAGCGCAGCCAGACCAGACCGCCGCCCGCGACCGGGTACAGCCCGGAGTACTTGGAGGCGATCACCGGGAACGGGGTGACCCGGTCCGCCAGCCCCTCCACCTCGACCGTCACCGTGCCGGCCTCGCCGGTCTCCTCGTCCTCCAGCGGGTCGAGCCCGCCGGCGGCCGGGCGGCCCTCGGGGCTCAGGGCGAACGGGGAGGGGGTCGCCGAGGAGAGCGGGACCAGGTACGGGCGGCAGCCGAGCGGGAAGGACAGGTCGCCGGTGTGCACGTCGTAGACCGGGTCGAAGCCGCGCCAGGACAGGAAGGCGAGGTAGCGGCCGTCGCGGGTGAAGACCGGGTTCTCGTCCTCGAAGCGGCCGTTCGTCACGTCCACGACCAGCCGGTCCTTGATGCGGGCCAGCTTGATCTTGCGCAGGGAGCGGCCGACGCCGGGGTGCGACCAGGTGAGCCAGGAGCCGTCGGGGGAGAAGGCGAGGTCGCGGACGGGGCCGTTGACGGACCGGATCAGCTCGGTGATCCCGGTGCCCGCCCCGGCCGCCCCTTCCTCCGGCTCCGCCGCCGCTCCCTCCTCCGGCACGTCGATCAGCAGCAGCCGCCCGTCGTGCGAGGCCACGGCCAGGCGCTCGCCCTCGGGGTCGCAGGCGATCTCCAGGACCCGGCCCAGCGCGCCGGAGGCCAGTCGCCGGGGCGCGCGGTCGCCGGTGGCGCGGGGCAGCTGGGCGATCTCGACGGCGTCCTCGCCCTCGGCGTCGGTGACGTACGCGACCTGCCCGGTGGAGCCCAGCATCTCCGGCAGCCGTACCCGGACGCCGGGCGTGTCGGTGATCGTACGGGCGGGGCCGTCGCGGTGGGTGAGCCAGTACAGGCTGCCGCGGACGACGACCGCGCTGGCCCGGCCGGTCTCGTCCACGGAGATGCCGTCGATGTTCTGTGCGGCCGGCACCTGGTAGCGGCGGCGGCCGGTGCGCGGTCCGGCGAGCCGGATGTCGAGCTTGCGCGGCACGCCGCCCGGCGAGAAGTCGTCCACCAGCCACAGGTCGCCCGCGCACTGGTAGACCACCCGGTCGCCGTCGCCGGCGGCGTGCCGGGCGTAGAAGGCGTCGTGGTCGGTGTGCCGGCGCAGGTCGGTGCCGTCGTAGGCGCAGGAGTAGAGGTTGCCGACGCCCTCGTGGTCGGAGAGGAAGGCGATCCGGCCGGCGACGAACATGGGGGAGGCCAGATGGCCTTCGAGGTCCGGCAGCAGGCGCTGCCCGTGCAGCCACAGGCGGCCCATGGCGCCGCCGCGGTACCGCTTCCAGGAGGCCGGTTCGTGCGGCGGGGTGCCGGTGAGCAGCAGGGTCCTGTGTTCGCCGGCGAGGTCGGCGCACTGGATGTCGGCGACCGGGCCCCAGGGCAGCCGCCCGCCCGGGTCGCCGTCGGCGGGGACCTTGTAGGCCCAGGTGAAGTGGGAGAAGGGCTGGCCGTGGGAGGCCACGGCCAGGATGTCGCCGTCCGGGGTCCAGCCGCAGACCTGGGTGTCGGCGCTGCCCCAGTACGTCAGCTGGCGTCCGGGGCCGCCGTCGACATCGACGAGGTGGATCTCGGGGACGAGGCTGTGCCAGGTCGTGTAGGCGATCCGGCGGCCGTCGGGAGAGAAGCGCGGGTGGCCGGTCTTGGTGCGGTCCGCGGTGAGCCGCCAGGCGCGGCCCGGGGCGTCGAGGGGGGCCAGCCAGAGGTCGTCCTCCGCGACGAAGCACAGCAGGTCACCGCTGAGGTGGGGAAGGCGCAGATAGCTCACCTCCCCATGCTTTTCCGGTCACACGGCGCGGGCAACTTATGGGGTCCGCGCCGCCCCGTTCCTTACGGGCCCTTCACCTCCGTGACCCAACACACGTACGAAACGGTTTCGTTTCGCTGCTGCACGGGGTATCTTCGTGGATGTACGAAGAAGAAGCTCCGGAGCGGGAAGGTGACGGGCATGACCGAAGCAGTCGCGGCGACACGTCGTAGCCGGATCACGCCCGAGCGAGAGGCCGAGCTGTACGAGGCCGTGCTCGACCTGCTCCGCGAGGTCGGCTACGACGCCCTCACCATGGACGCCGTGGCCGCCCGCACCCGGTCCAGCAAGGCCACGCTCTACCGCCAGTGGGGCGGCAAGGCCGAACTGGTGGCCAAGGCCGTGCGTCACAACAAGCCGGGCCGGGTCGGCGACGTCGACACCGGCTCCCTCAAGGGCGACCTGCACGCGCTCACCCTGCGTGCGGACGACTGCGAGATGGAACAGAGCTCCGCGCTGATGCGGGGCCTGGCCATGGCGGTGCACGGCAACCCGGACCTTCTCAAGGCGTTCCGGGAGCACCTCATCGAGCCGGAGATGGCGGAGTTCCGCCGCGTGCTGCAACGGGCGGTCGACCGGGGCGAGATCCGTGCGGACAACCCCGCGATCAGATTCGCGATGCACATGATGATCGGCGCGTTCGCCGCCCGCACCATGATCGACGAGCAGCCGCCGACGCAGGACTTCCTCCTCTCGTACATCGACGCCGTGGTCCTCCCCGCCTTCGGCGTCACCGCGAGCTGACGCTCTTCCCCAGCAAGCCCACCACCTGACGTCACCGCTCACGTCGTCGGGCTGATCATCCCTGCCCAGCTGAACCCAACGACTGACCGGGAGTACGCCTCCGTGGCCACGTTCCTCTACAAACTCGGCCGCCTCGCCTTCCGGCGACGGCACTTCGTCGCCCTCATATGGGTCGCGCTGCTCACCCTCGCCGGGGTGGGCGCCGCCTCCGCGCCGGCCGCCGGCAACACGTCCTTCTCCATCCCCGGTACCGAGGCCCAGAAGGCCTTCGACCTGCTGGAACAGCGCTTCCCCGGGATGAGCGCCGACGGCGCCACCGCCCGGGTCGTCTTCAAGGCCCCCAAGGGCGAGAAGATGACGGACGCCGTCAACAAGGCGACCGTCGAGAAGACCGTCAAGGAGCTGCGCAGCGGCTCCGAGGTCGCCTCCGTCGCCGACCCCTACACCGGGCACGCCGTCAGCAAGAACGGCACCATCGCCTACGCCTCGGTGAAGTACGACGTCTCCGGCATGGAGCTGGAGGACTCCTCGAAGGACGCCCTGAAGGACGCGGCTCAGGACGCACGGGACGCCGGCCTCACCGTCGAGATCGGCGGTGACGCGCTGAGCGCGACCCCCGAGACCGGCTCCAGCGAGATCATCGGCATCGCGGTCGCCGCGGTCGTCCTGGTCATCACCTTCGGCTCGCTGCTCGCGGCCGGGTTCCCGCTGCTCACCGCCATCATCGGGGTCGGCATCGGCGTGTCGGCGATCACCGCGCTCGCCAGCGCCCTGGACCTGGGCTCCACCACCTCCACCCTCGCCTCGATGATCGGCCTCGCCGTCGGCATCGACTACGCCCTCTTCATCGTCTCCCGCTACCGCGCCGAACTCGCCGAGGGCCGCGAGCGCGAGGACGCGGCCGGACGCGCCGTCGGCACGGCGGGCTCGGCGGTCGTCTTCGCCGGCCTCACCGTCGTCATCGCCCTGGTCGGCCTGTCCGTCGTCAACATCCCGATGCTGACGAAGATGGGCATCGCCGCGGCGGGCACGGTCGCCATCGCCGTCCTCATCGCGCTGACCATGATCCCGGCACTGCTCGGCTACGCCGGCCGCAGGATCAAGCCGGCCGGCCAGAAGAGCAAGCTGCTCGGCGGCGGCCGTACGCCGGAGAAGCCGGGCCGCCCCAACATGGGCACCCGCTGGGCCAGCTTCGTCGTCCGCCGCCCGGTCGCCGTCCTGCTGCTCGGTGTGCTCGGCCTCGGCGCGGCGGCGATCCCGGCCGCCTCTCTGGAACTGGGCCTGCCCGACGACGGCTCCCAGCCGACCTCCACCACCCAGCGCCGCGCCTACGACCTGCTCTCCGAGGGCTTCGGTCCCGGCTTCAACGGCCCGCTGATGATCGTCGTCGACGCCAAGGACAGCGCCGACCCCAAGGCCGCGTTCGCCGAGGTCGGCGACGAGATCAAGGGCCTGAAGGACGTCGTCACCGTCACCCCGGCCACGCCCAACAAGGCCGGCGACACCGCGACGATCACGGTCGTCCCCGACTCCAAGCCGTCCTCGACCACCACCGAGGACCTGGTGCACGCCATCCGCGACAAGGGCGCGGACATCGCCCGGGAGACCGACTCCAAGGTCCTGGTCACCGGCTCGACGGCGATGAACATCGACGTCTCGCAGAAGCTGAACGACGCGCTCCTGCCCTATCTGGCCCTGGTGGTCGGCCTGGCCTTCCTCCTGCTGATCGTGGTCTTCCGCTCGATCCTGGTCCCGCTGAAGGCGGCGCTCGGCTTCCTGCTCAGCGTGATGGCGGCCCTCGGCGCCGTGGTCGCGGTCTTCCAGTGGGGCTGGCTGTCGGACCTGATGAACGTCGAGGAGACCGGCCCGGTCATGTCGATGATGCCGATCTTCATGGTGGGCGTCGTCTTCGGCCTCGCGATGGACTACGAGGTCTTCCTCGTGACCCGCATGCGGGAGGCGTACGTCCACGGCGAGAAGCCCAGCCAGGCGGTGGTGACGGGCTTCAAGCACGGCGCCCGGGTCGTGACCGCCGCCGCCGTCATCATGATGGCCGTCTTCTCCGGCTTCATCGGCTCCAGCGAGTCGATGGTCAAGATGATCGGCTTCGGCCTCGCCATCGCCGTCTTCTTCGACGCGTTCCTCGTCCGCATGGCCATCGTCCCGGCGGTCCTCGCCCTGCTCGGCAAGCGGGCCTGGTGGCTGCCGAAGTGGCTGGACCGCGCGCTGCCCAACGTGGACGTGGAGGGCGAGGGCCTGCGCGCCCGCACCGACCCCGAGGAGGAGAAGGAGCTGGTACGCGCCTGACGTACCGCTCCTGACACAGAGCCGCCGGTGAGGGTGCCCGTGGGGACGGGGCTGCACCCTCACCGGCTTTCTGCTGTCACCGTCACCGCCCGGCGCCCGCCCGGCCGGAATGCGTTTCGTCCGGCACGCGGCGACCCGCTAGCGTGCGCGTATGACGACGACCGCTCATCCTCGTTTCGCCGCCGCCGTGGAGGAGTCGGGACTGGGGGAGTTGCTGACCCGGGTCCGGAGCTTCCCCGAGGCGACCCGGACCGCCGCCGAGGCCGCCGCCGCCATCGGGTGCGAGCTGAGCCAGATCTGCAAGTCGCTGGTCTTCGCCGCCGACGGGGTGCCGGTGCTGGTGCTCATGGACGGGGCCTCGCGGGTGGATGTCGAGCGGGTGCGGCAGGAGCTGGGGGCCGGGAAGGTCACCCGGGCCGACGCCGGGCTCGTGCGCGAGACCACCGGGTACGCCATCGGCGGGGTGCCGCCCTTCGGACACCGCACGCGCACGCGTGTCCTCGCCGACCGTTCGCTGCTCGCCCACGACGTGCTGTGGGCGGCGGCCGGCACGCCGTACACCGTCTTCCCGATCGAGCCGAAGGAACTCGTCGCCCACGCGGGCGCCACCCTGGTGGACGTGCGCGAGCAGCGCGCGTGACGCCACTGGTCGCGACGGCCGTGCTGCTCGCCGCCGTCACGCACGCCAGCTGGAACGCCATCGCGCACCGCATCACCGACAAGCTCGTCGGCTTCGCCCTGATCTCCGGCGGCGGGCTGCTGATCGGGCTCGCGGCGACACCGTTCACCGCGTTCCCGGCGAGCCCCGCATGGCCGTACCTGTTCGCCTCGGCCGCCGTGCACATCGCCTACTACGCGCTGCTGATGACCTCCTTCCGGCTGGGCGACTTCGGGCAGGCGTACCCCATCGCGCGCGGCAGCGCCCCGCTCGTGGTCACCGTGCTCGCCGCCGTCTTCGCGCACGAGGTGCCCGGCGCCTGGGCGAGCGCCGGCATCGCCGTGTCCTGCCTGGGGCTGAGCGGGGTCGGGCTGTGGGGGCTGCGCGGGAAGCGGCCCGACTGGGCGGCGATCGGCGCGGCCCTCGCGACCGGCCTGACCATCGCCGCGTACACCGTCATCGACGGCATGGGCGTACGGGCCTCGGGCACGTCCCTCGGCTACATCGCCTGGCTCATGGCCGTCCAGGGGGCGGTGCTGCCCGCCTTCCTGTACGCACGCGCGCGTGCCGGCACGGTCCGGCTGCTCCGGCCGTACGCCGCCCTGGGGTTCCTCGGCGCCGCGCTGTCGGTCGCCGCGTACGGCCTGGTGCTGTGGGCCCAGACCCGGGCCGCGCTCGCCCCTGTCGCCGCCCTGCGCGAGTCGTCCATCATCGTCGGCGCGGCCATCGGCGCGCTGTTCTTCAAGGAGCGCTTCGGGGCGCCCCGGATCGCGGCGGCGGGCCTGGTGGTCTTGGGGATCGGGCTGATGCTGCGGGCCGGTTAGCGCGGCGGCGCCGACATGACGGGCCGGGGTGCCGTGGCGCACCCTGGAAGCAGCGGTTTTCGGAGGTGGTCGTCATGATGCACACCGCTGTGGGATGGCACATCGAGATGGAGTTCATGGAGGACGATCAGCACACGCGCGCGGCGGCGCTGGTGCGCTTGCCCGACGGTTCCGAGGTGCGGGCCCACGGCCGTGCCAGCCGGCACAACGTCGACGCGAACCAGCCCCGGGTCGGCGAGGAGATCGCCGGTGCCCGCGCCCTCAACGAACTCGCCATGCAACTGCTGACCAAGGCCCACGAGGAGATCGACCAGGCGTCCGGACGGACCTCGCACCCGATCCACGTGTGACACGCGCCGGCGTGCGCCGAGGGCGCGCGGTTCAGGCGAGCGCCGTGCGGACCGCTCGTACCAGCGCCTGCGCCCTCGGGTCCGCCGTCACGCTCTGCCGGAAACCGTTGGTGACGTAGCCGAAGGCGATGCCGGTGTCCGGGTCGGCGAAACCGAGCGCGCCGCCGCGTCCGGGATGGCCGAAGGAGCCCGGGGTGAGCAGCGGGGACGCGGCGCCGTGCAGCATGTGGCCGAGGCCGAAGCGGGTGCCCACCACCAGGACCCGGTCCGGTCCGGCGGACTGCTCCGTGCGGGCCAGCTCCGTGGTCCGCGGGGTGAACAGCCGGGTCCCGCCGTCGACCTCGCCGATGAGCGAGGCGTAGAAGCGGGCCAGTCCGTCGGCCGTGGCGATGCCGTTGGAGGCGGGCAGGGAGGCGGCGCGGTAGCCGGGGTCGTTCTCGTCGGGGAGCGGGGTGATCGCGGCGAACGCGCGGCGGGTCAGCGAGTCCGGGTCGGCGTAGGCCTCGGCCACCGCCCGCTTGGGGCGGGTCTTCAGGCCGCCCGCGGTCTCGGGCGCGTCCACCGGGCCGACACGGCCCACGCGCGCCTGCTCCGATGCCGACAGGCCGAGCCAGAGGTCCGCGCCGGCCGGCCGGGCTATCTCGTCCGCGATCCAGTCGCCGGCCGGGCGGCCGGTGACCCGGCGGAGCAGTTCGCCGGTGAGCCAGCTGTAGGTCTGGGCGTGGTAGCCGTGGTCCGTGCCCGGCTCCCACACCGGCGCCTGCGCGGCGACGGCGGCGGCGCCCAGGTCGGGGTCGGCGGCCTCGGCCGGGGTCAGCGGCCGGTCCAGCACGGGCACGCCCGCGCGGTGCGCGAGCAGGTCCCGCACGCGCGTGTGCTCCTTGCCGGCCGCCTTGTACTCCGGCCAGTACGTGCCGACCGGGGCGTCCAGGTCCAGTTCGCCGCGCTGGTGCAGGAGCAGCAGCGCGGCCGCGGCGACGCCCTTGGTGGCGGAGCGCACGATCTGCGCGGTCCCGGGCTGCCAGGGAGCCGTCCCGTTCACGTCCCGGGTGCCGGCCCACAGGTTCACCACCCGGTGTCCGTCCCGGTAGACGGCGACGGCCGCTCCGCGCTCGCCGAGCAGCGTGAAGTTCGCTGCGAACGCCTCCCTGACCGGCTCGAAGCCCTCGGCCACAGTGCCGTTCACGTCCACGCCCGCCGCCCCTTCCGCTCGTCCGTCTCCTGCGACAGTGGGTGGAACACGGGGTGGACGCCTGCGATTCCTCGGTGGGATCAGCCCAACAGAATCGTTACGTCGATGTTGCCGCGTGTCGCGTTCGAGTAGGGGCACACCTCGTGCGCGGCGTCCACCAGCCGGGCCGCCACCTGGGCGTCCAGCACCGGCAGGGAGACGCTGAGGGCGACCGCGAGGCCGTAGCCGCGGTGCTTGTTCGGGCCGATGCCGACCTTCGCGGCCACGGTGGAGCCGGTCAGGTCGTAGCCCTCGCGGTTGCCCACCATGATCAGCGCGTTGTGGAAGCAGGAGCTGTACCCGGCCGCGAACAGCTGCTCCGGGTTGGTGCCGTTGCCGTCGCCGCCCAGCGCCGGAGGCATTGCGACCCTCAGCTCGATCTGCCCGTCCTGGCTGGTGACATGGCCCTCCCGGCCGCCGTGGGCGGTGGCCTCGGCGACGTACATGATCTTCGTCGGACGCGTGTCGACAGCGGTGCCCTCGGTCATGGCCGGCCTCCCCCGGAACAAGTGGCGCACAAGTACATCGTGCACAAGGTACTGGCCGGTAGGTCAGGGGGGTCCGGCAGGGGTGCGCAACCGCGGGTAACGCGTGCTCGGTGCCGGACCGGTGCCGGCCCGCCGGGGAATCAGTACGGGCCCGCCGGGGAATCAATACCGGCCCGCCGCCGCCATCAGTACCGGTCCGCCGCCGCGTCGGCGCGCTCGGTCAGTCTCCACAACTCCTCGCGCAACCGCGCGATCTCCTGGGGGCCGAGCCCCGTGGTCGTGAGCAGCGCGCCGGGTACGCGCGCCGCGCGCTCCCGGAGTTCCTCGCCGCGCCCGGTGCACGCGACCAGCACCGAGCGCTCGTCGTCCGCCGCACGCTCCCTGCGCACCAGGCCCGCCCCCTCCAGCCGCTTCAGCAACGGCGAGACGGTGCCGTAGTCCAGCCGCAGGGCGTGCGCCAGCTCCTTCACGCTGGTCTCGCCGCGCTCCCACAGCACCAGCAGCACCAGATACTGCGGATAGGTGAGCCCGAGGTCCTCCAGCAGCGGGCGGTACGCGGCGGTCACGGCCCGCTGGGCGGCGTACAGCGCGAAGCACAACTGGTCGTCGAGCAGCAGCGAGCCGTCGACGGCAGGGTCCTCGTTCGTCACGCGCCCATTGTCACGGACTTCGGATCGAAGCCGAACGGCAGCTCCAGCCGGTGCGCCCGCATCAGCTCCTCGTCGGACAGCAGCGCGCCGGTCGGGCCGTCCGCCGCGATCACGCCGTCGCTGAGGATGAGGGAGCGCGGGCACAGCTCCAGGGCGTACGGCAGGTCGTGCGTGACCATGAGGACCGTGACGTCCAGGGAGCGCAGGATGTCGGCGAGTTCGCGGCGCGAGGCCGGGTCCAGGTTGGAGGAGGGCTCGTCCAGGACCAGGATCTCCGGCTCCATGGCGAGCACGGTGGCCACCGCGACCCGGCGGCGCTGCCCGAAGGAGAGGTGGTGCGGCGGCCGGTCGGCGAACTCCCGCATCCCGACCCGCTCCAGCGCGGTGTGCACCCGATCCTCCAGCGCGGCCCCCTTGATACCGGCGGCGGCCGGACCGAACGCCACGTCCTCCCGCACGGTCGGCATGAACAGCTGGTCGTCCGGGTCCTGGAAGACGATGCCGACCTTCTGCCGGATCGCGGCCATGTGCTGCTTGGACACCGGAAGCCCGGCCACGGTCACCGTGCCGGTGCCGCCCCCCAGGATGCCGTTGAGGTGCAGCACCAGGGTCGTCTTGCCGGCGCCGTTCGGGCCGAGGAGCGCGACCCGCTCGCCGCGCGCGATCGAGAAGTCCACCCCGAACAGGGCCTGGTGTCCGTCCGGGTAGGCGAAGGCGAGGCCGGAGACCTCCAGAGAAGCAGTCACGGGAACCATCACAGCATCCATCCCAGCAGGCAGACGACGAGGGCGGCGCAGGGCAGTGCCAGGGCGTGCCGCCACTGCGCGCCGGACGCGGTCACCTCGTCGATGACCGGCATCGAACCGGCGTACCCCCGGCTCACCATGGCGAGGTGCACGCGCTCCCCGCGCTCGTAGGAACGGATGAACAGCGCGCCGGCGGACTTGGCGAGCACCCCCCAGTGCCGGACGCCCTTCGCCTCGAAGCCACGCGACTCACGGGCGATCCGCATCCGGCGCATCTCGTCGGTGATGACGTCGCCGTAGCGGATCATGAAGGAGGCGATCTGGACGAGCAGCGGTGGCAGCTTCAGCCGTTGCAGCCCGAGCAGGAGTTCGCGCAGCTCGGTGGTGGCCGCCAGCAGCACGGAGGCGGCGACACCCAGGGTGCCCTTGGCGAGCACGTTCCAGGCGCCCCACAGCCCGTTCACGCTGAGCGAGAGCCCGAGCACGTGCACTCGCTCGCCCTCCGCCACGAACGGCATGAGCACGGCGAACGCGACGAACGGCACCTCGATCAGCAGCCGTCCGAGCAGGAAACGTGCGGGCACGCGCGCGGTGTACGCGACGACCGCGAGCAGCACGGCGTACACCCCGAACGCCCACATCGCCTCGCGCGGGGTCGACACGACGACCACCACGAACAGGAACGCGGCGGCCAGTTTGGTGTGCGGCGGCAGACCGTGCACGGGCGAGTGCCCGTGCCGGTACAGCCGGTGCGCGTGTCCCGCCCCCACGTCAGACGCCGGTGTTCACGGGAGAGACGTCGTCGCTGCGGCGCCTGCGCAGCACCCAGAACACCGCGCTGCCGGCGACGACCGTGACGCCGACGCCGATCACGCCCGCGAGGCCGCCGGACAGGCGGGCGTCGGAGATGTCCTTGACGCCGTAGTCGGCGAGCGGGGAGTCGGCCGTGGCGTGCTCCTTCGCCTTCTTGTCGATCCCCTTGTCGTGCGCGACCTTCTCCAGGCCGTCGGGGTTCGCGGAGGCGTAGAAGCTGACGAAGCCGGCGAGGACGAGGGAGGTGACGAGACCGGTCACCCACAGCGTGCGCCGCGAGGTGCGCGCCGCCACGGGCGCCGTGGGAGCGGGCGCGTCCACCAGCGCGCCGTTCACCCGCAACTGGAGCCTCTGCCGCAGGCCGCGGGCGCCGTACACCAGGTCCGGGCGCACGGCGATGACCGCGCCGACCGTCAGCGCGGTGATGACCGCCTCGCCGACGCCGATCAGCACATGGACGCCGATCATCGCGGTGGCGACCTTGCCGATGGAGACGTCGGTGGTGCCACCCACCGCGTAGATCAGGGTGAAGGCGACCGCGGCGGCCGGCACGGAGACCAGCGCGGCGACGAAGGAGGCCACGGTCACCGAGCGCCGCTTGCGGGGCAGCACGGCGAGCAGGCCGCGGAAGACGGCGTAGGAGACGACCGTGGTGACGATCGCCATGTCGGTGATGTTCACGCCGAGCGCGGTCAGCCCGCCGTCGGCGAACAGCACGCCCTGCATCAGCAGCACGACCGACACGCACAGGACCGCCGTGTAGGGCCCGACGAGTATCGCGGCCAGTGCTCCGCCCAGGAGGTGGCCGCTGGTCCCGGCCGCGACCGGGAAGTTGAGCATCTGCACGGCGAAGATGAACGCCGCCACCAGACCCGCCAGCGGGGCGGTCCGCTCGTCGAGCTCACGGCGGGCGCCGCGCAGGCTCACCGCGAGGGCGCCCGCGGCGACCACTCCGGTGACCGCGGAGGTCGGGGCGTCGATGAATCCGTCAGGTACATGCACCGTACGATTTTAGGCCCTTGTTGCGAACCTTTTGCAAGAGAGACCGAGTCTCGTCTCCCACCGGGGCGCGATCCGGAAAATGTGCGACTCTTGAGAGAAAGCGGATGCACGGCTTTCGCATACGTCACGGTGCGTGAGAGGGCGGTCCGATGTCTGTGGTCGAACAGTACGCGCGCGCTCATATCGTCACGGACGAGGAGGACCCGGGGGCCGTACCCGTCGTGCTGCGGTACGACCCGGACACCGATCCCCGCTCCGTCCGGGTCGGGCTTCCCGGACCGCACGAGTGGACCTTCTCCCGCGCGCTCCTCGAACGGGGACTGCGGGCGCCCGCAGAGAGCGGCGACGTCCGCGTGTGGCCCTGCGGGCGCGTCCAGGCGGTGGTCGAGTTCCACACCGACGACGGGGTCGAAGTGGTGCAGTTCGAGTCGAAGACCCTGGTGCGGTTCCTGCGCCGCACCTACACCGTCGAGCCCGTACGGAGCTGACCGGGGCCGGGCGGGGCCGGTCAGCTCCCGAGCTTCAGCAGCTTCGCCACGATCGGGCCGGCCGTGTCACCGCCGTGCCCGCCCGCCTGGACCACGCCGGCGGCGGCGAGGTCGCCCCGGTAGGCGGTGAACCAGCCGTTCGGCTTCTTCTGCCCGTCGACCTCCGCCGAGCCGGTCTTCGCGCCGTAGTCCGGGCCGAGCCCCGACATCGCCTCGGCGGCCGTGCCGTACGCGGCCGTGTACCGCATCAGCTCGCGGAGCTGGGACAGGGTCTTCGGCGACAGGGTGCGCGAGGCGGTGGCCAGCGTGCGGTGGTCCACGGACGGCGAGACCAGGTACGGCTGGTGGAAGCTGCCCGACTTCACGGTCGCCGCCACGGACGCCATGTTCAGCGGGTTCATGCGCACCCCGCCCTGCCCGATCAGCGAGGCCGCCATCTGCGCCGCCGACTGCACCGGCACCGAGCCGTCGAAGGTGGGCACGCCGATCGCCCAGTTGTTCATGGACAGCCCGAAGACCTGCTGGGCCTGCTTGGTCAGGTCGTCGTTCTTCAGCTTCTTCGCCTGGCTGATGAAGGCCGTGTTGCAGGACCGGGCGAAGCTCGCCTTGAACGTGCCGCCCTTGATCTCGAAGTCGTCGTCGTTGTGGAACTTCCAGCCGCCGTAGGTGAACGTCTTGGGGCAGGGGTGCGGCTTGTCCACCGACGCCAGGCCCTTGTCGATCAGCAGCGACGACGTGATGACCTTCATCGTGGAGCCGGGCGCGAGGGAGCCCTGGAAGGCGGTGTTGAAGCCGTGGCCGCTGTTGGCGACCGCCAGGATCTCACCGGTCGAGGGCCGCAGCGCGACCACCGAGGCACGCGCGCGCCCCGCGACCTGCTGCTCGGCGGCGGCCTGGAGGGCGGGGCTGAGCGTCGTCCTCACGGTGCCCGGGGTGCCCTTGCTCAGCTCGACCAGCGTCTTGTCGGACAGCTTGGCGTCCTTGGCCGCCTTGCCGCGCACCACGCGCAGTTCGACGCCGGCCGTGCCGCCCGCCTTCTTGCCGTACTTCTCCCGCAGCCCGTCCAGCACCGTGCCGAGGGACGGGTACTTGGCGGTCGTGATCTCGCCGCCGTCGCGGTCCAGCGCCTTGACCGGCGGGGTGCCGGACGCGCCGGTCACGAGCGTGTCGCCGTCCCGCAGCTCCGGGTGGACCACGGCGGAGTGCCAGTCGACCAGCGGCTCGCCGTCGCTCGCCCGGCGCACGACGGTGAGCGAACTGCTGTAGGCCAGCGGCTTGCTGAGGCCCCGGTAGGCCACCGTCGCCTTCACGGAGAACGGCACCTCGGCGCCCTTCGCCGTCCCCGGCGTGAGCGTGACGTCCTTCAGGTGGGCGTCCTTGGTGTAGCCGGTGAGGGCCTTCCCGGCGGCGGCGGGGTCGTCGGTGGCGTCCGCCGCCCGGTCGGTCCTGCCCTGCTGCCAGGCGGTCAGGAAGCGGGTGGAGGCGGTGCGGATCTCGGTGGCGGCGAGCGGGCCGGTCCTGACGGCCCGGTGGCCGGCCGTGGCGGCGGACCGCTCGTCGGCCGCGGCACCGCCGTCGTACAGCGCGTAGACGCCGAACCCGGCACCGCCGACCACCACGGCGATCATCCCGCCGAGTACGGCGGGTCGGGTCTTCCGTCGCTCGGCGACGCGCCTTCTCTTGCCCACAGCCTCAGTTCCTCCGCACCTTTCCCAGGGTCCCCGCAGCCCTCACATTCCCCAACGACGGCAATCACCTTAAAGTCCCGGTCTTCCCGGGTGACGTCAGCCCGCGTTCCGTAGCACGCTTGCGACAATCGGTCCGGCCGCGTCGATGCCGTGCCCGCCGTCCTGGACCATGGCCGCCGCGGCGACGTCGTCGCGGTAACCGGTGAACCAGCTGTCCGACTTCGCCTCCCCGTCGACCTCCGCGGAGCCGGTCTTCGCGCCGATGTCCCCGCCCATCCCGGCCATCACACCGGCCGCGGTGCCGCTGCGCGCGGTGCGGTTCATCATGGTGCGCAGCTGCTGGGCCGTGGCCGGCGACAGCCCGCGCGCGCGGGCCGGTTCGCGGCCGTCCAGCTTCAGCGGCACGATCAGGGGCTGGTGGAAGGCGCCGGTCTTCGCGGTGGCCGTGACGGACGCCATGTTCAGCGGGCTCATCTGGACCTGGCCCTGGCCGATCAGGTTGGCCGCGGTGTCCGGGCCGCCGGAGGCCGGCACCCGGCCGTCGAACGTGGGCACGCCGACCTGCCAGTTGTTCCGCCCGAGCCCGAAGCGGTCCTCGGCCTCCCGGGTGAGGGAGTCGACCTTCACCTCGTCCGCGAATTTCACGAACGCCGTGTTGCAGGAGCGGGCGAAGCTGTCGGCGAGGGTGGCGTGCTCGTCCGGCACCATGCCCTTGAGGTTCTGGAAGGTCTGGCTCTGCCAGACGGCCGACGGCGGGCAGGGCGCCGGTCCGTTCGCCGTGGTGAGGCCGTTGTCGATGAGGGTCGCCGCGCTGATGATCTTCATGGTGGAGCCGGGGGCGCGTTCGCCGAGGAGGGCCGCGTCGAAGCCGTCGTCGCGGTTGTTGGCGACGGCGAGTATCTCGCCGGTGCTCGGCCTGACGGCCACGACGGAGGAGTTCGGGTACTTCAGCACGGCCTTCTCGGCCGCCGCCTGGGCGCTCGCGCTGAGCGTCGTGGGGAGCCTGCCGGGCTTGCCCTTGGCCAGGGTGAGCAGCGGGGTGTCCGCCGCCTGGCTGCCGTCCGCCGCCGCCTGATGGCGGATCACGAGCTCCACCCCGGGCCGGCCGCCGGTCTTGTCGCCGTAGCGCCGGCGCAGCTCGTCCAGGATCGGGCCGAGGGACGGGTACGTCACCCGGGTGAGCACCTTGCCGTCGCGGTCCACGGCCTTGATCTCCGGGGCGGCCGAGTCGCCGGTGGTGAGCGTGTCCCCCTTGCGCAGGCGCGGGTGGACGACGGAGGGCTGCCAGTCGACCAGCGCGCGGTGCGAGGTCTCGCCGCGCACGACGGTCAGCTCGCTGCGGTAGGAGAGCGACCGGGAGGCGCCGGCGTACGACACCGTCGCCCGCACCGTGAACGGCACCGTGTCGCCGGTGGTCCGGCCGGGCGTGATCCTCACCTTGCCGATGTGCGCGGTGCCGCCGTAGGCCGACAGCAACTCCTGGGCCGCCTCCGGGAAGTTCGTGTACGACGCCGCGGCGGTCGCGTCGCCCTTCTCCCAGGCGGTGAAGAACGCGCCGGTCGTCTCCTTCACCTCGGAGCCACTGGGCGGACCGGTCCGCACGGCCGCCGCGCCCCCCGGGCCGTCGTCGCCGTTCAGCGCGGACGCGACGTTGTACAGCCCGTACCCGGCACCGCCCAGCAGCGTGACGCACACGCCGCCTATGACGGCCGCCTTGACCCCGTTGCGCATGGCGCGCTTCCCCTCCCGTTCAGCCTGTTGAACATGTTCAAAACAGGTCGTTGGAGCACTGTAAGCGGTTGCGCCGCCCCTGTGACCGGAGTTGTCGAAACCGTGACTCAGACCCAGGTGTCGAGCCACATCCGCGACCGCCACGAGTCGATCGGGATGGCCTGGCCCGTGTAGAGGGGCCAGAAGTAGATGAAGTTCCAGGCGATCAGCAGGACCAGGACGCCCGCCGCCGAGGCGCCGATCACTCGGCGGGTGTCGGTGGAACCCCGTGGGCCGACGA
Organism: Streptomyces sp. NPDC017676; assembly: GCF_044329325.1. Lineage (NCBI taxonomy): Bacteria > Bacillati > Actinomycetota > Actinomycetes > Kitasatosporales > Streptomycetaceae > Streptomyces > Streptomyces sp. NPDC017676. Next base: position 161,219 of record NZ_JBIRJA010000003.1, on the reverse strand, counting down.
TCGCGCCGATCATCATCGCCACCGCCAGACACAGGAACGGCAGGAAGACGACCGCGTAGAAGAGGAAGATCGTCCGCTCCTGGTAGTGGAACCACGGCAGGTACCCGGCCGCGATGCCGCAGGCGATGGCACCGGCCCGCCAGTCGCGGCGGAACGCCCAGCGCCACAGCACGTAGAGGATCGCGAAGCAGGCCGCCCACCACAGCAGCGGCGTGCCGATCGCCAGCACCTCCCGGGCGCACTTCTGGCCCGCGTCCACCGGGCAGCCGTCGGAGCCGGGGGAGGGGGACTCGTAGAAGTACGACACCGGGCGGCCCAGCACGATCCAGCTCCACGGGTTGGACTGGTACGTGTGCGGCTGGTCCAGGTGGACGTGGAAGTTGTACACCTCGTGCTCGTAGTGCCACAGGCTGCGCAGCCAGTCCGGCAGGAAGGACCAGGTGCCGCCCTTGCCGTCGGTGGCCGCCCAGTTGCGGTAGTAGCCGCCCGTGCCGTCGGCCGGGGAGAGGATCCAGCCGGTCCAGGAGGCCAGGTAGACCACCAGCGCCACCGGGACCGTCGCCACGAAGGCGGCACCGGTGTCGTACTTGAGGACGGCGAGGTACGGGTGGCGCGCGCCCGCCACCTTGCGGGTGCCGACGTCCCACAGGACCGTCATCACGCAGAACGCGGCCAGGATGTACAGCCCGTTCCACTTGGTGCCCACGGCCAGGCCCAGCATGACACCGGCGCCCCAGCGCCACGGGCGCCACCCGAAGCGGAAGGCGTCGGCGACCCGCTCGTCGGGCCGTACCCGCCCGTCCGGTCCGGCCGGCAGCGCGGCGGCCAGTCTCTCCCTGGCCCGGTCCCGGTCCACGACCAGACAGCCGAACGCGGCCACCACGAAGAACATCAGCACGCCGTCGAGCAGCGAGGTCCGGCTCATCACGAAGTGCAGGCCGTCCACGGCCATCAGCGCGCCCGCCAGACAGCCGAGGAACGTCGAGCGGAACATCCGGCGGCCGATCCGGCACAGCAGCAGGACGGAGAGCGTGCCCAGCAGCGCCGTCATGAACCGCCAGCCGAACGGGTCGAAACCGAAGACCAGTTCGCCCAGGCCGATGACGTACTTGCCGACCGGCGGGTGCACCACGTACGCCGGGTCCGTGGGGATCGCCAGGTGCCCGTGCTGCTGGAGCACCATGTCGTTGGCGGTCTTGCCGTACCGGTCCCAGCTCACCTCGAAGCCGCGGTGGACGAGCGCCCACGCGTCCTTCGCGTAGTACGTCTCGTCGAATATCACCGCGTGCGGGCTGCCCAGGTGCCAGAACCGCATGACGCCCGCCATCAACGTCACCAGCAGCGGCCCGCCCCAGCCCGACCAGCGCGTGAGCCGCTCGGCCAGCAGCGGCGGCACGCCGAGCCCCCGCCACAGCCGGGGGCTCGGCTCGGCGTACGGCGGCACCAGCCGGTCGCGTACGTCACCCGAGGGCGCGTCCGTGGCCGGCGCGTACCCGAATCGGCGCAGCCGACGCTGCCACGACGGCCGGCGGTCGTGCGGTGCCTGGTCCTGCCGGAGGTCCATGGAGGACGCGGTACTGGTCACCGCGCCATCGTAGGGAAACGTCCTGTGCGAGTCCCGTGCATGCGCGGTACCGGTCCGGACACGGTCGGTTTCCGTCCCGCTCACGGCCGCACCGCGGCCGGCCCCGGATCCCGGGGAAGCGGCCCGGGATCTCCTGGGAGGATGGGGGTGTGACTGGAACCCTTGTCCTGGCAGGTACCCCCATCGGCGACATCGCGGACGCGCCGCCCCGGCTCGCCGAGGAGCTGGCCGGCGCCGACGTGGTCGCCGCCGAGGACACCCGGCGGCTGCGCCGGCTCACCCAGGCACTGGGCGTCACGCCCAAGGGCCGCGTGGTGTCGTACTTCGAGGGCAACGAGTCCGCCCGCACCCCGGAACTGGTCCAGGAGCTGCTCGGCGGCGCGCGCGTACTGCTGGTGACCGACGCCGGCATGCCCTCCGTCTCCGACCCCGGCTACCGGCTGGTCGCCGCCGCCGTCGAGCAGGACGTCCGGGTCACCGCCGTGCCGGGGCCGTCCGCCGTGCTCACCGCGCTCGCCCTGTCCGGGCTGCCCGTCGACCGCTTCTGCTTCGAGGGCTTCCTGCCCCGCAAGGCCGGCGAACGGCTGTCCCGGCTGCGCGAGGTCGCCGGCGAGCGGCGCACCCTCGTCTACTTCGAGGCCCCGCACCGGCTGGACGACACCCTCGCCGCCATGGCCGAGGTCTTCGGCGCCGACCGGCGGGCCGCCGTCTGCCGGGAGCTGACCAAGACGTACGAGGAGGTACGGCGCGGTCCGCTGGCCGAGCTGGCGCGGTGGGCCGCGGAGGGCGTGCGCGGCGAGATCACCGTGGTGGTCGAGGGCGCGCCCGAGACCGGGCCCGAGGAACTCGACGCCGAGGAGCTGGTGCGCCGCGTCCGGGTCCGGGAGGAGGCCGGCGAGCGCCGCAAGGAGGCCATCGCGGCGGTGGCGGCGGAGGCGGGACTGCCGAAGAGGGTCGTGTTCGACGCGGTGGTGGCGGCCAAGCGCTCCGCCGGGTGAGGCGGGTCGTCATGTAGGCCCCCGCGCCCCTCGGAGCGCCTCCGCACGCCCCATGGGGGTGCAAAAGGCTGGCGTCGATGGCAAAGCACAGCCGTCTCATTCGCGACCGTTTGGCAAGCGATGTCCAAATCGCCTCCAACACTCGACAGACCTGCTGCATTCGCTCCGGTGGAGGCGTCCACTGGTCGAAGGGACGCACCCGTCCAGAGGGACGCACCCGTCCGACAGGGAGCTGGCATGAGTGACATAGCAGGGCGGACCGGCCTCCGTGCCACAGCCACAGCCGTCGTTCACGAGTCGTACTCGTTCGCCTGCATGCGCTGCGGGCACGGCTGGGAGCAGTCGTACGAGATAGAGCACCACACGAACGCGCAGGGGGAGGAGTTCGTGCTGTACGTGGCCGACGACCAGGTCGTCCCGTCGCCGCTGAGCCGGCCGTCCTGCCACAACTGCGACGGCCATGTGGTGCGGATCATGCGCGCGGGCCAGGTCTCCGCGGTGCGCGGCCCGGCCGAGCGGCACCACCACCGCGTGCCGCAGGCGGGCCCGGTCGAGACGCCGCAGGTGCCCACGCAGGCCGCGCAGGCCAGGGCGCCGCATCACTGGCACCTGTCCGACCTCCTGCACCCGTTCCACCGCAAGGCGGGCTGAGCGGATCACCGGCCGTCGGAGGCGTGCGCCTTCCGTAGGATCGGAGCATGCCTTCGAACGCCGGTCAGAGCAGCAAGGACGCCGACAAGAACGCGGCACCGCCGCTGCCCCAGCCCTTGGCGGTGCCCGTCGCCGACTCCCACACCCACCTCGACATGCAGTCCGGCACGGTCGAGGAGGGCCTGGCGAAGGCCGCCTCGGTGGGCGTCACGACGGTCGTCCAGGTCGGCTGCGACCTCAAGGGCTCGCAGTGGGCCGCCGAGACCGCGGCGGCGCACGAGAACGTCCACGCCACCGTCGCCCTGCACCCCAACGAGGCCCCGCGCATCGTCCACGGCGACCCGGACGGGTGGTCGAGGCAGGGCGCCCGGGAGCCCGGCGGCGACGCGGCGCTGGACGAGGCCCTCGCCGAGATCGACCGGCTGGCCGGGCTGCCGCAGGTGAAGGGCGTCGGTGAGACGGGCCTGGACCACTTCCGCACCGGCCCCGAGGGCAAGGCCGCCCAGGAGCGGTCCTTCCGCGCCCACATCGAGATCGCGAAGCGGCACGGCAAGGCGCTCGTCATCCACGACCGTGACGCCCACGCCGACGTCCTCAGGATCCTGAAGGAGGAGGGCGCCCCCGAGCGCACCGTCTTCCACTGCTACTCCGGCGACGCCGAGATGGCCCGGATCTGCGCCCGCGAGGGCTACTTCATGTCCTTCGCCGGCAACGTCACCTTCAAGAACGCCCAGAACCTGCGGGACGCCCTCGCGGTCGCCCCCCTGGAGCTGGTCCTCGTGGAGACCGACGCGCCCTTCCTCACCCCGGCGCCGTACCGCGGACGGCCCAACGCCCCGTATCTCATTCCGGTCACGGTCCGCGCGATGGCCGTCGTGCGCGGGACCGACGAGGACGCGCTGGCGACGGCCCTCGCCGCCAACACCGCGCGGGCCTTCGGTTACTGACCGTCCGTCAGAGGGGTGACCGTCCGCCCCGGGGTGCTGACCGCCCGTCCGTGTCACGACGCTGCGTAGTCGAGTCGCTTTGGAGAGTGACCGACGCTCCGCTAGGTTCTGGGGGCCCGATCCGGACCCCTCTGGCCCCTGGAGCGTGTCGGCGTGAGCACGTCGCCGTACGAGACGTACGACCCCTACGGCCCTGACGCCTCCGTCCATACCGCGGAGACGCTGCCCTACGGCATCCATGAGGACACCTACCGGCCCGCCTACGAGGCAGAGGCGTACTTCGTCACCGAACCGGCGCCGCCGCTGCCCCGGCGGACGACGGGCGCACCCGGGACGGTGGCCCACGAGACGCCGGCTCCCGAGGCGCCCGAGGAGAGCGGTGGGCCCGCCCCGCGCCGGCGCAGGGCCCGCTACGGCGAGCGCCCGGACTCCACCGTGCGCCGCCTGCTGCCGCAGGCGCTGGTCGTGGCCTTCCTGGCCGGCGGCACCACCGCCTTCGTCGCCAACGACAAGGCGGTCCAGCTGAGCGTCGACGGCAGTCAGCGCAGCCTGCACACGTTCGCCGACGACGTGAGCGAGCTGCTCGCCGAGGAGGGCGTGCGCGTGGGGACCCACGACCTGGTCGCACCCGGCCGCGGCACGGCGCTCGCCAGCGGCGACGCGGTCGCCGTGCGGTACGGGCGCCCGGTGCGGCTCACCCTGGACGGCCGCCGGCGCGAGGTGTGGACGACGGCGCGCACGGTGGAGGGCGCGCTGCACGAGCTGGGGGTGCGCGCCGAGGGCGCGCATCTGTCGACCTCGCGCTCCCGGCCCATCGGACGCGCCGGGCTCGCGCTCGACGTGCGCACCGAACGCGCGGTCACCGTCCTGGCGGACGGCCGGACCCGCACCATCCGCACCAACGCGGCCACCGTCCGGGAAGCCGTCGAGGAGGCCGGGATCACGCTGCGCGGCCAGGACACCACCTCCGTCCCGCCGGACAGCTTCCCGCGCGACGGGCAGACGGTGACCGTGCTGCGGGTGAGCAGCACCCGGGAGATCCACGAGGAGCAGATCCCGTTCGCGGTGGAGCGGACCGCGGACCCCACGGTCTTCCGGGGCACCGAGGTCGTCGCGCGGCCCGGACAGCCGGGACTGCGCCGGACCACCTACTACGTGCGCACCGTCAACGGGGTACGGCAGAAGCCGCGCCCCGAGCGGTCGGAGGTGGTGCGGGAGCCGCGCGCGCAGGTGATCAAGGTGGGCACCAAGCCCCGGCCGCCCTCCGTACGGGACGCCGACCGCCTGAACTGGCGAGCGCTCGCCGCCTGCGAGTCCGGCGGCCGGTCCGACGCGGTCGACCCCTCCGGGACGTACGGCGGGTTGTACCAGTTCGACACCCGCACCTGGCAGAGCCTCGGCGGCCAGGGCCGGCCCCAGGACGCCTCGGCGGAGGAGCAGACGTCCCGGGCGAAGAAGCTGTACATCCGGCGGGGGGCGAGCCCTTGGCCGCACTGCGGGGCGAGGCTGCGGGGGTAGGGGGTAGGGGGCAGGGGGCGGCGCGTCCGAGCGGGTGCGCCGTGCGGGTGCGCCGTGTGGATGCGCCGTGTGGATGCGCCGTGCGGCACAGGCCGTCATCCGGCCGCGGGCACGTCGTGGTCGCCCGCGCAGTTCCCCGCGCCCCCAGGGACGCGGGGCACCTGGCGATCCGGCCCGGTACGGCCCCGTACCCTTGTCCCGTGAGCAGCCCCACCCCCGATTCCCTCCTCGGTCCCGCCGACATCCGCGAGCTCGCGGCGGTGCTCGGTGTCCGTCCCACCAAGCAGCGCGGCCAGAACTTCGTGATCGACGCCAACACGGTCCGCCGTATCGTCCGTACCGCCGAGGTCCGCCCCGACGACGTGGTCGTCGAGGTCGGCCCGGGGCTCGGCTCGCTCACCCTCGCGCTGCTGGAGACCGCCGACCGCGTCACCGCCGTGGAGATCGACGACGTACTCGCCGCCGCCCTCCCCGCCACCATCGCCGCGCGCATGCCGGACCGCGCCGACCGCTTCGCGCTGGTCCACTCCGACGCGATGCACGTCACCGAGCTGCCCGGACCCGCGCCGACGGCCCTGGTGGCGAACCTGCCGTACAACGTCGCCGTCCCCGTGCTGCTGCACATGCTCGACACCTTCCCGAGCATCGAGCGGACGCTGGTGATGGTGCAGTCCGAGGTCGCCGACCGGCTCGCCGCCGCACCCGGCAACAAGGTGTACGGCGTGCCGTCCGTGAAGGCCAACTGGTACGCCGACGTGAAGCGGGCCGGAGCCATCGGGCGCAACGTCTTCTGGCCCGCACCGAACGTCGACAGCGGGCTCGTCTCGCTCGTCCGGCGGGCCGAGCCGATCAGGACCACCGCCTCCAAGGCCGAGGTCTTCGCCGTCGTCGACGCGGCCTTCGCCCAGCGCCGCAAGACCCTGCGGGCCGCGCTCGCCGGCTGGGCCGGGTCCGCGGCGGCGGCCGAGACGGCCCTGGTCGCGGCCGGGGTCTCGCCGCAGGCGCGCGGCGAGTCGCTGACCGTCGAGGAGTTCGCACGGATCGCGGAACACAAGGAGAGCGGCGAGTGAGCGTCACGGTCCGGGTCCCCGCCAAGGTCAACGTCCAGCTCGCGGTGGGCGCCGCCCGCCCCGACGGCTTCCACGACCTCGCCAACGTCTTCCTCGCCGTCGGACTGTACGACGAGGTCACGGTGACCCCCGCGGACGAGCTCCGGATCACCTGCGAGGGCCCGGACGCCGCCCAGGTCCCGCTGGACCGCACCAACCTCGCCGCGCGCGCCGCGATCGCGCTCGCCGCGCGCCGGGGGATCGAACCGAACGTGCACGTCCACATCGCCAAGGACATCCCGGTCGCCGGTGGCATGGCGGGCGGCAGCGCGGACGGCGCGGGCGCGCTGCTCGCCTGCGACAGGCTGTGGGGTGCGGGTGCCTCGCGCGCCGAGCTGCTCGCCATCTGCGCGGAACTGGGCAGCGATGTGCCGTTCAGCCTGGTCGGTGGCGTGGCGCTCGGGGTGGGGCGGGGTGAGCGGCTGACCGAGCTGGAGGTCGGCGGCACCTTCCACTGGGTGTTCGCGATGGCCGGGCGGGGGCTGTCGACCCCGGCGGTGTTCCGGGAGTTCGACCGGCTGGCGGAGGGACGGGAGATCCCGGAGCCGGTGGCGTCGGCGGAGCTGCTGGAGGCGCTGGCGAAGGGGGACGTGGAGGGGCTGGCGGCGGCCGTCTCCAATGATCTTCAGCCGGCCGCGCTGTCCCTGTTCCCGGAGCTGGCGGACACGCTGGAGGCGGGGCGCGGGGCCGGTGCGCTCGCCGCGCTGGTCTCCGGTTCCGGTCCTACGACGGCGTTCCTCACGCGGGACGCCGAGTCGGCGGAGAAGGTGGCCGTGGCCCTGCGGGGGTCGGGGACGTGCCGGGCGGTGCGGACCGCGGTGGGGCCGGTGGCGGGGGCGACGGTGCTCTGAGCAGGTTCAGTACTGGTTGAAGGTGGTCAGGTCGATGAGGATGTCGTAGGGGACGCTCACCTTGACGTGGTCGTGGTAGATGCCTGTCAACGCGTAGGTACCGGTGGCCTCGCCGCGTTCGTACACCTGGACGACAGGGTGGTCATCCTGGCCCGCCATGTCGACCAGCCAGAAATGGGGAATGCCGGCTGCGGCGTACTTGTGCGGTTTGGTGTCGCGGTCGCGAGCCTCGGAATCCGGTGAGATCACCTCGACCGCGAGCAGGACGTCGGCTGCTTCGAAGCGGGTCTGGCGCGGACCGGTGACGGCCTCGGCGCGGACCACGGAGATGTCGGGCTCCGGACCGTTACGCCGGTCCAATACCACCGTCATCTCGCATACGACCTTCAAGTCGGACGGCACGGTGCTGCGCAGCCCGTTCGCCAGCAGGTGGATCGCGGCGAAGTGGAAGTAGCGCTGCGGGCTCACGAAAACCAGGCTCCCGTCGATCAGCTCGGTGTGCGGCGGGAGATCCGGCAGCGAGAACAGGTCGTCCACGGTGTAGCCGTCCAGGGGTGGCACCGGCCACTGACGGCGGTGCTCTGCGGGCTCGGCGGTCATGGTTCCTCCCATGGACGGGATCCTGCGGCCTGCCTTCCCACCGTAGCCGCCCTTTCCCGATCACGTCATCACAAAGAGTGACAACCCCCTCGCGCCCCGCCCTCACCCCCGCAGGCCCTACGCTAGAAGGCTGACCCCCGCGGCGGAGCCGCGCGTCGAAACAGCCCCGCGCACAGGAGTGAAATGGCCGTCAACCTGGTCAATGTCGAGAACGTCAGCAAGGTGTACGGCACCCGTGCCCTGCTGGACGGTGTCTCGCTCGGTGTGCAGGAAGGGGACCGGATCGGAGTCGTCGGACGCAACGGCGACGGCAAGACCACCCTCATCCGGATGCTCGCCAAGCTGGAGGAGGCGGACACCGGGCGCGTCACGCACTCCGGCGGGCTGCGGATCGGCGTGCTCACCCAGCACGACTCCCTCGACCCCGCCGCCACCGTCCGCCACGAGGTCATCGGCGACATGGCCGACCACGAGTGGGCCGGCAACGCGAAGGTCAGGGACGTACTGAGCGGGCTGTTCGGCGGGCTGGACCTGCCGGGCTTCCCGAAGGGGCTGGACACCGTCATCGGCCCGCTGTCCGGTGGCGAGCGGCGCCGGATCGCGCTGGCCAAGCTGCTCATCGAGGAGCAGGACCTGCTGGTCCTGGACGAGCCCACCAACCACCTCGACGTCGAGGGCATCGCCTGGCTCGCGAAGCACCTCCAGAACCGGCGTTCGGCGCTGGTCTGCGTGACCCACGACCGGTGGTTCCTGGACCAGGTGTGCACGCGCATGTGGGACGTGCAGCGCGGTGACGTGTACGAGTACGAGGGCGGCTACTCCGACTACGTCTTCGCCCGTGCCGAGCGCGAGCGGATCGCCGCGACCGAGGAGGCCAAGCGGCAGAACCTGATCCGCAAGGAGTTGGCCTGGCTGCGGCGGGGCGCCCCCGCCCGCACCTCCAAGCCGCGCTTCCGCGTCGAGGCCGCCAACGAGCTGATCGCGGACGTGCCCCCGCCCCGGGACAGCAGCGAGCTGATGAAGTTCGCCTCCTCGCGGCTCGGCAGGACGGTCTTCGACCTGGAGGACGTCACCGTGCAGGCCGGGCCCAAGGTGCTGCTCAAGCACGTCACCTGGCAGCTCGGCCCGGGCGACCGGATCGGCCTCGTCGGGGTCAACGGCGCCGGGAAGACCTCGCTGCTGCGGGCCATGGCCGAGGCCGCGCGGACCGAGGGCGAGGAACAGCCCGCCGGTGGCCGCATCGCCGTGGGGAAGACCGTCAGGCTGGCCTACCTCTCCCAGGAGGTCGCCGAACTCGACCCGACCTGGCGGGTGCTGGAGGCCGTGCAGAGGGTCCGCGAGCGCGTCGACCTCGGCAAGGGCCGTGAGATGACGGCCGGGCAGCTCTGCGAGACGTTCGGCTTCAGCAAGGAGAAGCAGTGGACGCCGGTCGGGGACCTCTCCGGTGGTGAGCGGCGGCGGCTCCAGCTGCTGCGGCTCCTCATGGACGAGCCCAACGTCCTCTTCCTCGACGAGCCCACCAACGACCTCGACATCGAGACGCTCACCCAGCTGGAGGACCTCCTCGACGGCTGGCCCGGCTCGATGATCGTCATCTCCCACGACCGGTTCTTCGTGGAGCGGACGACGGACCGGGTGTTCGCCCTGCTCGGCGACGGCACGCTGCGGATGCTGCCGCGCGGGATCGACGAGTACCTGGAGCGGCGCCAGCGGATGGAGGAGGCGGTCGCCGCGCAGGCCGCCGCCGCGGCACCCAAGCCGGTCACACAGGAGAAGAGCGCGGCCGACCAGCGCGCGGCGAAGAAGGAACTCCAGAAAATCGAGCGCCAGTTGGACAAGATCTCCGAGAAGGAGTCCAAGCTGCACGCCCAGATCGCCGACAACGCCACCGACTTCGCGAAGGTCGCCGAACTCGACGCCCAGTTGCGGGATCTCGCCGGGGAGCGCGAGGAACTGGAGCTGCGCTGGCTGGAACTGGCGGAGGACGCCTGATCCTTCACGCCCGCTCACGGAGGGGGCGCGAGCGCCGCGTGAAGGGGGCGTGAAGGCGCGTAACGGGGGCATCACGGGCCGGTCGTCCCTTGGGAACAGGGGAGGACACGGCCCCGTGTGCTGTCTGCACCGGGTGATAGAAAGAGCCGTCTGAGAACTGTCTGAGAACGACCTTGAGTCCGTCGCGAACCTCAGGGCGTGGCTAAAAATCAGTGAACGAGGGGGAAGAGCGCTGATGACCCAGCCGCCCAACCAGCCGCCGCAGGGCGGATTCGGACCGCCGCAGGACCAGCCGCCGCAGGACCAGTCTCCGGGGGCCCAGCCTCCGCAGGACCGGCCTGTGCAGCCCGGCGGTTTCGGCCCGGCCCCGCAGAACCCGTCGGCTCAGGGCGGCTTCGGTCCCGCCCCCCAGACGCCACCGGCGCAGGGCGGATTCGGTCCCGCCCCCCAGACGCCACCGGCGCAGGGCGGATTCGGTCCCGCTCCCCAGACGCCACCGGCGCAGGGCGGTTTCGGCGCGCCCCAGCCGCCCGCCGGTCCTCCGCAGCAGCCCCCGCCGGGTTACGGCTATCCGCAGCAGCCCCAGCAGCCGGGCCCGTACGGTTCCGCCCCCGGTCCCTACGGCTATCCGCACCAATTCCCGCAGCAGCCCGGCCCGTACGGCACCCCGCAGCCCGGCTACGGCCCTCCGCAGCAGCCGCCGTACCCGGGCGTGCCCGGCGCCGTGCCCGGCGGGCCCTCCGACGGCAGGCCGGCCTCGCGGAAGAAGACCGCGCTGATCATCGGGGCCGCGGTGGCCGCGCTGCTCGTCATCGGCGGCACGGTGTTCGCGCTCACCGGCGACGGCAGCGGCGGCGGCGAGAAGAAGCCGGTCGCCCAGCAGAGCGACGACCCCAAGAACTCCGCCACCGCCTCGCCGACCACGTCCGGCGGCGGTGAGGACCCGGAGAACCTCAACGAGGGCCGTCAGCCCGGCGAGGCGAAGGTGCTCTGGTACAAGCCGGCGCCGGACGCCCCGGCCTCCGGCGCCGACGCGCCCGGCATGTGGATCACGGGCGACACGGCGGTGAAGGCGGCCTACAAGCAGGTCTTCGCGTTCCGCACCGCGGACGGCGGCACCGCCTGGGGACCCCTCGCCCTCCCGCAGAAGATCTGCGCGGTCACCCCGCAGAAGTCCGCCGCCGACAAGATCGTCGTGGCCTACATGAGCGGCGGCGGCGACCGCGCCAAGTGCAACCAGCTCCAGCAGCTCGACCTGCGCACCGGCGAGAAGGGCTGGAGCACCGAGGTCGCCGACGGCGGGCTGTTCGACAGTGCGCTCACCGTCGAACTGACCGTCAGCGGGAAGACGTTGATGGTGGGCCGTTCGCAGTCGGGCACGGCGTACGACATCGACAGCGGCAAGAAGCTGTACGACAAGAAGAAGTACGGCGCGGCCTGCTTCCCGGCCGCCTTCGCGGGCGGCACCGGCCGGCTGGTCCAGGTGGCCTCCTGCGGCGCCGGCACCGCCAAGGAGCACGAGGAGATCCAGGAACTCGACCCGGCCACCGGCAAGGTGCGCTGGACCCAGACGGTCAAGAAGGGCTGGGAGGTGACCCGGACCTACTCGGTCGACCCGCTCGTGGTCTACCTGACCAACCGGGACAAGAAGGCCTGGAACATCTCCACGTTCACCAAGGACGGCAAGTTCCGCTCCGAGGTGAAGGTGAACGAGAAGTTCGCCCCCCGCTGCGGCTGGGCGGTCCTCGAACGCGAGTTGCAGGGCTGCCAGGGCGTGGCGGTCGACGCCGACATGCTCTACCTGCCCACCGACTCGACCGTCAGCGCCAACGAGATCGTCGCGATCAGCCTCTCCGACGGCAAGGCGAAGTGGCGGGTCAAGTCCCCGGTGGACCAGCCGATGGCGCCGGTGAAGGTCGAGGGCGGCAAGCTCATCGCGTATGTGCAGCCGTCGTACGACGCGGGAGGCCAGGTGGTGTCGGTGCCGGTCACCGGCTCCTCCCACAGGACGACCAGGCTCCTGCAGAACCCGCAGGGCGCCGCCGAGGTCGAGGACACCTTCTACGACGGGGTCGTCGACTGGGCCGACGGGCGGTTCTTCATCTCCTCGGGCCGGCTGTCCGGCGACGACGACTCGAAGGAGAAGCTCATGATGGCGTTCGGCAACTGAGCCGGGCGCACCGCCGCGGCCGGCCCCCGTGCCGGTCGCGGCCCGTCCTTCCCGAGTCCCGTCCGCCGTACGGCCTTCCGAGCGTCACCGAGGTACCCGCGCCATGACCCAGCCGCCCCCGCCACCCCCGAACCAGCCGCCCAGCCAGCCGCCGGCGCAGCCCCCGCAGCCACCGGCCCAGCCTCCCCAGCCGACGCAGCCTCCGCAGCCGCCGGCCCAGCCTCCGCAGCAGCCGGCCCAGCCTTCCCAGCCGCCGGCCCAGGGTCCCCAGCCCCAGCCGCAGCCGCAGCCACCGCAGCCGGGCTACGGCTATCCGCCGGTCCCGCCCCCGCAGCCCGGTTACGGCTACCCGGGCGCGCAGCACAACCCGTACGCCCAGCAGCCTCCGGCCCCCACCGCCCCGCAGCCTCCCGGTTACGGCGCCCAGCCGCACAACCCCTACGCCCAGCCCACGCAGCCCATGCAGGGCATGCAGCCGGGTTACGGCTATCCGGGTCATCCGGGCCAGGGTCAGCCGCCGACCGTGCCGATGGCGCCCCAGCCGGGGGCGGGCGGCGGCGGGCGGAACAACGCCGTGCTGCTCATCGTCGTCGCGGCGGTCGTCGCCATCGCGCTGATCATCGGCGGCGGCATCTGGTACTCCAAGTCCTCCGGTGACGACGGCAAGCGGCACGACACCGCGTCCTCCGGTGGCGGCACCGGCGGCTCGAACGACGACAAGGGCTCCGGGGGCACGACCGGAGGCGGCGGCAAGGAGAAGGCGCCCGCCGACCCGTCCTCCCGGCTGCTGTTCGGGGTGCCGCTGCCCAAGGCGGACGACACGGTCAGCGTGGAAGGCTCGTGGCTGACGGACACGGTGTACGCCAAGAGCGGCATCGCGAAGGTCGTCGGCTACGACCCGGTCAAGGGCACCGAGCTGTGGACGATCAAGCTGCCCGGCCCGGTGTGCGCGGCCAGCGAGCACGTGGACGACGAGGGCCGGACGGCGATCGCCTTCCAGCCGAAGATGCCGGAGAAGGGCTCCTCCGCGGGGTGCAGCCAGATCGCCGCGATCGACCTCACCGCGGGGAAGAAGCTGTGGACGAAGTCGGTCAAGTCCGGTGACCACCCCGTCATGTTCGCCAATGTGACGGTCGCCCAGCACACCGTCGCGGTCGGCGGCTCCGACGGCGGCGCCGCGTTCGACATCGAGTCCGGCAAGACGCTGTGGCAGCCCAAGCCCGACGACACCTGCTACGACGAGGGGTACGGCGGCGGCGCCAGACTGGTCGCGGTGCGCAAGTGCGGCGAGTACGACGACCCGCAGCTCAACATCCAGACCATCGACCCGGTCAGCGGCAAGGTGATCTCCGAGTACAGGATGCCGGACGGCGTCCTGTACGCGTCCATCGTCTCCACCGACCCGCTGGTGGCCGCCGCCGACGTCGGCCAGAGCGCGGGCGACGGCAGCGGTGTCTCGGACTACTTCTCCATCGACGACAAGACCGGCAAGCTGCTCGCCCGCATCCCCGCGCCCGGCGACACCTACGGGGGCCGCTGCGACGGCACCAACCGCATCGAGGACTGCCGGCAGGTCGTGGCGGGCAACGGCATGCTGTACCTGATGACGGAGGCGCACGACGGCGAGGGCGAGTACACCCGGACGAACGAGATCGTCGCCTTCGACCTGAAGACCGGCAAGCCGACCGGCCGGCGCGCCGAGGCCGGCGACGGTTACACGCTCTCCCCGCTGCGCATGGACGGCGGCAACCTGATCGCCTACGACGCGCCGCCGTACAACAAGGGCGGCCAGGTCGTCAGCATCGACAGCGGCTCGTTCAAGGTGACCAAGCTGCTGGAGAACCCGTCCACGAAGAGCGTGCGGGACTCCGAGGTCAACCTGCTGCCGGAGTACGCGGAACTCCGCTTCGGCAAGGGCCGGTTGTACATGTCCGCCGTGTTCGCCAAGGAGCGGGACATGTCGTCGTACAGCAAGGAGTACCTCGTGATGGCGTTCGGCACGGACGGCTGATCCGCCGGCCTCACCCGAATGAGTGACTTGCCGAGAAGTGCCCCGGATTTCATCGATCCGGGGCACTTCTCATGAAGAGGGGCAGCGCGACGTCGAACAAGCGTGTAGCTTCCGGGGGCATGAAGGGCGGGGGTGCCCGGGGGACTGGGGGGTTGCTCTATGGGAGTGCGGCTCATGGTCGTGGACGACCATCGGCTGCTCGCGGAGGCGCTGGCGTCCGCGCTTAAGCTGCGCGGTCACCGGGTGCTCGCCGCGGCGGCGCCGGCCGCGGGCGCGGCGGACCTCGTGATCGCGCGGGCGCCGGAGGTGTGCCTGCTGGGCACGGCGGCACCGGCCGAGCCGGGGATCTTCGACCCGGTGGTCAAGATCAAGCGGGAACGTCCGCAGGTGGCGGTGCTGGTGCTGGGCCCCGTGCCGTCACCGCGCGGGATCGCGGCGGCCTTCGCCGCGGGGGCGTCGGGGTACGTCCGGCACGACGAGCGGATCGAGGGCGTCGAGCGGGCCATCATGAAGGCCCGGGCCGGGGAGGCGGCGGTGGCGCCGCAACTGCTCCAGGGGGCCTTCAGCGAACTGCTGAACCCCGCCGCACAACCCGATGACGAGGCCCAGCGGCTTCTGGAGATGCTGACGCCCCGTGAGGTCGAGGTGCTGGTGCGGGTGGCCGACGGGGAGGACACACGCCGGATCGCGGCGGGCATGGGCATCGCACCGAGCACGGCGCGTACGCACGTCCAACGGGTCCTGATGAAACTGGGCGTGGGCTCACGCCTGGAGGCAGCGGCCCTGGCAGCCCGAACGGGCCTCCTGGACCGCGCGGGCCCCCTGCGGGAAGCGCCCGCCGACTAGGCGTCCCTGCCGGGGCAGCGCCCCGAAGGGGCGCGGGGAACTGCGCGACCAGCCACGACGTGCCCGCGGCCGGGGACGGCCCGCACCCCTACGGTGCTATGGCCCCCGGCCGACAGGCACCCGGCGGGGAACTGCGCGACCAGCCCCCACGCGCCCGCAGTCGGGACACGGCCTGTCGGCCCCGGACCTAATCCTTCTCTTCCGGCAGACCTTCCGGAGGAAGCGGCGGAGGGGTGGGCCGCAGCTTCAGCCAGGCCAGGAAGAAGATGCCCAGGAGCAGCATGCCGATCCCGGTCCAGAGATTGATGTTCACGCCCTCGGCCTTGTCGATCGCGGCCTGCGAGTCGGTGATCCCCGTGATCGTGACGATGACGCCGTAGACCACGAAGAGTCCGCCGATGATGCGCCGCAGGTCGAAGATGCGCGCCGCGGTCGCCGACTTGGTCTCCAGCTCGGAGACCTCCCGCAGGACGTCCTGCTCGGTGTAGTGCAGCGGACGACGAGGCTGCTCGGAGTGGTCAGGATGCTCAGTCATGGTTCCTCGATCCTCCCGCGTCAGAACGAGAACGGGATGTAGCAGACGGCGGCCAGCACGACCGCGCCCCAGCCCAGCAGGGCCGGCTTGCGGTACCACGCGTCGTCGCCCTCGGCGGGCGCTTCGGACATGCCGGGGGAGCGGGTGCCGTAGACCAGGCCCTGCAACTGCTCCGCCGGCTTCGGCTTGGTGAACAGCGACACCGCGACCATCACCACCGCGCCGGCGACGAAGCCCGCGATGGCGGAGACGAAGTTGGCGCCCTGGTCGGTCGGGATGGAGATGATGCCCTTCTTGTAGAGGACGAAGTAGTTGACCATCGCGGTGACGGTGCCGGCGAGCAGGCCCCAGAACCCGGACTTCGCGGACGCCCGCTTCCAGAACATGCCGACGATGAAGACGACGAACATCGGCACGTTGAAGAAGGAGAACAGCGTCTGGAGGTAGCTCATGATGTTCGAGAACGAGGACGCCAGGAACGCCGTGCCGACGGAGGCGCAGACGCCGATCGCGGTGATCAGCCGGCCGAAGCGGACGTAGTAGCCGTCCTCACGCCCCCGCACCACGTACTTGGCCCAGATGTCGTTGGTGAACACGGTGTTGAAGGACGACACGTTCGCCGCCATGCCCGCCATGAAGGCGGCCAGCAGACCGGTGACGGCGATGCCGAGCACGCCGTTGGGCAGCAGTTCCTGCATCAGGAAGGGGATGGCGTCGTTGTACTGGTAGCCGGAGCCGGAGGTGCCGAACTTCGGCACGATCGCGGCGGCGACCAGGCCCGGGATCATCACCAGGAAGACGATGAAGATCTTGGGGTAGGCCGCGATGAGCGGCGTGCGCTGACCCGCCGAGAGGTTCTTCGCGGACAGGGCGCGCTGCACCTCGGCGAAGTTGGTGGTCCAGTAGCCGAAGGAGAGCACGAAACCGAGGCCGAGGACGATGGTCAGCCAGTTGGCGCCGAGCGGGTTGGCGTGCCCGATGCCGGTGCCGCCCCACGCGGTGGTGAAGTCGGCGCCGTGCGTCGCGGTCAGCTTGTCGGTCAGGCCGCCCCAGCCGCCGACCTTCTTCAGACCGAGGATCGTGATCGGGATGAGCGCGGCCAGGATCACGAAGAACTGGAGGACCTCGTTGTAGATCGCCGAGGACAGGCCGCCCAGGGTGATGTACGCGAGGACGAACGCGCCGGCGACGACGATGGCGACCCACTGCGGCCAGCCGAGCAGGGCCTCGACGACGATCGCGAGGGCGTAGAGGTTGACGCCCGCGATCAGGATGGCGGCGAATGCGAACAGGATCGACGCGAGCAGGTGGGCGCCGCGGTCGAAGCGCAGCAGCAGGAACTCGGGGACCGAGCGGACCTTGCTGCCGTAGTAGAAGGGCATCATCACCAGGCCGAGGAAGACCATGGCGGGGATGGCGCCGATCCAGTACCAGTGGACGGTGTAGGCGCCGTACTGCGCGCTGTTCGCGGCCATGCCGAGGATCTCGGTGGCCGCCAGGTTCGCCGAGATGAAGGCGAGGCCGGTGATCCAGGCGGGCAGCGAGCGTCCGGAGAGGAAGAAGTCGAGGCTCGTCTTGACCGAGCGCCGGGCCGCGAAGCCGATGCCCAGGACGACGACGAAGTAGATCGCCAGGATCGTGTAGTCCAGCCAGTTGGTGGGGAGTCGTAGCTCCGCCGCCAGATAGGTGGGGGCGTATGTGGGGGTTTGCATGAGAACTCGCTTCGTTGCGCGAACTGATCCAGAGCGGAACCTACGCCGCCGTGTTCGATATTTGAACACTTCAGCTGGTGTTCTTTGTTTGATTGTGATCGACCGGGGAGTTGTGGACTTGTGGTCTGTTATGTTTGTTTGTGTTGAGTGATTGGGTGCGGACACACCCGTAGGGCCCGAACAAGGAGTCCGGCGTGAAGAAGACCTCGACCCGGCTGGCCGACGGTCGTGAGCTGATCTACTACGACCTGCGGGACGACACCGTGCGCGACGCGGTCGACCGGCGCCCGCTGGACCGTACGGTCACCACGTCCGAGATCCGCCGCGACCCGCTGCTCGGCGACTCCGTCGCCGTCGCCTCGCACCGCCAGGGCCGCACCTACCACCCGCCGGCCGACGAGTGCCCCCTGTGCCCCACCCGCGGCGACCGGCTCAGCGAGATCCCGGACTCCTCGTACGACGTCGTCGTCTTCGAGAACCGGTTCCCCTCCCTCGCCGGCGACTCCGGGCGCTGCGAGGTCGTCTGCTTCACCTCCGACCACGACGCCTCCTTCGCGGACCTGAGCGCCGAGCAGGCACGGCTGGTGCTGGACGCGTGGACGGACCGCACGTCGGAGCTGTCGCATCTGCCCTCCGTCGAGCAGGTGTTCTGTTTCGAGAACCGCGGTGCCGAGATCGGTGTGACCCTCGGCCACCCGCACGGACAGATCTACGCCTACCCCTTCACCACCCCGCGCACCGCGCTGATGCTGCGCTCGCTCGCCGCCCACAAGGAGGCCACCGGCGGGGCGAACCTGTTCGACACGGTTCTGGAGGAGGAGCTCGCCGGCGAGCGGGTCGTCCTTGAGGGTGAACACTGGGTGGCCTTCGTGCCGTACGCGGCGCACTGGCCGTACGAGGTCCACCTGTACCCGAAGCGCCGCGTGCCCGACCTGCTCGCCCTGGACGAGGCGGCCCGCACAGAATTCCCCCAGGTCTATCTGGAACTCTTGAGGCGCTTCGACCGGATCTTCGGCGAGGGTGAGCCTCCGACGCCGTACATCTCGGGCTGGCACCAGGCCCCGTTCGGCGCGCTGGAGGAGTTCGACGGTGTCACGCGCGACGACTTCGCGCTCCACCTTGAGCTTTTCACCATCCGCCGTACTTCCGGCAAGCTGAAGTTCCTCGCGGGTTCCGAGTCCGGCATGAGCGTGTTCATCAACGACGTGCCGCCGGAGCGCGCGGCCGAGCGACTGCGAGAGGTAGCGAGTTCATGAAGTACCTGGTGACGGGTGGCGCGGGATATGTCGGCAGTGTCGTGGCCCAGCACCTGCTGGAGGCCGGCCACGAGGTCACCGTCCTCGACAACCTCTCCACCGGCTTCCGCGCGGGCGTCCCGGCCGGCGCGGCCTTCATCGAGGGCGACATCCGCGACGCCGGCAAGTGGCTCGACCCCTCCTTCGACGGCGTGCTGCACTTCGCCGCGTTCTCGCAGGTCGGCGAGTCGGTGGTGAAGCCGGAGAAGTACTGGGACAACAACGTCGGCGGCAGCATGGCCCTGCTCGCCGCGATGCGCGAGGCCGGCGTCCGCAAGCTGGTCTTCTCCTCCACCGCCGCCACCTACGGCGAGCCGGAGCAGACCCCGATCCCGGAGACCGCCCCGACGCGGCCCACCAGCCCCTACGGCGCCTCCAAGCTCGCCGTCGACCACATGATCACCGGAGAGGCGCAGGCGCACGGCCTGGCGGCGGTCTCCCTGCGCTACTTCAACGTGGCGGGCGCGTACGGCGCGTACGGCGAGCGGCACGACCCCGAGTCGCACCTGATCCCGCTGGTCCTCCAGGTCGCCCAGGGCCGCCGCGAGGCGATCTCGGTCTTCGGCGACGACTACCCGACCGCCGACGGCACCTGCGTCCGCGACTACATCCACGTCGCCGACCTGGCCGAGGCCCACCTGCTGGCCGTCCGGGCCGCCACCCCGGGCGAGCACCTGATCTGCAACCTCGGCAACGGCAACGGCTTCTCCGTCCGCCAGGTCATCGAGACCGTCCGCGAGGTCACCGGCCACCCGATCCCCGAGGTGGTGGCCCCGCGCCGGGGCGGCGACCCGGCGGTCCTGGTCGCCTCCGCGGACACCGCCCGCGAGAAACTGGGCTGGAACCCGACCCGCGCGGATCTCGCGGGCATCGTCGCGGACGCGTGGGAGTTCGCGCAGAGCATCTCGAAGGAGCACTAGTGGGTGCAGAGCAGGTCGCGGAGCGCTTCGCCGAGCTGTACGGGGCCGGGCCGGAGGGCGTGTGGGCGGCGCCCGGCCGGGTCAACCTGATCGGTGAGCACACCGACTACAACGACGGCTTCGTCATGCCGTTCGCGCTGCCGCACCAGACGGTCGCCGCGGTCTCCCGCCGCGACGACGGCCTCCTGCGCCTGCACTCGCAGGACGTCGAGGGCGGGGCCGCGCCGATCACGGAGCTGCGGCTGGACGCCCTCGCCCCGGGGACCGACCGGGAGTGGACGGCGTACCCGGCGGGCGTGGTCTGGGCGCTGCGCGAGGCGGGTCACGAGGTCACCGGCGCCGACATCCACCTGTCCTCCACGGTCCCGACGGGCGCGGGCCTGTCCTCGTCCGCCGCGCTGGAGGTCGTGATCGCCCTGGCGCTGAACGACCTGTACGACCTCGGTCTGCAGCGCTGGCGGCTGGCCCGCCTGTGCCAGCGCGCCGAGAACGTCTACGTCGGCGCGCCGACCGGGATCATGGACCAGACGGCGTCGGCCTGCTGCGAGCAGGGCCACGCGCTGTTCCTGGACACCCGTGACCTGTCCCAGCAGCAGATCCCCTTCGACCTCGTGGCCGAGGGCCTGCGCCTGCTGGTGGTCGACACCCAGGTCAAGCACGCCCACAGCGGCGGCGAGTACGGCAAGCGCCGGGCCGGCTGCGAGAAGGGCGCGGCCCTGCTCGGCGTCGACGCCCTGCGGGACATCCCCTACGACGGCCTGGACGCGGCCCTCGCCCGCCTCGGTGACGAGGAGGAGGTCATCCGCCTGGTCCGCCACGTGGTCACGGAGGACGAACGCGTCGAACGCACCGTCGGCCTGCTGCGCGCCGGCGACACCCGCGCCATCGGCCCCGTCCTCACCGAGGGCCACGCCTCCCTGCGCGACGACTTCCGCATCTCCTGCCCGGAGCTCGACCTGGTCGTCGACACGGCCCTCGCCGCCGGCGCCCTGGGCGCCCGCATGACCGGCGGTGGCTTCGGCGGCTCGGCGATCGTCCTGGCGGAGGCGACCGACGTCGACACCCTCACCAAGGCGATCGAAGAGGCCTTCGCGGCGGCGGCCTTCAAGACCCCACGAGTCTTCGAGGCGGTCCCTTCGGCGGGGGCCCGGCGACTCGTCTGATCCTTCGTCAGGCCAGTCGCTTCGTCAGTGTGTACTCCGTGATCCCCGGCGGGTAGTCGGGGATCACGCTCACCACCTCGTAGCCCTGTTTCCGGTAGAACTCCGGGGCCTGGAAGTTCCAGGTCTCCAGGCGGGACCCCGTGCAGCCGCGGTCGGTCGTGGCGATGCGTTCCGCTTCCGCCAGCAGGCGGGTGCCGAGGCCCGCGCCGCGGTGGGCGGCGTCCACCCACAGGTAGGTGACGTGCAGCCAGGTCGTCCAGGTGTGACCGACCAGGCCGCCCGCCAGGTCGCCGGCGGTGTCCAGTGCCCAGAGGTGGAGGGGCACCTCGCGTTCGCCGGGCGTGCCGCGCAGTGCGGCCAGGACCGGGGACGCCGCCGTGTTGGTGTCCCACAGCCGTGCGCGGAGCAGATCACGTCGCTCTTTGTCGACTTCCGCCTCAATACGAAACATGCGGCACACCATAAACGCGTCGGACGGCCAGTTCTGCAATTCGCCTTCCGCTGCGTGCTCCCATCCGTACTCTGTGGAGCAGCACCGGTGGGGGCCGGTGCCGCTCAGGGGGCGAGACAGGCGGGTACGGCGCCCGCGGTGGGGGTAGCAGT
The DNA here is from genome assembly GCF_044329325.1 of Streptomyces sp. NPDC017676. Classification (NCBI taxonomy): domain Bacteria; kingdom Bacillati; phylum Actinomycetota; class Actinomycetes; order Kitasatosporales; family Streptomycetaceae; genus Streptomyces; species Streptomyces sp. NPDC017676. The sequence continues at coordinate 139,713 of NZ_JBIRJA010000003.1, read as the reverse complement.
GTCCGCAACGGCGGCGGCCGTGCGGCGCGCGTCCCCGGTCCGCGGGTGCCGTACCCGCGCCGGTCGTCGTTCTCCGGATCCTTTCCGGGCTTTTCCGGACCAACCGATTCCGGAGCTCTCCGGACCTTGGGTATCCCCTGCTCCATGCGGAGCCTGGGGAAGGGGGTTACATGGTTCGCATCCGAGTCCTGGTCGTGGACGACCACCGCATCTTCGCCGAGTCGCTCGCCGCCGCCCTGGCCGCCGAGCCGGACGTCGACGTCTCCGCCGCCGGCAGCGGCCCGGCCGCGCTGCGCTGCCTGGAGCGCGCGGCCGGTGAGGGCCGGCGCTACGACGTCCTGCTGGTCGACGCCGACCTGGGCGGCCGGCTGCCCGGCGTCCGCCCGGCCGTGCCGGTGCAGGAGGGCGACGAGGAGGGCCTGGTCGACGGGATCTCGCTCGTCACCGGGGTCCGGGCCACCCACCCGGCCGTACGGATCGTCGTCCTCGCCGAGAAGGACGACCCGCGCCGCGCGGCCCTCGCGCTCCAGGCGGGGGCGTCCGGCTGGGTCGCCAAGGACTGCTCGCTGTCCCGGCTGCTGACGGTGATCCGGGGGGTGCTGCGTGAGGAGACGCATCTGCCGCCCGCGCTGCTCACCGGCGTGCTGAAGGAGCTGACGGCGGCGCGCAGGCACCGCACCGAGAGCGAGCGGCTGGTGGAGTCCCTCACCCCGCGCGAGCGGGAGGTGCTGCGCTGCATGGTCGCGGGCCTCGGCCGCAAGGCCGTCGCCGAGCGGCTGTTCCTCTCCCCGCACACCGTCCGCACCCATATGCAGAACGTCCTCGGCAAGCTGGGCGTCCACTCCACGCTGGCCGCCGTCGCGCTGGCCCGGCGGGCCGGGGTGGGCCCGGTGGACCTAACCGGGGATGTTGTCGAACGGGGCGGTCAGCTGGCGTAGCAGGCCGGCCAGCTCGGCGCGCTGGGCGCGGGACAGCTCGGCGAGGATCGCCCGCTCCTGCTCCAGCAGCCCCGCCAGCGCCTGGTCCGCGCGGTCGCGGCCCTCGTCGGTCAGCCGGACCAGCACGCCCCGCCGGTCGCTGGGATCGGGCAGCCGCTCGACCAGGCCCTTCTTCGCCAGCCGGTCGATGCGGTTGGTCATCGTGCCCGAGGTGACCAGCGTCTGGGTGAGCAGCTGGCCGGGGGAGAGCTGGTACGGCGTGCCCGCGCGCCGCAGCGCGGTCAGCACGTCGAACTCCCAGGGCTCCAGCTGGTGCTCGGCGAAGGCGAGCCGGCGGGCACGGTCGAGGTGCCGGGCGAGTCGGCTCACCCGGCTGAGCACTTCCAGCGGCTCCACGTCGAGGTCCGGACGCTCCCGGCGCCACGCTGCGACCAGCCGATCGACCTCGTCCTCCATGGAGATCAGTGTAGTGGTTGTGTCGATGTGAAGTCTCTTGATGTCGAGTCTCTTGACATCGAGAGAAACTGGCGGGGACAGTGGGAGCATGACGACGCCGAGCTGGGACCCCGCCCAGTACCTCCGCCACGCCGGGCACCGGGCCCGGCCCTTCGCCGACCTCCTCGCCCGGATCCCCGCCCTCCCCGGCGACCGGCCCCGCATCGCCGACCTCGGCTGCGGCCCCGGCAACGTCACCGCCCTGCTCGCCGGCCGCTGGCCCACCGCCCGCATCACCGGCTACGACAACTCGCCCGAGATGCTCGACAAGGCCCACGTCGACCACGAGGGGCCCACGGCCGGAGGTGGCCGGCTCGACTTCGCCCACGCCGACGTGCGGACCTGGACGCCCACGGAGCCGTACGACCTGATCGTCTCCAACGCCACCCTCCAGTGGGTGCCGGGCCACGCCGACCGCTTCGCCGACTGGATCGCCGCCCTGCGCCCCGGCGGCACCCTCGCCTTCCAGGTCCCCCACAACATCGACGCCCCGCTGCACGCCCTGATGCGCGACCTCGCCGGCACGCCCCGCTGGCGCGACCGCCTCGCCGGCGTCCTGCGCCGCACGGACTCCGTGCACACCCCCGCCACCTACCTGGACCGCCTCACCCGCCTCGGCTGCGCGGCCGACGTGTGGGAGACGACGTACTTCCACGTCCTCCAGGGCGAGGACCCCGTCCTCGACTGGGTGAAGGGCACCGGCCTGCGCCCCGCCCTGACCGCCCTCGCCGACGACCCCCAGGCCCGCGACACGTTCCTCACCGAGTACCGGGACCTGCTGCGGAAGGCGTACCCGAGCGCGCCGTACGGCACGGTCCTGCCGTTCAGGAGGCTGTTCGCCGTGGCCGTGAAGGAGGGCTGAGCGCTCCGGCTCGCCGCGCCCGGCGCGAGGACCGTCGTCGGCAACCGGCTGGAAGCCGGCGCGCTGGGCGCTCAGCTCTTGCGGTGCCCTATCAGGCGCGGCTTCTGCTCCAGGCCGTCCAGGCCGTGCCACGCCAGGTTCACCAGATGGGCCGCCACCTCCGCCTTCTTCGGGCGGCGCACGTCCAGCCACCACTGCCCGGTCAGTGCGACCATGCCGACCAGCGCCTGGGCATACAGGGGAGCGAGCTTGGGGTCGAAGCCGCGCGACTTGAACTCGCGGCCCAGGATGTCCTCCACCTGGGTGGCGATGTCCGAGATGAGGGACGCGAAGGAGCCCGTGGACTGGGGAATCGGGGAGTCGCGGACCAGGATGCGGAAACCGTCCGTGTACTCCTCGATGTAGTCCAGGAGGGCGAACGCCGCCTGCTCGCACAGCTCACGCGGGTGGCCGGCCGTCAGCGAGCTGGTGACCATGTCCAGCAGGCGCCGCATCTCGCGGTCCACGACCACCGCGTACAGCCCCTCCTTGCCGCCGAAGTGCTCGTACACCACCGGCTTGGACACCCCGGCCTTCGCCGCGATCTCCTCCACCGACGTGCCCTCGAACCCCTTGGCGGCGAAGAGGGTGCGACCGATCTCCAGCAGCTGCTGGCGGCGCTCGGCACCGGTCATACGGGTCCGGCGGGTCCGCCGCTGCTTTTCGTTGCCTGAGGTGCTGCTGGAGTCGGTCGCCACGGCGTCAATCATGCCGCCTCGGCCGTCTCCCCCCGGCGCCGGGAGCCGCCTTCCCCGGTGTCACGGCGCGAATCGATACGCGAGCGTGACGGCCAGCGCACGTCGTACGCCCAGCCGAGCAGCTCGAAGATACGGATGAACCGGGCCGAGGAGTCGATCTGGCCGCGCATCACGCCGTGCCGCGCCGACGTCGGGTCCGCGTGGTGCAGGTTGTGCCAGGACTCGCCGCACGACAGCACCGCCAGCCACCACACGTTGCCCGAACGGTCCCGCGACTTGAACGGCCGCTTGCCGACCGCGTGGCAGATCGAGTTGATCGACCAGGTCACATGGTGCAGCAGCGCCACCCGGACGAGTGAACCCCAGAAGAATCCGGTGAACGCGCCCCACCAGGACATCGTCGCCAGACCGCCGATCAGCGGCGGCAGCCCCAGGGACACGGCCGTCCACAGCACGAACTGCCGGGAGATCGCCCGCATCGCCGGGTCCTTGATCAGATCCGGCGCGTACTTGTCCTGCGGGGTCTGCTCCTCGTCGAACATCCAGCCGATGTGCGCCCACCACAGGCCCTTCATCAGCGCCGGAAGCGTCTCGCCGAACCGCCACGGGGAGTGCGGGTCGCCCTCCGCGTCGGAGAACTTGTGATGCCTGCGGTGATCGGCCACCCAGCGCACCAGCGGACCCTCGACCGCCAGCGAACCCATGATCGCGAGCGCGATCCGCAGCGGCCGCTTCGCCTTGAACGAACCGTGGGTGAAGTACCGGTGGAAACCGATCGTGATGCCGTGGCACCCCAGGAAGTAGAAGAAGACCAGCAGGCCCAGATCGAGCCAGCTCACCCCCCATCCCCAGGCCAGCGGCACGGCCGCCACCAGTGCCAGGAACGGCACGGTGATGAACAGGAGCAGCGTGATCTGCTCGATCGAACGCTTCTGCTCGCCGCCCAGCGTGGCGGAGGGAGGGGGTGTGTCGGTGGCCTTACGGGCTTCTTCGATCACATCGGAACTTGAGGTCATGCGCGTCCCCTGTGGGGTCGATGGTCGAGGCAGATGCCGGGCCGCGGCGACCGTACGGGAGGCGACGGTGCTTCCCTACGGTTCCGTAACCTACGGCATCGTAAGTATGGCAGCGTGTCGCGCGGCGGCAAGAGCCCCAGAGCCTGCGCGTCCACATGGCCACCTATCCTTGGACTCGGTCGGACAGCGCGGTCCGCTGAAGTTTCCTTCCCGGACCCTCCGGCCCGTATGCGGCACCCGCCGTGTGTGGCAGCCGGCCGGGTTCCCTCCCAGACGAGCTTCAACACTGCAAGGAGCCGCACCTGTGAGCAGTGCCGACGACCAGACCACCACGACCAGCAGCGAGCTGCGCGCCGACATCCGCCGGCTGGGTGATCTCCTGGGGGAGACCCTCGTCCGGCAGGAAGGCCCCGAGCTCCTCGAACTGGTCGAGAAGGTCCGCCGCCTCACCCGCGAAGACGGTGACGCCGCCGCCGAGCTGCTGCGCGGCACCGAACTGGACACCGCGGCCAAGCTGGTCCGCGCCTTCTCCACCTACTTCCACCTCGCCAACATCACCGAACAGGTGCACCGCGGCCGCGAACTGCGCGCCCGGCGCGCCGCCGAGGGCGGCCTGCTCGCCCGCACGGCCGACCGGCTCAAGGACGCCGACCCCGAGCACCTGAAGCAGACCGTCCAGAACCTCAACGTCCGCCCGGTCTTCACCGCGCACCCCACCGAGGCCGCGCGCCGGTCCGTCCTCAACAAGCTGAGGCGCATCGCCGCGCTCCTGGACACCCCCGTCCTCGACACCGACCGCCGCCGCCACGACGTCCGCCTCGCCGAGAACATCGACCTCGTCTGGCAGACCGACGAACTGCGCGTCGTACGCCCCGAACCCGCCGACGAGGCCCGCAACGCGATCTACTACCTGGACGAGCTGCACGCCGACGCCGTCGGAGACGTCCTGGAGGACCTGACCGCCGAACTGGAACGCGTCGGCGTCAAGCTCCCCGACGACACCCGCCCCCTCACCTTCGGCACCTGGATCGGCGGAGACCGCGACGGCAACCCCAACGTCACCCCCCAGGTCACCTGGGACGTCCTCATCCTCCAGCACGAACACGGCATCAACGACGCCCTGGAGATGATCGACGAACTGCGCGGACTGCTCTCCAACTCCATCCGCTACACCGGCGCCACCGAGGAACTCCTCGACTCCCTCAAGACCGACCTGGAGCTGCTCCCCGAGATCAGCCCCCGCTACAAGCGCCTCAACGCCGAGGAGCCCTACCGGCTCAAGGCCACCTGCATCCGGCAGAAGCTGGAGAACACCAAGCAGCGCCTCGCCAAGGGCACCCCGCACGAGGAAGGCCGCGACTACCTCGGCACCGGCGAACTGCTGAAGGACCTGCGCATCATCCAGGCCTCCCTGCGCGAGCACCGGGGCGGCCTGTTCGCCGACGGCCGCCTCGCCCGCACCATCCGCACCCTCGCCGCCTTCGGCCTCCAGCTCGCCACCATGGACGTCCGTGAACACGCCGACGCCCACCACCACGCCCTCGGCCAGCTCTTCGACCGGCTCGGCGAGGAGTCCTGGCGCTACGCCGACATGCCCCGCGACTACCGCGCCAGGCTCCTCGCCAAGGAACTGCGCTCCAGAAGGCCGCTCGCCCCCACCCCGGCCCCCGTCGACGCCGCCGGGCACAAGACCCTCGGCGTCTTCGAGACCGTCAAGAGGGCCCTGGAGGTCTTCGGCCCCGAGGTCGTCGAGTCCTACATCATCTCCATGTGCCAGGGCGCCGACGACGTCTTCGCCGCCGCCGTCCTCGCCCGCGAGGCCGGACTGCTCGACCTGCACGCCGGCTGGGCCAAGATCGGCATCGTCCCCCTCCTGGAGACCACCGACGAACTGAAGGCCGCCGACACCATCCTGGAGGACATGCTCTCCGACCCGTCCTACCGGCGCCTGGTCGCGCTGCGCGGCGACGTCCAGGAGGTCATGCTCGGCTACTCCGACTCCTCCAAGTTCGGCGGCATCACCACCAGCCAGTGGGAGATCCACCGCGCCCAGCGCCGGCTGCGCGACGTCGCCCACCGCTACGGCGTACGCCTGCGCCTCTTCCACGGCCGCGGCGGCACCGTCGGCCGCGGCGGCGGCCCCTCCCACGACGCCATCCTCGCCCAGCCCTGGGGCACCCTGGAGGGCGAGATCAAGGTCACCGAGCAGGGCGAGGTCATCTCCGACAAGTACCTCATCCCCTCCCTCGCCCGGGAGAACCTGGAACTGACCGTCGCGGCCACCCTCCAGGCCTCCGCCCTGCACACCGCCCCCCGCCAGTCCGACGAGGCCCTCGCCCGCTGGGACGCGGCCATGGACGTCGTCTCCGACGCCGCCCACGCCGCCTACCGCCGCCTGGTCGAGGACCCCGACCTCCCGGCGTACTTCCTCGCCTCCACGCCCGTCGACCAGCTCGCCGAGCTGCACCTGGGCTCGCGGCCCTCCCGCCGCCCCGGCTCGGGCGTCTCGCTCGACGGTCTGCGCGCCATCCCCTGGGTGTTCGGCTGGACCCAGTCCCGGCAGATCGTGCCCGGCTGGTTCGGCGTCGGCTCCGGCCTCAAGGCGCTGCGGGAAACCGGACTGGACACCGTGCTCGGCGAGATGCACGAACAGTGGCACTTCTTCCGCAACTTCATCTCCAACGTCGAGATGACCCTCGCCAAGACGGACCTGCGGATCGCCCAGCACTACGTCGACACCCTCGTCCCCGACGAGCTCAAGCACGTCTTCGACACCATCAAGGCCGAACACGAGCTGACCGTCCGCGAAGTCCTGCGCGTCACCGGCGAGCAGGAACTCCTGGACGCCCAGCCGGTCCTCAAGCAGACCTTCGCCATCCGCGACGCCTACCTGGACCCCATCTCCTACCTCCAGGTCGCCCTGCTCAAGCGGCAGCGCGACGCCGCCGCGGCCGGCACCGACCCCGACCCGCTGCTCTCCCGAGCCCTGCTCCTCACCGTCAACGGCGTGGCGGCGGGCCTGCGCAACACCGGCTGACCCGCTCGCGGAAGAGGGTGCCCCCGAGGTCCTACGACCCCGGGGGCACCCTCTCGCCTCGTCTCACTGCACCGCCGCGAACGCCGCCGTCAGCAGCACCGCGCCGGACAGCCCCAGCACCCACGCCACGCGGGCCAGCCGCATCCCGCCCGCCACCACCACCGAGGCCAGCAGCAGCGCCCCGCCCAACGGCACCCACGCGTACAGGACGCCCGCCGGACCCGACCGCACGGCCTCCGCGGTACCGGGCTTCAGCACCACGGCGTAGGTCGCCCCCGTACGCACCGCCACCGACTTCCCGATCTCCACGCGCGCGCGTGGCCGCGCCCCCGCCGACGTCGGCGTGAACGGCCCCGCACAGGTCTCCCCGGCACACCGCGTCACCGTCACCGTGCCGGACTCACGCCCCTTCGCCAGCATCACGTGCTGGGCGGTCCCCCAGGACCCCCGCACCCCGGCGAACAGAATCAGCGCGGCGAGCGCACCCATCGCCGCCACCCGCCCGAACCGCAACGCGGACACGGACGCCTGACGAGCGGTACTGGCTGAGGCAGGCATGGCCGGGATCATTGGCCATACCCCTACGGCCGGTCAACTCCCGGCGGGACCAAGCCAGGACAAGTCAGGAGTTGTACGCGCTCTGCGCCCGCTCCAGCCCCTCCGTCACCAGACACTCCACCGCGTCCGCCGCACGGTCCACGAACCAGTCCAGCTCCTTGCGCTCCGCCGACGAGAAGTCCTTCAGCACGAAGTCCGCCACCTGCATCCGGCCCGGCGGCCGGCCGATCCCGCACCGCACCCGGTGGTAGTCCGCACCCATCGCCTTCGTCATCGACTTCAGACCGTTGTGCCCGTTGTCACCGCCGCCCAGCTTCAGCCGCAGCGTCGCGTAGTCGATGTCCAGCTCGTCATGGACCGCGACGACGTTCCCCACCGGAACCTTGTAGAAGTCCCGCAGCGCGTTCACCGGACCACCGGACAGGTTCATGTACGACATCGGCTTCGCCAGCACCACCCGACGGCTCCCCGGCCCCGCCGGACCGATCCGCCCCTCCAGCACCTGCGCCTGCGCCTTGCCCGCCCGCTTGAACTTCCCCCCGATCCGCTCCGCGAGCAGGTCGGCCACCATGAACCCGATGTTGTGCCGGTTCATGGCGTACTCCGGCCCGGGATTGCCGAGCCCGACGATGAGCCAGGGATCACTGGCGGCGGTGGTCACGTCCATGTCTCCTTGATACGCGCCAGCCGCCGCCCCCGGCGAGGGAGGCGGCGGCTGACCAGATGATGACGACGGGGAGGATCAGGCCTCCGCCGCCTCCTCGCCCTCGGCGGCCTCGCCCTCGGTCTCCTCGGCCTGGGCCTGGAGGACCTGGATCACCACGGCGTCCTCCTCCACGGCCAGGGACACGCCGTTCGGCAGCGTGATGTCCTTCGCGTGGATGGAGGCACCGGCCGCCAGACCCTCGACGGAGACGGTGACCTGCTCCGGGATGTGCGTGGCCTCGGCCTCGACCGGCAGCGCGTCCAGGACGTGCTCCAGCAGGTTGCCGCCCGGGGCCAGCTCGCCCTCGACGTGCACCGGGATCTCGACCGTGACCTTCTCGCCACGCTTGACCAGCAGCAGGTCGACGTGCTCCAGGAAGCCCTTCAGCGGGTCGCGCTGCACGGCCTTCGGGATCGCCAGCTCGTTGGTCTCGCCGTCGATGTCCAGGGAGATCAGGACGTTCGGCGTACGCAGCGCCAGCAGCAGGTCGTGGCCCGGCAGGGTCAGGTGCAGCGGGTCGGAGCCGTGGCCGTACAGAACGACGGGCACCTTGTTGTCACGGCGGATGCGGCGGGCCGCACCCTTGCCGAACTCGGTGCGGGTCTCGGCGCTGAGCTTCACCTCGGACATGTGGATCACTCCTCGTAGGAACTCGGAACGGACGTGGTCACCCGGCCACGAACGGCCTGCTACGAAGAGCGCGTCGATAACGGACCGCCGTACACGAGTACGGCCTCCCTCGCCGAGCAACTGCAGCAGTCTACTCGGAGGGGGAGGCCGTACCCAAAACGATCACCTACCGGTGCGCAAGAGGATGCGCAAGGGGGTGCGGAAGCGAGTGCGGAAGTGAGTGCAGAAACCTCACTGCTCGTCGAAGAGGCTGGTCACCGAGCCGTCCTCGAACACCTCACGCACCGCACTCGCGATCGTCGGAGCGATCGACAACACCTTGATCTTGTCCAGATCCGCCGCCAGCTCACCCGGCGTCGGCAGCGTGTTCGTGAACACGAACTCACTCACCCGCGAGTTCTTCAACCGATCGGCCGCCGGACCCGACAGCACACCATGCGTCGCCGTCACGATGACATCCTCCGCACCGTGCGCGAACAACGCGTCCGCAGCCGCACAGATCGTGCCACCCGTGTCGATCATGTCGTCCACCAGGACACACACACGACCCTTGACCTCACCCACGACCTCGTGGACGGTCACCTGATTCGCCACGTCCTTGTCACGACGCTTGTGCACGATGGCCAGCGGCGCACCGAGCCGGTCACACCACCGGTCCGCCACCCGCACCCGGCCCGCGTCCGGCGACACCACCGTCAGCTTCTCCCGGTCCACCTTCGCACCCACGTAGTCCGCCAGCAGCGGCAGCGCGAACAAGTGGTCCACAGGGCCGTCGAAGAAACCCTGGATCTGATCCGTGTGCAGATCCACCGTCAGGATGCGGTCCGCACCCGCCGTCTTCATCAGATCCGCGATCAGACGCGCCGAAATCGGTTCACGACCCCGGTGCTTCTTGTCCTGCCGCGCGTAACCGTAGAACGGCACGATCACGGTGATCGACCGCGCCGAAGCACGCTTCAGCGCATCGATCATGATCAACTGCTCCATGATCCACTTGTTGATCGGAGCCGTGTGGCTCTGGATCAGGAAGCAATCCGCACCACGAGCCGACTCCTGGTAACGGACGTAGATCTCACCATTCGCGAAGTCGAAGGCCTTCGTCGGGACGACCCCGACACCCAGCTGCTGGGCGACCTCCTCGGCAAGCTCGGGGTGGGCGCGGCCGGAGAAGAACATCATCTTCTTCTCGCCGGTCGTCTTGATCCCGGTCACAGCACAGTCTCCTCAGAGGTTGTCTCAGCCAGCCGGCTGCTCGGCGACCTCTCGGCTGGGCGTGAGAGGCCGAATCAGCTGGTAAGGGTGCAGGGTGCACACGTGCGGAAGTGCACTTATCACGTTACGCCGTGTTCGGCGCACGCGTTTCCGGTCAGTCCTCGTTCCCACCCGACCGGGACGACGCCTCGGCCGCCTTCGCCGCCGCGCTCCCCGGACGCTTCCGAGCCACCCAACCCTCGATATTCCGCTGCTGACCACGGGCCACGGCCAGCGAACCAGGCGGCACATCCTTCGTGATCACCGACCCGGCAGCGGTGTAGGCACCGTCCCCGACCGTGACAGGAGCCACAAACATGTTGTCCGCACCGGTCCGGCAATGCGACCCCACCGTGGTGTGATGCTTGTCCTGACCGTCGTAGTTCACGAACACACTCGCCGCCCCGATGTTCGTGTACTCACCGATCCTCGCGTCCCCCACATACGACAGATGCGGCACCTTCGTACCCTCACCGATGGACGCGTTCTTCGTCTCCACGTACGTCCCGATCTTTCCCTTGGCACCCAGCCGGGTCCCCGGCCGCAGATACGCGTACGGCCCCACGGACGCCTGCGGCCCCACCACAGCCCCGTCCGACACCGTGTTGTCCACCCGCGCCCCCGCACCCACCTCGGTGTCCTTCAGCCGGCTGTTGGGCCCCACCTCGGCACCCTCACCCAGCCGCGTCGACCCCGTCAGCTGCGTCCCCGGATGCACCACCACGTCCCGCTCGAAGGTCACCGTCACATCGACCCACGTGGTCGCCGGGTCGACGATCGTGACCCCCTCCAGCATCGCCCGCTCCAGCAGCCGGTCGTTCAGGATCCGCCGCGCCTCGGCGAGCTGCACCCGGTTGTTGATCCCGGCGATCTCACGGTGATCGGCCGCCACCGACGCCCCCACCCGGTGCCCGGCCTCCCGCAGGATCCCCAGCACGTCCGTGAGGTACTCCTCACCCTGACTGTTGTCCGTCCGCACCTTCTTCAGCGCGTCCGCCAGCAGCTGCCCGTCGAACGCGAACACACCGCTGTTGATCTCCCGGATCTCCCGCTGCGCCTCGGACGCGTCCTTGTGCTCCACGATCGCCGTGACGGCACCCGTCGTCTCGTCCCGCACGATCCGGCCATAACCGGTCGCGTCCGGGACCTCGGCGGTCAGCACGGTCACGGCGTTGCCGTCGGCGCCGTGCGTCTCGGTCAGCCGCCGAAGCGTGCCGGCGGTGAGCAGCGGGGTGTCCCCGCACACGACCACGACCGTCCCCTCGACGGACCCGCCCAGCTCCTCCAGCCCCATCCGCACGGCGTGCCCCGTGCCGTTCTGCTCCGCCTGCACGGCGGTCCTGGTGGCCGGATCGATCTCGGCGAGGTGCGCGCCGACCTGCTCACGGGCGTGGCCCACCACGACGACGAGGTGCTGCGGGTCCAGCTCACGTGCGGCGGCCAGTACGTGTCCGACCAGGGAACGGCCGCAGATGTCGTGCAGGACCTTCGGTGTGGCCGACCTCATACGGGTGCCCTCACCCGCTGCGAGAACGACGACGGCGGCCGGGCGAATGGCGCTCACGGGGTTGCCCTTCGGCTGTGGGTGGGTGGGGGTGACAGCCGCAGGATACCGGGGTGGGTTGAGGGGGACATGAGTGCGGGCCCTGACGGTGGTGTTACCGGTCAGGACCCGAACTTAGGTTTTGTGTGCTGTGAGCTCCCGGAGAAGGATTCGAACCCTCATTCAACGGACCAAAACCGTTTGTCCTACCCTTAGACGATCCGGGATAGTTGGTGCACTATGTCCGAATTCATTGATCGGCCTCGTGCACGGCCTCCACTATGCCGTACCAAGAGCCTTCGATGCGACGGTACAAGTCGGCGCCTTTCAGGACTTTGATCACGAGGCAGCCGCGGTGGTCGTCGCCGGTGTTCTTGCGCACCGTCTTCGGGTTGTGCTTCTTCAGCGTCGTCTTGTTGAACATGGAGGGGTCAGCGCCGACCAGGTCGGCCCAGTAGTGCTCGGCTCCGTCCACGTCGGCATTCTCGTGGATCATCACGGTGAACCGCAGGCGCTTCCGCTCTACTTGAAGCAGGTCGAGCCACGCCAGGAAGACCCTGATCATTCCAGGGTCGCTGTTCACGAAGGCGACGTTCTCCCGGCGGTCGTACGGCTTGTCCTTACCGCCCTCGGCCCAGTAAAGGCCCACGCCCACCAGGAACAGCTCGCGCGTCGACAGTCCGCCGACCGACCGCTTGGCCTCTTCCTTCGTCCGCCGCCGTTCGTGGTCCCGGATGCGCAGCTTCTCCTGCCAGCCCTTGCGGGCGATGGCTGCGGCTTCCTCGGGGGTTCGTCGCCGCTCCGGCTTCGGCAGATCCCGCACCCACAGCGACACGGAGCTCCGCGAGCAGCCCAGTTCCGCCTCGATCTGGTCGTACGTCCAGCCCTGGAGCCGTAGCTCTCGTGCCCGTGCTCGCAGGTCGTCCTTGGCCCTCGGGCGCATCGTCCACTCCGGCGGTGGTTCGCCCTTCACCAGTCGGTTGAGGATGTCGTTGTTGTAGATCTTCAGCTCGTCGCGGATCTGCCGGAGGCTGCGGCCGGCCCGGCGGAGTGCCACGGCCTGTTCCCTGAGCCCCTCAAAGTCGGCGTATTTGCCCGGTGAATGTGCCATACGCATACCGTCCGGACGGAATGGGGGGTTCCGGGGTCGAACGGGGGAGGTTCACCAGTTCGAGGGATAGCGGGTGGTTTCGAGGTCGTTCGGTTACGGAGTGTGGCGTGTGGTGGTAGGCGAAAGTCACCGGAAATGCCGCACCGCTCGCCCGTAGGCTGGACGCATGACCATGACGGGGGAAGACCACGAGAGGGCGCTGACCGGCCCTTGGTGGTGGGTGAGGCGGCGCAGTGCGGTGTTCGACGGGGCGCTGGCGCTGGTGTCCGCCGTGGAGTGCGCGGCGGAGGGGGTTCCGTTCGCGCGGGACGCGGGGATTCCGGCGTCCGTGGGGATCGTGTTCGGTCTGGTCGCCGGTTCGGTGCTGCTGGTGCGCCGGAAGTGGCCGATCGCGGTGGTGCTGGTGGCGATCGCGATCACGCCCGCGCAGATGGGTTTCCTGATGGGCGTGGTCGGTCTGTACACGCTGGCCGCGTGTGAGCTGCCGCGGCGGGTGATCGGGGCGTTGTCGGGGATGTCGCTGCTGGGGACGGCGGTGGTGACGTTCGTGCGGGTGCGGCAGGACATGTCGCGCGGGGATCTGACGCTGGGTGACTGGTTCGTGCCGTTCGCGGCGGTGACGACGGCGTTGGGGCTGACGGCTCCGCCGGTGTTGCTGGGGCTGTACGTGGGGGCGCGGCGGCGGTTGATGGAGAGCTTGCGGGAGCGGGCGGACAGTCTGGAGCGGGAGCTGCAGTTGCTCGCGGAGCGGGCGGAGGAGCGGGCGGAGTGGGCGCGTAACGAGGAGCGGACGCGGATCGCTCGGGAGATGCATGACGTGGTCGCGCACCGGGTGAGTCTGATGGTGGTGCATGCGGCGGCGTTGCAGGCGGTGGCGCGGAAGGACCCGGAGAAGGCGGTGCGCAATGCCGCGTTGGTGGGGGACATGGGGCGGCAGGCGTTGACCGAGTTGCGGGAGATGCTGGGGGTGCTGCGGGCGGGGGAGGACGCGGGCCGGCGTGCCGCGTCGGCGCCGTTGGTGGCGGTGGGGGAGGCGGCCGCGGCGGCGGCTTCCCGGGTGGCCGAGGCGGAGGGGGCGGTGGAGGGGCCGTGTCTGTCGGAGCTGGACGAGTTGATCGGGCAGTCGGCGGCGGCGGGGATGGTGGTGGATCTGTCGGTGGAGGGGGAGGTGCGGTCGTATGCGGCGGAGGTCGAGCAGACGGCGTACCGGGTGGTGCAGGAGGCGTTGACGAACGTCCACAAGCACGCGGCGGGTGCGAAGACGCATGTGCGGTTGGCGCACCGGGTGTCGGAGATCGCGATGCAGGTGGAGAACGAGCCGCCGCCGGAGCCGGCGTCGGCGTCGGCGGCGGGGTTGCCGTCGGGTGGGAACGGTCTGGTGGGGATGCGGGAGCGGGTCGTGGCGCTGGGCGGGGTGTTCGTGTCGGGTCCGACGGACGCGGGGGGTTTCCGGGTGTCGGCGGTGATCCCGGCGTAGGGGTGGGTGACCTTGTCGTGGCGGGGGCATACAGGGGGCGGGTCGCCGGGTTTCCGTGTCCGGGGCCGAGGGGGGAGCGGTGGCGTGGGGGATTCTGCTCGGTCTGTGCTGTGTGGTGACGGGGGTCGCCGGCTGGTTCTTCCGCCGGGCGTACCGGCGCTGTGTGGAGGCGCCGGTGGGTGTGTGGCCGGAGGGTGTGGAGCTGGGTCTGTACGAGGTGGCGTTCCTCTCGGGCCGGGGTCAGTACGTCGCGCGGACGGCGATGGCGTCGATGCTGCTGGGCGGGCGGTTGTCGGTGCGGGACCGGGTGGTCACGATCACTGATGCGGTGCCGCGGGACGCGGTGGAGGCGGCTGTGATCGGGGTGATCGGTGTGCGGCCGCGGCGCCGGGTGTGGCGGCGGATGGACCGGTTGGTGAGGCGTCCGGCGATCGAGGCGGTCGGTGACCGTCTGGCGGAGTGTGGCCTGGTCGACGGCAGTCCGTCGCGGGTGCGGGGGTTCGACGCGGCCGACTTCCTGTTGTGGGTGGCTCACTGGGTGTCGGGGTTGCTGGGGGTGGCGGCGGTGGCTGTCGCGGCGGCGCAGGACGGGCCTGTGTGGGTCGTCCTGGCGGTCGTGGTGGTGGTGATGGTCGCCGGTGCGCGGGCTCATCGTCATGAGGGTGTGGGGTCCGGGTGGCTGTCGGAGGCGGGGCGGGCGGCGCTTGCCGCGCATGAGGCCCGGTTGCCGAGTGGGGTGTGGGCGCCGGAGGGGAACGACGGGCTGCGCGGGGAGGCGGCCGTGCGTCTGGGGAAGGCGGCTCGTGGCTGGATGTACGACGAGCTGGGGCGTCTGGAGGACGCGACGAGGTGGCCTTCGTCGGGGTCGGCCGATCCCGGCTACGACGACCCGCCGGGGCTGGGCGGGCTGTAGGGGCGCCGGTGCCGCGGGGGTGGGGCCCGGGGTGCGGCGTACCGGGGCGGTGTCGGTGGGTGGTGGTGGGTGCGGGGTGTCGGTCGGCGGGGTGGCGTGCCCGTCGGCTCGGTGGTGGGGCGTGCCGGGGCGGTGTCGCTCGGCGGTGGTGTGCCCCGGGGCGTTGGTCGGTGGGGGTGTGCGCCGGGGGTTGGTCGGCGGTGGGGGTGTCGGGGTGTCAGCCGGCCGTGAGGCGGACCGGTTGGATGCCGGTGACGAGGGTGGAGAGGGCGTGGTCGATGTCGGGGCCGAGGTACCAGTCGCCGGTGTGGTCGATGGTGTAGACGCGGCCTTCGGCGTCGATGGCGAGGAGGGCGGTGTTGTCGGTCTCCTGGCCGAGGGGGCTGAGTTCGGTGCCGAGGGCGCGGCCGAGGTCGCCGAGGGTGCGGGCGTGGTGGAGGCCGTGGAGGGGGTCGACGTGGAGGCCGGCGGGGGCGATCTGGCGGCCGGGGCCGGCGGGGGTGATGCTCAGGCCGCCGAATTCGGCCCAGGCTTCGACGGCGGCGGGGAACACGGTGTGCCGGTGTCCGGCGGGTGAGGTGTGTTCGCGCAGGGCGTCGGCCCAGATCTCGGCCTGCTTTATGTCCCAGCGTCCGGGTTGCCAGCCGGCGGCGCGCAGGGCGGCGTCGACGGGTACGGGGAAGCGCGTGGTCGAGGTGCGGTCGGGGTGCATCTGCCCTTCGATCGTCGTGCGTGCTGGTGGTTCAGGTGGTGCCGGTGGCCGCCGGGGGTCAGTCGTCGGTGGCGGTGGGGTCGACGATGCGGACGCCGAAGTGGGCGCTGAGGGCGGTGCAGGCGCGGCAGGGGGCGGCGAAGCTGCCATGGAGGGGGTCGCCGTCCTCGCGTATGCGGCGGGCGGTGAGTTTGGCGTGTTTGAGGGCTTTGCGGGCTTCGCCGTTGGTCATGGGTCTGCGGGCGGCGCGTTTGCTGCGGGCGGCGTCGGCGGCGGCGATGTGCCGGGAGATGAGGATGGCCTCGGCGCAGCGGCCGGTGAAGCGGTCGCGTTGGTCGCTGGTGAGGGTGTCGAGGAAGTCCTGGACGAGGGGGTGCAGGGCCGGGGGCTGGTCGCTGCGGGCGGCGGTGCCGGTGAGGGTGGCGCCGCGGACGGAGAGGGCGGCGGCGACGGCGGGCAGGATGCCGTCGCGGCGGTGCCGGAGGGTGGGGGCGGGGGGTGTGTCGGTGCTGCTCCAGTCGATGCGAGGGTCGCCGGCCCGCACGTCGGTACCTCCGGTCTGCAGAGCGTTCATGATCGTTCTTCCCTCCCCGGGCATCCCCCCGAAGGACACAGGGTGCCAAATGCCGTGGCTGGTGGGGAAGCTGGGGCGGTGCGACACGCCCGTGTCCGGGCGGTCCGTGACGGTGGGGTGACGGCTGGTCACGACGGTGCGGGGCCGGGGTGCCGGTGGGGGCCGACGGGTGCGGGGGTGGGGGTGCGGTGGGCCGGTGACCGGGGTGGGCGTACCGCATAGGCTGTCGCCGTCCGCGATCGACACCGCCGTTCAGGCCAGAGAGAACGCCGCAGGGGGCAACCGCCATGACGACAGGTCGGCTCGGGCTGGGTGCACCGCCCAGCGGCCAGGCCGGTGGACCAGCCGCGCCGCCGAACGCGGCCTACGCCGGGCAGGTCGTGCACTTTCCGGATCCGGTCCGGGCGGCACGTCACCCGAGAGGGGTACGGGTCGATGAGCGGGGTTACCCGGATTTCTCGCCGTACGCGCGCGTGGCGGTGGAGATCGCCGAGCCGCCGGAGGGTTTCGGGGTCGACGAACTGCGGCTGACGGACTACGTGTCGGCGAACGCGGCGTTGGCGGCGGCGGGGCACGAGTTGTGGGACACGGTGCCGGACGTGGCGACGCCGCACGGCTGGACGTGGCACCACGTGGCGGGTACGCGGCGGCTGGAGCTGGTGCCGGTCGAGGTGAAGGCGCTGCTGCGGCATCACGGCGGGGTGGCGACGGCGCCGGTGGACCACGGCAAGCGTGGTACGCGGCCGTTGCAGGAGTCGCGGCCGGCGCACTTCGGGCTGCCGAAGTCGGGTGTGGCGGTGACGGAGGCGCAGGTGCAGGGCGTCGAGGAGGACCTCGGCTACCGGTTGCCGGGTGCCTACCGCTCGTTCCTGAAGGCGGCGGGCGGTTGCGCGCCGGTCGGCACGGCGCTGGACGCCGAGTTGGGGCTGCTGCTGGACCAGCCGTTCTTCACGGTGCGGGACGAGGCAGCGGTCAATGACCTGGTGTACGTGAACAAGTGTCTGCGTGACCATCTGACGAAGGACTACCTCGGGGTGACCTTCGTGCAGGGCGGGTTGCTCGCGGTGAAGGTGAAGGGCGAGCGGGTCGGTTCGGTGTGGTTCTGCGCGTACGACGATGTGCGGGACGTGGATCCGTCGTGGTCGCCGGCGGAGCGGGTGGAGCGTCTGTTGCTGCCGTGCGGTGACGACTTCGACGTGTTCCTGTCCCGGCTGGCCGGTAGTCCGCCGGAGTTGGAGACGGTGGCCCGTCTGATGGTGGACGGCGGTTTCGCCCGTGTCGTCCCGGTGTCTTCCGGCTCGGCGTCTTCCGGTCCGGTGGGGGAGTGAGCTGCGAGCGATGGTGACGTACGCGCAGGCGCAGGAGCGCGCCGAGGAGTGGATCAACGGTGACGTGCCCGCGTACCAGCACCGTGAGGTGCGGGTGCGGGAGTTCGAGCTGGGGTTCGTGGTGTGGGGCGAGGACCGGGCGGAGGGGCCGCGGTCGGACGCGGGCGGCCAGCGGCTGGTCATCGCCCGGGACAGCGGGGAGGCGACGCTGTGGCCCGCGCTGCCGGTGGGTGAGGTGATCCGCCGGTACGAGGAGGAGTACGGCCGCGCGGAGGAGCCGCGGGACGCGGTGCCGGCGCCCGCCCAGGCGCGGTTGGACCTGAACCAGACGTCGTTCCTGCTGACCCCTCCGGAGTGGTTGCAGGAGGCGGCGGACAAGCTGGGGCTGGGGGAGCGGCGAACGGAGGGGGCGGGTTCGCCGGTTCCGGGTGCCGGTCCGTCCGCTGATCAGAGTTCGGCGCCTGGCGGTGGCTCGGTTTCTGACGGTGTGCCGGCGGGCGGTACGGCTTCGGGCGTGCCTTCTTCGGGTGTCGCGGCCTCCTCCGGTGGGGCCGGACCGGCGCAGACGCAGGCCGGGGTGCCCACGGGAGCGGATGTGCCCGCGGGGGCCACGCCGTGGGCCGGTACCGACACGAACGCCGGGTCCGGTGAGGACGACCGGTCCGTGCCGCTGCCCGCGACGGTGTTCGCTCCGCCGCTGGGCGACGCGGACGAGGCGCCGCGTCCGCCCGCGGTCGCGCCGGACGCGCCGACCGCGTTGATGTCGGGCGGCAGCCAGTTGCCGCCGACGGCGGTCGCGCCGGCGCTCGATCTGCCGGGTGCGCAGGGCGGCGCGCCCGGGACGCCGGTCCCGCAGGGTGCGCCGGGCGCTGGGCAGGGCAGCGTGCCGCCGCCACCTCCGGGCGCTGGGCAGGGCAGCGTGCCGCCGCCACCTCCGGGCGCTGGGCAGGGCAGCGTGCCGCCGCCACCTCCGGGCGCCGGGCAGGGCAGCGTGCCGCCGCCATCTCCGGGCGCTGGGCAGGGCAGCGTGCCGCCACCGCCGCCGGGCGCCGGACAGGGCAGCACGCCCCCACCGCCGCCGGGCACGCCGGCGTACGGTCATCCGCACGTTCCGCCGGCTCCGGGCACCCCTCCGGCGGGCGTGCCGCCCTATCCGCCGGCGCAGGGCACTGCGCCTCCGCCCCCCGCGCCGGCCGGTGCGTCGGGCGCCCCGGCGTACGGCTATCCGCAGGGCCCCGGCGCTCCGGGCTACGGCTATCCGCAGGCACCGGGCGGTACGCCGCAGCCTGCGGCGGCCCCGGGTGGGCCGGGGCGGCGGCTCGCGCCGAACGCGGGGGAGATCGCGGACGCCGCGACGAGCAAGGCGGCTCCGCCGAAGAAGGGACGCGGTGGGGTGGGCGCGCCGCCTCCGCCGCCGGGCGCCCCGGGCACGCCGGGTGCGCGCCCGGGGAGCGCGGCGACACCGCCCCCGCCCGCGGGCGGGTACGTGCCGACGCGGCTCGTGCCGTCGCTCGGCCCGGAGGGCCCCGAGGCGCAGGGCGGTCAGGGGAACGCGGACGGGACGCAGGTGCCGGGCGGTGTGCACCACGCGGCCACGGTCCTGGCCGACCCGAGCCGACCGGGTGGACCGGCACCGCAGCCTCCGGGCGCCCCGGGTGCGCCGAACCCGTCCGGCGGCCCTGGGGCTCCGGGTGCTCCGGGCGCTCCGGGCGTGCCGTCGGCTCCGGGGGGGCAGCAGCCTCCCGGTGTCCCGGGCATGCCGAACCCGTCCGGTGCCTCTGGGACTGCGGGCGCGCCTGGCATGCACAGTGCCCCGGGTGGCGCGCCGAACGTTCCGGGAGCACCCGGCGCCCCGGGGAACCCCGGTGCGCCCCAGCCCCCGGCCGCTGCCCCGGTCCGTCCGGGCGCCGCCGGTGCCCCACAGCCTCCGCAGCCTCCGAGCGCTCCCGGAACCCCCGGAACCTCCTCTGCTCACGGTGCCGTGCACCACGCGGAGACCGTCCTGGCCGCTCCGCCGGTGGCCGGGCCGGGCATGCCCCCGCCGCCCGCTCCCGGCGCCCCCGGCATGCCGGGCGCCCCGGGTGTGCCCCCGGCTCCGGGCGCCTCAGCCATGCCTCCCGGCGCTCCGGGCGGTCAGCCGCCCATGCCGCCGGGTCCCGGCATGCCTCCCGGCGGCCCCGGGACCCCCGGCACGCCCCCCGGCGCCCGGCCGCCCGCGCCTCCCGGCGCCCCGGGCGCCCCGGGCATGGGTCCCGGCGCTCCGGGCGGTCAGCCGCCCATGCCGCCGGGTCCCGGCATGCCCCCCGGCGGCCCCGGCATGCCCCCCAGTGCTCCCGGTGTCCAGCCCCCCATGCCTCCGGGTGGGATGCCGCCGGGTGTGCCCATGCCCGGGCAGGGGTCGGCGTACGGGTATCCGCAGCAGGGGCAGCCGACGGTCGGTCCGGGTTACCAGGCCGTGCTGCGGTACCGCGCGCAGGACGGGTCCGAGCAGCAGTTGATCCGGCGTTCGGCGCCGGGGACGCCGCATCCGGAGTGGCAGATCTTCCACGAGCTGCGGGCCATGAACGTGCCGCCGGACCAGGTGCTGGAGCTGCACACGGAGCTGGAGTCGTGCGAGCTGCCGGGGGCGTACTGCGCGCGGATGATCCGGGAGCAGTGGCCGCAGGCGAGGATCGCGAGCATCGCGCCGTACGGCACGGACCACGCGAGCCGGCAGCAGGGCATGCGGCAGTTGCTGGCGCACCAGGGCGAGTTGCACCAGGTGGCAGACGGTCCCGCACGGCCCGCGCCGGTGCGGGCGCCGCTGCCGCCGGTGCAGGCGGCGCCGCCGGTGCCCCCGGAGGGGATCGCGCAGGAGCTGGCCGGGGCGTTCGGGCCGGGGATCTTCCGGTTCGAGCAGCAGGCGGTGTCCCGGCAGGGCGTGCCGCCGATCGTGGCGCACACCCTGGTCGTGGCGGGGCTGCCGCTGGACATGGGCCCGTTCTTCTGGGCGCAGGCGCAGCCGGGCCGCCCGGTGCCGACGTTGGCGGAGCTGGCGGCGGAGCGCGGTGTGCGGGCGGCGGCGGACGCGGGGTCGTACCTCGTCATGGGTACCGACTTCGGCAAGGCGATCTGTGTGCAGTACGGGACGGCGAACATCGTGGCCGTGCCGGTGGAGGCGGGACCGGGCGGTGCGCCGGTGCCGCCGCAGTTCGTGAACACGGGGCTGCCGGAGTTCACCCGGTGTCTGGCGCTGCTGGGCCGGATGTGGCGGCTCAGGTACGGGCTGAACCAGGAGCAGGCGGGCCGCTGGACCGTCGACTTCCAGGCGCAGCTGGCCGCCCTCGACCCGGCGGCGCTCGGTTCGCCGGAGAGCTGGTGGTCGGTGCTGCTGGAGCAGATGTGGGACGGGCTGTTGTAGCGCGGTGGCCGCCCGGCCGCCGGGTGGTGTGAACATACGGGCCCCGCACGTGCGCGTGCGGGGCCCGACGCGTTCTCCGTGGGGGCGCCGGCGCGTGTCTGCGGGGGCGTGGACGCGTTGTCCGTGGGGGCGCCGGCGCGGGTCCGTGAGGGGGCCGTTCGGAGCGTTGGCGCGACGTGTCTGCGGAGTGTCGCGTTATGAACCGTTACTTCCGATCCATCAAGATATGCACGAAATCATTCTGTCGTGCAGGTCCGGTGGAGAGGGGTCCCCAGGGTGAGCAGCGCATCGATGCCACCGCACGGCTTCGCGACCGTACGGGGGCGTGGCTACCGTCCCGACCAGGTCGAGGCGTACCTGGAGGCGCTGTCCGAGGACCGGGACGCCGCCTGGGAGCGTGCCGCCCGGCTGACCGTGCTCGCCAAGGAGATGGGGGCGGAGGCAGCGCTGTTGCGCGAGGCCGTCGCCGAGCTCCCGCCGCAGACGTACGAAACGCTCGGGGAAGGCGCCCGGAAGCTGTACCAGTTCGTGCTCGACGAGGCGGCGGACCTGCTGGAACGCACCCGGCGTGAGGCCGCGGAGGAGGTCGCGCGGGCCGAGGCGGACGCCCAGCGCGTACTTGAGGAGGCGCGGGAGGCGGCGGACGCGGTCCGCGCGGAGGCCGACGAACGCGCCCGTCAGTGGCTCGTCGCCGTGCAGGCCGAGGCCGAGGGCATCCGCGTGGGCGCCCGGCGCGCGGTGAAGTCGGGGCGCATGGAGGCGCTCGCGGAGTTGCGTGAGGCGCGCCGGCGCACCGACGGCATGCTCGCCGAGCAGTCCCGGGAGCACGCCGCGCGCTGGGCCCGGGCGGAGCGGGAGGAGGCCGAGCGGATGGCGGAGCTGGACGCCGGGCACGCCGAACGGGCGAGCCGGGCCGAGGCCGCGCTGGCGGAGGCCGAGCGTGCCCTCGTGGAGGCCGAGGAGTACGAGCGCCGCTCCCCGGAGGAGGCGAGCGCGCGTGCCGCGGAGATCATCGCCGAGGCGCGCGCGCAGGAGGAGCGCATCGCAGCGGAGACGGAACGGGTGCTGCGCGAGCACGGCGAGCTGTGGGACGACATGCAGGCGCACATGGACTCCGTGCGCGACACCCTCATCTCGCTGACCGGCAGGGTGGTCCTGGAGTAGCCGTCCGGCCCGGCGCACGGGAACGCGCCGGCACTCCCGTCAACTGCTCTTGCGGACGGCCCCGGCCAGGATCCAGCCCTCCACCGCCTCGTACTGGTGCCGCTGCCGTTCCGCCTTCGCGCGGCCCGACAGGACCGTGCCGAGCCAGCCGAAGAAGAAGCCGGCCGGGATGGAGACGATGCCGGTGGTGGTGAACGGGAACCAGTTGAAGTCGGCGCCGGGGAACGCGGAGACGGGCGATCCGGAGACGAGGTTGGTGCCCGGCATGAGCAGCAGCACGGTCAGCGAGCCCCCGATCAGCGTGCCCAGCAGCCCGCTGCGGGTGTAGCGGCGCCAGAAGAGGCCGTAGACCAGGGCGGGGGCGAGGGCGGAGGCGCCCAGGCAGAAGGAGAGCGTGACCAGGGGCTGCAGGCTGTGGTGCTGCACCAGGGTGGCCAGCAGGATCGTCGGCACTCCTATGGCGAGCGCCGAGACGCGGGCCAGGGTCATCTCGCGGCGGGCCGGCATCTCCTGCACCCGGGCGGCGAACACGTCGTGCGCGAGGGAGTTGGCGCACGCGAGGATCATCCCGGCCACCGAGGCGAGCAGGGTCAGGAAGAGCGCGGTGGTGACCAGGGTGAACAGGAAGGTCTCCGCCGTCGACACGCCGGCGCCGAACACCGCGCGCGAGCCCATCAGGTACGCCGTGTTGCCCTGCGGGTCGGCCGTGGCGATCGCCGTACGTCCGAGCAGGGCGGTGGCGCCGAACCCCACCACCGTGATGACGAGGACGAACAGGGCGACCAGGGACACCGCCCAGGACATCGAGCGGCGCACCTGGCGGGCGCTGGAGGCGGTGTACATGCGCATGGTGATGTGCGGCAGGCAGGCGACGCCGAGGACGACGGTCAGCTGTGAGGCGATCATGTCGACGCGGCCCGTGGGCGTGGTGCCGAACTCCAGCCCGGAGCGCAGGAAGGCCGGCCCGGCGCCGCTCTGCCGCGCGGCGGCGGTGAACAGGGCGCCCGGGTCCCAGTCGAAGCGGCGCAGGACCAGGAGGGCGACCACGGCGCCCGAGCCGACCAGCAGCACGATCTTCAGGATCTGGATGAGCGCGGTGCCCTTCATGCCGCCGATCGCGGCGTAGGCGATCATGAGCAGGCCGAGTCCCACGACGCACCCGGTCTTCAGGGACTCGTTGGTGAAGCCGAGGATGAAGGCCATCAGCTGCCCGGTTCCGGCCAGTTGGACGAGCATCAGCGGCAGCAGCGCGGCGACGGTCACCGCGCAGGCCGTGATGCGTACGCAGCGGCCCGGCAGCCGGCGGGCGAGGGCGTCGCCCATGGTGAAGCGGCCCGCGTTGCGCAGGGGTTCGGCCAGCAGGAACATCATCAGCATCAGTGACAGGGCCGTGCTGAGGGCGAGGACGACGCCGTCGTAGCCGCACAGGGCGATCACTCCGCCGGTGCCGAGGACGGAGGCGGCGGAGATGTAGTCGCCGGCGATGGCGAGGCCGTTGCGCAGGGGGGACAGGGAGCGGTAGCCGGTGTAGAACTCGTCCAGGTCGTCCCGGTCGGGGCCGGTCATCACGCACAGCAGCAGGGTCACGGTGGCGGCGGTGGAGAAGGCCACCAGGGACATGGTCTGCGCGGAGTCGCTGAAGCCGGTGGTTGCCGCACCGGCGGCGGCCGTCATCGGGTCGCTCCGCGCCGCGCGTCGAGTTCGGCGTGCCTGCGGATGCGGTCGGCGAGCGGATCGACGTGCCGGCGCGCGGTGTGCTCGTACAGGGCGATCGCCAGCCAGGTGACGGGGAGTTGCAGGAGGGCGAGCAGCAGTCCGGCGGGGATGCCGTCGGCGACCGTGCGCGTCATGGTGCCGGGCGCGTACGCGGACAGGACGAGGAACAGCGTGAAGTAGCCCAGCGCGGTGAGCGTGGCGGTGCGCCGCTGCCAGCGGTAGGCGCTGCGCAGCATGCGCAGGTCGCTGTGCCGGCCGAGGGGTTCGCGCGGCGCCCGGCGGACCGGACGCGCCGGTTCGGGCGGTGCGGGCGGCTGCCAGGGGTAGGTGGGCCGCGCCGGGTACGGCGGCTCGGGCGGGTGCGGTGAGTACGACGGGTGCGGCGGGTCGTAGGACATCCCGGGGCTCCTTGCGCGGCTCGGGTCCGTGGCGGCGGACCGCAGGGAGGTGGGGGTGGGGGAGCTGAGCCACGCACGCTACTCGCGCGCCGCGGGCCGCGCGGCGTTTTCACCGAACTGGCCGGTCGGTATGCGCTTTCCCGGGGAGAACGGGTCCGACCTGGGGGGTTGCCTGCGTTAACCCGCCAGTGCTCAGGGGTATCACCGCGTCGACCTGCCCGTACCCAGGGGTGTCACCGGCGTCGACCTGCCCGCGTCCAGGTGTCACCGGCGTCGACCTGCCCGTACCCAGGGTGTGTCACCGGCGTCGAGCTGGCTGGGCCGAGGTGTGTCACCGGCGTCGAGCTGGCTGGGCCGAGGGGTGTCACCGGCGTCGAGCTGGCTGGGCCGAGGTGTGTCACCGGCGTCGAGCTGGCTGGGCCGAGGGGTGTCACCGGCGTCGACCTGCCCGTACCCAGGGTGTGTCCCCGCGTTGACCCGCCTGGGCCGAGGGGTGTCACCGGCGTCGAGCTGGCTGGGCCGAGGGGTGTCACCGGCGTCGAGCTGGCTGGGCCGAGGGGTGTCACCGGCGTCGACCTGCCCGTACCCAGGGGTGTCACCGGCGTCGACCCGCCCGCCTCCACGGGGTGTCACCCGCGTCGGCCCGCACCGGGTTCAGTCCTGGAGCACCGGGAACCGCCGGGGTGCCACCAGCAACAGCACCGCGAAGGCGAGGGCGGCCGCGCACGCCGCGCCGAGGTAGACCGCGTGGACCGCGCCGGCGATGGCCCGCCGGGTCGCCTCGGGGGCCGTACCGCCGTCCAGCGCGCGGGTGACGGAGTCCAGGTCGCCCGCCCCGCCGAGCCGCGCGGCCAGCACGCCGTTGGCCACGGCGCCGAACAGGGACGCGCCCAGGGTCTGGCCGGTCTGCCGGCAGAACAGGACCGACGCGGTCGTGGTGCCCCGCTCCGACCAGCCCACGGTCGACTGCACTCCGACGATCAGCGGGAGCTGGAACAGCCCCAGCGCCCCGCCCAGCAGCAGCATCAGCAGCGTCGGCTGCCACCACGACCCCGGATACGGCAGGAACGGGAACGCGAACAGGATCAGCGCCGCCAGGCCGATGCCGAGCAGCGCGGTGTCCCGGAAGCCGATCCGCCGGTAGACGTGCTGGCTGAGCGCGGCCGACACCGGCCAGCTCAGCGTCCACACCGAGAGCACGAACCCGGCGGCCACCGGCGCCAGCCCGAGCACCGACTGCGCGTACGTCGGCAGGAACACGCTCGGCGCCACCATCAGCAGCCCCAGCGCGCCCAGCGCCAGATTGACGGCCGCGATCGTCCGGCGCCGCCACACCCAGCCCGGGATGATGGGCGCCGCGGCCCGCCGCTCCACCCGCACCACCACGGCGACCAGCACCAGACCCGCCCCGAACAGGGCCAGCGACGGCGCCGACAGCCACGGCCACGCCACCCCGCCCTGCACCAGCGCGGCCAGCAGCACCCCGCCGCACGCGAACACCGCGAGCGCGCCGGCCCAGTCCACGCGCGCGCGGCCCGCGTCCTCCCGTTCCGGCTCGTGCAGATGACGCACGATCAGCCACAGGGCGGCGGCGCCTATCGGCAGGTTGACCAGGAAGATCCAGCGCCAGTCGGCGTAGGCGGCGAGCACCCCGCCCAGCCCCGGGCCGGCCACCGCGGAGACCGCCCACACCGTGGAGAGCTTGGACTGGATCTTCGGGCGCTCCGCCAGCGGGTACAGATCGGCGGCCAGCGTCTGCACCGTGCCCTGCAACGCCCCGCCGCCCAGGCCCTGAACGATCCGGAACGCGATCAGCGCCCCCATGTTCCAGGCGGCCGCGCACAGCAGCGAGCCGAGCAGGAACACGGCCGCGCCCACCACCAGCACCGGCTTGCGGCCGAAGGTGTCGGACAGCTTGCCGTACACGGGGAGGGTGACGGTCACGGCGAGCAGATAGCCGGAGAACAGCCATGAGAAGACGGAGAACCCGCCGAGGTCGGCGACGATCTGCGGTACGGCCGTGGAGACGACGGTGGAGTCGAGCGCGGCCAGTGCCATCGCCAGCATGAGCGCCGCGACCACCGCGCCCCGCCGCCGGGTGTCCTGCCGCCGCCCGGCTCCGCCGCGTACCGCCGGTGTCGTACCCCCCACCGCACACCCCTCCCGTGGCCCCTGCCGGACGCTACCCCGTGCCCCCTGCACGTATCACCGGGACGACAGCTTCCCACGGCGGGCGGGGCTTGACCCTGACGCGGCGGAAGGGTGGAGGCTTTTCCGCACCGAAGGGTGGAGGGGACCCCGAGAACGGCTCCACCCGGCGGTGGAGCACCCCTAGGGGTTCCTCCGTACTACGGCTCGGGGAGGGTTCGTCCCGGCGGAGGACGAGACCGGCCGGGGGCGTTCCCTAACCTGGCTTCACGCCGCTGGGGGGCGGCGGACCGCACCGGCGGGGGTGGGGATTACCCCCGGGAAAGACGGGGCTTCGCACCAGCGCGCGACGCCCCCGCCGACCGCGAGACTCATCGACGTAACCCAGGACGACGCCCGGAGCACCGGGACATCGACCACGACCTGTCAACCGACATAGGAGACATACCGTGACATCGGCTGTGACCATTCCCAGGCACGGGGGCACTGGAGGGACTACGGCCGTTGCCGCGCGGGCGCGGCAGGTCGTGAAGGCGTACGGGTCCGGCGAGACCCGTGTCGTCGCCCTGGACCACGTCGACGTGGACATCGCCCGCGGCCAGTTCACCGCGATCATGGGCCCCTCCGGGTCCGGCAAGTCCACCCTGATGCACTGCCTCGCCGGCCTGGACACGGTGACGAGCGGTCAGATCCATCTGGCCGACACCGAGATCACCGGCCTGAAGGACAAGAAGCTCACCCAGCTGCGCCGGGACCGGATCGGCTTCATCTTCCAGGCGTTCAACCTGCTGCCGACGCTGAACGCGATCGAGAACATCACGCTGCCCATGGACATCGCCGGCCGCAAGCCCGACCGGGCCTGGCTGGACCGCGTGGTGGAGACCGTCGGGCTCGCCGGGCGCCTCAAGCACCGCCCCACCCAGCTCTCCGGCGGCCAGCAGCAGCGCGTCGCCGTGGCCCGCGCGCTCGCCGCCCGCCCGGAGATCATCTTCGGGGACGAGCCGACCGGGAACCTCGACTCGCGGGCGGGAGCCGAAGTCCTGGGCTTCCTGCGCCGCTCGGTGGACGAACTCGGCCAGACCATCGTCATGGTCACCCACGACCCCGTGGCCGCCTCCTACGCCGACCGTGTGCTCTACCTGGCCGACGGCCGGATCGTCGACGAGATGTACCAGCCGACGGCCGAACAGGTCCTGGACCGCATGAAGGACTTCGACGCCCGGGGGCGCACGTCATGACCGTGCTGAAGACCTCGATGCGCAACTTCTTCGCGCACAAGGGCCGCATGGCGCTGTCGGCGATCGCGGTCCTGCTGTCGGTGGCGTTCGTGTGCGGCACGCTGGTGTTCACCGACACGATGAACACCACCTTCGACAAGCTGTTCCAGGCCACGTCCTCGGACGTCCAGGTCAGCGCCAAGGGCTCCTCCGACACCGGGGAGACCACCTCCCGCACCGGCAAGCCGCCCGTGCTGCCCGCCTCCGTGGTCGGCAAGGTCCGCGAGGCCCGGGGCGTCAGGTCGGCCGAGGGCACGGTGTTCTCCACCTCGGTCACCGTCATCGACGCCGACAAGGACAAGCTGTCGCCCACCAGTGGCGCGCCCACCATCGTCGGAAGCTGGAACGGCAACGACGCCCGCACCATGGAGATCACCTCCGGCGCGGCGCCCAAGGGCCCGGACCAGGTGATGGTCGACGCCGACACCGCGGACAAGCACCACCTGAAGCTCGGCGACGAGATCGGCGTGATCACGGCCGTCGGCACGCACCACGCGCGCGTGTCCGGCATCGCCGCCTTCAAGGTCACCAACCCCGGCGCCGCGATCTTCTACCTGGACACGAAGACCGCCCAGCAGGCCCTCGTCGGCCGGACCGGCGTCTACACCAACGTCAACGTCATGGCCGCGAAGGGCGTGACCGACGCGCAGCTGAAGAGGAACGTCACCGCCGTCCTCGGACACGACTACAAGGTGCAGACCGCCAAGGAGGTCGCCGACGCCAACCAGAAGAGCGTCCAGAGCTTCCTGAACGTCATGAAGTACGCGATGCTCGGCTTCGCCGGGATCGCCTTCCTCGTCGGCATCTTCCTGATCATCAACACCTTCTCCATGCTGGTCGCCCAGCGCACCCGTGAGATCGGCCTGCTGCGCGCCATCGGCTCCTCCCGCAAGCAGGTCAACCGGTCCGTGCTCGTCGAGGCGCTGCTGCTCGGCGTCATCGGCTCGGTGCTCGGCGTCGGCGCGGGCGTCGGCATCGCAATCGGCCTGATGAAACTCATGGGCCAGATCGGCATGAACCTGTCCACCGACGACCTCACCGTCGCCTGGACCACCCCCGCGATCGGCCTGCTCCTCGGCGTGGTCGTCACCGTCCTCGCCGCCTACCTGCCCGCCCGGCGCGCCGGCAAGGTCTCCCCGATGGCCGCCCTGCGCGACGCGGGCGCCCCGGCCGACGCCAGGGCGGGCGCCGTCCGCGCTCTGATCGGCCTGCTGCTGACCGGCGCCGGCGGCTGGTGCCTGTACACCGCGGCCACCGCCGACCAGGCCAAGACCGGCTCGGGCTGGCTGGGCCTGGGCGTGGTGGCCACGCTCATCGGCTTCGTCGTCATCGGCCCGCTGCTCGCCGCCGCACTGGTCCGCGTCCTCGGCGCGCTCATCCTGCGGATCTTCGGGCCCGTGGGCCGCATGGCCGAGCGCAACGCCCTGCGCAACCCGCGCCGCACCGGCGCCACCGGCGCCGCCCTGATGATCGGCCTCGCCCTGGTGGCCTGCCTGTCGGTGGTCGGCTCCTCCATGGTGGCCTCGGCCACCGACCAGCTCGACAAGACGGTGGGCACGGACTTCATCATCCAGGGCGACCAGGAGTACAACCTGATCAAGCCGCAGATGGTGCAGAAGATCAAGGACACGCCCGGCCTGGAGCGGGTCACCGAGTACAAGCTCCTGGACGCGTCCCTGACCACACCCGACGGCCGGGTCACCAAGAAGGAGACCATCAACGCGGCCGACCCGACCTACGTGCAGGACCTGCGCACCAAGACCGTCGCCGGTGACCTCGCCGACGCCTACAAACCCGACTCGATGTCCGTCTTCGAGGGCTTCGCCAAGGACCACGGCATCAAGCTCGGCTCCACGGTCGCCGTCCACTTCGAGGACGGCCGCACGGCGAAGCTGACCGTCCGCGCGATCACCAGCGACGAGGTGGTCGTCGACAAGGGCGCGATGTACGCCTCCATCGCCACCGTCGCCAAGTACGTCCCGGCCGACCGGATGCCCCTCGACCAGCTGATGTTCGCCACCGCCAAGGACGGGCAGGAAGCCGCCGCCTACAAGGCGCTGAAGTCGGCACTGCGCGACGACCCGGCGCTGACCGTGCGCGACCAGACCGACTACAAGCAGGCGCTGAAGGACCAGATCGGCCAGCTCCTGAACATGATCTACGGCCTGCTGGCGCTCGCGATCATCGTCGCGGTCCTGGGCGTGGTGAACACCCTGGCCCTGTCGGTGGTCGAGCGGACCCGGGAGATCGGCCTCATGCGGGCCATCGGCCTCTCCCGCCGCCAGCTGCGCCGCATGATCCGCCTGGAGTCCGTGGTGATCGCCGTCTTCGGCGCCCTGCTCGGCCTCGGGCTCGGCATGGGCTGGGGCGCGACCGCCCAGAAGCTCCTCGCCCTGGAGGGCCTCAACGTCCTGGAGATCCCCTGGCCGACGATCACCGGCGTCTTCGTCGGCTCGGCCTTCGTGGGCCTGTTCGCCGCGCTGATCCCGGCGTTCCGCGCGGGCCGCATGAACGTCCTGAACGCCATCGCGACGGACTAGTCGCGCAGGCCGGCCGACGGCCACCGCACACGGGGGTTGCGGCGGGCGGACCCGGTGCCGGGAGTCCTGGGGGACTTCCCGGCACCGGGTCTTCGCGCTGTGCGGTCGCCCGGGGTTGTCCACAGCCCCCCGCACCGCCGCCCACGCCGTCGTACGCTGGACAGCCCCGGCCCGTCACACGAGTCGGGCCCTTCGTGTTGCCGACCCCCTGGACGGAAAGCCCCTCCATGAGCCTGCACGGTCTGCTCGACGCCGTAGTCAAGGACCCCGCCCTCGCGGAAGCGACCAGGGCGGCGGCGGACGGCAACCGCCCGCACGTCGACCTGGTCGGCCCCCCGGCCGCCCGCCCCTTCGCGATCGCCGCCCTGGCCCGTGAGGCCGGCCGCCCGGTGCTGGCGGTCACCGCGACCGGCCGGGAGGCCGAGGACCTGGCCGCCGCCCTGCGCTCCCTGCTGCCCGAACAGGGCGTCGTGGAGTACCCCTCCTGGGAGACGCTCCCGCACGAGCGGCTCAGCCCCCGCAGCGACACCGTCGGCCGCCGCCTCGCCGTCCTGCGCCGCCTCGCCCACCCCAGCCCCGACGACCCCGAGACCGGCCCGGTCTCCGTCGTCGTCGCCCCGGTGCGCTCCGTGCTCCAGCCGCAGGTCAAGGGCCTCGGCGACCTGGAACCGGTGGCGCTGAGGACCGGCCAGAGCGCCGACCTGAACGACGTCGTCGAAGCCCTCGCGGCCGCCGCCTACGCGCGCGTGGAGCTGGTCGAGAAGCGCGGCGAGTTCGCCGTGCGCGGCGGCATCCTGGACGTCTTCCCGCCCACCGAGGAACACCCCCTGCGCATCGAGTTCTGGGGCGACGACGTCGAGGAGATCCGCTACTTCAAGGTCGCCGACCAACGCTCCCTCGAAATCGCCGAGCACGGCCTGTGGGCGCCCCCGTGCCGCGAGCTGCTGCTCACCGACGACGTCCGCGCACGCGCGCGTGCCCTCGCCGAGGAACACCCGGAGCTGGGCGAACTCCTGAACAAGATCGCCGAGGGGATCGCGGTCGAGGGCATGGAGTCCCTGGCCCCGGTCCTGGTGGACGACATGGAACTGCTGCTCGACGTCCTGCCCAAGGGCGCCATGGCCGTCGTCTGCGACCCGGAGCGGGTCCGCACCCGCGCCGCCGACCTCGTCGCCACCAGCCAGGAGTTCCTCCAGGCGTCCTGGGCGGCCACCGCCGGCGGCGGCGAGGCCCCGATCGACGTCGGCGCCGCCTCCCTGTGGTCCATCGCCGACGTCCGCGACCGCGCACGCGAGCTGGACATGATGTGGTGGTCCGTCTCGCCGTTCGCCGCGGACGAGGAGCTCGACGCGGACACCCTCAAGCTCGGCATGCACGCCCCCGAGACCTACCGCGGCGACACCGCGCGGGCCCTCGCCGACACCAAGGGCTGGCTCGCCGACGGGTGGCGCGCGGTGTTCGTCACCGAGGGCCACGGCCCGGCCGCGCGCACGGTGGAGGTCCTCGGCGGCGAGGGCATCGCCGCCCGCCTCGACAACGACCTCGGCGAGCTCAGCCCCTCCGTCGTGCACGTCTCCTGCGGCTCGATCGAGTACGGCTTCGTCGACCCGGCGCTCAAGCTCGCCGTCCTCACCGAGACCGACCTGTCCGGCCAGCGCACCGCCACCCGCGACGGCGCCCGGATGCCGGCCCGCCGCCGCAAGACCATCGACCCGCTCACCCTGGAGCCGGGCGACTACATCGTCCACGAGCAGCACGGCGTGGGCCGCTACATCGAGATGGTCCAGCGCACCGTGCAGGGCGCCACCCGCGAGTACCTGGTCGTGGAGTACGCGCCCGCCAAGCGCGGCCAGCCCGGCGACCGGCTGTACATCCCGACCGACCAGCTGGAGCAGATCACCAAGTACGTCGGCGGCGAGGCACCCACCCTGCACCGCCTGGGCGGCGCCGACTGGACGAAGACCAAGGCGCGCGCGAAGAAGGCCGTCAAGGAGATCGCCGCCGACCTGATCAAGCTCTACAGCGCCCGCATGGCCGCGCCCGGCCACGCCTTCGGCACCGACACCCCCTGGCAGCGCGAGCTGGAGGACGCCTTCCCCTACGCGGAGACCCCCGACCAGCTCACCACCATCGCCGAGGTCAAGGAGGACATGGAGAAGTCGGTCCCCATGGACCGCCTGATCTGCGGCGACGTCGGCTACGGCAAGACCGAGATCGCGGTCCGGGCCGCCTTCAAGGCCGTACAGGACGGCAAGCAGGTCGCCGTCCTCGTCCCCACGACCCTGCTGGTGCAGCAGCACTTCGGCACGTTCTCCGAGCGGTACGGACAGTTCCCGGTGAACGTGCGGGCGCTGTCCCGGTTCCAGACGGACACCGAGGCCAAGGCCGTCCTGGAAGGGCTGAAGGACGGCTCGGTGGACGTCGTCATCGGCACCCACCGCCTGTTCTCCTCGGAGACCAAGTTCAAGGACCTGGGCCTGGTCATCGTCGACGAGGAGCAGCGCTTCGGCGTCGAGCACAAGGAGCAGCTGAAGAAGCTCCGCGCCAACGTCGACGTGCTGACCATGTCCGCCACCCCGATCCCGCGCACCCTGGAAATGGCGGTCACCGGCATCCGCGAGATGTCCACGATCACCACACCCCCGGAGGAGCGCCACCCGGTGCTCACCTTCGTCGGGCCCTACGAGGAGAAGCAGATCGGCGCCGCCATCCGCCGCGAACTGCTGCGCGAGGGCCAGGTCTTCTACATCCACAACCGCGTCGAGTCCATCGACCGCGCGGCGGCCAGACTCCGCGACATCGTCCCCGAGGCGCGCATCGCCACGGCCCACGGCCAGATGTCGGAGTCCGCGCTGGAGCAGGTGGTCGTCGACTTCTGGGAGAAGAAGTTCGACGTCCTCGTCTCGACCACGATCGTCGAGTCCGGCATCGACATCTCCAACGCCAACACGCTCATCGTGGAGCGCGGCGACACCTTCGGCCTGTCCCAGCTGCACCAGCTGCGCGGCCGGGTCGGCCGGGGCCGCGAGCGCGGCTACGCGTACTTCCTGTACCCGCCGGAGAAGCCGCTGACGGAGACCGCCCACGAGCGCCTGGCGACCATCGCCCAGCACACCGAGATGGGCGCGGGCATGTACGTGGCGATGAAGGACCTGGAGATCCGCGGCGCCGGAAACCTGCTGGGCGGCGAGCAGTCCGGGCACATCGCGGGCGTCGGCTTCGACCTGTACGTCCGCATGGTCGGCGAGGCCGTCGCCGACTACCGGCGGCAGCTGGAGACGGGGGAGGTCGAGGAGGAGGCGCCGCTGGAGGTCAAGATCGAGCTCCCGGTCGACGCGCATGTCCCGCACGACTACGCGCCCGGCGAGCGCCTGCGCCTCCAGGCGTACCGCTCCATCGCCTCGGCCAACTCCGAGGAGGACATCAAGGCCGTCCGCGAGGAACTCACCGACCGCTACGGCAAGCTGCCCGAGCCGGTGGAGAACCTGCTGCTGGTGGCCGGGCTGCGGATGCTCGCGCGCGCGTGCGGCGTCGGCGAGGTCGTGCTGCAGGGCACCAACATCCGCTTCGCGCCGGTGGAGTTGCGCGAGTCGCAGGAACTGCGGCTCAAGCGCCTGTATCCGGGCACGGTCATCAAGCCCGCCGCGCACCAGGTGCTGGTCCCGCGCCCGAAGACCGCGAAGGTGGGCGGCAAGCCGCTGATCGGCCGCGAACTGCTCGCCTGGGTCGGCGAGTTCCTCACCTCGGTCCTGGGATGACGGCGGGCGTACGGGGGAGGGGCGCGCGTGCGGATCGGTGAGCTGGCCGAGGCCACCGGAACGACACCGCGCGCCCTGCGCCACTACGAGCAGCAGGGCCTGATCACCTCCGCACGCACCGCCAACGGCTACCGCGCGTACGACACCGGTACCGCCGTCCGGGTCCGCAACATCCGCCGGCTGCTGGAGGCGGGCCTCACCCTGGACGACGTACGGGCCTTCCTGCCCTGCCTGGACGGCGACGTCACCGCCGGTCCGGCCTCCGCCGGGGCACTGCGGATCGCCCGGGACCGGCTGGCCGTACTCGACGCGCGCATCCGCGCCCAGACGGCGGTCCGCGACCGGCTGGCGGCGGCGTTGCGGGAGGCGGGCGACACGGTGCCCTGAACGAACCGGGCCAGGCGACCGCGCGAACCGGTTCGGGCGACTGCACGAAACCGGCTCAGGCGACCACCGCGCCGCCGTCCACCGGCAGCACCACCCCCGTCACGAACGACGCCCCCGGTGAGGCGAGCCGGGTGATGGCCCAGGCGACCTCCTCGGGGCGGCCGATCCGGCCGAGCGGGGTGTGGGCGAGCTGCCACCCGCGCAGGGCGGCGCGCTGCTCGGGGGTGAAGCCGGCGTGGTCGGCGACCGGGGTCTCGATCGCACCCGGGGCCACGGCGACCACCCGGACGCCGTGCGGCGCCAGTTCCACCGCCCAGCTGCGGGTCAGCGTCTCCAGGGCCGACTTGCCCGCCGCGTACAGGGAGTTACCGGGCCAGGCGCGCTGGCCCACCGAGGTGGTCACGTTCACCACGACACCCCGGCTCCCGGTCAGCGCGGGCAGCGCCGCCTGGGTGAGCAGCACGGGCGCGAGGAGGTTGGTCTCCAGCAGCGGTCGTACCGACGCGCGTGTGTAGCCGCGCAGGGAGTCGGCGGTGACGACGGCCGCGTTGTTGACGAGCACGTCGATCCGGCCGTACCGCTCCAGCGCGGCCCGTACGACGGTGCCGGGGCCGTCCTCGGCGGTCAGGTCGGCGGACAGGGGCGTGATCCCGGGGTGCCCCTCGGCGGTCTCGGCCAGGGGCGCGGCCCGGCGGCCCACGGCGACGACCCGGGCGCCCTCGGCGGCGAACGCGCGCGCGGTGGCGCGGCCGATGCCGGTGCCGGCGCCGGTCACGAGGACGGTACGGGGGCCCTGCGGATGGCTGCTCTCGGTCATGCGAGGATCGTCGGACCCTGACGCCGGTGACAAGGTCAAGCCCGGCAGGAGGGCGCGCGGGCGGCAACGGCCCGTCACATTCTCCAACCGGCGCCCGGTTCGCCGCCCCATGCCCCCTTTGCGCCCGCATCTGATGGGCTGTGGAGGGAAGTTACGGTGGTGAGCGGAACGATTCCGCCCGCGCCTGCGGGCGGGCCAGGGTGAGCGAGGGAGACGCACTGTGACGCGTCCGAGGGGCGGAGCGGCGATCGCCGTGGCGGTGCTGGTCGCCGTGACCGGCTGCACGGCCGAGCAGACCGAGGGGGCCTCCGGGCCCGCGGAACGCGGGGGCGGGGGCGCGGCACTGGCCGCCGTCGACTCGCTGACCGTCAAGGGGCGCGCGCCGAAGACCGGTTACTCCCGGGAGCGGTTCGGCACCGCCTGGGCGGACACCGACTCCAACTCCTGCGACACCCGCGACGACATCCTCAAACGCGACCTGAAGCAGGTGAGGTTCACCGGCGGGCGTTGCAAGGTCTCCTACGGCCTGCTGGACCCCGACCCCTACTCCGGCAAGGACATCACCTACCGGCGCGGCCGCAGCCAGGTCGACATCGACCACGTCGTCGCCCTCTCCGACGCCTGGCAGAAGGGCGCCAAGTACTGGGACGCCGGCAAGCGCATAGCGCTGGCCAACGACCCCCTGAACCTCCTCGCGGTCGACGCGAGCACCAACCGCGGCAAGGGCGACGGCGACGCGGCCACCTGGCTGCCGCCCGACAAGTCCTACCGGTGCGCCTATGTCGCCGCCCAGGTCGCGGTCAAGAAGAAGTACGGCCTGTGGGTCACCGCCGCCGAGCGGACCGCCATGAAGAAGGTCCTCACCGGCTGCCCGGACCAGAAGCTCCCCACCGGCGGCAACCCCACCAAGGCACCCGAGCGGTTCCGCGCCCGGTGACCCGCACGGGCACCGGCCGCACCGCCGTCCCGCCGCCGGGCAATTCGCTGTCCCGCCGGGCCGGGCAATTCGCTGTCCCGTCCGGGGAGGCACCGCCTACCGTGACCGTCATGGACATCAAGGTGAGCAGCCTCGCCGAGCGGCCCGACCGGCTCCGCGCGGTGCTCGGCATGACCGACACCTGGCCCGAGTTCGTCACCCACGACCTGGTGGGCAACGCCCACTACGGCCGCATCCCCACCGAACTGCCCGAGTACACCCTGTTCGCCGAGGACGCGGACGGCCAGGTCGTCGCCCACGCCCACAGCGTGCCGTTCGCCCTCGACCTGGACGGCCGGCGCACCCTGCCGGCCCGGGGCTGGGACCAGGTCCTGGTGTGGGCCTTCGCCGACCTGCGCCACGGCACCCGCCCGGACACCGTCAGCGCCATCGCGGTCACCATCGCCCCGCACGCCCAGGGCCGGGGCCTGTCGTCCGTCATGCTCTCGGCGATGCGCGACAACGCCCGCGCCCGCGGCTTCCGCGAGGTCGTCGCCCCCGTCCGCCCCAACGCCAAGCACCGCGAGCCGCACACCCCGATCGCCGAGTACGCCCACCGGGTCCGCCCCGACGGGCTGCCGGAGGACCCCTGGCTGCGCGTGCACGCCCGGGCCGGCGCCGCCATCGACTCCATCGCCCCGGCCTCCATGACCGTGACCGGCTCGCTGGAGGAGTGGCGCCGCTGGACCGGGCTGCCCTTCGACACGGCGGGCGACGTCGAGGTGCCTGGCGCGCTGGTCCCGGTCCGCTGCGAACCGGAGCACGGGTACGCCGTCTACACCGAGCCCAACGTATGGATGCGGCACCCGCTGTGACCCCGCGCCGGGCCCCGCCCGGCACCGGTGGCCCAGCGCGTCGGCTGTCACGGCGCGTCGGCTGCTACAGCGCGTCCAGGTCGATGATCTCGCCCGCGGGCTTCCGCGCGGGGACCGGCTTGCCGTAGTCGAGGAACGACAGGTGCTCCGGCTCCTTCCCGCCCGACACGCTGTCGACCCGCAGCAGGTACGGCTTGCCCTCGGTCGCCACGTACGCCGTGTAGTTCTCCTTGCCGTCCTTCTCGTGCAGGGTGATCGCCGGCGTGCCGTCGACCCGCGTGGTCTTCCCGCGGCTGGTGCCCGCCGTGCCGCCGCTGCTCATGTCGCCGAGGACCGAGTCCAGGTCGCAGAAGCTCGCGATGTCCTTGGCGTCCTGGCCCTTCACGGCCATCTTGGTCCACTTCCCGGCCAGCATGTCCACGGCCGCCTGCGTGTCCTCCTTGGACTCACCCTCGCTCTGGGCGCGCAGGAAGGCCGCGTCGTACTTCATGTAGACGGTGCTGCCCGTCTTGATCAGCTCGGCCTTGCCCTGGCCGCCCATCCTCATCGTGCCGGCGCACTCGCCCTTGTGGTCGATCGCCATGTCGATCTCGATGACGCCCTTGCTCTCGTCGTCGGTGACCCGGCCCTTCAGCCGCACGGACGAGGCATCGGTGGTGGCCTTCAGCGCGCGGTCGGCGATCTGAGCGCCGCTCAGCCCGGCGAACGGGCCCTTCGGTTTGCTGTCCGCCGAGTCCTGCCCCGGCTGGCAGCCGGTGGTGAGGGCCGCCGTGGCCGCGGCGGCGAGACAGAGGGCGGCGAGTGCGGTACGACGCATGACGGTTCCTTGTTGAGAGAAGTGGGTGGTCAGCGGGGAGCCGTGGGGCTCCGTGGAGTGTGGTGGCGCGCGACCGGCGCGGGGTGTCGTAGCCCGCGCCGGGAGACCCGACGGGTCAGGCCTTCTTCCAGGTGCCGCAGTCGTTCGTCTTGAAGTAGGCGTCCGACGGGCTGATGGTGACGACGGCCGTACCGGTGACGTTGTTGTTGGCGATGATCGAGTCCAGGCCGTGGCCGGCGTCCTTCGTACGCTCCCAGTAGCAGGAGTCGTCCGCGTTGCCGGTCGACCTGTAGGTGCCCGGCGCGATGTCCGTACCGACCTTGAACATGCCTCCGTCGCCGTCCATCGAGGAGGCGGGCGTCCCCTTCGCCTTGGGGTCCACGGCCTCCCAGTCCTCGCAACCGCTGGACTTGAACAGCTTGTCGGTGGGCTTGATGGTCACGTAACTCGTGCCGCTGACGTTGTCGTTGGCGAGCAGGGAGTCCAGTTCGCCGGAGGCGTCCTTGGCACGCTCCCAGTAGCACATGCCGTCGTCGTTGCCGGTCGTCCGGTACGTCCCCGGCTTCACGTCGGTACCGACCTGGTACTCGCCGTCGCCCCCGAAGGCGGCCTTCTTCTCGGCGGGCTTCGCGTCGGACTTCGCGTCGGACTTCTCGGCACCCCCCGAGTCCTTCGCGCCGCCGGACCTGTGCCCGGCCGACGCCGAGGACCCCTTGTCGCCACCGCCGGAACCGCCGTCCTTGCCGTCACCGCCGGCGTTGGCGGACACGGCGCCGATGACGACGAAGCCCACGACGGCACCGAGTGCGACCTTGGCCTTCATGCCCATGGCGAACCCCTCCCCACATACTGCGGCCTCCCCCTCCGGTGGCCGCTTGTTCGCTGGGTCAATAACAGCAGAGCTTGTGAACCGAGTCAACACGGTTCACAGGTTTGTGTTGGTACACGGCGTGAACCCCTGGATCTTGTGTACGTCGGTATGCTCGGTGCTCACATGGGACGAGGGGAGCGGGGCCGGTGCAGGACAACGCGACAGAGGTGACCGCCGCCGGTATCGCGCGGCTGGCCGGAGTGGGCCGGGCCGCCGTCAGCAACTGGCGCCGTCGGCACGCCGACTTCCCGAAGCCGGTGGGCGGCACCGAGACCAGCCCGTCCTTCGCGCTCGCCGAGGTCGAGGCCTGGCTGCGCAAGCAGGGGAAACTCGCCGAGGTGCCGCTGCGCGAACGCGTCTGGCAACAACTCGCCGGGCACCCGGAAGGACCGCTGACGGCTCTGGTGCACACCGGTTGTGTGCTGCTGCTGATCCACGAGCGGCCCACCGTCTGGCTCGACGCGAGCGCGGGTTCCGACGCGCGGCTGGCCGCGATCCTGTCCGGCGCGCTGGATCAGGTGCTGGTCCCGCGCCTCGGCGGACCGGCGGGGCGGGCGGGGCGCGGGGCGCGGGGTGCGGCTGTGGGGCCGGCGCCTGAGAGCGGTGCTGTGAACGGGGCTGCGGACGCCGGTGGTGTGAACGCCGGTGGTGACGCCCGGGGTGTGAACGCCGGTGGTGATGCCGGAGGTGTGAACGAGGCTGCGCGTGCCGGAGGTGTGAACGCGGGTGCGGGGGCGTCCGCCGTGAACATGGGTGCCGGGTCGTCTGGTGTGAACACCGGTGCCGGCTCCTCTGCTGTGAACGCGGGTATCGGGTCATCCGGCGTGAACACCGGTGCTGGCCCCTCCGCTGTGAACGTGAGCGCCGGGGCGTCCGGTGTGAGCGCGGGCGTCGGCTCCACCGCTGTGAACGCCCCCGTCGGAGCCGCCGGTGTGCATGCCGCTGCCGGGGCCCGCCCGACAACCCCCACCCCCCAAGCCACCACCCCGGCCCTCCGCACCCCCACCGGCCCCCAACTCCTCCTCTCCGCCCCCCTCCTGCGCGGTGCCGCCGAACTGGCCGCCGAGGTGGGGGCGCGGCAGGCGTTCGAGTTCCTGCTGGGCCGGCACCTGGACGCCAACCCCCGCCAGTACACGCTCACCCCGGCCGAACTCGCCGGTCTCATGGCCGACCTCGCCGGCCCGGCCCGTACCGTCCTCGACCCGGCCTGCGGCACCGGCGCACTGCTGCGCGCCGTGGCCGGCCGGCCCGACCAGGAGCTGTACGCCCAGGACAGTGCCCCCGAACTCGCCGCGATCAGCGCGCTGCGGCTCGCGCTGCACAGCCGGGCCACCGTGCGCGCCGCCGCCGGCGACACCCTGCGCGCCGACGCGTACCCCGGGCTGCGTGCCGACGTGGTCCTGTGCCATCCGCCGTTCAACGAGCGCAACTGGGGCCACGACGAACTCGCCTACGACCCCCGCTGGGAGTACGGCTTCCCGGCCCGCACCGAGTCCGAACTGGCCTGGGTGCAACACGCGCTGGCCCGCCTCACCGACGGCGGCACCGCCGTGCTGCTCATGCCGCCGGCCGCCGCCTCCCGCCGTTCCGGGCGCCGGATCCGCGCCGATCTGCTGCGCCGGGGCGCGCTGCGGGCCGTGGTGGCGCTGCCGGTCGGGGCGGCACCGCCGTACAACATCCCGCTGCACCTGTGGGTGCTGCGCCGGCCCGACCGGGCGCCGGCGACGCCCGAGGTACTGCTCGTGGACACCGGGAGGTTCGCCGGGGAGGGACGGGGCGGTCCGGACTGGGAGGCGGTACGGGAGGCCGTGACGGACGCGTGGGACGCCTTCACGCGCGCGGGGCGGCTCGCGGAGCGCCCGGGGCTCGCCCGTTCCGTGCCGGTCATCGACCTCCTGGACGACGACGTGGACCTGGCTCCCGCCCGCCATCTGCCGCCGGCCGCGGTGGCGGACGGCGCGGAGCAGCTCACGCGGGTGCGCGAGCGCCTGGGCGCGACCCTGCGCCTGACCGCCGACCTCACCCCGCCCCCGGCCGACCCGTCGCCGGCCGCGCGCTGGCCGCTCACCACGATCGGTGAACTCGCGCGCGGGGGCGCGCTGGTGATGCGCACCGGCGGAAACGGCGGCCACACGCGCGTGCCGGTGCTCACCGACCATGACGTCCTCGCCGGAACGGCGCCTTCGGGCACGCTTCCGGAGAGCGAGGAGGAGGCCGTACTGACCGAGCCGGGCGATGTCGTCGTGCCGGTGCTCGGCGGGGGATCGGTGGCGCGCGTCATCGACGAGGCGACCGGGGGCGCGGTGCTGGGGCGCAACCTCGTACTGCTGCGCCCGGACCGGACGGCGCTCGACCCGTGGTTCCTCGCCGGGTTCCTGCGGGGCACGGCCAACAACCGGCAGGCCAGCAGCTACGCCTCCACGGCGACCCGGCTGGACGTGCGCCGGCTCCAGTTGCCGCGGCTGCCGCTGGAGGAACAGCGGCGCTACGGCGACCGGTTCCGCGCGCTGGACGAGTTCGAGCGGGCGCTCAGGCACGCGAGCCGGCTCGGGGAACAGCTCGTGCGCGGGATGTACGACGGACTGACGGACGGCACGGTCGCACCCGACTGAACCCGTCCCGGCCGAACGGGCCCGGCCGGACCGTGCGGAGCGACCGGACCGGGTGAAGTGATCAGTGCGACAACGGTTCGGTACAACCCGGGACCGGTTGTCCGTGTCGGCCTATACGCTCGGACTCCGACCGGGACACCGTCCCGTCGGCGTCCGGTCCCCATCGGTCCCACTCGGTCCAGGAGCAGTCATGTACGGCCACGGCGCGGTGCCGCCTCCCCGCAGCGCGGGAAAGGTCATCTCCCTGCGCGTGATGTTCGCGGCGGCCGGGGCCCTGTCCTGCGGGCTGCTGTCGTGCCTGCCGCTGTTCCGGGTGGCTTTCGTGCGGGCCCGCTGGTCCGACTGGCTGACCGCGTGGCTGAGCCTGCCGCTGTCCATCACCGGGTTCGTGGTGGTCGGTGAACTGCCGGAGGAGGACTGGCGCAGCGACGTCGCCCTGAGCCTGCTCATGCTCCTCGGCGTGGCGTCCGCGGTGTACTACCTGGTGGTGGACATCCGGCTGCACCAGCGGGAGCGGTTCGCCGGGTTCGCCCCCGCGCACGCCGCCACCCACACCCCGCCCGCCCCCGGCCCGTACGGCTTCGGGCACGCGGCGCCGCCGTACACCGCGCCCGTGCCGGCCCCGCAGCACCCCGTACCGCCCGTGCACCCCACGCCGGTACCCCGGCCGCACACCCGGATACCCGGGCCGCCGCACACGGGAGCCGTGCCCCCGGCGCCCGTACCCGCGGCGCCCGTGCCCCCGGCCGAGCCGGCCCAGCGCCCCGCGCCCGCCCGCATCGACCAGGTACGCGCCGAACTGGACGAACTCAGCGACTACCTGCGCCGGCACGACGGACACGAGGGCCACGGCGAGGGCGGACGGTGACCGTGACGACAGGACGCATGGTCGCCGGCCGTTACGAACTGTCCACGCTCATCGGGCAGGGAGGCATGGGCCAGGTCTGGACGGCCTACGACCGCCGGCTCGACCGGCGCGTGGCGGTGAAGCTGCTGCGCCCGGACAAGGTGGCGGGCCAGGAGGCGGACGAGCTGCGCCGCCGGTTCGTGCGCGAGTGCCGGGTGACCGCGCAGGTGGACCATCCCGGTCTGGTGACGGTGCACGACGCGGGCAGCGAGGGCGAGGAGCTGTTCCTCGTCATGCAGTACGTCGACGGCGCCGACCTCTCCGACCACCTCGCCGAGCACGACCCGTACCCGTGGCAGTGGACGGTCGCGGTGGCCGCGCAACTGTGCGCCGTGCTGAGCGCCGTGCACGCCGTGCCGATCGTGCACCGCGACCTGAAGCCGCGCAACGTGATGGTGAAGCAGGACGGCACGGTCACCGTCCTCGACCTGGGCGTGGCCTCGGTGATGGACACCGACACCACCCGCCTCACGCACACCGGTTCCCCGATCGGCTCGCCCGCCTACATGGCGCCGGAGCAGGCGATGGGCGGCGCGGTCGGCCCGTACACCGACCTGTACGCGCTCGGTGTGCTGATGCACGAACTGCTCAGCGGCGAGGTGCCGTTCGCCGGCTCCACGGCCCTGGGTGTGCTGCACCGGCACCTGTACGAGCCGCCGCTGCCCGTGCGCCGGATCCGCCCCGAGGTCCCCGAGGCACTCGAAACCCTGGTGCTGCGGCTGCTCGCCAAGGACCCGCAGCACCGGCCCGCGTCCGCGCAGGAGGTGTACGAGGACCTGGCGCTGCTCCTGCCTGCGCGCGGGACCCCCACGGGCGCGCCCCTGGACCCCACGCGTCCCTTCCTGCGCCCGCACGCCCCCTGGCCGGACCGCGCGCGGACCCCCGCGCCCCAGCCCGCGCCCGTCGCACCGGCGCCGCCGGTGGCCGGGAAGCCCGATGTCGCCGCCGCCGTGGACGAGGTCAAGCGCCTGCTGGGCGAGGGCCGTATCACGCAGGCCGTGGACATCCTGGGCGCGATCCTGCCGGCCGCCGCCGAGCAGCACGGCGAGCACTCCCCGGTCGTACGGACCCTGCGCAAGCAGTACGCGGCCACGCTCATGGACGACGGCCAGTACCGGCGCGCGCTGCCCGAACTGCGCCGCCTCGCCGACGAACGCGCCGCCGAGGCCGGCCAGGCCGACCCGCAGTCGCTGCGCTACCGCTACGAGGCCGCGCAGTGCCTGGAGCAACTGGGCGAACCGGCGGCGGCGCTCGCCGAGTACCGGGCGCTGCTGCCGTACTACGAGAACCAGTACGTCTCCGGGGACCCTCAGCTCGCCCACGAGGTGCGCCGCCGCATCGGCCATCTGCTGCTCGCCCTCGGTGACCGGCCGGCCGCCCACGACACGCTCGCGCGGCTCGTGCTGGACGTCGAGCGGCTGCACGGCCCCGGCCACCCGCTGGCCGTGGAGATCCGCCGCACCCTCCAGTGGCTGGGGCAGGTACGCGGGTAGCGGCGCGGGGATTTTGCCGGGCCCTGGGAGAATCTTGTGCACTCAAGGGGCTTGTCTTTCCCGGCGGCAAAGCGCCGCTCGATACGTTTCGCTTCGTTTTCGCCAGGCACGCACGCGCGGGATGCGATGTGCGACGAGCAGGGGTGGGGTTCATGGCCGGTCATCGGCAGTCGAAGAAGCGCAGGTACCTCACCTGGGCGGTGGCCGGCGCGGCCGTCGTCGCCGGGGCCGGGATCGCCGCGCAGACCTCCATGGCCGCCACCACCTGGCCGGCCCAGAAGACCTTCACGGGCCGCGCGTTCGACACCTGCACCGCGCCCTCGCTGTCGGCCATGAAGGCATGGCACACCGGCTTCTACGGCGCCGCCGCCGTCTACGTGGGCGGCAAGAACCGCGGCTGCGCCCAGCCCAACCTGACCGCCTCCTGGGTGAAGTCGGTCAACTCCCTCGGCTGGAAGCTCATCCCGATCTACGTCGGCGCCCAGCCGCCCTGCCAGACCGGGTCCAGCCCCGAGAAGCTGACCGCCGCGACCGCGGTGTCCCTCGGCGTGACCGACGCCAAGGACGCGGTCGCCAAGGCGTCGGCGCTCGGCGTGAAGGCGGGCAGCCCCGTGTACCTCGACATGGAGCCGTACGACGTCCAGAACAAGACGTGCAACGACGCCGTGCTCACGTACGTCCGCTCGTTCATGAAGACGCTGCGGTCCAAGACCTACCGCGGCGGCTACTACGGCTTCACCAGCTCCAGCGCCAAGGCCGTCGCCACCGCCAAGGACAGGACGGACCTGCCGGGCAACCTCTGGTACGCGCTGTGGGACAAGCAGAACACGACGACCG
Source organism: Streptomyces sp. NPDC017676 (assembly GCF_044329325.1). Lineage (NCBI taxonomy): Bacteria > Bacillati > Actinomycetota > Actinomycetes > Kitasatosporales > Streptomycetaceae > Streptomyces > Streptomyces sp. NPDC017676. The sequence goes on along the minus strand of NZ_JBIRJA010000003.1, from coordinate 94,892 downwards.
CGGACTGGCCGTGGGGCGCGGCCCAGTACACGGACCACAGCCGCGGCCACCAGTACATGGTGAACAGCAAGGAGGCGCACGGCGGGGTCACGCTGACCGTCGACCGGGACGCCTGGGACGCGCCCGTGGCCATCATCGGGTGACCCGGCCGGCCTGACGGCCCCTCGGGGAGCGGCGCGGCGGTGCCCGAAACGCGCGCGAATCGTTGGTCGAATGGGTTGGCCGCAGCCTGCCCACTGCCTACCATCGATCACCGCAAGACTCTGTGCGCCCGCCCGTCGCCCGACCACCACCCCTGGCGGAGGCGCTGGCGCGCCGCACCTGTCGTTGCAATCTCCCCGGGAGGTCCTCTTGCACCGCCGCCGCACCGCGCTCGTCCTCACCGCCGCGATCGCCGCCGCGGCACCCCTGCTGACCGCCTGCGGAAGCGACGCGCACCCGGGCGCCGCGGCCGTCGTCGGCGGGCAGCGGATCACCGTGGCCCAGCTGGAGAGCCGGGTCGACGAGGTCCGCCGGGCGCAGCGGGCGGCGGTGCCGGACGAGACGCAGTACGAGCAGGTCGTCTCCTCCACCAGCACGCTCACCCGCGACACCCTGCACAACATGGTGCTCGACCGGGTGCTGCACCGCGCCGCGCGGGACGCGGGCATCACCGTCACCCGCAAGGAGATCCAGCAGATGCGCGGCGAGCTGGAGCGGCAGGCCGGTGGCGGCGAGGGCCTGGAGACGGCCTGGCTGCAGAAGTACGGCATCGCCCCGGCGCGCCTCGACGACAACCTGCGGCTGCAACTGGAGGCGCAGAAGCTGGCCGCGCGGCTCGGCACCGACACGAGCCAGCCCGCCTTCTGGAAGGCCCTGTCCAAGGCCTCGGAGGAACTCCACGTCGACCTCAACCCGCGCTACGGCTCCTGGGACGTGCAGAAGAGCAGCCGGGTGGACGCCGGGACGCCGTGGGTACGGGAGGTCACGACGGCGGGCGGGGAGCCGGTGACGGCGTAGACGGGCCACTGACCGGCGTGGCGTCACGTCCGGTCATACGATCACATGACCCCATCGGGCCTGTGGACAACCCGATCCGCTGCCTCGCCCCGTGGGTTACGTTCGGATCGTGAACGAAACCAGCCCCGAAGCCCGTGGGGAAGCCGCCCCCGGCCGCATCGTCCTGCTCACCACCAGCCACCGCGTCGCCCCCGGTCTGCTGTCCTGGCCCGCCTGGCAGGCCCTGCGCACCGCCGACGCCGTGCTGTGCGCGGACGGCGCCCATCCGCAGCTGCCGTATCTGCGCGAGGCCGGGATAGCCGTGGCGGAGGCGTCGCCCACCGCCCAGGAGCTGGTCGACGCCTGTGCCGGGGGCCGGACGGTGGTCGTCGTGGCCACGGGTGAGGGCGAGCCCGCCCTCACCGACGGCCTCGCCCGGCTGGCCGGCTCCGGCCGGGTCGCCATGCCGGAGCTGGAGCTGCTCCCCGCCTCCTACGACCTTCCCGGGGCCCGCCTGCTGGACCTCGTGCAGGTCATGGACCGCATCCGCGCCGAGTGCCCGTGGTCCTCCCGGCAGACCCACGAGGGCCTGGCGAAGTACGGCATCGAGGAGGCGTACGAACTGGTCGAGGCGATCGAGGCCGGCGACCGCGCGGAACTGCGCGAAGAGCTGGGCGACGTCCTCCTCCAGGTCGTCTTCCACTCCCGCATCGCCGAGGAGGACCCGGACGCGCCGTTCTCCATCGACGACGTCGCCGGCGGCATCGTCGCCAAGCTCATCCACCGGCACCCGCACGTCTTCGGCGACGAGGAGGCCGAGACCCCGGAGGACGTCAAGGAGCACTGGCTGCGCACCAAGGCCGAGGAGAAGCGGCGCGCCTCGGTCACGGACGGCGTCCCGCTCGGCCAGCCCGGCCTGGCGCTCGCCGCCAAGCTCGCCTCCCGCACCCGCACGGCTGGCCTGGACGTCCCGCTGCCGCGGGGGGACGGCATCGGCTACGAACTGCTCGCGCTGGCGGTCCGCGCCGAGGCGGCGGGCACGGACCCCGAGGCGGCACTGCGGGCGGCGGCCCGGGCCTACCGGGACGCGATACGAGCCGCCGAGGGCCTGCCCGCCTGACACCGCCACCCGGGGGCCGCTCGGGGCTCCAGTCCCACGTCCGGTTCGCTTCCCCGGTGCCCGGTGCCCGGTGCCCGGTGCCCGGTGCCCGGTGCTGGCGCCCGGTGCCTGGGCCTCCGGTGCTTGATCTCCAGTGCCTGGGTCTCCGGTGCCTGGTGCTGGTTCCTGGTCTCCGGTGCCTGGTGCCCCGTCCCCGATGCCCGGGGAACGGTCCACAGGGCAGACCCCCGCGGCCCCTGGCCCCCGGCAGCCCCTCGCCCCCGCAGCGCCGGCGGGGGGGGGTGCCCCACCCGCCCGACACTCCTCGGCGAGCCGGATACGGTCGAGGAGTGACCGACCAGCCCCACCCCACCCAGCCGTCCTCCCACCGGGCCCAGCCGTCCTCCCAACCCGCCTCGCCGTCCTCCCACCCGGAGCAGCCGGCCCCCGCCCTGTTCACCTGGGAGTTCGCCACCGACCCCTATCCCGCCTACGCCTGGCTGCGCGAGCACGCCCCCGTGCACCGGACGCGGTTGCCGAGCGGGGTCGAGGCCTGGCTGGTCACCCGGTACGCCGATGCCCGGCAGGCCCTGGCCGACCAGCGGCTCAGCAAGAACCCGGCGCATCACGACGAGCCCGCGCACGCCAAGGGCAAGACCGGCATCCCCGGCGAGCGCAAGGCCGAGCTGATGACGCATCTGCTGAACATCGACCCGCCGGACCACACCCGGCTGCGCCGGCTGGTCAGCAAGGCCTTCACGCCCCGCCGGGTCGCCGAGTTCGCGCCCCGGGTGCAGGAGCTGACCGATCACCTCATCGACCAGTTCGCGCGGCGCGGCTCGGCCGACCTCATCCACGAGTTCGCCTTCCCGCTGCCCATCTACGCCATCTGCGACCTGCTCGGCGTCCCGCGCGAGGACCAGGACGACTTCCGGGACTGGGCGGGCATGATGATCCGGCACGGCGGAGGCCCCCGGGGAGGCGTCGCCCGGTCGGTGAAGAAGATGCGCGGCTACCTGGCCGAGCTGATCCACAAGAAGCGCGAGGCGCTGCCGGCCGAGCCCGCGCCCGGCGAGGACCTGATCTCGGGCCTGATCCGCGCCTCCGACCACGGCGAGCACCTCACCGAGAACGAGGCCGCCGCCATGGCCTTCATCCTCCTGTTCGCCGGCTTCGAGACGACCGTCAACCTCATCGGCAACGGCACCTACGCCCTGCTCACGCACCCCGGTCAGCGCCGCCGGCTGGAGGAGTCCCTGGCGCGCCGGGAGACGGAGCTGCTGGCGACCGGAGTGGAGGAACTGCTGCGCTACGACGGCCCGGTGGAGCTGGCCACCTGGCGGTTCGCCACCGAGCCGCTCACCATCGGCGGACAGCGGATCGCGCCGGGCGACCCGGTGCTCGTCGTCCTCGCCGCCGCCGACCGGGACCCGGAGCGGTTCGCCGACCCGGACGTGCTGGACCTCGCCCGCCGCGACAACCAGCACCTCGGTTACGGCCACGGCATCCACTACTGCCTCGGCGCGCCGCTCGCCCGCCTGGAGGGCCAGACCGCGCTCGCCACCCTGCTCACCCGGCTGCCCGATCTGCGTCTCGCCGCGGACCCGGCCGAACTGCGCTGGCGCGGCGGACTCATCATGCGCGGCCTGCGCACCCTGCCGGTGGAGTTCACACCCCGCACTTGAACACACCGTCCGGACGCGGTCCTTCCGGGTCCGGCACGGCCTCTCCGAGGGAAGATGACAGACGTTCAACTCTGTGATCTTCACGTGATCTGTGCGGCATGAACTTGTGACAAGTGATCGTCTGCCGATACGTTCACCCATCAGCGCGGCGACCGGCTCCATCCGCCGCGCCGGTCCTGCTGTCGCTCGAAAGGCTTCTGCATGCTCTCCGGGAACGGCCGACACCGTCGCCCCCGTCAGGCCCCGGCTCTCCTCGTCGCGGCCGGAGTGACCGGCTCAGCCATCGCCATCCCGCTGCTCGGCGCGGCGAGCGCCAACGCGGCCGACGGCACCACGTGGGACAAGGTCGCCGAGTGCGAGAGCGGCGGCTCCTGGAGCGCGGACACCGGCAACGGGTACTACGGCGGCCTGCAGATCTCGCAGGAGGACTGGAACGCCTACGGCGGCGGCCAGTACGCGGCCAGCCCCGACCAGGCCAGCCGCAACCAGCAGATCGCCGTCGCCGAGAAGATCCTCGCCGACAAGGGCACCACGCCCTGGGCCACCTGCGCCCTGCTGTCCGGTCTGACCGAGGACTCGGGCTCGACGCACGTCGACACGGGTGTCGGCGGCTCCGGCGGCTCCGGCGGCTCCGGTGGCACCGGCGGTTCGGGCCACTCGTCCGGATCGGCGGGCAACTCCGGTACATCCGGTTCCTCTGACAGCTCCGACTCATCCGATCTGCCGGATTCGTCACCCTCCAGCGATGCCGGCTCCGAAGCCAACTCCGACTCCGGCACCGGCTCTTCCTCGGAAGAGGTCACCACTCCGAGCGCCAAGCCGGGCAAGGGTGCCGATGCGGGTGCCGGCACCGCGGGGACCAACACCCCCAAGTCCGGCAAGTCCACCGCGCCGGACACCGGAAGCGCCCAGGGGGCCGACAGCTCGCCCACGGCCACTCCGGACGCCGGCTTCCAGGGCAACCCCCAGCAGGCCGCCGGTTCTTGGAGCCTGGTCGACACCGGCTCCCTCGGCGGCGGTCGCCACCGGGGCGCGAGCGCGGACGAGGGCGGTGCGGACGAAAGCGTGACAAACGGTCAGAACGCCACGTCCTCCGGTCGGCACGCCTCTCACGAAACGGACACGTACACCGTCCGCCAGGGCGACACCCTCGCCTCCATCGCCGACTCCCTTGACGTCGACGGCGGGTGGCGCGCGCTGTACGCCGGCAACAAGAAGGCCATCGGGGCCGACCCGAACCACATCAGTGCCGGTCAGACCCTGGAAGTCGGGGGCGAAACGGGCGGCGAATAGGGGGAGTTGACGTCCCGGTTAACGCCCTAATGTCCGGTTTGGTGAAAGTGTGGGATGAGTCTCAGAAGCCTAGATCGTCTTTGAAATTCCGCGGATCGCGTGTCTACGGTCGGGACCGCTCGTCACCACGAGCCCCGGCAGCCGCAACGCCGAATCCTGCCAGCGGTTGCCCGGGAACAGTCGTCGCGTCAAGCGCCGTAGGCAGGAGCGGGGGACCCAAGGTAGGTGCCGGGCCCGGCAGTTGATGCCGGAACCGGCTCGGGGTGAAGCCGCAGTCCGCGCAAGCGGAGTGCGGCCGGGCAACTCAACCGGCCCGAACCCGACAGCTCACCTCGCAGGCGTCGGTGAGGGGATCGATCCATGCTGTTCTCCAGCAAGGGCAAGCACCGTCGTCCGTCCAAGGCCGTCCGCGCCATCGCGCTCGCCGGTGTCACCGGTGCCGCCGTCGCCGCTCCGCTGATGGCGGCCGGCAACGCCTCCGCCGCCACCGCCTCCCAGTGGGACGCGGTCGCCCAGTGCGAGTCCGGCGGCAACTGGTCCATCAACACCGGCAACGGCTACTACGGCGGTCTGCAGTTCTCCGCCTCCACCTGGGCCGCGTACGGCGGCACGCAGTACGCCGGCACCGCCGACAAGGCGAGCAAGGCGCAGCAGATAGCCGTCGCCGAGAAGGTCCTCGCCGCCCAGGGCAAGGGCGCCTGGCCGGTCTGCGGCACGGGCCTGTCCAGCACCCCGTACAACGGCTCCGCGCCGAGCACTTCCACCCCGAGCACCTCCACCGGCTCGGGCAGCTCCACCGCCACCCGCTCCACCGGCGAGCAGGCCGCCTCCCGCTCCGCCGAGCGTCCGGCCGCGAGCGCGAGCAAGAGCCAGGGCAAGACCGTCACCACCCCGACCGGCAAGAAGGTCAAGAAGGGCGACGGCGAGTACAAGGTCGTCACCGGTGACACCCTCAGCTCCATCGCCGAGAAGCACCACGTGCAGGGCGGCTGGCAGAAGCTGTTCGAGCTGAACAAGGACATCGTCGAGGACGCCAACCTGATCTACCCGGGTCAGCAGCTGCACCTCAAGTGAGCCTCGGCCCCCAGCCCGGCCACGGGCCCGCGCCTGCGCGCGGGCCGCGCTGAAGGCCCCCCGCGGGCCGTCCCCCCGTCCCCACGGGCTCCCCGCCCCGGTGCGTGTTCCCCCGTACGCACCGGGGCGGGGATTTTTGCGTCCACCGCCCCCCGAACCCTTTGTTTCGGCGAGAAACAAAAGGTACCGTCGGCTTGTCCACGGGACGGTCGGTCGGTGGCCGACGCCCCCGGGACGGTTAGGCTCTAGTCGCAAGGCACAGCCGTAAGGCACACCGCCCCGCACTTCCAGCGTCACATCCAAGAAGGAGATGCTCGTGCCGTCCATCGACGTCGTCGTAGCCCGGGAAATCCTGGACTCCCGAGGCAACCCCACGGTCGAGGTCGAGGTCGGCCTCGACGACGGCAGCACGGGTCGTGCCGCCGTCCCGTCCGGCGCCTCGACCGGCGCCTTCGAGGCCATCGAGCTCCGCGACGGCGACCCGAACCGCTACCAGGGCAAGGGCGTCGAGAAGGCCGTCCTCGCCGTGATCGAGCAGATCGGCCCGGAGCTGGTCGGTTACGACGCCACCGAGCAGCGCCTGATCGACCAGGCCATGTTCGACCTGGACGCCACCGACAACAAGGGCTCCCTCGGCGCCAACGCCATCCTCGGCGTCTCGCTCGCCGTCGCCCACGCGGCCTCCGAGGCCAGCGACCTCCCCCTCTTCCGCTACCTGGGCGGCCCGAACGCGCACCTGCTGCCGGTGCCGATGATGAACATCCTGAACGGCGGCTCGCACGCCGACTCCAACGTGGACATCCAGGAGTTCATGATCGCCCCGATCGGCGCGGAGTCCTTCTCCGAGGCCCTGCGCTGGGGGACCGAGGTCTACCACACCCTGAAGAAGGTCCTGAAGAGCAAGGGCCTGTCCACCGGCCTCGGTGACGAGGGCGGCTTCGCCCCGAACCTCGGCTCCAACCGTGAGGCCCTCGACCTCATCCTGGAGGCCATCAAGGAGGCCGGTTACGCCCCCGGCCAGCAGATCGCCCTCGCGCTCGACGTGGCCGCCTCCGAGTTCTACAAGGACGGCAAGTACCTCTTCGAGGGCAAGGAGCGCTCCGCCGCCGAGATGACGGAGTACTACGAGGAGCTCGTGGCGGCCTACCCGCTCGTCTCCATCGAGGACCCGCTGTTCGAGGACGACTGGGCCGGCTGGAAGGTCATCACCGACAAGCTCGGCGACAAGGTCCAGCTGGTCGGTGACGACCTGTTCGTCACCAACCCCGAGCGCCTCGCCCGCGGCATCGAGGAGGGCGCCGCCAACGCCCTGCTGGTCAAGGTCAACCAGATCGGCTCGCTGACCGAGACCCTGGACGCCGTCGAGCTGGCCCAGCGCAACGGCTTCAAGTGCATGATGTCGCACCGCTCCGGCGAGACCGAGGACGTCACCATCGCCGACCTGGCCGTCGCCACCAACTGCGGCCAGATCAAGACCGGCGCCCCGGCCCGCTCCGAGCGCGTCGCCAAGTACAACCAGCTGCTGCGCATCGAGGAGATCCTCGACGACGCGGCGGTGTACGCCGGCCGCAGCGCGTTCCCGCGCTTCAAGGGCTGAGCCATCCTGGCGTAAGGCTTAGCCAGTCGTACGTACGTCCCCGTACTCGGTCCCGTACCGTGTCCGGGGACGTACGCACGTGTGAAAGGGGAGGCGGAGAGCCAGATGGCCGTGAAGGACCGGGACCGTTTCTCCACAGCGACCAGGCTGCGGCTGCTCGGCGAGCAGACCGCGGCCCGCGTCTACCGCTCCCAGACCAAACGGCAGGCCCGCCGCTCCCGGCTCACCGGCCGCGCGGCCCTGCTCGCGCTGGTGCTCTGCACGATGATCGTCGCCCTCGCCTACCCGATGCGGCAGTACGTCTCCCAGCGCGAGCAGATCGCCGACCTCCAGCGGCAGCGGGAGCAGGCCCGTGAGCGCGTCGAGCAGCTCCGCGACCTGAAGGCGCGCTGGCAGGACGACGCCTACGCCGAGCAGCAGATCCGCCGCCGGCTGCACTACGTGATGCCCGGCGAGACCGGGTACGTGGTCGTCGACCCGGGTGCGGCCAGGCAGTCCCGCGCCGACCTCGGGGCCGCCCACCGGCCCTGGTACACGAACGTCTGGGAAGGCGTCGACAAGGCCGACGCCTCCGACCAGTGACCGGCCCGTCCGGTCCGGCAACCGACACGAACCCACCCTGAAAGCAGTCATGGAAACCCCTCCGCCGCCCACTCCGCGCACCGAGCCCACCGACGCGGACGTAGAGGCCTTCAAGCAGCAGCTGGGCCGCCCGCCGCGGGGCCTCAGGGCCATCGCGCACCGCTGCCCGTGCGGTCAGCCGGACGTCGTGGAGACGGCACCGCGCCTGCCCGACGGCACGCCCTTCCCGACGCTGTACTACCTGACGTGCCCGAAGGCGTCCTCCGCCATCGGCACGCTGGAGGCGAACGGCGTGATGAAGGAGATGACCGAGCGGCTGGGCCGCGACCCCGAGCTGGCCGCCGCGTACCGGGCCGCGCACGAGGACTACATCCGGCGCCGGGACGAGATCGAGGTCCTGAGCGGCTTCCCGAGCGCGGGCGGCATGCCGGACCGGGTGAAGTGCCTGCACGTGCTCGTCGCCCACTCGCTGGCCGCCGGCCCGGGCGTGAACCCGCTCGGCGACGAGGCCCTGGCGATGCTGCCGGAGTGGTGGCGCAAGGGCGCGTGCGTGACGCTCGACAGCGGCGAGAGGGACGAGCGCGACGACAGCGAGGAGGACGAGAAGTGACCCGCGTGGCCGCCGTCGACTGCGGTACCAACTCCATCCGTCTGCTGGTCGCGGACGCCGACCCGGCGACGGGCGAACTGGCCGACCTGGACCGCCGGATGACGATCGTGCGGCTCGGCCAGGGGGTCGACCGCACCGGCCGGCTCGCGCCCGAGGCGCTGGAGCGCACCTTCGCCGCCTGCCGTGAGTACGCGGACGTCATCAAGGAGCACGGCGTGGAGCGCCTGCGCTTCGTCGCCACCTCCGCCTCCCGCGACGCCGAGAACCGCGAGGACTTCGTGCGCGGCGTGCTGGACATCCTCGGGGTCGAGCCGGAGGTCATCACCGGTGACCAGGAGGCCGAGTTCTCCTTCACGGGTGCCACGAAGGAGCTCACCGGCCGTGCCGACCTCACCCGGCCCTACCTGGTCGTGGACATCGGCGGCGGCTCCACCGAGTTCGTCGTCGGCGACGACCACGTGCGCGCCGCCCGGTCCGTGGACGTCGGCTGTGTCCGGATGACCGAGCGGCACCTGGTGCACGGCGGCGAGGTGAGCGACCCGCCCACCGAGGACGAGATCGCCGCCATGCGGGCCGACATCGAGGCCGCCCTGGACCTCGCCGAGCAGTCGGTCCCGCTGCGCGAGGCGCACACCCTGGTGGGCCTGGCCGGGTCCGTCACCACGGTGTCCGCCATCGCCCAGGAGCTGCCCGCGTACGACTCCGCGCGCATCCACCACTCCCGGGTCTCGCGGGACCGCGTGCGCGAGATCACCGAACGGCTGCTGCGCTCCACCCACGCCGAGCGCGCCGCGATCCCGTCCCTGCACCCGGGCCGGGTCGACGTCATCGGCGCGGGCGCCCTCGTCCTGCTCGCGATCATGGAGCGGATCGGCGCCGAGGAGGTCGTGGTGAGCGAGCACGACATCCTCGACGGCATCGCCTGGTCGGTGGCGTGAGACCGGCCCGTGGCCGGAGCGGGTCCGTGGGGGAGCGGGGCCCGTAGGGGGACGCTGCCCGTGGCGTAGCGCGGCCCTGGCGCGGGCGCTCCCCTGGCCTTCAAGGGTGGCGTGGCTCTCTTTTGTTACTAAGCGGTAGCCACCTGCTGAGCAGGTTGGATAACGTTTGAGCGGTGTCCGGGGCCCCCTTGAGGGGCCCCTGGTCATACCCGCGCGGGAACCTTCGTGAAGTTCTTCACAAGGAATTCCCTCCCATCGGGCCCCGGAAGGGGGTCCATTGGCCCTTCCGGGGGCCGGAGGGCCGTTTGAACATGTTCAGACGGGGGGCGCGGGAGGGTGCCGGAAGGGGGTGTTCCGAGGGTGTCACGGTGCCCTCACGGGCGCCCGACCGGCCCGGAGAGGCAGCTCACGCGGCCTTGACAACGGGGCGAAGCGCCCCGCGGTTCCCTCGTGCCCCCGTGGTCTGCGTCACGCGAGCCGCGGAGTTTAACACAGGCCCTGTCAGACCTTGTGAAGGGGCGCACGAGCGACCCCCCCGGGGCGGGTGGATACTCGATGGCATGAGCACCACGGAGCGTCCCAGGATCCTCGTAGTAGGCGGTGGGTACGTAGGCCTGTACGCAGCTCGGCGCATCCTCAAGAAGATGCGCTACGGCGAGGCGACCGTCACGGTCGTCGACCCCCGGTCGTACATGACCTACCAGCCCTTCCTCCCCGAAGCCGCCGCCGGCAGCATCTCCCCTCGCCACGTCGTCGTCCCGCTGCGACGCGTGCTGCCGAAGGCGGAGGTCCTCACCGGTCGGGTCACCACCATCGACCAGGACCGCAAGGTCGCCACGATCGCCCCGCTGGTGGGCGAGGCGTACGAGCTGCCCTTCGACTACCTGGTCATCGCCATGGGCGCGGTCTCCCGCACCTTCCCGATCCCCGGCCTCGCCGAGCAGGGCATCGGCATGAAGGGCATCGAGGAGTCCATCGGCCTGCGCAACCACGTCCTGGAGCAGCTCGACAAGGCCGACTCCACGACCGACGAGGAGATCCGCCGCAAGGCGCTCACCTTCGTCTTCATCGGCGGTGGCTTCGCGGGCGCGGAGACCATCGGCGAGGTCGAGGACATGGCCCGGGACGCGGCCAAGTACTACAAGAACGTGTCCCGCGAGGACATGCGCTTCATCCTGGTCGACGCCGCCGACAAGATCCTCCCCGAGGTCGGCCCCAAGCTCGGCCAGTACGGCAAGGAGCACCTGGAGAGCCGGGGCGTGGAGATCTACCTCTCCACCTCCATGGACTCCTGCGTCGACGGCCACGTGGTGCTGAAGAACGGCCTGGAGGTCGACTCCAACACCATCGTGTGGACGGCCGGCGTCAAGCCCAACCCGGCCCTCTCCCGCTTCGGTCTGCCGCTCGGCCCGCGCGGTCACGTCGACTGCGAGCCCACCCTCCAGGTCAAGGGCACGGACTACATCTGGGCCGCCGGCGACAACGCCCAGGTCCCGGACGTCGCCGCCCGCAAGGCCGGCGTGGAGAACGCCTGGTGCCCGCCGAACGCCCAGCACGCGCTGCGCCAGGCCAAGGTCCTCGGCGACAACGTGGTCTCCGGTATGCGGGGCTTCCCGCAGAAGGAGTACGAGCACGCCAACAAGGGTGCGGTCGCCGGTCTCGGCCTGCACAAGGGCGTGGCGATGATCGTCATGGGCAAGATGAAGATCAAGGTCAAGGGCCGCCTCGCCTGGTACATGCACCGTGGTTACCACGGTCTGGCGATGCCGACCTGGAACCGCAAGATCCGCGTCTTCGCCGACTGGACGCTCGGCATGTTCCTCAAGCGCGAGGTCGTCTCCCTCGGCGCCATGGAGAACCCGCGCGAGGAGTTCTACGAGGCCGCCAAGCCGGCGCCGGTCGCCGCCGCGAGCAAGACCGAGGAGAAGGCCAAGGCCTCCTGACCTCCGGTCGACACCGGTAGATCCTCCGGTCGACACCGGTGACCCTCCGGTCGTAGACAGACCCTCCGGTCGCCGACGGACCCTTCCGTCGGCGGCCGACCCGGAAGACCTCCTGCCATCCGTGGTGCGGGAGGTCTTCCGGCGTTCCCGGGCACCCATCTGCATGGTTTCTACAACCGTTTTGCCCAGTCGTAACTCCTTTGCGGGACTGCGCCGAGGCCCTCGCGGTGTTTACGTGGTATCCGGCATCCGGGATCGTCGTCTTGGAGGTGTGCGCCATGGCCGACGCCGCGTCGCGGCTGAGGAGTCTTGCCGAGCAGATGCTGGGAGCCCCGCTCCCGGTACGTCTGAAGGCCTGGGACGGATCGCAGGCAGGGCCGCCGGACGCGCCGGCGCTCGTCGTGCGCAACCGCCGCGCCCTGCGCCGCATGCTGTTCAAACCGGGCGAACTGGGCCTCGCCCGCGCCTGGGTCGCCGGCGACCTGGAGATCGAGGGCGACCTGTACACCGCGCTCGACGCCATGGCGGGCCTCGTCTGGGAGCGCGGGGAGGACGCCCGCGGCCTCGTCCAGGCCCTGCGCGACCCCGATGTCCGGGCCGCCGCCCGCGAGCTGCTGAAACTGGCCGGTCCGCCGATCCCGCCCGCGCCGCCGCGCGAGGAGGTCCGCAGACCCCGCCGTAATCTGCACACCCGCCGCACCGACAAGCGGGCCATCAGCCACCACTACGACGTCGGCAACGACTTCTACGAGATCGTCCTCGGTCCGTCCATGGTGTACTCCTGCGCGTACTGGGAGGACGCCGGGACCCTGGAGTCCGCCCAGCGTGACAAGCTCGAACTGGTCTGCGCCAAGCTGGGCCTGAAGGAGGGTCAGCGGCTGCTGGACGTCGGCTGCGGCTGGGGCTCCATGGCCATCCACGCGGCCCGCGAGCACGGCGTGAGCGTCGTCGGCGTCACGCTCTCCCAGGAGCAGGCGGCGTACGCCCGCAAGCGCGTCGCCGACGAGGGCCTGACCGACCGGGTGGAGATCAGGGTCCAGGACTACCGGGACGTCGTGGACGGCCCCTTCGACGCGATCTCCTCCATCGGCATGGCCGAACACGTCGGCGCCGAGAAGTACCTGGAGTACGCCCGCCAGCTCCACGCCCTGCTCAAGCCCGGCGGCCGGCTGCTCAACCACCAGATCGCCCGCCGCCCGCAGCGGGACGAGTCGGCCTACGAGGTGGACGAGTTCATCGACGCCTACGTCTTCCCCGACGGCGAACTCGCCCCCGTCGGCACCACCGTCACCCAGCTGGAGCGGGCCGGTTTCGAGGTCCGGGACGTGGAGTCCATCCGCGAGCACTACGCCCGCACCCTGCGCCGGTGGGTTGCCAACCTGGAGGCCGACTGGGACCGGGCCGTCGGCCTCACCAGCCCGGGCCGCGCCCGCGTCTGGCGGCTGTACATGGCCGCCTCCGCGCTCGCGTTCGAACGCAACCGCATCGGCGTCAACCAGGTCCTCGCGATCCGCACCCCCGAGTCCGGCGCCTCCGGGCTCCCCCTGCGGGCCCGCACCTGGCACGGCTGACAGCGGTACGACACAAGGGGGCCCCTTCCCGCGGGGCCCCCTTCACCGTCTTACGACCGGCTACTCGGCCTTGATGGCCGTCAGCATGTTCAGCCGGGCCGCGCGCCGGGCCGGCCACAGCGCGGCCAGGACGCCGACCACGCCCGCCAGCAGCAGGAACACCGTCATCCGGCCCCACGGCAGCACCAGTTCGTACGTCGGCATCTTGGTGCCCAGCAGCTCGCCGGCCGCCCAGCCGAAGAACACGCCCAGACCGATGCCCAGCACCCCGCCGAACAGGGAGATGACCAGGGACTCCAGACGGACCATTCGTTTGACCGCCCTGCGGTCCAGGCCGATCGCGCGGAGCATTCCGATCTCCTGGGCCCGCTCGAAGACGGACATGGCCAGCGTGTTGATGACGCCGAGCACCGCGACGATCACCGCCATGCCGAGCAGTCCGTAGACCATGTTCAGCATCAGCGTGAACATCTGGGCGATCTCCTTGGAGATGTCCTGCTTGTCCTGGACCTTGATCGCCGGGTTGGAGCCGAGGACCTTCTCCAGCCGGTCCTTGGCCGCGTCGGACGCCCCGTCCGCCGTCTTCACCATGACCTGCATGTCGGCCGGGTCGGACAGGTGCGGGGTGAGGACCTTGTTGTCGAGGATGATCCCGTTGAGCATGTCGTTGCCCTCGTAGACCCCCGCGACCGTCAGCCGCTGGGCCTCGCCGTCCTCGAAGTGCGCGGTGAAGCGGGAACCGGCCCTCCAGCCGAAGTCCTTGGCGCGGTCCTCGTCCACGACGACCCGCGTGCCGCCCACGCTGAACGACCCGTCGGTCACCTTCAGATCGGTCAGCTCGCCGATGGCCGCGCCGTCGACACCGGTCAGGTATTCGGTGCCGCCGTCGATGCGGGACTCGCCGCCTCGCAGCGGGCTGCTCGCGGTGACGCCGTCGGCGGAGGAGATCTTCTTCTCCACACCGGGGGAGAGCGGGCCGCGGTTGGCCATCGAGACGACGTAGTCGGCGCGGATCGCCGAGGAGGCCATCTTGTCGATGGACGTCTGGAGGCTGCCCGCCATCACGGTCATACCGGTGATCAGCGTCAGGCCGATCATCAGCGCGGAGGCGGTGGCCGCGGTGCGGCGCGGGTTGCGCACCGAGTTCTGCCGGGCCAGCTTGCCCGACACCCCGAAGGCGCGCAGCACCGGCGCGGCGGCGGCGATCAGCGGCCGGGACAGCAGCGGGGTCAGGATGAACACGCCGATGATCAGCAGCACCGCGCCGATGCCCATCGCGCCCTGGCCGGTGTCGGCGTCCATCCTGGTGCCCGCGAGGACCACCGCGATGCCGGCCGCCGCGAACAGGGAGCCCAGCGTGTTGCGCAGCACCAGCGACTTGGTGGTGGCCGTGGCGTGCACGCTGCTCATCGCCGCCACCGGCGGGATCTTCGCGGCCCGGCGGCCGGGCAGCCAGGCGGCCAGCATGGTGATGAGGACGCCGACCGCGAGGGCGGTGACCACCGTGCCGGGGCTGATCACCAGCGGGCCGTCGGGCATGGTCGCGCCGAACGAGCCGAGCAGGGAGCGCAGGCCCGCGCCGATGCCGACACCGGCGGCCAGACCGGTCACACCGGCGACCGCGCCGACGGCGAACGCCTCGATGAGCACCGAGCGGGTGACCTGGCGGCGGGAGGCGCCGACCGCCCGCAGCAGGGCCAGTTCCCGGGTGCGCTGGGCGACCAGCATGGTGAAGGTGTTGGCGATGATGAAGGTGCCGACGAACAGGGCGATGCCGGCGAACACCAGCAGGCCCTGCTTCAGGCTGCTCATGGACGAGGAGATGGCCTTCGCCTGGTCGTCGGCGAGCTGCTTGCCGGTGGTGGTCTTCACCAGCTTGGCGGGCAGGGCCTTGTCGAGCCGGTCCTTGAGCGCTGCCTGGCTGGTGCCGGCCGCGGCCCGCACGTCGATCTCGTCGTACGTGCCCTTCTTGCCGAACAGGGACTGCGCGGTCGCCGTGTCGAACAGGGTGAGGCTGCCGCCCGCGGCGACGTTGCCGTCGTCGGTGGTGAAGATGCCGCTGACGGTGGGCGTGAGGACCGGGCCGTCGACGGAGAGCCGCACGGTGTCGCCGACCCGGTACCCGGCCCGCTTCGCGGTCGCCGAGTCGATCAGCACCTCGTCCTTGCCGCGCGGGGCATGGCCGCTGACCAGCGGGTAGCGGGGGTCCTCGGTGCCCCAGTAGTTGCCGCCGGCGGACTGCCAGTCACCGCCGACGAGCTTGCCGTCCTTGTCGGCGACGGCGGTGAAGCCGGTGACGACACCGGTGGCGGAGGCGGCCCCGGGGACCTTGGCGGCCTTGTCGAGCAGGGCCCGGGTCAGCTCGGGGACCTTGCCGACCTGGTTGCCCTTGGAGTCCTGGTACTCGGGCCGTACGGCGACGTCGACCCGGTCGAAGCCCTTGGCGGAGCTCTTCTGGTAGGCGTCGGAGATGGTGTTGGTGAAGACCAGCGTCCCGGAGACGAACGCGACGCCGAGCATGACGGCGAGCACGGTCATCAGGAGCCGGGCCTTGTGCGCGAGGACGTTGCGCAGGGCGGTGCGGAACATCAGCTGGTACGGCCCTTCGCGTCGAACTGCTTCATCAGGTCGAGGACGGAGTCGGCGGTGGGGCCGTACATCTCGTCGACGATCCGCCCGTCGGCCAGGAAGATCACCCGGTCCGCGTAGGCCGCGGCCACCGGGTCGTGGGTGACCATGACGACGGTCTGGCCCAGCTCGCGCACCGAGTTGCGCAGGAAGCCGAGGACCTCGGCGCCGGAGCGCGAGTCCAGGTTCCCGGTCGGCTCGTCACCGAAGATGATCTCGGGCCGGGAGGCGAGGGCGCGGGCGACGGCGACCCGCTGCTGCTGACCGCCGGACAGCTGGGCGGGCCGGTGGCTGAGCCGGCCGGACAGCCCGACCATCTCGATGACCCGGTCCAGCCACGCCTTGTCCGGCTTCCGCCCGGCGATGTCCATCGGGAGGGTGATGTTCTCCAGGGCGGTCAGCGTCGGCAGCAGGTTGAACGCCTGGAAGATGAAGCCGATCTTGTCCCGGCGCAACCTGGTGAGCTGCTTGTCCTTCAGGGACCCCAGCTCGGTGTCCCCGATCCGGACGGACCCGGAGGAGAAGGTGTCCAGCCCGGCCACACAGTGCATCAGCGTGGACTTGCCGGAGCCCGACGGTCCCATGATCGCGGTGAACTCGGCGGCCCGGAAGTCGACGGAGACCCGGTCCAGGGCGACCACCCGGGTCTCACCCTGCCCGTAGATCTTCGACAGCTCCGTGGCGCGTGCGGCCACGGCGGTGGTCCGGCCGGCGGTGGGTGTGGTGGTCACGGGAGGGCGCTCCTGTCGGTACGACGTCTGTTCGTTGGGGACCGGTCCATCGTCCCGGCGGGGAGCGCGCGTGTAGTCAGTCGCTGTTCCGGTTCCGGAGGGCGACTCGGGTCGGACGGAGCGGCCCGCTGTCATACCTGGGGAGGACAGGTGACCCTGACTCCGTCCGTGGCGAGGGCCGCGTCGGGAACCGTGTCGAGAACAGGTGGAACACCCTCGTTCGGACGGTGAAATTCCGTCATTTCACGTACGCGCGTAAAGCCGTCACGTCAGGCTATTGGCAAGTGCGGATGGCGTGTTCCGCGGGCTGATGCACCCTCAGACGTCAATAAAATAAGACAACATCGGTCCACCCGCCCGCTGTTCGGGGGATGGGTCCCGATAGGCTCGAAGCTCGCAAGCGGAGCCCATGGCCTGCCCGGATGGTGGAATGCAGACACGGCGAGCTTAAACCTCGCTGCCCCTTCGCGGGCGTGCCGGTTCAAGTCCGGCTCCGGGCACCTTCCTCGTCACCTGTTCCGGTCGGACGGAGCCGCTTCGGGGTGTCATGGTGTCCGTGCCACGGCTGACCCTCGGCGTCGAGGACGGCACCAGAACCGCCCACACACCACTCGACCCCGCACGACCGTTGACAGCGGGGCCCGTGCGGCGGAGACTCACGCCCGGAAGAGAGTGAAAGAAATTTCACCAGGCGAACGCCATGTGGGGCGGCGGGAGAGAAGGAGACGACCGATGCGCACCACCGTCGGGATCATCGGGGCGGGCCCGGCCGGGCTGCTGCTCGCTCGGCTGTTGCACCGTGCCGGGATCGAGTCGGTCGTCCTGGAGGGCCGGGACCGGGACTACGTCGAGCAGCGGCAGCGGGCCGGGATTCTGGAGCAGGGGACCGTCGACGTGCTGCGCGCCGCCGGGGCCGGGGAGCGGATGGACCGGGAGGGGCTGCGGCACGACGGGATCGAACTGCGGTTCGACCGGAGCCGGCACCGCGTCGACTTCCCCGCGCTCACCGGCGGGCGGTCCGTGACCGTCTACGCCCAGACCGAGGTCTGCAAGGACCTCATCGCGCTTCAATTGAAGGAGGGCGGGCCGCTGCTCTTCGAGGCCGAGGCGCTGGGCGTGGAGGGCGCGGAGGGTGACCGGCCGCGGGTCCCGTTCCGGTACCAGGGGCGCGAGGACGTGCTGGAGTGCGACTACGTCGTCGGCTGCGACGGGTTCTGGGGGGTGGCCCGCCAGGCCTTCCCGGCCGGGGTTTCCCGGGTGTTCGAGCGGTCGTACCCCTACGCCTGGCTCGGCATCCTCGCCGATGTCGCCCCCTCGCACGACGAACTCGTCTACGCCCGCCACGAACGCGGCTTCGCCCTGCTGTCCATGCGGTCGCCGGCTGTCTCCCGGCTCTACCTCCAGGTGTCCGCGGGTACGGACGCCGAGGCGTGGGACGACGAGGCGATCTGGGACGAGCTGGAGCGGCGGTTCGAGACGGACGACGGCTGGCGGCTGGAGCGCGGGCCGGTCACCCAGAAGTCGGTCACCCCCATGCGCTCCTTCGTGCACGAGCCGATGCGGCACGGCCGGCTCTTCCTCGCCGGCGACGCCGCCCACATCGTGCCGCCGACCGGCGCCAAGGGGTTGAACCTCGCCGTCGGTGACGTCGTCACGCTCGCCCGGGCCCTCGCCCACGAGCGGGAGACCGGCTCCCCGGACCTCCTCGACGCCTACTCCGCGACCTGTCTGCGCCGGATCTGGCAGGCCGAGCGGTTCTCCTACGACATGACGACCCTGCTGCACCGGGCCCCGGACGCCACCGCCTTCGACGCCCGCCTCCAACTGGCCCGGCTGGAGCGGATCGCCTCCTCCCGGGCGGCCGGGACCGACCTCGCGGAGGCGTACACAGGGTTTCCGCTCGGTTAGCCGTCCGTCCATGGCCGGGAATCAGATGCCCGCGTAGCGTGTTGCGCAGCACAGCAGGGGAAAGATCCTCCTCAAGTATCATGGTCGATCCTTTGCCAATCCATTACTCTTGAGCCAAGGCTGCGCTCGGCAGCCATGGAGGAGTGAAATGAGGAGCAGCAACCCGGTCTTCTCGCGACGGGGGTTCAGCCGCGACAACGGCTACGCCGGCTTCAACACCGCACCGCAGGCCGGGTACGCACAGGGCAACCCGTACGCGCAGAACCCGTACGCGCAGAACCCCTACGCACAGCAGGGCGTCGGCGCCCCGCCCCAGGCCCCGGCCACCACCGACCGGATGACCATGGACGACGTCGTCGTCCGCTCGGCGGTCACGCTGGGCACGGTCGCCGTCGGCGCCGTCCTCGCCTGGGCCCTGCTGCCCGTCTCGGGCACCAGCTACGGCCTGGCCGTCGGCTCCGCGCTGATCGCCTTCGTCCTGGCGATGGTGCAGAGCTTCAAGCGCACCCCGTCGCCCGCGCTGATCCTCGGGTACGCCGCCTTCGAGGGCGTCTTCCTCGGCGTCATCAGCGAGATGTACAACAGCCGCTGGAGCGGCGCGCCCTTCCAGGCCGTGCTCGGCACCATGGCCGTCTCGGGCGCGACCCTGCTCGTCTACAAGGCCGGCTGGATCCGCGTCACCGCCCGCTACGCCCGCATCGGCCTCGCCATCGCGATGGCGTTCCTGGTGGTCATGGCGGTCAACCTGCTGCTGGTCGCCTTCGGTGTCGCCGACGACGGCGGACTGCGCAGCTTCGGCCCGCTCGGCGCGCTCGTCGGCATCATCGCGATCATCCTCGGCGCGTTCTTCCTGACCCTCGACTTCAAGCAGATCGAGGACGGCATCGCCTACGGCGCCCCGCGCAACGAGGCATGGCTCGCCGCGTTCGGCCTCACCCTGACCCTGGTGTGGATCTACGTGGAGATGCTGCGGCTGGTGGCGATCTTCAGCAGCAACGACTAGCACCGACGCCGGTCTTCGGCAGGGCCCCGGGCGATCCGCCCGGGGCCCTGTGCCGTTCAGAGCAGCTTGGCCGTTCAGAGCAGCTTGCGCGCCGCCCTCCTCAGGTCGTACTCGTGCACGATCGCCTTCGCGTGGCCGTACGCCAGGTCGTACTCGTGCCGGAGCCAGCTGACCTTCTCCTCGAAGCGGAAGAGTGCCGGGCCTTCTTCGACGGTGCGCAGCCAGTCGGAGACTTCACGACCGGTGCAGTGGGGGATGCGGGCGAGCAGATTGCGGTGGGTCTCCTCGGAGAAGACGTGGGACATCGGCGCCTCCGAACGCAAAGGGGATGTAAGCCGGTCCTTCACGTCACCGTGCCTGAGCGTTCGCGTATTGGCAACAGTGCGGGGCGTTACGCTCGGCGGGTGGTTGATACGACGCCCTTGACCAAAGCAGTGGATCACTTCGCCGACCGGTTGCGGGCGGCACCGCAGAGCCGGCTCCAACGGAGCGCGGCGGCGGAGGCACTGGCCCTGGCCCGGGAGCTCTCCCGGCGGGCCCAGTTGACGGAGGAGCCGGGGAGAGAGCCCCGGGAGATGCCGGACGCGGGGATGTTCGCCGCGGCGGATCAGATCCTGGTGGCGGCGCATGACCTCGCGGTCGTGGTGCGCAGTGAGGACCAGGTCGCCGAGGCCGTGCGGCTGGTGGAGGAGGCGCGGCAGCGGGCGGGGGTCTGACGCCGACCGTCAGAGGGACGCGATCACCCTGTCGGCCAGGATGTACACCGTCTCCTCGCCGCACGCGAACGTCAGGGTGTACGCGCCGGAGACGCCCGAGCCGCCCAGCAGGTACGGGGCCTCGCCGGACTCCAGGGCCCGCGCCAGGCGTTCCGCCGTCTCGCGGTGGCCCGGGGTCATGCACAGGGTGGTGCCGTCGGCGAAGACGTAGACGTCGAGCGTGCCGAGCGGGCCGGGGCGGACATCGGAGAGTTCGACGCGCTCGGCGGCCAGCTCCTCCAGCGTGGTGACGGTGCGCTCGTGGTCGTTCACGGCCGGCGACTGCACGGGCACGAAGTCCGGGTGCGAGGGGTGCCGGCGGCGCGCCGCGGCCAGCTCCGGGGACTCCCCGGCGAACTCGTCGGCGTCGGCGCCCGGCTCGGCGACCGGCTCCAGCGGCTCCAGGCCCACGTAGTCCGCCTGGCGGGGCAGGAACACATCGGCGTCGGGCAGGCCGTACAGCGAGGGCGACTCGGAGGCGTCACGGGCCTCCTGCGCCGCCCAGAAGGCGCGTGCCTCGGCCAGCTCGCGTTCCCGTTCCTCGGCGAGCGCCTCGGCCACGGCCGCCCGTATCCCGTCGGCGTCGGCGGTGGTACGGGCGTTCGGCAGGAGGGCGCGTGCCGTGGCCGCCTGGCCGTCGGCGAGCTGCGCCGCCAGTTCGGTGAGCTGGCGGCGCAGCTTCAGCACGGTGCGCAGGACGGCGACACCCACGGCGCCGGTGGCTGCCGTGGTGAGCAGCAGGGCGATCGGCATGGCGCTCACTGACATACTCCCGGTTCAAAGTCGACCCCCGACTTCCTACATCAGCTTGAAGGGCGGACTAACCAGCTGTCAGTGCGTAACGTCACGAAACGGACAGGACTTTGCGTTCGGGGTTTCGTCGTGCGGTGTGCTGACCCGCGCTGACCTGCACCGATGTGCCCGGCGAGCGAGATAGGTCACATCCTGGGGGAGATTGGATCACGAAAAGGCCCAGAACCGTGGTGTTTCCTGGGTTCTGGGCCCTTCTGCGACGTGACGTGCCTGACCCGCTACGGACGGTGGGTCAGCTGAGGCGCTCGATGACCATCGCCATGCCCTGGCCGCCGCCGACGCACATCGTCTCCAGGCCGAACTGCTTGTCGTGCCACTGCAGGGAGTTGATGAGCGTGCCGGTGATGCGGGCACCGGTCATGCCGAACGGGTGGCCGACGGCGATGGCACCGCCGTTGACGTTCAGCTTGTCGATGTCGATGCCGAGGTCCCGGTAGGACGGGATCACCTGCGCGGCGAAGGCCTCGTTGATCTCGACCAGGTCGATGTCGTCGATGGTCAGACCGGCGCGCTGGAGGGCCTGCTTGCTCGCCTCCACCGGGCCGAGGCCCATGATCTCCGGGGAGAGGCCGGAGACACCGGTGGACACGATGCGGGCGAGCGGGGTCAGGCCCAGGTCGCGGGCCTTGGTGTCGGACATGATGACGAGCGCGGCGGCGCCGTCGTTCAGCGGACAGCAGTTGCCGGCCGTGACGAGTCCGTCGGGGCGGAAGACCGGCTTCAGGCCCTGCACGGCCTCCAGGGTGACGCCGGCGCGCGGGCCGTCGTCCTTGCTGACCACCGTGCCGTCGGGCAGGGTCACCGGGGTGATCTCGCGCTCCCAGAAGCCGCTCTTGATGGCCTCCTCGGCGAGGTTCTGCGAGCGGACGCCGAACTCGTCCATCTCCTGGCGGGTGACGCCCTTCCAGCGGGCCAGGTTCTCGGCGGTCTGGCCCATCGCGATGTAGGGGTCGGGCAGCAGGCCGTCCTCGCGCGGGTCGTGCCAGGTGGTGCCCTCCTGCCCGGCGACCGACTCGGTGCGGGCCTCGGCCTCGGCGAACAGCGGGTTGTGCGTGTCCGGCAGGCCGTCTGAGCTGCCCTTGACGTAGCGGGAGACCATCTCGACACCGGCCGAGATGAAGACGTCGCCCTCGCCGGCCTTGATGGCGTGCAGCGCCATGCGGGAGGTCTGCAGGGAGGAGGAGCAGTAGCGGGTGATCGTGCAGCCCGGCAGGTGGTCCATGCCCATCTGCACGGCGACGATCCGGCCGAGGTTGTGGCCCTGCTCGCCGCCGGGCAGGCCGCAGCCGAGCATCAGGTCGTCGATGTCCTTCGGGTCCAGCTCGGGGATCTTGGCGAGCGCCGCCTGGATGATCGTGGCGGTGAGGTCGTCGGGGCGCAGGTCCTTCAGGGAGCCCTTGTTCGCGCGGCCGATGGGGGAGCGGGCGGTCGAGACGATCACGGCTTCGGGCATCACGGCTCCAGTGGCGGATTTTTTCGGGCAGGGCAGGTGGGAAGTTACCCGTACGTATGGGCCAGGTCACCGGTGTCGCGGTGTGACACTGGCCGCAATTGTCTAAGCGCTTGCTTGGCTCCGGGGCGGCGGGGGCCGAGGCGGTCAGAGGGGCCGGGTCGCCGGCTCCGCCTCGGGTACCCGCCGCCGGCGCCTCCGCTTGAGCAGCGCCCATGGTCCCCGCGGCCCCGTCGGCATGGCCGCCGTCACCTCGGTGCCGGCCTCCGACGCGGCCTCGGCCGCCGCGCGGGCCACCGGCAGGAAACCCTCGCGGCGCGACACGTCCGGCCGTTCCTCCTCCGGCCACAGGCCCAGCGCCGCGCACACCGTGGGCAGGACGGCCATGGCCGCGGTCGCGTAGCCCTCGGCCGACGGGTGGTAGTTGTCCGGCCCGAACAGCTCCCGCGGATTCGCCTCGAACTCGGGGCCGAGCAGGTCGCCCAGCGACACCGTGCGCCCGCCCTGTTCCACCACCCCGATCGTCTGGGCCGCCGCCAGCTGCCGGGACGCCCGCCGGGCCAGCCAGCGCAGCGGCTGCTGCACCGGCTCGATGGTGCCGAGGTCGGGACAGGTGCCGACCACCACCTCGGCGCCGGCCGTGCGCAGCCGCCGTACCGCCGCCGCCAGGTGCCGTACCGAGCGGGTCGGGGGCATCCGGTGGGTCACGTCGTTCGCGCCGACCATGATCACGCAGATGTCCGGGACGGGGCTGAGCGCGGACAGCACCAGCGCGACCTGGCGGTCCAGGTCGTCGGACCGGGCGCCCGGCACCGCCACGTTCCGCAGCTCGACCGGGCGTTCCGCCACCGCCGCGAGCCCGGAGGCCAGCAGCGCCCCCGGGGTCTGGCCCGCCCGGTGCACGCCCTGCCCCGCCGCCGTCGAATCGCCGAGCATGGTCAGGCGGAGCGGCGGTTCGCCCGGGATGCCGTACGCGTGCCCGTACACGCCGTCGGCCACCGGCACCCGCCCGCCGCTGCCGTTGCCCACATGGCGCCGTGCCAGTCGCACCTCCGCCAGCACCAGACCGACGACGGCCGCGCCGATGAGCCCGACCCCGCCCCCGCCGTACGCCGCCCCGGCCGCGATGCGCCGGGCCACCCGTGCCCTCGACATCCTCGTCATGCGTCGCCGCCACCTCCTCGTAGCCGTACCCACTCCTTGCCCCGTACGGACCGTGCGCCAATCTCGACAGGGAGTGAACGAACGCTCACGCCACACCGCTGGCCTTAGGCTGGCGACACCACTACGAACAGTTCTTTTGCAGCGACCGGAGACAACGGTGCGATACCACGACTCGATGATCAGCCTCGTCGGCAACACCCCGCTGGTGCGGCTCAACAACGTGACCAAGGGCATCCAGGCGACCGTCCTGGCCAAGGTGGAGTACTTCAACCCGGGCGGTTCCGTGAAGGACCGCATCGCCCTGCGCATGATCGAGGCCGCGGAGCAGAGCGGGGAGCTGAAGCCGGGCGGCACGATCGTCGAGCCGACCAGTGGCAACACCGGCGTGGGACTCGCCATCGTGGCCCAGCAGAAGGGCTACAAGTGCATCTTCGTCTGCCCGGACAAGGTGAGCACCGACAAGATCAACGTGCTGCGCGCGTACGGTGCCGAGGTGGTGGTGTGCCCGACCGCCGTGGCCCCGGAGCACCCTGACTCGTACTACAACGTCTCCGACCGGCTGGTGCGCGAGACGCCCGGCGCCTGGAAGCCCGACCAGTACTCCAACCCCAACAACCCGCTCTCGCACTACCACTCGACCGGCCCCGAGCTGTGGGAGCAGACCGAGGGGAAGATCACCCA
Source organism: Streptomyces sp. NPDC017676 (assembly GCF_044329325.1). Taxonomy (NCBI): domain Bacteria; kingdom Bacillati; phylum Actinomycetota; class Actinomycetes; order Kitasatosporales; family Streptomycetaceae; genus Streptomyces; species Streptomyces sp. NPDC017676. Next base: position 70,389 of record NZ_JBIRJA010000003.1, on the reverse strand, counting down.
CTTCGTGGCGGGCGTCGGCACCGGCGGCACCATCTCCGGCACCGGCCGCTACCTGAAGGAGGCCAGCCAGGGCGCGGTCAAGGTCATCGGCGCCGACCCCGAGGGCTCCGTGTACTCGGGCGGCTCCGGGCGGCCGTACCTGGTCGAGGGCGTCGGTGAGGACTTCTGGCCGACCGCCTACGACCGCACCGTCGCGGACGAGATCGTCGCCGTCTCCGACAAGGACTCCTTCCAGATGACCCGCCGGCTGGCCAAGGAGGAGGGCCTGCTGGTGGGCGGCTCCTGCGGCATGGCCGTCGTGGCCGCGCTGAAGGTCGCCGAGCGGCTCGGCCCGGACGACGTCGTGGTCGTGCTCCTGCCCGACAGCGGCCGCGGCTACCTCAGCAAGATCTTCAACGACGAGTGGATGGCCGACTACGGCTTCCTGGAGGACGAGGGCCCCAGCGCCCGCGTCGGCGACGTCCTGAGCGACAAGGCGGGCGGCTCCATCCCGTCCCTGGTGCACATGCACCCGGAGGAGACCGTCGGCCAGGCCATCGAGGTACTGCGCGAGTACGGCGTCTCGCAGATGCCCGTCGTCAAGCCCGGCGCCGGTCACCCGGACGTGATGGCCGCCGAGGTCGTCGGCTCGGTCGTGGAGCGGGAGCTGCTCGACGCCCTGTTCAGCAAGCGGGCCTCGCTGGAGGACCCGCTGGAGAAGCACATGTGCGCCCCGCTGCCCCAGGTCGGCTCCGGCGAGCCGGTCGGCGACCTGATGCAGGTGCTGGGTTCGGCGGACGCCGCGATCGTGCTGGTCGAGGGCAAGCCGACCGGCGTGGTCAGCCGGCAGGACCTGCTGGCCTTCCTGGCCAAGGGCGGCGCCAAGTAGCCCGCTCGGGCAGGGGCCGGGGTTCGCGGAAGTGGTACGCGAGCGTCATGTGCGCGCAGCACCCGCTTAACACGGATACGGCAGATTAGTGGGTGTCGGCAGGGGTGGGAGCGGCTCCCCGCCCAGGCCGGCGCCGAACGGCGCCAAGGACCTCCGGAGCGGCTCCCGGACCTCCATGGACGCCACGGACGCGTAGGCCCGGCCCTGACCCGGCCCGCGTCCCTCGCGGGGACCGCCGTCGTCCCGCCCCCCGGAAACGGGGGTGCGGCGGTCCCCGCGCAACTCTTCTCAGCGGGCGGTGCTCGACTCCCAACTGCCCAGCAGCGCCAGCCGCTCGGCCGTCTCCGAACCCGGCTCCGGCGTGTACACCACGATCGTCTGCTCCGGGTCCGCCGGGACCGTCAGGGTCTCGTACGGCAGGGTCAGCAGGCCCGCGACCGGGTGCCGCACCTTCTTCACGCCGAACGCGCACTCGCGGACCTCGTGGTCGGTCCACAGCCGGCGGAAGTCCTCGCTCTTCAGAGTCAGTTCGCCCACCAGCGCGCACAGGCCGGGGTCGTCGGCGTACCGGCCCGCCAGCAGCCGCAGCTGGGCCACCGTCTGCGCGGCCACCGCCGTCCACTCCGGGTACAGCTCCCGGGAGGCGGGATCGAGGAAGACCAGCCGGGGGACGTTCCGTTCGTCCGGTGCCAGGCGGCTGAAGCCGTTGACGGCGTCACCGAGCGCGTTCCAGGCGAGCACGTCCATGCGGCGGCCCAGCACGAACGCCGGGCTGCGGTCCATGCCGTCGAGGAGGATCTGCACGCCGGGCCGGACGCGGGGCGCACCGGCCGGCTTCCGCCGCTGCCGGCGGGGCCGCGCCACCGTGCGCAGGTAGGCGTGCTCGGTCTCGTCCAGCCGCAGCACCCGCGCGACGGCATCCAGCACGGCGTCGCTCACGCTGGTGCCCCGGCCCTGTTCCAGCCGGATGTAGTAGTCGACGCTCACTCCCGCGAGCTGGGCCACCTCCTCGCGGCGCAGGCCCGGCACCCGGCGCCGCCCGTGCGAGGGCAGCCCGACCTCCTCCGGCCTGATGCGGGCGCGGCGCGAGCGCAGGAAGTCGCCCACCTCTGCTTCGGTCCAGTCCCCGTCCATAGCCAGATCGTAGGGGAGCGGCGGCCGTCGATCCTGGTATTGGCAGACCCAGGAAAACCGCATCCCTGGGTAGGGCGGCCGGACGCGACGAGAGTGGGTGTCAGCCGCCGGGGGGCAGCCCCGGCCGCGGTCCACGAGGGAGCACCCATGTCGTACGAGAACCTGTCCGGCCGTACCGCCGTGGTCACCGGAGCCGCCAGCGGCATCGGTGAGGCGGTCGCCCTGCACCTGGCCGCCGAGGGGGCTCGGGTGGCGCTGCTCGCCCGGCGCGCGGACCGGCTGGACGCGCTGGTGGAGAAGATCCGGGCGGAGGGCGGCCAGGCGCTCGCGGTGGCCGCCGACATCACCGACGACGTGTCCGTGGAGGCCGCCCGGGACCGGGTGCACGAGGCGTTCGGCGCCGTCGACCTCGTCGTCAACAACGCGGGTGTCATGCTGCCGAACCCCGTCGAGGCGGGCCGGCTCGACGAGTGGCGGCGGATGCTCGACACGAACGTCACCGGCGTGCTGCGGATCATCCGCGCCTTCAACGCCGACCTGCTGGCCGCCGCGGCCGGGGGGCGCACCGCCGACCTGGTGAACATCTCCTCCATCGGCGCCCACGTGCCCTTCCCGAACTACGCGGTGTACGGGGCGACCAAGGCGGCCGTCACCTACCTGTCCCAGAGCCTGCGCGGCGAACTGGGGCCGCGGGACGTCCGGGTCACCAACATCGAGCCGGGACTGACGGAGACCGAACTGGCCTCGCACGTCGACAGCGCGGAGCTGTCCGGGCAACTGGACGAGATGTTCGGGGCGATCGGGGGACTGGCCCCGGCGGAGGTCGCCGACGTCGTCGCCTACGCCACCAGCCGCCCCCGGCACGTCAACCTGCGCCAGATCATGGTGCTGCCGACCCGGCAGGCGTGACCCCACCGGGGGCGGTCACTCGGCCCGCGGTCACTCGCCCCGGCGGTTACTCGGCCCGCGGTCGCTCGCCCCGCGGTCACTCTTCTCGCGCCGGGCCGTCGTGGTCGCGCCGGCCGGCGAGGAGCTCCGGGTTGAGCCGTACGGCCTGCACCGCGTTGACGCCGACGATGCCGAGCCAGGTGACCACCATCCCGGACAGCCCGGCGACCGCACCCGCGATGGCGGACAGCGGGATCGCCAGGACCAGTGTGATCAGGGCGAAGCCGTAGCGCTCGCCCCAGGAGTCGGCCGGCTTCGGCCGCCGGGTCTCGCGGGCCGTCGCCATCTGCCGCTCGGCGAGCTGCCGCCGCACCCGGCGGTCCACCGCGTCGTCGATCCGCTGCTCGACCTTCTCCAGGAAGGACTCCACCAGCGCGGAGTCGTAGTCGTCGCCCAGTTCCCTGCGGGCGCGCACGGTCGCGTCCAGGTCCTTCCGGAGGTTCGGGTCCGTCCTGAGGCCGGCGTCCCGGGGATCGAGTGTGCTCATGCCGGTCAGCCTAGGGAGCGGCCGTCTCGACGGCACTGGGGCTAGCCCCCCGCTCGGGGCTCGGGCCGGCCACCGTGTTCCGGCGCGCGACCAGCCAGTACAGCAGCGCCGGCACGGCCAGACCGACGATCCAGGAGATGTCCGCACCGCCCAGCGGCTCCACCAGCGGGCCGGTGTAGAAGCTGGTGGCGAGGAACGGCAGCTGGGCCAGCAGACCGGCCGCGTACACGGCGAGGGCGTCCCAGCGCCAGGCGCCGTAGCGGCCGTGCGGGTCGGCGAGGGCCGCGAGGTCGTACCGCTCCCTGGAGATCAGGTAGTAGTCCACCAGGTTGATCGCCGACCAGGGCGTGAAGAAGGTCAGCAGGAACAGCAGGAAGTCCTTGAAGGAGGACAGGAAGCTGTCCTTGCCCAGCAGGGCCACCGCGGTCCCGGCGACCATCACCAGCCCGATGTACGCGGCCCGGCCCGCCCGGGACAGCCGCCGCTGCCCGCGGAAGCCGCTCACGCTCGTCACCATCGACATGAAGCCGCCGTAGGTGTTGAGGACGTTGACGGTGAGCTTGCCGAGGGCGATGACGAAGGAGAAGAAGGACGCGGCCACGCCCGTGCCGCCGAGGGCGACGACGTAACCGACCTGGCTGTCCAGGAACCTCTCGCCCGCCGTGGCCGCGACGAGCACCCCGAACGTCATCGACCACTGGGAGCCCAGCGCCGAGCCGGACAGGGTCCACCAGAAGGTGGCCTTCGTGGACGTCGTCCGCGGCAGATAGCGCGAGTAGTCCGCCACGTACGGCCCGAACGCCAGCTGCCAGGACGCCGACAGGGACACGGCCAGCAGGAACATCGGCAGCGAGAAGTGCGCGTCGTGCAGCAGCGCGGAGGTGTCGGCGCGGTCCAGGAGGCGTACGGCGAGGTAGACGAAGGCGAGCGCGCAGACGATGCTCGCGACCCGGCCGAGGGAGTGGATGACCCGGTAGCCGGCGGTCGCCATGACCGCCGTTATGGCCGCGAAGACGACGATCCCGGTGGTGTCGTCGGTGTGCGTCAGCTCGCCCACCGCCTGCCCGGCGAGCACGCTGCCGGACGCGAAGAAGCCGACGTACATCACGATCACCAGCAGCAGCGGTACGACCGCCCCGCGCACCCCGAACTGTGCCCGGGACTGGATCATCTGCGGCAGGCCGAGCTTCGGGCCCTGGGCGGAGTGCAGGGCCATCACCGCCCCGCCGAGCAGGTTGCCGAACAGCAGGCCGACGACCGACCACACCACGTCCCCGCCGAAGACGACCGCCAGGGCGCCCGTCACGACGGCCGTGATCTGGAGGTTGGCGCCGAGCCAGAGCGTGAACTGGCTGAAGGCCGTGCCGTGCCGTTCCTCGTCCGGGACGACGTCGATGGAGCGCAGTTCCACGAGCTGAGCCATGCGTTCTCCCCACGCTGGGCTGTATAACGGTATGCAGCGACACACTGTCTGAATAGACGACCCGTGTTTGTCAATGCCCCGGCGCTGTACTCTCCCGGGGCGTCGAGGAATCCGGAGGGGGAGTACGTGATGAGCGGGACCGACAGCCCTGCCAACCGATTGCAGGCGCTCTTCGAGGGCCACCGGCTCACGCCGACCCAGCGCCGCATCGCGCACAGCATGGTGCGCCGGGCCGCCGACGTGCCCTTCCTGTCCAGCGTGGAACTGGCCGAACTGGCCGGGGTCAGCCAGCCGTCGGTGACCCGGTTCGCGGTCGCCCTCGGCTTCGACGGCTATCCCGCCCTGCGCAAGCACCTGCGCGAGGTCGTCCCGGCCGAACCGGCCGCCGAGGTCTCCGCCTACAACGAGTACCAGCAGGCCGTCGAGGCCGAGATCGAGAACCTGAGGCACCTCGCCGAACTGCTCGCCGACCCCCGCCCGGTGCAGCGGGCCGGCCGCGTCCTCGCCGCCTCCCGCCCGCTGCCGGTGCTCGGCCTGCGCGCCGCCGCCTCCCAGGCGTACGGCTTCTCCTACTTCGCCGCCAAGGTGCACCCGGACGTCCGGCTGCTCCACGAGGGCGGCACGATGATCCACGACCGCATCGACGCCGCCGTCCGCGCGGGCGCCACCGCCCTGCTCTGCTTCGCGCTGCCCCGGCACCCGCGCGAGGTCGTGGACACCCTCGCCTACGCCAAGGACGCCGGCCTGACCGTGGTCACCGTCGCCGACTCCGCGTTCGCGCCGGTCGCCAAGTACTCCGACCTGCTGCTGCCCGCCGCCGTCGGCACTGGGCTCGCCTTCGACACCGCGTGCGCGCCCATGCTGCTCGGCCGCGTGCTGCTGGAGGCGCTCTGCGACGACCTGCCGGACGCCCAGGCCCGCCTGGAGGAGTTCGACGCCAAGGCGGCGGCCCGCGGTCTGTTCGTCGAATGACCGGGCCCCGCCACTCTCAGATTCGTCTCACGTTCTGCTATTAGCTTCCCTACGAGACGCATGCGCTTCGGACACGTGACACGGGAGGCTGACGTGGCGCGCGGAGGACAGGGACTGGCTCGGGTGGCCGTCGTCGTACGGGCCGGGGCCGCACCGCTGTGGTGGCTCGGGGTGGTCGCCGCGGGGATCGGGGTCGTGCCGGAGGGAGTGACCGGGCGCCGGATCGGCGTGCTGGCGGGCGCGGCGCTGTTCCTCATCGGCGCGGCCGTCGTGGCACTCGCCCGCCGGGGCCGCTACACCGCCCTCGCCCGCGGGGTGGCCCGCGCCGGCAAGTACGACGTCCTTCAGGACCGGGCGGTGACCGTGCGCGCCTGGCGCCGGGGCCACCGCTGGTGGCTGCTGCTGGGCTGGGCGCTCGCGCTCGGTTCCGCCTTCGCCGTGCCCGCGGCCGGCGGCATGCTGCTGGCCGGGCTCGGTACCGGGCTGCGCCTGAAGGCCGCGTGGCTCGGGCGGCTGGAGCGGGCCCGGGAGACGCTGCTGTGGGTGCGCGTCGACTGGCTCGACCGGCGCGGCGGGCGCCCCGCGGGCAAGGCCGTCAAGGGCCTGCGCGGTACGGGCGTCGCGGCCGGCGACGCGGCCCCGGGCGGGGCCCGCCGCCGTACCGCCGCACTGGTCTGAGCCGCCGTCAGACCTCCAGCTCCTCCTCGATCCGCTTGAGCTGGTGCCGGGCCATCGCCAGGTTGGCCCGGCTGGAGTCGAGGACCAGGTACAGGAACAGCCCGTTGCCGCCGCGGCTGCTGAGCAGGCGGATCAGGTGGTACTGGTCGGAGAGGGTGATCAGGATGTCCTCGATGCCGGCCTTGAGGCCGAGCATCTCCATCGTGCGCATCTTGGCGCGGATGACATCGGTGTTGCCGGCGGCGGCCACGTTCAGGTCGAAGGTCTTGCTGCCGCCCATCGTGCCCAGCGCCATCCCGCTGGTGTAGTCGACGAGCGCGACACCGGTCGCTCCCTCTATGGAGGTGAGGGCTTCCTTCAGCGCGGTCTCGGTGTTGGCCATGGTGGTCCTCTCAGCTGTCGGTTGCGGTGCGCGCCTCGGCGGCCGTGGTGCGGGGCGCGCGGGGAGTGCGGGTCCGTGCGGGGGTGGTCCTCGGGAGCGGGCGTACGGCCTCGGCGGCGTCCAGCAGCTCCCCGATGCGGGCGCCGGCCCGGCGCCCCTCCAGGTGCAGCCGGCCCACGTTGACCCGGTCCTGCGCGAGCAGGGTCAGGACGGCGGTCCGGCCGGCCGCGTAGGTGGCGATGTAGCCGCGCTCGCCGCGCACCAGCAGTTCCCGGAAGCCGCCGTGCCCGGTGGCGTCGGTGACCCGCACGGCGACGCCGAGCGCGGCGGCGGTGAGCGCGGCCAGGCCCTCCGGATCGACCCCGGGGGTGTCGTGGGCGACGACGAGGCCGTCGACCCCGGCCGCCAGGGCACCGGTGAGCTGCGGGACCCGGGTGCGCAGCCGCAGCAGCTCCTCCAGGACGGTCCGCAGGTCCTCTTCGGCCACCATCAGGTCTCTCCTCTCGGCGGGGCGGTGCCGTTCAAAGCGCCTCCAGCGCATCCCTGAGCCTCTTCAGCAGCGCGATGTCGGGGTCGGTGGTGACCTGGTAGGGCGGCGGTGGTGGCGGGGCGGGTGCCGTGGGCGCGGGTGCGATCTGCCCGGCCGCCGTCAGCCGGCGCACGTCGACCAGCGTGTGGAACGCCTGCCGGCCCAGGTTCCGGGCGATGTCGGCGGCCGTGCGGACGCCGTCCACGCGGTCCAGGACGGCCCGCTGCCGGGGTGTCACCGGGGTGGCGGGGGCGGTCCGGGTGGCCGGTGCGGTGGGCTCGGCCGGGTCGGCCGGGTCGGCCGGGTTCGCCGGGGCGCGGCCGGTGGGCGGGTCCGCCCGGATCAGCGGGGCGGTGTCGGCGGCCGGGTCGGGCCACAGCCGGTGCAGCAGCAGCCGGCGGCGCAGCGTCTCGCGTTCCAGCGCGACCACCGGCACCGAGGGCAGCGGGCCGAGCCGGGGCGCGGAGTCGTACCGGAACCGTCCCGGCGTGCTGCTCGGCGCCAGCGCGAAGTACCCGGCGTCGTACACCGCGTCCAGATGGCACAGCTCCAGCGCACCGGTGGGCAACACCCCGGAGCGCAGCAGGAGTTCCGCCGCGTGCAGGGGTCCCGTGGTCCGCGCCGCCGCCTGCTGCCAGGCGGTGGCCGCGAGGGTGCCGTGGGCCGTGAGGAGCACGTCGAGACCGGGGGCGAGGGGGCTCTCGGCGTGCACCACCCGGCCCTCGGCGAGGTGCAGGACGCCGTGCTCGCGGACCAGGACGCCGGTGGCCCGCTCCTCGGCGAGCCGGGTGAGCATCGGGGACAGGGCGCGCCCGGCCCCCTTGTCCCGGACCGGGAGGGCCGGCTGCGGGGTGCTGACCACGGTCATCCCAGCACCAGCCGGGCGGCCATCTCACCGAGCCGGATCCGGGCGAGCGCGAGGTTGCCCTCCTCGCGGCCGAGCCACAGGTGCAGGAACACGCTGCTGTCGAAGGACGTGTCCACGAAGCGCAGCAGGTGGTAGCTGTCCCCGTTGCTGATGATCACGTCCTCCACGGGGGGCAGGTCGTCGCCGCCCGCCGCGAAGGTGCCGTGCTCGGCGGCCATCCGGGCGAGTTCGGCGGCCTCGGCGGCGGTCGTCTCGTGGTCGCCGCCGGGCGCATCCCCGACCGCGCCGAGGGCCAGTCCGCTCGTCCAGTCCACCAGCGCGGCTCCCCGGGCACCGGGCAACCGCATCGCTTCCAGCAGGCACTCGTCGATTCCGGGCACCGTGGCTCCCCTCCCGCCTGTGACTCCGGTTGAGTGACGCCGACACTACGCAACGTGTGTGCGGGAGGTGAGGCCTTTGGCATTTTCCGTTGGAACATGCGCCGGGGGTACTAGTGTGGGTCAACTGGCCTGCGGGACGGGCGAGTTGATCATCACGGCGAAGGGTGCCCGCCGGTGGCGTCCGGGAGGCCGGTGAGTGCGGACGCGTGCGCCCCTCCCGACTCCGCCACCACCTCCGCGACGGTCTGCGGCTCCCGTACGGTGGCGAAGGCCACGCCCCCCTCGCCGTCCGGCGCGTAGCCGTAGACGCCCGGCCGGGCGAGGGAGTTGTAGGCGTAGTGGTGGGCGAAGTAGTACGCGCCCGTGTCCAGTGCCGCCGCGTAGTCGCCCTGCTCCAGCAGCGGCAGCGCGCGCCCCTCGGCGAGCAGGTCGCCCGAGAAGCAGGCCGGCCCGGCCACGTCCTGCACCACCTCCGGCCCCGCTTTCGGCCGCCCCCCGGCGTCGTACGCGGCGATCCGCAGCGGCCAGGCCCCCGGCACGTACACCGTCCGCGTCGCCACCTGCACGCCCGCGTGCGTCACCGCGATCCGCCGCCCGCCCGCGCTCTTGGCGTACTCCACCCGGGCCACCACCGTCCCGTACTTGGCCAGCAGCGACCGCCCGAACTCGGTCACCAGCCCGTACCGCCCGTCGAACAGCCCCGGCACCTGCTCGGCCAGCAGGCGCGCGTACTGCGCGTACGACGGTGTCGTCTCCTCCGACGCGAGGTTCACCGGCAGTCCGCCGCCGATGTCGACCGTGTCGACCTGCCGCCGCCCGACGACCGCGTTGATCTCCTCCGCGAGCGCGTACGCCTCCGCCGCGCCCCGCGCCAGCAGCGGCAGCGGGATGCCCTGCGAGCCGGTGTGCGCGTGCAGCCGGGTCAGCCACGGCCGCTCCGCGTACGCCCGGACGACCCAGTCCCGTGCCCCTTCGTCGCGCAGCGCCACCCCGAACTTCGAGGTCCGCGTCGCCGTGGAGGTCGCCCCGATGGTGCCGCCGCCGATCTGGGGATTGACCCGGAGCCCGAGCGGGGACCGGGTGGGCGTGGCACGCACGAGGGCGTCGAGCCGGTCCAGCTCCTGCGGGTTGTCCGCGTTCACCGCGATGCCCAGGGCCAGCGCCTCGCGCAACTCGGCCGGGGTCTTGGCCGGCGAGTCCAGCACCGTCCGGGCGGGCGGCACCCCGGCCGCCCTGGCCAGCGCCAGCTCGCCGGGGCTCGCCACCTCCGCGCCGATGCCCGCCTCGTGCAGCAGCCGCACCACCGGCACCAGCGGGGTCGCCTTCACGGCGAAGGCGTGCAGCACGGGTGTGCCGGGCGGCACGACCGCGTCGAACGCCGCCCGCAGCGCCGCCGCCGCCTCGCGGATGCCGAGGACGTCCAGCAGGCCCACCACGGCCGCGTCCGGGCCCAGCAGTCCCCGCTCGACGGCCGCCCGCACGGCCCGGTCCCGGCGGGCCGCCCGCCCCCGCGCCTCGCTCCCGATGTCCCCGGCCGTCTCGATCTCCGCCACGGTTTCTCCGTCCTGTCCCGGCTACCGGTGCTTCCAGCCAAACACCCGACGCGCGCGGGCGGGGCCGTCCCGATGTATTGACTAGCTCTATTCAGGAAGACAGGATGTGAATAGACGTAGGCACAGGAGGAGGCAGACGATGTCGGGACCCCGCCCCGTACGAGCACCGCGCGGCACGGAACTGAGCGCCCTGGGATGGCAGCAGGAAGCCGCCCTGCGCATGCTGCAGAACAACCTCGACCCCGAGGTCGCCGAGCACCCCGACAAGCTCGTCGTCTACGGCGGCACCGGCAAGGCCGCCCGCGACTGGCGCTCCTTCGACGCCATGGTCCGCACCCTGAGGACCCTCAAGCAGGACGAGACCATGCTGGTCCAGTCCGGCCGCCCGGTCGGCGTGATGCAGACCCACGAGTGGGCCCCGCGCGTCCTGATCGCCAACTCCAACCTGGTCGGCGACTGGGCCAACTGGGAGGAGTTCCGCCGCCTGGAGGCCCTCGGCCTGACCATGTACGGCCAGATGACCGCCGGTTCCTGGATCTACATCGGCACCCAGGGCATCCTCCAGGGCACCTACGAGACCTTCGCCGCCGTCGCCGCGAAGAAGTTCGGCGGCACCCTGGCCGGCACCATCACCCTGACCGCCGGCCTCGGCGGCATGGGCGGCGCCCAGCCGCTCGCGGTGACCATGAACGACGGCGTCGCGATCTGCGTCGACTGCGACCCGCGCGCCATCGAGCGCCGCATCGAGCACCGGTACCTCGACGTCCGGGCCGACTCCCTGGACCACGCGCTCCAGCTTGCCGTGGAGGCCCGGGACGCCCGCCGCCCGCTGTCCATCGGCGTCCTCGGCAACGCGGCCGAACTGGTCCCGCAGCTCCTCGCCATGAACGCCCCCATCGACATCGTCACCGACCAGACCTCCGCCCACGACCCGCTGTCGTACCTCCCGGTGGGCGTGGCCTTCGAGGACATGGCCTCCGAGGCGGCGAAGGACCCGGCCGGCTTCACCACCCGCGCGCGTGAGTCCATGGCGAAGCACGTGGAGGCCATGGTCGGCTTCATGGACGCCGGCGCCGAGGTCTTCGACTACGGCAACTCCATCCGGGGCGAGGCCCAGCTCGCCGGCTACGACCGGGCGTTCGCCTTCCCCGGCTTCGTCCCCGCCTACATCCGCCCGCTGTTCTGCGAGGGCAAGGGCCCCTTCCGCTGGGCGGCCCTGTCCGGCGACCCGGCCGACATCGCCAAGACCGACAAGGCGATCCTGGAGCTGTTCCCCGAGAACGAGTCCCTCGCCCGCTGGATCAAGCTGGCCGGCGAGCGCGTCCACTTCCAGGGCCTGCCCGCGCGCATCTGCTGGCTCGGCTACGGCGAGCGGGACAAGGCCGGCGAGCGGTTCAACGACATGGTGGCGAGCGGTGAGCTGGCCGCGCCGCTGGCCATCGGCCGCGACCACCTCGACTGCGGGTCCGTCGCCTCGCCGTACCGGGAGACCGAGGCCATGCTCGACGGGTCCGACGCGATCGCCGACTGGCCGCTGCTGAACGCGATGGTCAACGTGGCCTCGGGCGCCTCCTGGGTGTCCATCCACCACGGTGGCGGCGTCGGCATGGGGCGGTCCATCCACGCCGGACAGGTCACCGTGGCCGACGGCACGAAGCTGGGCGGCGAGAAGATCCGGCGCGTCCTCACCAACGACCCCGGGATGGGTGTCATCCGGCACGTGGACGCGGGCTACGACAGCGCGGAGTCGGTCGCGGCCGAGCGGGGGGTCCGGGTGCCCATGCGTGAGGGTGACGAGGCGTGACGGCCGGCGAGGCCGGGCACGGCAGCCCTCCCGCCCTGCGGAACGACTGCCCCCGGCCCGGGGCCTCCTTCCAGGAGATGTGGCGTGAGCTGCTCCCCGTCGGCCGGCACCCCGACTCCGGCGGTTACCGGCGCTACGCCTGGACCGGGGCGGACGCCGAGTGCCGGGCCTGGTTCAAGGACCAGGCCGAGGCGCGGGGGCTGGCGTACGAGGTCGACCGGAACGGTAACCAGTGGGCCTGGCTGGGGGATCCGGCCGCCGGGGACGCCGTCGTCACCGGCTCGCACCTGGACTCCGTGCCGGACGGCGGGGCCTTCGACGGTCCCCTCGGGGTCGTGTCGTCCTTCGCCGCGCTGGACGAACTGCGCGGCCGGGGCGTCAAGTTCGCCAAGCCGCTGGCCATCGTCAACTTCGGGGACGAGGAGGGCGCCCGGTTCGGGCTCGCCTGTGTCGGCTCCCGGCTCACCGCCGGACAGCTGACCGCCGAGCAGGCCCACCGGCTCACCGACGGTGAGGGGATCACCCTGCCCCGGGCCATGGAGGCGGCCGGGTACGACCCCGACGCCATCGGTCCCGACCCCGAGCGGCTGGCCCGGATCGGCGCCTTCGTGGAACTGCACGTCGAACAGGGCCGCGCGCTGGACCTGTCCGGCGACCGGGTCGGCATCGCCAGTGCCATCTGGCCGCACGGGCGCTGGCGGTTCGACTTCCGGGGCGAGGCCAACCACGCCGGCACCACCCGGCTGGTGGACCGCCGCGACCCGATGCTGTCGTACGCCGAGACCGTGCTCGCCGCCCGCCGCGAGGCCGAACTCGCCGGTGCCGTCGCCACCTTCGGGAAGATCGCCGTCGAGCCCAACGGCGTGAACGCGATCCCGTCCCTCGTGCGCGGGTGGCTCGACTCCCGCGCCGCCGACCAGGACACCCTGGACACGGTGGTGGGCGGCATCGAGAAGGCGGCCCGGGAGTACGCCGACGCCCACGGCATCGACCTCGACGTCGTCCGGGAGTCCTTCACCCCGGTCGTGGAGTTCGACCACGCCCTGCGGGACGAACTCGGCCGCATCCTGGGCAAGGACACCGGCCTCAAGGTGCCCGTCCTCGGGACCGGTGCGGGACACGACGCCGGAATCCTCTCCGGGAGCATCCCGACCGCCATGCTGTTCGTGCGCAACCCCACCGGTGTCTCGCACTCCCCGGCCGAGTCCGCCGCCGAGGACGACTGCGTGGCCGGGGTGCGCGCACTCGCCGACGTACTGGAAGGGCTGGTCCGCAGGTGACCAAGGGAACCTACTGGCTGGAGCACGCCTGGCTCGGCACCTGTGTCGAGCCGGGAGTCACGGTGGAGGTGGCGGACGGCCGGATCGGCGCCGTCCGCACCGGGACACCCACTCCGCCGACCGGCGCCGAGGTGCTGCGCGGGCTCACCCTGCCGGGGCTCGCCAACGCCCACAGCCACGCCTTCCATCGGGCGCTGCGCGGCACCGTCCAGGTCGGCTCCGGGACCTTCTGGACCTGGCGCGAGGTGATGTACTCCGTCGCCGACCGGCTGACCCCGGAGACCTACCACGCCCTGGCCCGCGCGGTGTACGCCGAGATGGCCCTGGCCGGCATCACCTGTGTCGGCGAGTTCCACTACGTGCACCACGCCCACGGCGGCACCCCCTACGCCGACCCCAACGCCATGGGGGAGGCGCTGATCGCCGCCGCCGCCGAGGCCGGCATCCGGATCACCCTCCTCGACACCTGCTACCTCTCCTCCGGCTTCGGGGAGCCGCCCACCGCCCACCAGCTGCGGTTCTCCGACGGCAGCGCGGAGGCCTGGGCCGAACGCTGTGCAGTTCTCAAGGAGCGTGATCACGCACGGATCGGGGCGGCGATCCACTCCGTACGGGCCGTGCCCGCCGGACAGTTGGCGACCGTGGCACGCTGGGCCGAGGAGCGGCGGGCCCCGCTGCACGTGCACCTGTCGGAGCAGACCGCCGAGAACGACGCCTGCCTCGCCGCCCACGGCCGCACGCCCACCCGGCTGCTCGCCGACCACGGCGTCCTCGGGCCGCGCACCACCGGGGTGCACAACACCCACCTCACCGACGAGGACATCGCCCTGCTCGGCGACTCGGGCACCGGCACCTGCATGTGCCCGACGACCGAACGGGACCTGGCCGACGGCATCGGCCCGGCCGTCGCCCTCCAGCGGGCCGGCTCCCCGCTCTCCCTCGGCTCCGACAGCCACGCCGTCATCGACCTGCTCGAAGAGGCGCGCGCCATGGAGCTGAACGAGCGGCTGCGCAGCCGCACCCGGGGCCACTGGACGGCCGCCGCCCTGCTGCGGGCCGCCACCGCCGACGGCCACGCCGCCCTCGGCTGGGACGACGCCGGCACCATCGAGCCGGGCGCGCTCGCCGACCTGACGACGATCGCCCTGGACTCGGTCAGGACGGCCGGGACACTGCCCAGGCTGGGCGCCGAGACGGCCGTATTCGCGGCGGGCGCGGCGGACGTACGGCATACGGTCGTGGGCGGCCGGCACGTCGTACGCGACGGCGTGCACACGCTCGTACCCCACGTGCCGCAGGCGCTGGCCGCCGCCGTCGAAGCCCTGCGCGGCTGAGCGACGCCGACCCCCACGAGGACGACACCATGAGCAGCAGCACCGTCATCACCAACATCGCCACGCTGGTCACCAACGACCCCTCCCTCGGCGACAACTCCCCCCTCGGTCTGGTCCTGGACGCGGCCGTCGTCATCGACGGCGACCGTGTCGTGTGGACCGGTGAGTCAAGCAAAGCACCCGCCACTGACAACCGGGTCGACGCGGGCGGCCGGGCGGTACTGCCGGGCTTCGTGGACTCCCACTCCCACCTGGTCTTCGCGGGCGACCGGACGCAGGAGTTCAACGCCCGCATGTCCGGCCGCTCCTACACGGCCGGCGGCATCCGCACCACGGTCGCCGCCACCCGCGCCGCGAGCGACGCGGAGCTGGAGGCGAACCTCACCCGTCACCTCGGCGAGGCCCTCCGCCAGGGAACGACCACCTTCGAGACCAAGTCGGGCTACGGCCTCACCGTCGAGGACGAGTCCCGCGCCCTGCGTCTGGCCGCGCGGCACACCGACGAGGTGACGTACCTCGGCGCCCACATCGTCTCCCCGGACTACGCCGACGACCCGGCGGCCTACGTCGCCCTGGTCACCGGCGAGATGCTGGACGCCTGCGCGCCGCACGCCCGCTGGATCGACGTCTTCTGCGAGAAGGGCGCCTTCGACGGCGACCAGGCCCGCGCGATCCTCACGGCCGGCAAGGCCAAGGGCCTGCACCCGCGCATCCACGCCAACCAGCTCTCCCACGGCCCCGGCGTCCAGCTCGCCGTCGAACTGGACGCGGCCAGCGCCGACCACTGCACCCACCTCACGGACGCGGACGTGGACGCCCTCGCCCACAGCGCGACGGTCGCCACCCTGCTCCCCGGCGCCGAGTTCTCCACCCGCGCCGAGTGGCCGGACGCCCGCCGTCTGCTGGACGCGGGTGTGACGGTCGCCCTCTCCACCGACTGCAACCCCGGCTCGTCCTTCACCTCCTCCGTCCCCTTCTGCATCGCCCTGGCCGTCCGCGACATGCGGATGACCCCGGACGAGGCGGTCTGGTCGGCCACGGCGGGCGGCGCGACGGCGCTGCGCCGCACGGACATCGGCCGCCTGAGCCCGGGCGCCCGGGCCGACCTGATCATCCTGGACGCCCCCAGCCACGTGCACCTGGCCTACCGCCCGGGCGTACCCCTGGTCAGCGGAGTGTGGCGGCGCGGGGTCCGGGTGGTCTGAGCCCGGGGGACGCTCACCGCGCCCCCGCCCGCCACCGCTGGCCGGGGCTGTCGGACAGGGCGTGCAGGGAGACGCCGTCGCCGTCGTCCGGGGTGACCGCCGTCTCGATGGCGATGGCCGGCCGGATGGTGCCGTCGGGGTCGACGGTGAAGCGGAGGTTCTCGCCGTTGCGGCCGTGGACCGAGTCGCACTCCCAGATGCCCACGCCCCCGTCGACCGAGCCCCGGCTGTCGAGGCAGAAGTCGTCGTCGGCCGCCGAGCGGAGCACGCCCAGGGAGGCGTCGACGCTCCAGCGCTGGGTCGCGGAGGAGCCGCAGGGAGCCGTGACGACGTCGGTGCCCTTGGCCAGGTCGCCGTCGCGGATGTCCAGGCAGCGGCCCGTGGCGAGGTTGACCACCTGGGCGTAGGCGGCGCCCGGCGGGGCGGGCGGCGGCGTCGGGCTCGGGGTCTCGCGGCGGGGCGGGGTGGAAGTCGGGCGGTGCGAAGCCGGGGTGGGGGACGGGGACCTGGACGTGCGGGACGGGGAGGGGGAGTGGGCCGGGGACGGGGGGAGCGGGACCGTCGCCGTCACCGTCACCGACGAGGGCGCGGGGGTCGCCGCCGCCGGGCGGCGGTCGGTGGGGTGCGCGGGGCTGAACAGGAAGACCAGCAGCGGGGTCAACGCCACGCCCAGCGCCGCCGAGCCCAGCAGGACGCGTCCGCGGGGCGGCCGGCCGGGCGTGTCCGCCGTCGTGGGTACGGCGGTGGGCGCGGGGCGCTCGTCCCGGCGCAGGTACGCCGTTCCGCGCCACGGCAGCAGACCCTCGGCCAGGGTCTGCCGGGGCGCGTCCCGCAGTGCCCGCACCTCCTCGAACGCGGCCGTGCAGTGCGGGCAGCGCGCCATGTGGGTGTCCAGGTCGGCGCTGCGGCGCGGGGCGTCCGGCCGTACCGCCTCCTCGATCAGCCGCCGGAAGTCCGCGCAGCGCGGGTCGTCGGAGGCGGCCAGCCGGTGCCGCAGACAGGCCTGGGCCAGGGCGGTGAGGGCCCGCGGGGTGTCGTGGAGGACGTCCGCGCGGCCGAGGCCGAGGAAGGCGGCGGTGCGCTCCTCGGGTTCCGCGTCGAGGACGCCGTACCAGAGCAGTCCCTGGGCGCGGGACGGCAGTGACCAGAAGGCCGGGAGCAGGGGCGGGGTCGGGCCCTCGGGGCGGCCGGCCGTGGTCAGCACCAGCAGCAGGCCGGGGTCGACGCCCGCGGAGCGTTCGTCGCGCGCCCAGTCCGCCGCCAGCCGCACGGTGAGCAGCAGGAGCCGGTGGCGCAGGGGGACGGGCGGTTCGACACCCCGGGCCGTCTCGCGGGCCGCCGTGGTGAACGTCTCCGCCGCCAGCCGGCGGGCCGCGGACTCGCTCGTCGCGCACAGCCGGGCGTGGGCGAGGACCGCCGGATGGTGGCGGCGGCGCAGCTCCTGCAACGCCGGGTAGGCCGTGGGCGTGGGGGAGCGCAGCAGTTCGGTCAGCCGTGCGTCCGGCGCGTCCTCGTGGTCCCCCGCCGTGGCGTGGTCCCCCTCAGCCATGCAACACCCTCCGTCCCGAGAAGGCCGCTGACATACCAGCCAGTTTGGGGACCCATAGTGGAGGACGGGGGCGGTCCCGGAAAGAGGTTTCTGTGAGGAACCGCATAACGGTTGGGCTGCCGGGCACCCGGCCCCCGGTGGGGTGGGTGCCGGGGACGGCGAAGCGGCCCGGCGTCTCCACCGGGCCGCTCACCGCGGTACGGGCGGCACACGCGCGGCGCGCACGTTCCGCGCGGAGGTCACTCCTCCAGCGTCAGCCCCTTGCGCAGCCGTACCAGCGTGCGCGACAGCAGCCGGGACACGTGCATCTGAGAGATGCCGAGTTCCTCGCCGATCTCCGACTGCGTCATGTTCGCCACGAACCGCAGGGAGAGGATCTTCCGGTCCCGGGGCGGGAGTTCGGCGATCAGGGGCTTGAGCGACTCGATGTACTCGATGCCTTCCAGCCCGTGGTCCTCGTATCCGATGCGGTCCGCGAGCGCGCCCTCGGACTCGTCCTCCTCGGGCTGGGCGTCCAGCGACGAGGCGGTGTAGGCGTTCGAGGCGGCCATGCCCTCGACGACCTCGTCGTTGGAGATGCCGAGCCGCTCGGCCAGTTCCGCGACCGTGGGGGCGCGGTCCAGCTGCTGCGCCAGCTCGTCGCCGGCCTTGGCCAGGTCGAGCCGCAGCTCCTGGAGCCGGCGCGGGACGCGCACGGACCACGAGGTGTCACGGAAGAACCGCTTGATCTCGCCGATGATGGTCGGCATCGCGAAGGTGGGGAACTCGACGCCGCGGGAGAGTTCGAACCGGTCGATCGCCTTGATCAGTCCGATGGTGCCGACCTGGATGATGTCCTCCATCGGCTCGCTGCGGGAGCGGAAGCGGGAGGCGGCGAACTTGACGAGCGCGAGGTTGAGCTCGACGAGGGTGTTGCGGACGTACGCGTGCTCGTGCGTCCCTTCCTCCAGCGACTCCAGGCGCTCGAAGAGGGTCTTGGACAGGGCCCGCGCGTCGACCGGGCCGATCTCGTCGTACGGGGGGATCTCCGGGAGTCCCTCGAAGGGATCGAGGGGGTCGATGGGATGATCCAGTTGTTCCGGTGGGGGTGTCGACGTCGCGATCGGGGTAGGCGATGCGTCGAGCCGGGGTGACATGGGTGTCCTCCATCGTTCTCGGCATATGGCTGCCGAAGCCAGTACGTGCACTGCGGTGTGCGGCGCCTCCGAAGCCGGCGTGTAGGGGTGTGTGTCTTTACTAGCCCTACCCGCTGCACCGAGCGAGTCGCAAGTGCGTTCTGTGGCTATATGTCCGTTTCTGTGCGGATGTTCGGGTGTCGGAGTGCGCATGGAAGGCGTAATGTTCGAGGGCATCAGCAGCCACGACCTCGGGAGAGAGACGGCATGGACCACGGGACGGTCGGCAGCGCACAGTCGGGCCGGCTTCTGGTGGAGGTGCGGGAAGAGGGCTCCAGCGCCGTTGTGACACCGGCGGGTGAGCTCGATCACCACACCGCCGATCTTTTGCGTGAGCCCCTCGACGACCTCTTGGCCAAGGGCTTCTCGCGGCTCGTCGTGGACTGCTCACGCCTGGAGTTCTGCGACTCCACAGGGCTGAACGTCCTGCTCGGCGCCCGCTTGAAGGCGGAGGCCGCGGGTGGCGGGGTCCATCTGGCCGGGATGCTGCCAGTGGTCGCCCGCGTGTTCGAGATCACCGGGGCGGAGGCGGTCTTCACCGTCCACGACTCCCTGGAGGCGGCCCTGGCCGACGGTGCCGACTGACCCGCCGTCCCCGTGGCCGGTCCGGTCCGTCGCGGCTTCCCGTGGGCGTTACATGCATCACGTCCAAAACGGGGGGTGTTCCGTCGGATCGGTCGGGCAGGAGAGGGCAGAAGGAGGCGGGAGGCGTTCCGCCGACTGCCGGCCGTCGGCCACCGCTTACCGGTGGCCGGTGGGCGCCCGGGACGGGGCGTGCGTCCGGCGGACGGGCGGGTATGGATTCCTGGCCGGGCGGCGTGCGGACGGCCGTCGGGCGGTGTGCGGGCGGCGCGCGGACGATGTACGAACGACGTCCGGGCGGTGTGCGGACGACATCCCGGCCGGACGGCGCCCGCGGCGCCGGCGGTGCCGGGCCTTCGACAGGACCGACCGGCCGGAGACCGCCGGCCGGGCTATTGACCGGACTTATTGAATCGTGAACTGGTGAATCGGTGAGGTGAAGCGCTGATGAGCACCACCCGGCCTTACTCGCCGGGCGACCGCGGCCCGGAGCCCAGCGGCGCTTCCGGGGCGTCCGAGGGGGCCGCGCCGGCCGTCGGCGCAGCCACGGGGGCAGCCGCGCCGTCCGTGCCGTCGGGGCCGCCGGGCCCGGCCGACGGCACCCCGCAGCCCCGGGGCCGGCAGGTCCGCAGGCTGCGCCTGGAAGGCGAGAGCGGGGTCGTCCCGCTCGCTCGTGACTTCACCCGCCAGGCGCTGTACGCGTGGGGCTGGCTGCCCGCCGCCACCGCCGACCAGCGGGCCGCCGCCGAGGACGTGCTGCTCGTGGTCTCCGAACTGGTCACCAACGCCTGCCTGCACGCCGAGGGCCCCGACGAACTGCTCCTCTCCTGCGACAACAAGGTGATCCGGCTGGAGGTCTCCGACCGGGGCACCGGCCAGCCGGCCCCGCGCACCCCGCACCGCGCCGGCCGGCCGGGCGGGCACGGCATGTTCATCGTGCAGCGGCTGTGCCTGGACTGGGGCGTGGTCCGCGCCCCCGGCACGCCGGGCAAGACGGTCTGGGCGGAGCTGGGCGCCCCCGCCTGAGCGGCCGCCGGGGACCATCCGAGGTCCCGCCTCTCCGTTACCGCTTCGCGCGTGCCGGGCAAGACGGTCTGGGCGGAGCTGGGCGCCCCGCCTGAGCGGCCGCCGGGGACCACCCGAGTCCCCGCCTCCACTCCGACACCGCCTCGCGCACGCCGGATCACCACGACTCCGGCGTGTGACGTGTCTTCCTTCCTCACGACCCCAGCCGTACCTTGACCGCCGAATCCGATGTGCCGTCAGGAATGAATGGGGCGGACCGATCGTGCCGTACTCGATACGAACCGCCGCGCTCGCCTCAGCCGCGGCTCTACCGGCTCGGCGGCGTTGCCGGCCGCGCCGGCGGCCCACGCCGGCGTCGTCGACCTCAGGGGGCGCGGGGAACCGCGCGCTCAGCCACAGCCGTGCGTCGGCCGCCGACGCTCGACCACCCAGACGGCGCCCAACACCCCGGCACGAACGGAGGGTCACCACGTCCCAGGGACGCGGTGACCCTCCGCCGGTCAGGTCCAACGACTAGTTGACGTTGCCCATCAGCTTCTTCACCTTGCCGCGGTACATCCACACCGCGGCACCCGCGACCACGGCGAGCACGGCCTCCAGGGCGACGAAGCCCATCTTGTCGAGGTTGACACCACCGACGGCCGGGTTCGACAGCAGGGCGGTGACGGAGTCGCCCGCGGTCACCGCGAGGAACCAGACGCCCATCATCTGCGAGGCGTACTTCTTCGGCGCCATCTTCGTCGTCACCGACAGACCCACCGGCGACAGCGTCAGCTCACCGACGGTCTGCGCGAAGTAGATCGCGACCAGCCACAGCGCCGCGGCCTTGTGACCGCCCTCGGCGATCGACAGCGGGGCGAGGAAGACGAAGAAGGACGCGCCGACCAGCACCAGACCGGAGGCGAACTTCACGATCGTGCTCGGCTCCTTGCCGCGCTTGTTCAGCCACAGCCACAGCCAGGCGAACACCGGCGCGAGCGCCATGATCATGACCGGGTTGACCGACTGGTACCAGGAGACCGGGAACTCCCAGCCGAAGATGGTGTTGTCGGCGTTCTTCTCGGCGAACAGCGAGAGGGTGGAGCCGCCCTGGTCGTAGATCATCCAGAAGACGGCGGCGGCCACGAAGAACCAGATGTACGCGGACACCTTGGAGCGCTCGGCGGGCTCCAGGTCCTTGTCGCGCAGGATCCGGGAGATGACCAGGATCGGCACGATCAGGCCGATGAGCGTGAGCGGGATCAGCGCCCAGTTCAGGGTGAAGTGGCCGGTGCCGCCGACGATGCCGTAGAAGACCACGGCGACGGCCAGCCAGATCAGGCCCTTGCGCAGGGTGGACGCCTTCTCGGCGGGCGTCAGCGGGGTCGGGACCTCGCTGCTCCTGGCGTCCAGGTGGCGTCCGCCGAGCAGGTACTGGGCGAGGCCCAGCGCCATGCCGAGCGCGGCCAGCGCGAAGCCCAGGTGCCAGTTGACGTTCTCACCGACGGTGCCGATGACCAGCGGGGCGACGAAGGCACCGAGGTTGATGCCGATGTAGAAGAGCGTGAAGCCACCGTCCCGGCGCGGGTCCTCCGGGCCGTCGTAGAGGTGGCCGACCATCGTGGAGATGTTGGCCTTCAGCAGACCGGAACCGATGGCGACGAGGACCAGGCCGACGAAGAAGCTCGCGGCGGCGGGCAGCGCCAGGCACAGGTGACCGAGCATGATGACCAGGCC
Source organism: Streptomyces sp. NPDC017676 (assembly GCF_044329325.1). Classification (NCBI taxonomy): domain Bacteria; kingdom Bacillati; phylum Actinomycetota; class Actinomycetes; order Kitasatosporales; family Streptomycetaceae; genus Streptomyces; species Streptomyces sp. NPDC017676. The sequence continues at coordinate 48,496 of NZ_JBIRJA010000003.1, read as the reverse complement.
CGCGACGGCGACCGTCTTGCGCGGGCCGAGGACACGGTCGGCGAACCAGCCGCCGGGCAGGGCGAGCAGGTACACGAGCGACAGGTACACGGAGTAGATCGCCGTCGCCGTGCCCGCGCTCAGGTGCAGGCCACCCGGGGCCACCAGGTACAGCGGGAGAAGGGCCCTCATGCCGTAGTAGGAGAAGCGCTCCCACATCTCGGTCATGAAGAGAGTGGCCAGTCCGCGGGGGTGGCCGAAGAAGGTCTTCTCGGAACCGGGGGTGCCCGGTCGGACCGAGTCCTTCGTCAGGCTGGACGCCATGGTCGTTCCTTGCTGGTCGGGACGCGCGGTGGAGCGTTGCGCGCCCGGTGGGGGTGTCGGCCGGCACCGGCGGGGTCGGTCGTCCACCCCCACGCCCAGGGGGAGTCCGCCCCGGATCGCGGGGCGGCGGACGGCGACCACCGGGATCCACGCCCCGACGCGTCACCGCGTCCGGAGCCCGGCCAGAGGTCATTCCTTTCGAGGCTGGTCTGGGCCAGCCCGCACACAAAGAAGACCCTCAGCGTCACATGCCCGCCAAAGGTCCCCGGTGTACTACAGGCGTTCAGGTCACCATACGGCAGGACACTGCCGGATATGGAAGGACTTGAGACACGGATCACAGGTGTCGCGGGAACCGCACAACCCGATTCGAAGGTCTCTCCTACGATCGCATCCCCAGGTCAATGGTTCGTACCAGCAGCATACGAAGGTAAGAACCCCTGGTGCCGATCACACCCCGGCACCGCGCGCGGGCGGTCTACCATCACCTCATGACCCGTGTACTGCTCGCCGAGGACGACGCGTCCATCTCGGAGCCGCTGGCCCGCGCCCTGCGCCGGGAAGGTTACGAGGTCGAGGTGCGCGAGGACGGACCCGCCGCGCTCGACGCCGGAATGCAGGGCGGCGTGGACCTGGTCGTGCTGGACCTGGGCCTGCCCGGCATGGACGGCCTGGAGGTCGCCCGCCGGCTGCGTGCCGACGGTCACACCGTGCCGATCCTCATCCTGACCGCGCGGGCCGACGAGGTGGACACCGTCGTCGGCCTGGACGCGGGCGCCGACGACTACGTCACCAAGCCGTTCCGGCTCGCCGAACTGCTCGCCCGGGTACGGGCCCTGCTCCGGCGCGGCGCGGCCGAACCGCAGCAGCCGCCGGCCACGCACGGGGTGCGGATCGACGTCGAGTCGCACCGCGCCTGGATGGGCGACGAGGAACTCCAGCTCACCGCCAAGGAGTTCGACCTGCTGCGGGTGCTGGTGCGGGACGCGGGCCGGGTGGTGACCCGGGACCAGCTGATGCGCGAGGTCTGGGACACCACGTGGTGGTCGTCCACCAAGACCCTGGACATGCACATCTCCTGGCTGCGCAAGAAGCTGGGCGACGACGCGGCGAACCCCCGGTACATCGCGACGGTGCGTGGCGTGGGCTTCCGGTTCGAGAAGAGCTGAGTCCGGGCCCCAGCGATCACCCCAGGTAACGGAGCATGCGCCGACGTCTCATCCAGTCCACCCTCGCCGTCGTCCTCGTGGTGATCGCGGTCTTCGGCGTGTCCCTGGTGATCGTCGAGACGCGGACGATCAGCAACAGCGCCCAGGAGCGGGTGGAGTCCGAGGCGGTGCGGCTGGCCAGCATCGTGGACAGCCGGATCCTCGCCGCGGAGAACGTCAACGCGGACGTGCTGCGCAACCCGGTCAGCAAGGACCAGTACGCGGTCATCCGCATGCCCGGCAAGCCGCCCATCGAGATCGGCACCAAGCCCGAGGGCGACACCATCCACTACACGCAGCGCGGCGAGGAGGGCGAGACGGTCACCGTGCAGGAGCCCCGCTCCGCGGTGACCCGCGAGGTCGGCCGGACCCTGCTGATCATCGGGCTGGTCGCACTGCTCGCCGTGGTGGCGGCGGTGCTGCTGGCCGTACGGCAGGCCAACCGGCTCGCCTCCCCGCTGACCGACCTCGCCGAGACCGCCGAACGCCTCGGCTCCGGCGACCCGCGCCCCCGGCACAAGCGGTACGGCGTCCCGGAGCTGGACCGGGTCGCCGATGTGCTGGACGCCTCCGCCGAGCGGATCGGGCGCATGCTGACGGCCGAGCGGCGCCTCGCGGCCGACGCCTCCCACCAGCTCCGTACGCCCCTGACCGCGCTGTCCATGCGCCTGGAGGAGATCACCCTCACCGACGACCCGGACACGGTGAAGGAGGAGGCGACCATCGCGCTGACGCAGGTCGAGCGGCTGACGGACGTCGTGCAGCGGCTGCTGACCAACTCAAGGGACCCGCGGACCGGCTCCGCCGTCACCTTCGACCTGGACGAGGTCATCCAGCAGCAGCTCGCCGAGTGGCGGCCCGCCTACCGCAGCGCCGGCCGGGCCATCGTCAGCTCCGGCAAGCGGCACCTCCAGGCGGTGGGCACACCGGGCGCGGTCGCCCAGGTGCTGGCCGCGCTGATCGAGAACTCGCTCATGCACGGCGGCGGCACCGTCGCCCTGCGGACCCGGGTCACCGGCAACCAGGCAGTGATCGAGGTCACCGACGAGGGCCCGGGTGTGCCGGCCGACCTCGGCGCGCGGATCTTCGAGCGCACGATCAGCGGGCGGAACTCCACGGGGATCGGCCTGGCCGTCGCCCGGGACCTCGCGGAGGCCGACGGCGGACGCCTTGAGCTGCTCCAGGCGCAGCCCCCGGTCTTCGGCCTGTTCCTCTCGCGCACGCCCCCGGCACGCACCCCGGACGACGACCACCCGACGGTCCGCTAGGGACCGGTGCCTACGGCACGCGCTGCTTGGGCGTCCGCTTGGTCGACTCGCGCTCCAGGACCGGTTCCGCGCTCACCACGGCCTCCCGGGCGGGCAGCGCCCGGAACACCCAGGTGCGGTACGACCAGAACCGGAACAGGGTCGCGACGCCGATGCCGACGAACTTGAAGACGTTGCTCTGCAGCGGGCTGTCCCAGCCGAAGCCGTAGGTCGCCAGGTACAGCACGCCGTTCTCGATCACCAGACCGATCACGCTGAACAGCAGGAACAGCGTGAGTTCCTTGGTGCGCCCGCTCTTGTCGCGGTCCCGGTACGTCCAGTAACGGAAACCGACGTAGTTGAAGACGATGGCCACGACGGTCGCGATGACGCTGGCCCGCACCACCGGCAGGTCGGAGACGTGCCGGACCAGGTTGAACACACCGAGATTGACGAGGACGCCGGCGCCGCCCACGGCACCGAACTTGGCCACCTCGCGTACGAGCCGTTGCAGCCCCGAGGAACGAGGTTCCATGGCTGTGCAGCTCCCGTCGGTAGGTTTCCTCAACCCCGCCATGCTAGCCGGGCGGGCCCGCCGGTGCCCGTGGACCGGGCCACGCTGTGGAAACAGGTCGGAAAGAGGCGGGGAAGCACCGGGTAAGAGTCTGTGAGAGGGACGCGATCCGACAGTCTCCGCGTGGCCGATACGCTAGGGGTGTGACGTTCCCGGTAGTCGGCATGGTCGGCGGGGGGCAGCTCGCGCGTATGACGCACGAGGCGGGCATCCCGTTGGGCATCAGGTTCAAGCTTCTCAGTGACACTCCTCAGGATTCCGCGGCGCAGGTCGTGAGCGACGTCGTCATCGGCGACTATCGCGACCTCGACACGCTCCGCGAGTTCGCGCGCGGTTGCGACGTGATCACCTTCGACCACGAGCACGTGCCCACCGAGCACCTGCGTGCCCTGGAGGCGGACGGCATCCCCGTGCGCCCGGGGCCGGACGCGCTGGTGCACGCCCAGGACAAGGGGGTGATGCGTGCGAAGCTCGACGCGATCGGCATCCCCTGCCCGCGGCACCGGATCGTGAGCGATCCGCAGGACGTGGTCCGGTTCGCCGAGGAGGGCGACGGCTTCCCGGTCGTCCTCAAGACGGTCCGCGGCGGCTACGACGGCAAGGGCGTGTGGGTCGTCGACAACGCCGAGGAGGCGGCCGAGCCGTTCCGCGCCGGCGTGCCCGTCCTCGCCGAGGAGAAGGTCGACTACGTCCGCGAGCTGGCCGCCAACGTCGTACGCTCCCCGCACGGTCAGGCCGTGGCCTACCCGGTGGTGGAGTCGCAGCAGGTCAACGGCGTCTGCGACACGGTCATAGCCCCCGCGCCGGACCTGGAGGAGGACCTGGCGCTGCACGCCGAGCAGCTGGCGCTGACCATCGCCAAGGAGCTCGGCGTCGTCGGGCACCTCGCCGTCGAGCTGTTCCAGACCCGCGACGGCCGCATCCTCGTCAACGAACTGGCGATGCGCCCGCACAACTCCGGCCACTGGAGCATGGACGGCGCGATCACCTCGCAGTTCGCCAACCACGTCCGCGCGGTCCTGGACCTGCCGCTGGGCGACCCGCGCCCGCGCGCCAAGTGGACCGTGATGGTCAACGTCCTGGGTGGCGACTTCCCGGACATGTACTCCGCGTACTTGCACTGCATGGCCCGTGACCCCAAGCTCAAGATCCACATGTACGGCAAGGACGTGAAGCCGGGCCGCAAGGTCGGACACGTCAACACCTACGGCGACGACCTGGACGACGTGCTGGAGCGCGCCCGTCACGCAGCCGGCTACCTGAGAGGCACCATCACCGAATGAGCCCCGTTGTTGGCATCGTCATGGGGTCGGACTCCGACTGGCCCGTCATGGAAGCCGCCGCCAAGGCCCTGGACGAGTTCGAGATCGCCTACGAGGTCGACGTCGTCTCCGCGCACCGCATGCCCCGCGAGATGATCACGTACGGCGAGCAGGCCGCCGACCGCGGCCTGAAGGTGATCATCGCAGGTGCGGGCGGCGCCGCCCACCTGCCCGGCATGCTCGCCTCCGTGACCCCGCTGCCGGTCATCGGTGTGCCCGTGCCGCTGAAGTACCTGGACGGCATGGACTCCCTGCTCTCCATCGTGCAGATGCCGGCCGGTGTCCCCGTCGCCACGGTCTCCGTCGCCGGTGCCCGCAACGCCGGTCTCCTCGCCGCCCGCATCCTCGCCGCGCACGACGAGGACCTGCTGCACCGGATGCGCGACTTCCAGCAGGACCTCAACGACCAGGCCACCGAGAAGGGCAAGCGGCTGCGCTCCAAGGTCGAGGGCGCGGGCAGCGGCTTCGGCTTCGGGAAGTGACCGCCGTGGCCGCCCTGGACGAAGCCCACGCGCTGCTGCGCGAGTTCCCCGTGGTCGACGGGCACAACGACCTGCCCTGGGCGCTGCGCGAGCAGGCCGGCTACGACCTGGACGCCCTGGACATCGCCGGTGACCGGCGCGAGCGGCTGCACACCGACCTGCCGCGGCTGCGCGCGGGCGGGGTCGGCGCCCAGTACTGGTCGGTGTACGTGCCCTGCGAGCAGCCGGATCCGGTCGCGGCGACGCTGGAGCAGATCGACTGCGTCCGGCGGCTGCTGGACCGCTACCCGGCGGATCTGGCGCCCGCGCTGACCGCCGCCGACATGGAGGCGGCGCGCGGCGAGGGCCGTATCGCCTCACTCATGGGCGCCGAGGGCGGACACTCCATCGCCAACTCGCTCGGCACCCTGCGCGGCCTGTACGCGCTCGGCGTGCGCTACATGACGCTCACCCACAACGACAACGTGGACTGGGCCGACTCCGCGACCGACGCGCCGCGCGTGGGGGGGCTGTCCGCCTTCGGCCGCGAGGTCGTGGCGGAGATGAACCGCCTCGGCATGCTCGTCGACCTCTCCCACGTGGCGGCGACGACGATGCGGGACGCGCTGGACGCCACCTCCGCGCCGGTGATCTTCTCCCACTCGTCCTCCCGCGCGGTGTGCGACCACCCCCGCAACATCCCCGACGACGTCCTGGAACGCCTGCCCGCCAACGGCGGCGTGGCGATGGTGACGTTCGTGCCCAAGTTCGTGCTCCAGGCCGCCGTCGACTGGACGGCCGCGGCCGACGAGAACCTGCGCGCCCACGGCCTGCACCACCTGGACACCAACCCCGAGGCGATGAAGATCCACCGGGCCTTCGAGGAGCGCAACCCGCGTCCCGTCGCCACGGTGTCCACGGTCGCCGACCACCTGGACCACATGCGCGAGGTCGCCGGCATCGACCACCTGGGCATCGGCGGCGACTACGACGGCACCGCGTTCACCCCGGACGGCCTGAACGACGTCTCCGGCTACCCGAACCTGCTCGCCGAACTGCTGGACCGTGGCTGGTCCAAGGCCGACCTGGCCAAGCTGACCTGGCAGAACGCGGTGCGTGTGCTCGGCGCGGCCGAGGACGTCGCCCGGGACCTCCAGGCCACCCGCGCGCCGTCCCTCGCCACGATCGGGTCGCTGGACGGCACGCGCGGCGAGAACTGACCGGAGCACGCCCCGCCCGGTGAAGGCCGGGATCACCGGGCCGGGCGTCCCCGGAGCGTCACGACCGCTCGATCCGGCACAGGCAGAACGGATGCCCGGCCGGGTCGGCGTACACCTGGAAGTCCTTCGTCTCGCGGTCCTCCAGGTCCAGCGGGCGGGCGCCGAGCGCCAGCACCCGCTCGTGCGCCGCGTCGAGGTCCGCCCACGTCGGACCCGCGTCGAAGTCCAGGTGGAGCTGCTGGCCGTTGCGGTCCGCGCGCGGCCACTCCGGCGGGGTGTGTCCCTCGGCCCGCTGGAAGGCGATCCGTGGCCCGTCCGGCACCTGGAGCACGACCCAGTCGTCGTCCTCCGGCTGCGGCGTCCCCCCGGCCACCGCCGCGTAGAAGGCGGCCAGCGCGTGCGGATCGGGGCAGTCGAGCACGACGTTGCGGAAACGGGCCACGGACGCCATGGGGTCCTCCTTCGGGACGGGTCAGCAGGCGCAGAGACAGAACGGGTGCCCCGCGGGGTCCGCGTAGACACGGAAGGTCCGCTCGCGGTCCTGCGTGTCCAGCGGCTTGGCGCCCAGCTCCAGCACGCCCTTCTCCGCCGCGTCCAGGTCCTCCACCACCAGGTCCAGGTGGAACTGCTGCGACCGGTCCGCCGCGGGCCACTCCGGCGGCACGAACCCCTCCGCCCGCTGGAAGGCCAGCGCCGTCCCGTCGGGCACCTTCAGGTCCACCCACGCGCTGTCCTCGGGGTTCTCCTCCACTGTGCCGCCCAGCACACCGGCGTAGAAACCGGCCAGCGCGCGGGGGTCGGGACAGTCCAGGACGACGACGCCGAGCTTGGCGAGAGCCATGACTACCTCCTCGTAGCGTTGCAGCGTTACCTGTGGAGACGAGTAACCGGTAACCGTTACTGCATGCTCCCGCATAAGGGGTAACGTCTCAAGCATGAGCGAGAGATCGGCTGCTCCCGGCGGCCTGGCCCTGATCGAGTCCCTGGTCAACACCCTGGACATCGAGTCGGGCAGGGACGGGCTGGACACGCCGGAGGGCCGCGCCCGCCTCGGCGTCACGGAGGACGGGCTGGCCGACGCCCGGGAGCTGCGCGAGTCGCTGCGGGCCGCGCTGCTCGCGCACGCCGGACATCGGCCGCACCGCCCGGTGACCCCGCTGGGCACCCTGCTCGCACGGGCCCCGCTGTACGTCGCCGTCGACGACCACGACGGCTCGGCCCGCCTCGCCCCGGCCGACGGGGACCCGCTGCTGTCCCGGGTCGCCGCCGCCGTCGCCGAGGCGCTCGTCGCCGGCACCTGGACCCGGCTCAAGGCGTGCGAGGCCGACACCTGCCACTGGGCGTACTACGACCGCAGCCCGGCCGGGCGCGGGCGCTGGTGCTCGATGCAGGTGTGCGGGGCCCGCGCGAAGATGCGCCGCTACCGGGCGAAGGGCGCGTGAGCGGCGACGGTTTGGTGCAGAATGCGGACAGACGCCGGTTCGGCCGACTGAGCCTCGGCCGAACCGGCGTCGCCATCAGCACGCCGTGGTGCCCTACGCCTTGGGGCGGCCCATCGCGCGGTACGTCCAGCCGGCCCGGCGCCACAGCTCCGGGTCGAGGGTGTTGCGGCCGTCGAGGATCACCCGGGCCGCCGCGGCCTCGCCGAGCGCCACCGGGTCCAGCTCGCGGAACTCCCGCCACTCGGTCAGGTGCAGCACGACGTCGGCGCCCCGGGCCGCCTCCAGCGCGGAGCCGGCGTAGCCCAGGGTCGGGAAGACCTTGCGGGCGTTGTCCATGCCCTTCGGGTCGTACACGGTCACCTGGCCGCCCTGGAGGTGGATCTGGCCGGCCACGTTCAGCGCGGGCGAGTCGCGGACGTCGTCCGAGTCCGGCTTGAAGGTGGCGCCGAGCACCGCGACCCGCTTGCCGAGGAAGGACCCGCCGCCGAGCGCCTCCCGGGTCATCTCCACCATCTGGCCGCGCCGGCGCATGTTGATGGAGTCGATCTCGCGCAGGAAGGTCAGCGCCTGGTCGGCGCCCAGCTCGCCCGCGCGGGCCATGAACGCCCGGATGTCCTTGGGCAGGCAGCCACCGCCGAAGCCGATGCCGGCGCGCAGGAACTTGCGGCCGATCCGGTCGTCGTGGCCGATGGCCTCCGCGAGCTTCGCCACGTCACCGCCGGCGGCCTCGCACACCTCCGCCATCGCGTTGATGAACGAGATCTTGGTCGCGAGGAAGGAGTTCGCCGCCGTCTTCACCAGCTCGGCGGTCGGGAAGTCGGTGACCACGAAGGGCGTGCCCTCGCCGACCGGTCCGGCGTACACCTCGCGCAGCAGCTTCTCCGCACGCTCGCTGCGCACACCGACGACGATCCGGTCCGGGTGCAGGGTGTCCTGGACGGCGAACCCCTCGCGCAGGAACTCCGGGTTCCAGGCCAACTCGGCGTCGCCGCCCGCCGGGGCGTGCTCGGCCAGGTAGCCGGCCAGCCGGTCGGCGGAGCCCACCGGCACGGTCGACTTGCCGACGACCAGGGCGGGGCCGCGCAGGTGCGGGGCGAGCGAGGCGATCGCGGAGTCGACGTAACTCATGTCGCAGGCGTACTCGCCGTGCTTCTGCGGGGTGTTCACGCACACGAAGTGCACATCGCCGAAGGCGCCGACCTCGGCCCAGTCCGTGGTGAAGCGCAGCCGCCCGGTGGACCCCTCGATCCCGGCCACGTGCCGGCGCAGCAGCTCCTGGAGCCCCGGCTCGTACATGGGGGTCTCACCGCGCTCCAGCATGGCGATCTTCTCGGGTACGACGTCCAGCCCCAGCACCTCGAAGCCCAGTTCGGCCATGGCGGCGGCGTGCGTGGCGCCGAGGTAGCCGGTGCCGATCACGGTGATCTTCAGGCTCATGGGGTGCGCTCCAGCTCCGGTCCGTCGGTCCTGCTCGGTCATGCGGTGCCTGAGCATAGTCGGGCCGTCCGGCGGGCAATTTCCCCGCTGTCACCAAGCTCACGTAGGCGGGTTCACACGGGAGCTCTAAAATTCAGTTACTTAACGGTAATTAGCGTCAGTATCACTGCGTCTTTGGAGCGTGAGAGACCGTGGCCGGATCGGCTGACTTCGACCTGTACCGCCCGTCCGAGGAGCACGACATGCTCCGGGACGCCGTCCGCTCCCTGGTCGAGGCGAAGATCGCGCCGTACGCCGCGGCGGTGGACGAGGAGGCCCGCTTCCCGCAGGAGGCCCTCGACGCCCTGGTCGCGGGCGACCTGCACGCCGTGCACGTCCCCGAGGAGTACGGCGGCGCCGGCGCCGACGCGCTCGCCACGGTCATCGTGATCGAGGAGGTGGCCCGCGCCTGCGTCTCCTCCTCCCTCATCCCCGCCGTGAACAAGCTGGGCTCGCTCCCGGTGATCCTCTCCGGCGGCGAGGAGCTGAAGAAGAAGTACCTGACGCCGCTCGCCAAGGGCGACGCCATGTTCTCCTACTGCCTCTCCGAGCCGGAGGCCGGCTCCGACGCGGCCGGCATGAAGACCAAGGCGGTCCGCGACGGCGACCACTGGGTGCTCAACGGCGTGAAGCGCTGGATCACCAACGCGGGCGTCTCCGAGTACTACACGGTGATGGCCGTGACGGACCCCTCGAAGCGCTCGAAGGGCATCTCCGCGTTCGTCGTGGAGAAGTCGGACGAGGGCGTCTCCTTCGGCGCCCCGGAGAAGAAGCTCGGCATCAAGGGCTCCCCGACCCGCGAGGTCTACTTCGACAACGTCCGCATCCCCGCCGACCGCATGATCGGCGAGGAGGGCACCGGCTTCCTGACGGCCATGAAGACCCTGGACCACACCCGCATCACCATCGCGGCCCAGGCCCTCGGCGTCGCGCAGGGCGCCTTCGACTACGCCAAGGGCTACGTCCAGGAGCGCAAGCAGTTCGGCAAGCCGATCGCCGACTTCCAGGGCATCCAGTTCATGCTCGCCGACATGTCCATGAAGATCTCGGCGGCCCGTGCCCTCACCTACCAGGCCGCCGCCGCCTCCGAGCGCGGCGACGCCGACCTCACCTACCTGGGCGCCGCCGCCAAGTGCTTCGCCTCGGACGTCGCCATGGAGGTCACCACCGACGCCGTCCAGCTCCTCGGCGGCTACGGCTACACCCGTGACTACCCGGTGGAGCGCATGATGCGTGACGCCAAGATCACCCAGATCTACGAGGGCACGAACCAGGTCCAGCGCATCGTCATGGCCCGCAACCTGCCGTAACCCGACGTGCGGGACGTCGCTCCCCGGCGTAGGACGGAAGCACACGGGGCCCGCCCCGGGTCCCGCCTGCCTCCGAGGAGGAGCCATGACCCAGTCCCAGTCCGGAATGATGCCTGCCCTCACGCAGCAGATGCAGGACTGCATCGACGCCTGCATGAACTGCCACAACATCTGCGAGGAGGCCATGAGCTCCTGCATGCAGCAGGGCGGCCAGGCGCAGATGCAGATCATGCGCGCGCTCATGGACTGCTCCGAGACGACCCGTATGTGCGCCGACATGATGATGCGGCGCTCGCCCATGGCGGGCGAGATGTGCGCCGTCTGCGCGCGGGCCTGTGACATGTGCGCCGAGGCGTGTATGTCCATGCCCGACGACCAGATGATGATGCGCTGCGCCGAGGCGTGTCGTCGCTGCGCGGAGACCTGCCGGGCGATGGCGGGCGCCAGCATGTGAGCCCACCCCGGCACGGCCGAGGGCACCCCGCGGGGTGCCCTCGGACCGGTGCGTGACGGCGTCAGTTGCCGGAGACGGTGACCTTCTCGTCGTTGTTCAGCTCGTTGACCAGGGTCTTCACCTTCGCCTTGTCCCAGACGAGGTTGCCGCCCACGGAGCCGGAGATCGGCATGTTCATCGAGGTGCCGTCACCGCCGTTGACGCCCTTCATGGCCCAGAACATCGAGCCCAGGTCCCACAGCGACATGTCCTTGTCGACGATCAGGGAGTCCAGGCCCGCGCCCATGGTCGGGTAGAACTTGAACGGGTTGAGGATCGTCGAGGGGGTGGCCACCTGGTGGGCCAGGGCGGCCAGGAACTTCTGCTGGTTCTTGGTGCGCTGGAGGTCGGACGCGGCGAACGCGTGCCGGGTACGGACGAAGGCGAGCGCCTGCTGGCCGTTGAGGGTCTGCTTGCCCGCCTTGAAGTCGGCGCCCGACCACTTGTCCTTGAAGCCCTTGTCGATGTCGATCTCGACACCGCCCACCGCGTCCACGATGCTCGCGAAGCCCTGGAAGCCGATCTCCACGTAGTGGTCGATGCGCAGACCCGTGTTGGCCTCGATCGTGCGGACCAGCAGTGTCGGCCCGTCCTCGGCGTAGGTGGCGTTCAGCTTCGCGTGCCGTCCCTGAGCGGGGTAGGTCTTCCCGGACGTCGAGCCCCGGTACGACGGGACCACCACGTCCGAGTCGCGCGGCAGCGAGATCAGCGTGTCGCCGTTGTCGCCGACGTGCAGGATCATCATCGAGTCCGTGCGCTTGCCCTCGGCGCCGCCGGTGTGCAGCTTCTTCTCGTCCTCCTTGGACATGCCCTCGCGGCTGTCCGAGCCGACGATCAGGTAGTTGGTGCCGTCGCCGCCCTCCGGCCGGTCGATGACCTTCGACAGGTCGACCTCGCGGCGCAGCTTGGAGTCGGCCCAGAAGTAGGTCGCGATCGACGTGACGACCAGCACGGTCGCCAGGGTGATCGCCGTCCACTTGATCCGGCGCCGCCAGTTCGGCGCGGGGCGCGGCGACCGGGTGGGCGCCCCCGCCGTGCCGCCCGGGCCCCGGCCGCCGGAGCCGCCGTAGACCTGGCCGGTGTTGTAACCGCTGTCGTAGTCGCCGTAGCCGGCGCCCTCCTCGTGCCCCTGGCCGTCGACGTACGACGGCTGCCGTGGCACACCGGCCCCGTACGGCGGCGCCGCCGGGCCGGGGTCGCCGTACGCCGAGCGCGGTCCGGGCGGTACCGCCGGGCCGCGCTGCACCTGACGCATCACGCGGGCCCCCTCCGGCTGTGCGCCGGCACTGCCGCGTCCGTAGCGCGGGCCGCGGTTGTTGTCGGACCATCCCTCGGGCCAGTCATTCATGCGCCCCAGTGTGCAGGGCCCGGCCATGTGCTCGACAAGGGATGTGGGGAAATCAGGGCCTCGCTGTTGCGAACCCGACACAAATTCCGCGAATGAGGCTTCGGCATAAGGTAGGGGGCATGACAGACCAGGTCACGGACACGGATCCGGCGGTGGAACCGGACATCCCGGGCAAGCCCACGTCCGCCTCGCGTACCACCCTCAGCCACATCATGACCCACAACGACACCAACCTGCTGGGGACCGTGCACGGTGGCGTGATCATGAAGCTCGTCGACGACGCGGCGGGCGCCGTGGCCGGCCGGCACTCCGGCGGCCCGGCCGTCACCGCGTCCATGGACGAGATGGTGTTCCTTGAGCCGGTCCGCGTCGGTGATCTGGTGCACGTCAAGGCGCAGGTGAACTGGACCGGCCGGACCTCGATGGAGATCGGCGTCCGGGTCCTCGCCGAGCGCTGGAACGAGTCGGACCCGGCCACCCAGGTCGGCTCGGCCTACCTGGTCTTCACGGCCGTCGACGCCGACGGCAAGCCGCGCCGGGTGCCGCCGGTGATACCGGAGACCGATCGCGACCGCCGCCGCTACCAGGAGGCCCAGATCCGCCGCACCCACCGCCTGGCCCGCCGCCGGGCGATCCGGGAACTGCGGGAGAAGCGGGCGGCGGAGGGCTTCGAGGACTGACCCGAGGACTGACCCGGGGACTGGCCCGGGGACTGATCCCAGGCGCGGGGAGACGGCCTCAGCACGTCACCTCGTTGCCCCGTACGACGCTCTGCTCCGGCTGAGCCGGGTCGTCGAACCGTACCTTCCGCACCTCCTTGAACTCCGGGCCGGCCGTCACCTTCAGCAGCGGTCCCTGGCCCGGCACGGCCCGCAGCTCGCTGCCCGGCAGCGCCGCGGCCAGGGTGCGGGCGGAGCGGTCCCAGCGGGGGTCGTAGAAGACGACCGTGCGCGCCACGCGGGCGGGCGCGGTCACCGGCCGGCGGGTGGTGGCGAAGCCGGTCGCCGCGAGCGCCGCGTCGACCCGCTTGGCCAGCCCCACCGTGCCGCTGCCGTTCGCCACCTGGACCCGGATCGTGTCCGGGGACACCTCCACCGGCACCGGAGTCCGCGCCGGGTCACGGCGCGGCTGCTCCCCGGCGAGCGGCTTGTCGTCCCGCAGTGCCCCGAACAGCTGCTCCGCCTTGGCCGGGTCCCACTTCAGGGTCGAGCCGATGCCCTTGACCGGGTAGTCCATCCGCCCGATCGGGACGGTGGTGAACTCCGACGAGGACGGCGAGAAGTTCCGCATCGCGCGGCCGAGGTCGAGCAGCTCGTCGGTGCCGAAGCCCGCGTCGGCGCGCACGGAGCCGAGCACCGCCCGGGTCACGTCCCGGAACCGCATCGGGTTCAGCAGCACCCCCGAGGAGGTCGCCTTGTCCAGCAGCGCGGCCAGGAACCGCTGCTGCCGCTTCATCCGGCCCAGATCGCTGGCCCCGTCGACGTGCCGGGCCCGTACGTACTGCAGCGCCTGGCCGCCCCGGAGGGTGTACGTGCCGGGCGCGAGGTCGAGCCCGGTGTACCGGTCCTTCAGCGGCGTCGGCGTGCACACCTTGACCCCGCCGAGGACGTCCACGGTCTTCATGAAGCTGGTGAAGTCGACCTCCAGATAGTGGTCGATCTTCACATGGGTCATGCTCTCGACCGTGCGGATGGTCAGTTGGGGACCGCCCTCGGCGTAGGCCGCGTTGAGCCTGACCGGGTGCGGGCCGTGCCGCTGCCCGGTGTTCTGGTCGACGTGCGCGGGCGTCTCGGCGTAGGAGTCGCGCGGCAGGCTCACCACGGTGGCGCGCTCCCGGTCCTCCGCGATGTGCACGATCATCATGGTGTCGGTGCAGTGACAGGGTGCCCCGCCCAGCCGGTAGGCCCGCCGGTCCTGCTCGCTGAGCTTGTCGCGGCCGTCGGTGCCGACCAGCAGCACGTTCATGCCGTGCCCGGCCCGGGGCCGGTTCTTCATGTCCTTGAAGGCGTCGATCCGGGCGATGCCCGCGTCCAGGCTGGCGACCACCGCGTGCCCGATCCCGGCGGAGGCGAGCACCACGACCGACAGCGTGGTGACCGCCCGCATGGCCCAGCGGGGCCGCCGCGGCGGCCGGACCGGCCGCACCTGCCGCTCGGGCGGACGCGGCACCCGGCGGGGCGGCCGCGGGCGGCGCTGCGGGCTGGGAGCCCCTCCCGCGCTTCTGGCGGTGGAGGAGGGGGACCGGGGCGGGCTGGGCAAGGGGGACACCTCCGGACGAGGCCGTACGTGGGATCCGTGAGCACAGTAGGCCGATACGATCTCCTGCCCGCGTCGCAGGCCCGGCGGCGCGCACCCGTATCCCCCGTTCGCGGTAACGTGAGGCCCCTATGAACGCCAAGCCCGACGTGCGGCTCCCCGCAGTGTCCGTGATCATGCCCGTCCTCAACGAGGAGCGGCATCTGCGCGGGGCCGTCCAAGCGATCCTCGCGCAGGAGTACGCCGGCGAGCTGGAGGTCGTGATCGCCCTCGGTCCGTCCACGGACCGGACGGACGAGATCGCCGCCGAGCTGGTCTCGGAAGACCCGCGCGTGCACACCGTCCCGAACCCGACCGGCCGCACCCCGGCCGCGCTGAACGCGGCGATCAAGGCGTCCCGGCACCCGATCGTGGTCCGCGTCGACGGCCACGGCATGCTCTCGCCGAACTACATCGCGACCGCCGTGCGGCTCCTGGAGGAGACCGGCGCGCAGAACGTCGGCGGCATCATGCACGCCGAGGGCGAGACCGACTGGGAGCACGCGGTGGCCGCCGCGATGACCTCGAAGATCGGCGTCGGCAACGCGGCGTTCCACACCGGCGGCCAGGCCGGCCCCGCCGAGACGGTCTACCTCGGTGTCTTCCGCCGCGAGGCGCTGGAGCAGCAGGGCGGCTACAACGAGGAGTTCATCCGCGCCCAGGACTGGGAGCTGAACTTCCGCATCCGTGAGGCGGGCGGGCTCATCTGGTTCTCGCCCGAGCTGAGGGTGTCGTACCGGCCGCGGCCGTCGGTGCGGGCGCTGGCCAAGCAGTACAAGGACTACGGCCGCTGGCGGCACGTCGTCGCCCGCTACCACTCCGGCTCGATCAACCTGCGCTACCTGGCGCCGCCGACGGCGGTGTGCGCGATGGCCGCGGGCCTGGTCGTCGGCGCGGCGCTGACCCCATGGGGCTTCGTGATCCCCGGCGGCTACCTGGCCGCGATCGTCGCGGGCTCCGTCCCGGCCGGCAAGGGCCTGCCGCTGAGGGCCCGGCTGCAGATCCCGGTGGCCCTCGCCACCATGCACATGTCGTGGGGCTGGGGCTTCCTGACCAGCCCGAAGTCCCTGGCGAAGAGGGTCATCGCCTCCCGGCGGCCCGCGGTCGTGGACGCCGCCGCCTGACGGACGTGCGAAGGGCCCCTCCCGGAGTGGAAGGGGCCCTTTCACGTGCGCCGGCGCGTCACTACCACTGATAGGGGCCGTACACGTTCATGCAGTCCCCCTTGTCCGAGGCGTTGACGGCGTCGGTGCCCTCGGGCAGGTCGCCCGCCTCCGGTTCGGACTGCCTGGGATAGCTGCTGCCCGAGCGCCAGTCCGCGCCGACGACGACGGTGACCCCCGACACGTCGGTCGACTTCTTGACCGAACTCATGGGGATACCCAGCGCCTTGGCCACCGCCTGGGCGTCGCCCTCCAGGTCCGCGCTCGGGTACCGCACGACCGTCTTGTCCTCGGCGAGGCTCCCCGAGGTGTCGGCCTGCGCCCGCGTGTAGCCCTTCTGCACGAGCACCTGACCGATCGCGGACGCCCGCTGCTGCACCGGGGCCTCGGTGCCGGTCCGGGTGGCGTTCTGCACCAGCACCCCGAGCCGGCTCGGGTCGAGCGAGGGCTTCTTGGCCGGCTCGTCCTCGCCCGTGTCCTTCTTCGGCCCGGACTTCCCGCCGTTCTTGTCGAGCGGCACGTCGTCCTGGAGCATCCGCCAGAGCTGGGCGGCCTTGTCCCTGTCCGGTACGACATGGTTGTCGGGGTCGTTCGGGTCCGGGATGTTGGGCATCGTCAGGCTGGTGATGCGGTCGGTCGGCACCGACTTCATCTCCATGCCCAGGTCGTACAGCTTCTTGACCGTGCCGATCTCCTCGGAGACCTTCAGGGACTTGGTGGCCGCGTCGGCCAGGTCCATCAGCCGGCCGGTGTCGGTGAACACGTTCTGCTGCTTCAGCGTGCGGACCATCGAGTTCAGGTACATGTGCTGGGCGCGGGCCCGCATCAGGTCGCTGCCCCAGGCGTGCCGGGTGCGCAGCCACTGCAGGGCCTTCTCGCCCTTCACCTTGTGCGAGCCCCTCCTCAGCTTCAGTCCCGAACCGCCGCGCTGACTGGGCGTCGAGTGGTCCCAGACGTTCTGGTTGACGCACACCTCGACACCCCCGATCGCGTCCGCCATCCGCACCACGCCCGCGAAGTCGATCGTCATCCAGTGGTCGATGTAGACCCCGGTGAGGTTCTCCCAGGTGAGCAGGGTGCAGCCGGCCCCACCGCGGGCCAGGCTGACGTTGATGATGTCGTTCGTCGCCGGATAGACATGGTCGGTCTTGGGGTCCGTGCACTCGGGGATGTCCACCCGGGTGTCCCGGGGGATGCTCACCATGGCGGCGCTCTTGCGGTCCGCCGAGAGGTGGATGAGCATCTGCACGTCACCGAGCGGCGGGTCGCCGACGTGGTCCCTGCTGCCGCCGAGCTTCAGGTTCTCCTTGGAGTTCCGGCTGTCGGAGCCGATCAGCAGGATGTTCAGCGGGGTCTGGCCGGCCGCGTTCGGGCGGGTCCGGTGCGCCTTGGAGTCGTCGCCGTTGGCCCGCTTGCCCTTCTGGATGTTGCTGTTGAGATGCTGGTAGTAGAGATATCCGGCACCGGCCGTGCCGAGTATCACCACCGCCAGCACGGTGGCCGACCAGCGCAGCACGCGCCGTCTGCGTCGCCGCCGGTCGGTCTTCGGACCGCCTGCCCGCCGTCCGCCGCCACGCCCCCCGCCGTGCCGGCGTGAACGCGCCGGCACGGCCGAGTCGTTCGGCGCGAGGGACCTCGTGTCCTCGACCGCCGGAGCCTCCCCGCGCACCTCGCTCTGCGCCAAACTCCCTGCCCTCCCCACCCTTGCGCCAAGCAACGGGCCCGTCCCGCGTCCGGTTAGACGCTTGACGGGCCCATAGGGTTACCTACGAGGCGCACTTGACCTTGTCTGCCGTGGACTTGTCGACGTCCGGCGCCTTCGTCGGCGCCGTGAGGGAGACCCCCGCTCCCTTGAAGTCCTTGCCCAGGGTCAGTGTCATCGACGGCAGCCCCTGGGAGTTGGTCACGCTCTCGCCCGGTTTCAGCGCGGCCCCGGACAGGCCCATGATCGCGGCCAGCCGGCGTGCCTGGGCCGCCTGGTCGGGCGCGTACTCCAGCGTGGTCCTGGCCAACTGGTCAGGCGCGTTGCCCGCGTTCTCCGACTTGGTCACGCCCTCGTCGTTCTGGAGCCAGTTGAGCACCGCCTGGGCGCTGCCGGCCTGGGCGCCGCCGTTGAGGATGCGCACCCGCACCTCGGAGACGGGCGCCTTGCTGCCCTTGAGCCGGGCGGCCTGCGCGTCCTTCGCCGCCTTCTCCTTCTTCTTCACGTCGGTGAAGGAGACGTCGTTCCTGATGGCGTCGAAGACCGCCGGAGCCTTCGCCTCGTTGAGCACGACCGTGGCGTGGACCTTCTCCGCCGGGTTGTCCACGACCGGCACCGTGGTGAAGGCCAGGTTCTTCGGGTTGAGCTTGCCCAGCTCCAGACCGAGGTCCTTCAGCTTGCCGATGCTCTTGAGCTTGTCGTCGACGGTGAGCGCCTTGGTGCCCGCCTCCGCCAGCTTCACCATCTTCGTCGGGCTGGTGAGGGTGTCGTTGCCCTTCAGCTTGCGCATCAGCGCGCCCAGGAACTGCTGCTGGAGCCCGATCCGGCTCAGGTCGCCGCCGAAGCCGACGGAGTGCCGGGTGCGCACGAACGCCAGCGCCTGCTCGCCGGAGATCTTGTGCGTGCCCTTGGACAGCTTCAGATGCGATTTGGGGTCGTCGATGTCCTTGGCCAGACAGACGTCCACACCGTCGACCGCCTCGGTCAGCGTCTTGACCGCGTTGAAGTCGGCGACCATGAAGTCGTCCGGCTTGATCCCGGTCAGCTCGGTCACCGTGCGCATGGTGCAGCTCGGCGTGCGGTCGTCCTGGCCGAGGCTCTCGTTGAAGCGGACGCCCTGCGTGCCCGGGATGACCTTCTGGGTGCCGTCCTCCTGCTCGGTCGGGCAGTCCGGGACGTCCACGATCAGGTCGCGCGGGATGCTCAGCGCGGTGGCGTTGGACCGGTCCTTGGAGACGTGCAGCAGGATCGTCGTGTCGGCGTGCCCGACGCTGCCCGAGTCGCCGTAGCCCTCGTTGCCCTTGCCGGTGCGCTTGTCGGTGCCGATGAGCAGGATGTTGATCGCCTCGTCCTTGCGGAAGCCGCCGGTGCTGGCGCCGTCGTCGGACACGGAGGTGATGTTGTCGTTCAGGTGCTTGATGTAGAGGTAGCCGGCCGCCGACACGGCGACCAGCACGAACGCCATGGACCCGCCGGTCCACAGCAGCACCTTCTTCGCCGTCGACTTCTTCTTCACCGGCCGCCGGGACGCGCGCCTGCCCTGCGGCGCCTCCGGCTCACCGCCGCCCCGGCGCCGGGCCGAGCGCGGGGCCGGCACCTCGGTACCGCGCCCCCGGGGCGTCTGCCGGGTCTCACCGGTCGTCTGCCGCGCACGGCCGCCCGCCGCGTCGTCACCGTCCGGGGGGGACGGTCTGCGCGGTCCGGGGACCGGCGACTGCGCTGTGGTAGGACTCAGTCGCAGTTCGTATTCGCCGGTGTTCGGATTGAGCACCCACTGGTCTGCGGGGTCGATGTTGTCCGCCCGCCCACGGCCTTGCGCGTCCACGGTTGTCCGAATCCTCCGTCGGGGCCACGCGGCGCCTCTCCCCTCCAAGGCGCTCGGGTCTCGGTGAAACAGTGCACGACCCCGACAAAGCCCGTCGGACCTCGCGGCCAGGTGCACCGGATCGCTCACACTATCCGCCCAGTTCAGCGTCGAGCGACGCTGGTGACAAATTCGACATGCCTACAACCGGGCAATCCCCCTCATTTTCTGAACGGATTTTCCGAACGACGGTTCACCACTCCGGTGCGCGGCTCACTCACAGGTCTGTTCGGCGGCGGTCCTCCCGCGGAACGTCGGGGCGGGCGAGGGGTCGTCCGCCGCGCCGGAACCTGTGTCCTGCCCGGGAACTGCCTGTGCGTTCTCCTGGGTCACCACGACCGGCTGATCGGCCCGCAGCCGGTCGAACAGCCTCTCGGCCTCCGGCTCCACGAGTTGGTCACGGTTGGCGTCGTAGACGTACGACTCCCTCGGCACCGTCAGGAACTGGACGTGTTCGGTGGGGATCTCACGCAGCCCACGCACCAACTGGTACAAACCGCGCAGACTCGCCAGTTCCGGATCGGTGGTCAGCGAGGAGGTCGCCGCGTCCAGCACCGGGTACAGCTTCACCGGGTTCAGCAGGACGTCATTGCTCTGCACCTTGTTGACGAGCGCGCCGAGGAACCGCTGCTGCCGCTCCATCCGTTCGGTGTCGCTGCCGTTCCCCAGCGACTTGCGGGCGCGTACGAACCCGAGCGCCTGCTCCCCGTCGAGCCTGACCTTCCCCGCGGGCAGCTTCAGCTTCGCCGCCTTGTCGTCCACCGGCTCCTTCAGGCACACCTCCACGCCGTCGACGGCGTCCACCATCGCCTTGAACCCGCTGAAGTCCAGGACCATGTGGTGGTCGATCCGGATACCGGTCAGCTTCTCCACGGTCCGGATCGTGCACGCCGAACCGCCCACCTGGAAGGCGTGGTTGAACATGGCGAACACCGGATCGCTGCGCCTGCCGTCCTTCTGCCCGCAGCTCGGGACGTCCACCATCAGGTCCCGGGGCAGCGAGACGGCGGTGGCGCTGCGCCGGTCGGCGGCGAGGTGGAGCAGGATCGTCGTGTCCGACCGCTCGGTGCCGAGGTCCTTGCCGTACTTGCCGTTGCCGTCCCCGGCCCGCGTGTCGGACCCGATCAGCAGGATGTTCTGCGCCTCCCGCACCAGCGCGGTGGGCCGCTCCCGCTCGTACCGCGCCAGCTCGGCGGCGGCGGCCTCGTCGGCGGTGATGTTGGCGCTGAGCCTGGCGTAGACGACCCACCCGGCACCGGCGGCCACGACGAGGAGGACGGCCGCCCCCAGCGCGGAGTTCCGCCCCCACCGCCGCCGCCGGCGCCGTATCAGCCCGTTCCCGGTCGCGGACGCCCCGGCCCCGGGATCCGGACCGACGGGCTTGCCTGCGGTGTCGGTCACGGTAGGGCCATCCCCTCATGGCGTACGAGCGTCGCGTCCTGCACCTACGACGATGCCGGGGAGGGGGAGGGGAGGCGCCCTTTGCTACTCCGTCCGGGTGACGGCGCGCCGCCCGGTGGCCGGGGATCGCCGGAGGGGTCCTAGCGCCGCACCGCGGTCACCCTCTCGCTCTCCACCCGCTTGGCGAGCGCCTCCTCGTCCAGCCGGTCCAGATTCCGGCACAGCACCACCGAGCCCCCGACGGCCAGCGGCGAGAACAGCCCCGCGCTCAAGCCCTCCCAGGTGTCGTACGGCAGCCCCGACAGCAGCCGGGACCCGGGACCCGTGAGCCCGAGCGCCCCCGCTTCGGAAGCGGCCCGCTCGACGGCCTCGGCCCCGCTGAACTCCCGCCCGGCGACGACGAGCGCCGGCTCCTCCGGATCCACCGGGGCGAACGGGACGAACCGGTCGCCCTGACCCGGGACTTCCACGGCGTAGTCGATGAACCCGGGCGGAGTCTGCGGGAAGCGTCCGCCCAACGGCCGCAGCGCCAGAGCCACTCGCTCGCCGGAGCAGGCGCGCGCCGCGTCGAGCGAGTCCGGCCCGCTCACGACGACGTCGGCCGCCGCCGGATCCCCGGCGACGTCCGCGACCGCACCCACCGACGAACAGGCCAGCAGCCACACCGCCGTCTGCCAGTGCGCGGGCAGCAGCAGTGCGACCCGGTCGCCGGGCCCGGCGGCGAGGTCGCCCTGGAGGAGGTTGGCGGTCTTGGCCACCCAATTGGCGAAGGTGGCCACGGACAGTTCGACGCGTTCGCCCGTGGCGTCGTCGTAGAAGGTCACCAGCGGGCGGCCGGGATCCGCGGCGAGCGCGGAAGTCAGCAGGTCGGCAGGGGTGCGATCGGTGGCGTTCACCCGGGACAGGGTACGCGCGGGCGGGCGCGCGCGGCGGACGGTGGGGCCACCGGTTCGGCGGAACGCCTCCCGACAGGACGTCAGTTCATGGATGGACAGATATGTATGACTATGTCCAAGATCCTGCACATGCGTGGACTCCTCCCCTCCTGTCCTGGCGTCTCCCCGCTCGCCGCCTGTTCGATCGGCCTCACCTTCGCCACGGCCCTCGCGCTCGCCCCGGCCCCGCCCGCGACCGCCGCGCCCGCCGTGCCCGCGACCGCCGTGACCGCGCCCGTTTCCGCCGCGACCGCCGCGACCGTCCGGGGTCGGGCCGCGGTCCCGGGCAGCACCCGGTCGCTGCCGCTCGTCCCGCTCTCCCGGGAGCGGGTCCTCGGCGGGGCCCCGGAACAGGGGCTGTACCGCACCGGCCTGCACCGGTTCTCGCTGGTCGGCGTGGTGTGGACCGACCCGGACACCGAACTGCGGGGACGCGTGCGGGTGCGCACCCGGTCCGCCGTGACGAGGCAGTGGTCCGGCTGGCAGGACGTCGAGACGCACAACGCCGACCACCGCGCCGACCCGGACACGGCGGAGGGCTCGTCCCGGCGGGTGCGCGGGGCGACGGCGCCGCTGTGGGTGGGCGACTCCGACGGCGTGGAGGTGCGAGTGCGGGCGGCGGGACCGGGCGACGGGAACGGCGCCCCACTCCCTTCCGGGCGGCGGGCCGGCGGGCCGGGAGTGTCACTGCCGCCGGGGCTGCGGCTGGAGTTGGTGGACCCCGGGGACGGGGTGAGCGGTGAGGGGCTGCCCGGGAACCCGCCCGGCGACGACCCGCCCCGCACGGCCCTCGACACGGAGGCCGCGTTGGCCGCCTCGGCCGCCAACGCGGACATCGCCGCCTTCGGTGCCACCGCGATCCCGGAACTGGACCGGTCGGCCACCGAGCAGGAGCTGACCCGCCTCCAGGGACCGGTACGGGGGAAGCCGTACATCGGGCCGCGGCCGCGGATCGTCACGCGCCGGGGCTGGGGCGCGGACGAGTCACTGCGCGAACGCGGGTTCGTCTACACGAAGAAGATCAAGGCGGCCTTCGTCCATCACACCGCCACGGGCAACGCGTACACCTGCGCCCAGGCCCCCTCCGTCATCCGCGGTATCTACCGCTACCACGTGAAGAGCATGGGCTGGCGGGACATCGGCTACAACTTCCTCGTCGACAAGTGCGGAACCCTCTACGAGGGCCGGGCCGGGGGCGTCGCCAAGGCGGTGCTCGGCGCGCACACCCTCGGGTTCAACACCGACAGCATGGGCATCGCC
Organism: Streptomyces sp. NPDC017676; assembly: GCF_044329325.1. NCBI lineage: Bacteria > Bacillati > Actinomycetota > Actinomycetes > Kitasatosporales > Streptomycetaceae > Streptomyces > Streptomyces sp. NPDC017676. Next base: position 25,472 of record NZ_JBIRJA010000003.1, on the reverse strand, counting down.
GTCATCGGCACGTACGGCACGACCAAGCCGTCGAGCGCCGCGGTGACGGCCGTCGCCCGGCTCACCGCCTGGAAGCTCGGGCTCTATGGGGCCGATCCGAACGGAAAGACATATCTCACGTCGGGCGGTGGCAATCTCTACCCCAAGGGGAAGAACGTACGACTGAACGTGATCTCCGGCCATCGCGACGGGTTCGCCACCGAGTGCCCCGGAAAGCGGCTCTACGCCAAGCTCGGCACGGCCCGCTCCAGCGCGGCGAGCTACCAGGGGCGCTGAGGCCGGGGCGGGGGCGGTCGGGGGAAACCGCACGCCGATCTCGCGGGACACCGCGCTGCCATCGAAGGCGTCGTCGCACGGTCTGCATACACTGACCGGCCGAAACGAGTGTGACGAGTAGTTCGGCCGGTCCCGGCAGGAAGCAGAGACGACAGGTGACAGAAGCGATCCTCCTGGTCGGCGGAAAAGGCACCCGGCTGCGGCCGCTCACGGTGCACACACCCAAGCCGATGGTCCCGGCCGCCGGGGTGCCGTTCCTCACCCACCAGCTGGCGCGGGCGCGAGCGGCGGGCGTCGAGCACATCGTCCTCGCCACCAGTTATCTGGCCGAGGTCTTCGAGCCGTACTTCGGCGACGGCTCGGCGCTGGGCCTGCACATCGAGTACGTCACGGAGGTGGAGCCGCTCGGCACGGGCGGAGCCATCCGCAACGTCGCCGCCCGTCTGCACTCCGGTCCCGACGACCCGGTGCTGATCTTCAACGGGGACATCCTGACCGGGCTGGACATCAGGGCCCTCGTGGACACCCACGAGTCGACGGGCGCGGACGTCTCGCTCCACCTGACGCAGGTGACGGACCCGCGTGCCTACGGCCTCGTGCCCACGGACGAGACCGGCCGCGTCCTGGCCTTCCTGGAGAAGCCGCAGACGCCGGAGGAGATCGTCACCGACCAGATCAACGCGGGGGCGTACGTCTTCCGCCGCTCGGTCATCGACACCATCCCGGCGGGCCGCCCGGTGTCCGTGGAGCGCGAGACCTTCCCCGGCCTCCTGGCGGCCGGCGCCCATCTGCAGGGCATGGTCGACTCCACCTACTGGCTGGACCTCGGCACCCCGGCCGCCTTCGTCCGCGGCTCGGCCGACCTGGTCCTGGGCCGGGCCCCGTCCCCGGCGGTCCCCGGCCGCTGCGGCGACCAGCTCGTACTGCCGACGGCCACGGTGGCGCCCGACGCCAAGCTGACCGGCGGCACGGTGGTGGGCGAGGGCGCGTTCGTGGCGCAGGGCGCGCGGATCTTCGGCTCCACGATCATGCCGGGCGCCGTCATCGAACCCGGCGCCGTCATCACCGACTCCCTCATCGGCACCCGCGCCCGCGTCGGCGAACGCTCCGTCCTCACCGGGACGGTCATCGGCGACGGCGCGATCGTGGGCGCCGACAACGAACTGCGCGAGGGGGCGCGGGTCTGGTGCGATGCCCGTATCCCGGCGGGAGCGGTGCGTTTCTCCTCCGACCAGTAGAGGCGTACCCGGACCTCGGCCACCGCCCGGGGGGCTCCGCCCCCGGCCCCCCACCGTCCTGGGGGCTGCGCCCCTGACCCCCGTAGCGCAGAGGTCCGACAGCCAGATGCCGTCCGCGGCCCGTCGTGGGTCACTCGCGCAGTTCCCCGCGCCCCTGGGGAACTGCAGCACCGTCGGCCGCACAGTGCCCTTAGCCCTGAGGCCAGCCGCGCCCGCCCAGCTGCGGGCAGTCGTACCGCCGACGCGGCGCCCACCCGCAGCGGCACCCGGCCGGCGCCGGTGAGCGACACCCCCCCCGGGCCGGCGGCAGCTCCGCGCGCCCGGGGGGTGCCGGTGAGCGGACTACGGGCCGGCGGCAGCTCCGCGCGCCCGGCCGGTGCCGGTGAGCGACACCCCCCCGGGCCGGCGGCAGCTCCGCGTACCCGGGCGGTGCCGGTGAGCGGACTACGGGCCGGCGGCAGCTCCGCGCACCCGGGCGGTGCCGGTGAGCGGACTACGGGCCGGCGGCAGCTCCGCGCACCCGGCCGGCGCCGGTGAGCGGACCCGGAGCCGGCGGCAGCCCCCCGGGCCGGTGCCGGTAAGCGAAACCGCCGCTCAGCCCGGCGCAGGCCCAGCGCAGCGCAGCCGCAGCGAACCGCGTGTCACAGCAACCCGATGTCCACCCGCCGCATCTTCGGCTTCCGCCGCGCCGGTACGTGCCCGCTCAGCAGGATCAACCGAGCCGCCCGGTGCCGCTGCCCGGCATACGGCTCAAGCAGGCGCAGCATCTCCGCGTCGTCGGCCTCCCGGTCCCCCGCCAGGGCCCACCCCACGATCCCGGGCAGATGCAGGTCCCCGACGGTCACCGCGTCCGCCGCCCCATGACTGCGCTGCACCACTTCCGCCGACGTCCACGGCCCCACCCCCGGCACGACCTCCAACCGCGCCCGGGCCTCACCCGCCGGCATCCCCACGGCCTGCTCCAGCCGCGCGGCGACCCGCACGGCCCGCAGAACCGTGGACGCCCGCTTGTCGTCGACCCCGGCCCGGTGCCACTCCCAGGACGGGATCAGCGCCCAGGTCCGCGGCGCCGGCATGACCCACATCGGCCGTTCGCCGACTCCCGCGGGGCCCGGCGCCGGCTCCCCGAACCTGCGGACGAGCAGCCGCCACGCCCGGTACGCCTCGTCGGTGGTGACCTTCTGCTCCAGCACGGACGGGATCAGCGACTCCAGCACCAGCCCGGTCCGGGTCAGCCGCAGCCCCGGCCGCCGGTGCCGGGCCAGCGCGACCACCCGGTGCCGCGGCACGAACGCCTCGGGATCGTCACCGGCACCGAGCAGCTCCGGCAGCTGCTCCAGAAGCCACGCGGCACCCGGCCCCCACGCCTCGCCGAGCACCTCGCCGCCGTACGCCCGCACCCGCAGCGTCCCCGGTCCGGCGGGCGTACGGCAGGCCCGCCACACGGACCCGTCGGCCGTGGCCCGGAACGTCGGGTCGGCGGGCCCGCGCCGGAGCGGACCGAGGGTCAGCCCGAGGTCCAGCGGCCCGTCCGGCACCCACCGCCGTACCCGCGCGGGCGCAGCCGCCTGCCGCGGCGTCCCGGCAGCGGCCCCCGCCGGTACGGCGACATGCCCGCCGCGCACGGTCGTACGCGTGGGCGGCGTGGGCCGCTGGGGGAAACGTCCTGCCACGAAGGAGTCCTGTGTGTCCGAAGGGGTGCGATGCCGCCTACGAGACTAGGCGGTCGGCGTGCCCACGGACCGCCTGGAGGCGGAACGAGGCGGGAGCGGGCCGCACCGGACTCACCGCACCTCCACGAACGCCCCCGCGTCCCGCTCCGGCCGCGGTCTCGGCTCCTGGGCCGGGTGACCGACCGCCACCGCGCCCATCGGATCCCAGTCCGCCGGCAGCCCGAGCACCTCACGCACCACGTCCCGGCAGAACATCGTGGACGACACCCACGCCGAGCCCAGCCGCTCCCCGGCCAGCGCGACCAGCAGGTTCTGCACGCCCGCGCCCATCGCGACGACGAACATCTCCCGCTCGGCACCGTCCCGCCGGGCGTCGCCGTAGGTGTGCGAGCCGTCCATGACGAGGCACGGCACGACCAGGTACGGCGCGTTGCGCAGCACGTCACCGCGCCGGATCCGCTTCGCGATGGACTCCTCGCTCTTGCCGTCCCGGCGCAGGTCCTCGATCCAGGCGTCCCGCATCGCGTCGAGCAGCCGTACCCGCGACTCCTGCGACTCCAGCAGCACGAACCGCCACGGCGTGGTGTGGTGCGGGGCGGGCGCGGTGACGGCGGCGGCCACCGCGCGCCGGACCGCGCCGGGGTCCACCGGCTCGTCGGTGAACGCCCGCACGGTGCGGCGCTGGGTCACGGCCTCCCGCACGGCCTCGGAGGTGCCGAGCCGGAACATGTCGTCCCGCGCGCCGCGCACCAGGGCCCGGGCGCCCTCCCCGTGCTCGTCGGCCACGGTGTGCGGCAGCCCGCGCACCACGGCCACCGGCAGGCCCGCCGCCTTGCCCTTGACCAGGTCACCGGCGGCGGCCAGCTCGTCCGCCGTGGCGACGACGGTCGCGCTGAGCGGGTTGCCGTACGCGTCCGCGCCCCCGCGCAGGTCGTCCAGCACGCGCACCCCGGCGGCGCCGATCGCGACATCGGTGAGCCCCGCGCGCCAGGGCCGCCCGAACGTGTCACTGACGACGACGCCGACGTCGACGCCGAGGGCGGCGCGCAGGCCGGCCCGGATCGCGCGCGCGGACGCGTCCGGGTCCTCGGGCAGCAGCAGCACGGTCCCGGCGGGAGTGTTGGAGGCGTCGACCCCGGCGGCGGCCATGACCAGGCCCTGGCGGTTCTCCACGATGCGCAGCGGGCCGCGCCGGGCCACGACCCGGACCGTCTCGGCGTCGATCGCGGCCTCCCGGTCGGCCGCCTGGACGACCCGGCCCTCGGCCTTGGAGACGATCTTGGAGGTGACGATCAGCACATCGCCGTCGGCCAGTCCCGGCTCGGTCGCGGCGATCAGCTTGGCCAGGTCGTCGCCCGGCTGCACCTCGGGGATGCCGGGCAGGGCCCAGACGCGGTACCCGGGCCGCCCGGCCCCGGCGGACGCCGTGTCGCTCACGCTCCCCGCACCTCCTCGGCCAGCGCCAGCGCCTCCCGTGCCATCTGCGCCGCCGCGTCCACGTCGGTCATCATCAGCGGTACGGCCCGGCAGCGGATGCCGTCCGCCTCGACCCGCTCGACCACGCCCGCGTCGACGGTGTCGACCAGCCAGCCGTCCAGCAGCCCGGAGCCGTAGTGCTCGGCGACCGCCGCGGCCGTGGACTCCACGCCGACGGCGGCCAGCACCTTGTCGGCCATGCCGCGCACGGGCGCGTCCCCGACGATCGGGGACAGGCCGACCACGGGCACGCCCGCCTCGGCGATGGCCTCGCGGATGCCGGGCACGGCGAGGATCGTGCCGATGGACACGACCGGGTTGGACGGCGGGAAGAGAATCACGTCCGCCCCGGCGATGGCCTCCAGCACGCCCGGGGCCGGCTTGGCCTGCTCGGCGCCGACCGGGACGACCGCCTCGGCCGGGACGGAGGCCCGCAGCCGCACCCAGTACTCCTGGAAGTGGATCGCCTTGCGCTCCCCGTCCAGCTCGACGGCCACATGCGTCTCGACGCGGTCGTCGGTCATCGGGATCAGCCGCACGCCCGGCTCCCAGCGGTCGCACAGCGCCTCGGTGACCGCGCTCAGCGGATAGCCGGCGCTCAGCATCTGCGTCCGCACGATGTGCGTGGCGAAGTCCCGGTCGCCGAGCCCGAACCAGTCCGGGCCGACGCCGTAGGCCGCCAGCTCCTCCTTGAGGTGGAAGGTCTCGTCCGTCCGCCCCCAGCCCTGCTCCTCGTTGATGCCGCCGCCCAGCGTGTACATCACCGTGTCGAGGTCCGGACAGACCTTGAGCCCGAAGAGGTGGATGTCGTCGCCGGTGTTGCCGATGACCGTGACGTCCGCGTCCGGCACGGCCCGCTTCAGACCGCGCAGGAAACGGGCACCGCCGATGCCGCCTGCCAGAACCACAATGCGCATGCGACCAGTCTTGCAGGCGGGTCCGACAACGCGTCAGGCAGTCACCGGACGCGCCCCGCCGTGCGCCCCACCGCGCGCCTCGCAGTGCGGGGAGGTGTGCATGGGCATCTCGGTCAGGCCGGGGTGGTAGACGTGCAGGCTGACCGCCGGTTCGAGCGCGTCGTTGACGACCTCGTGGACGTAGCCCGGCGCGAACACCCGCTGTGCGCCCGGCGCCAGCGTGTGCGTGCCCCGCTCGGTGCGTTCGGTGAGGGTGCCCTCCAGGACGGTGAGGACACCGGACGAGCGCCCGTGGTCGTGCCGCCCGCTGCCCTGCCCGGGGACCCAGGACAGCAGCCACACCTCGTAGCCGGGGCCGGTGCGCAACCGGTGGTACCAGCGGGTGGTGGCGTCGTAGCGGACGAGGTGGGCCCACTGGGCGCGGTCGGCGGCGATCGAGCGGGCGAGCCCCGCGAACTCGGCGACGGTGGCCGGGTGCTCGCGCGGCGGCTGGAGCAGGTGCGGGACTTCGAGGATGTCGCCGGCGATCTGGAGGTCGTTGTCGCTGTTCATCGGGGTTCGGTGGTCCTCGGTGAAGAGTGGGGGGCTGGAGCCGGGGTGTGGTGCTGGGTGACGCGTACGGTCCGCCCGGGTCACGGGCGGGCGGGGTGCCCTGGATGAGGGATCACGGAGCGCTGGGACGCGGCCGGGCCGGGATGGGCTCGGGGACAGCCGGAGCGGCTTGGCTCAACAGCTGGAACAGCAACAACAGCTACAGCGCGCGCGGGCGGCACCGAGGGACCCGGCGGTGCGGGTCGAGGTGGGCGCCAAGTTCGCGAGCATGCCCACTAGGACATCGGTTCACACCCGTACTGTCAACTCGACGCCCGGTATGTGGGACATGGTTCACCTCATCCGGTTCATCTGAAAGGTGAAAGGTTTGCTCACCGGGGGGTCGGGACACATGGGGCACATCCGAGCGCTTGAGCCTCGCGGAACGGGATCGAACGCGGAGGCGTCTTTCTCCGTACAGAGATCTGTACGGGGTCGTGACCGCCCCCGGGGTCCTGCTGCGTGTCAAGGTTTATGGCGATTTGAACACTTTCCGCACGGCCTTGGTTCCGCAGAGTGAATAACGGACCCAATAGCAGATCTCGGCTTGACTCGCCCGGAGCAGCACACTTGTAATTTCACTCGTGTCGTTCAGCCGAAATCGGTAACGGCTACGCACGGGGACGCGAAAGACAGACGAGGGGCGCACATGACCGAGCTGGTGCAGCAACTGCTGGTCGACGACGCGGACGAGGAACTCGGCTGGCAGGAGCGCGCGCTGTGCGCCCAGACCGACCCCGAGTCCTTCTTCCCCGAGAAGGGCGGCTCCACCAGAGAGGCCAAGAAGGTCTGCCTCGCCTGCGAGGTCCGCTCCGAGTGCCTCGAATACGCCCTCGCCAACGACGAGCGCTTCGGCATCTGGGGCGGCCTGTCCGAGCGGGAACGCCGCCGCCTGAAGAAGGCCGCCGTGTGACCGTACGGCCGGCCACCAACGTCGCGAACGGCCCGTCGCCAGTGGGTTATCCACAGGCGGCGGGCCGTCGTCATGGCCAGCCGATAGTGTGGTCGCTCGTCCGAGACGCCCCGCTGTCCCCTCGACGCAGTCGATCCGCTCGACGCACGGGGAGGCACACAGGCGTCCACCGCAGTCCATCGAACCGGGGCCCGTACCTCGATGTCCGTGCACAGCCATACGGCAGCCCGAAGCGGCACCGCCACAGCAGCGTTCGACCCAGCCCGCCCGCCCGAGTTCCCGCGTCATGTGGTGACCGCGGTCCTCGTCTCCCACGACGGCGCCCGCTGGCTGCCCGACGCGCTCGCCGGGCTGCTCGGCCAGGAGCGCCCCGTCCAGTACGCGGTGGCCGCCGACACCGGCAGCGCGGACGACTCCGCCCGGCTGCTCACCGACGCCCTCGGCGACGCCAACGTGCTGCACCTGGCCCGCCGTACCGGCTTCGGCCAGGCCGTCGAGGAGGCGAGCCGCACCGCGCCCCTCCTCACCCCGGAGGACCTGCCGTACCTCAAGCGCCCCAGCGGCTGGGACCCCGTCACGCGCACCTGGCGGGACGACGCCTACGACCTGCCCGAACTGCCGCACGGCGAGCCCGTCCAGTGGCTGTGGCTGCTGCACGACGACTGCGCCCCCGAACCCGACGCCCTCGCCCAGCTGCTGCGCGTCGTCGAGAACGAACTCGAACTCGGCCGCACCGACGTCGCGGTGGTCGGCCCCAAGCTGCGCGGCTGGTACGACCGCCGCCAACTGCTGGAGGTCGGCGTCTCCATCGCCAACTCCGGCCGCCGCTGGACCGGCCTGGACCGCCGCGAGCAGGACCAGGGCCAGCACGACCACGTCCGCACCGTGCTGTCCGTCTCCACCGCCGGCATGCTCATCCGCCGCGACGTCTTCGAACAGCTCGGCGGCTTCGACCGCCGGCTGCCCCTCATGCGCGACGACGTCGACCTGTGCTGGCGCGCCCACACGGCCGGCCACCGCGTCCTGGTCGCCCCCGACGCCGTCGTCCGGCACGCCGAGGCCGCCTCCCGCGAGCGCCGCACGGTCGACTGCGCGGGCCGCACCACCGCCTCCCCGCACAAGGTCGACAAGGCGGGCGCCGTCTACACCCTGCTCGCCAACACCCGTACCGCCGCGCTGCCCTGGGTTCTGCTGCGGCTGGTCCTCGGCACCGCCCTGCGCACCCTCGCCTACCTCGTCGGCAAGGTCCCCGGCCAGGCCGTCGACGAGATCCGCGGCCTGCTGAGCACCCTGCTGCGGCCCGAGCGGATCATCGCCGCCCGGCGCCGCCGCGGCCCCGCCCAGATCGACAAGGGCGAGCTGCGCCAGCTGTTCCCGCCGCCCGGCGCCACCATCCGGGCCACCGTGGAGCAGATCGCGGGCAACTTCTCCGGTGGCAGCGACAGTGACACCGCCTCGGCCGGCCGGCACGGCGGCGCCGTGGAGTCCGGGCCCGGCGGCGACGACGCCGAGTTCCTGGAGGTCGAGCAGTTCGCCCGGCTCAAGCGGATCGCCCGCAGACCCGGCCCTGTGCTCTTCCTCGTGCTGCTGCTCGTCTCCCTCGCCGCCTGCCGTGCCCTGCTCGTCGGCGGCGCGCTCGCCGGCGGTGCCCTGCTGCCCGCCCCGGCCGGCGCCGGCGACCTGTGGTCCCGCTACCTGGACGCCTGGCACCCGGTCGGTGCCGGCGGCAGCCCGTCCGCGCCCCCGTATCTGGCGATCGTCGCCACCCTCGCCTCGATCCTGTTCGGCTCCACCGGACTGGCCGTCACCGTCCTGCTCGTCTGCTCGGTGCCGCTCGCCGGACTCACCGCCTACTTCGCCTCCCGGCCCCTGGTCACCTCGCGGCTGCTGCGCGCCTGGGCGGCCATCGCCTACGCCTTCCTGCCCGCCACCACCGGGGCCCTGGCCGGCGGCCGCATCGGCACCGCCGTCCTCGCCGTGCTGCTGCCGCTCATCGCCCGCGCGGGCGTCGCCGCGAGCGGCCTGGCGAACCGCACCGGCGCGCGTGGAAGTTGGCGCGCCACCTGGGCGTACGCGCTGCTGCTGACCATCACCACCGCCTTCACCCCGATCGTCTGGCCCATCGCCCTGCTGCTCGGCCTCGGCGTTCTGGTGCTGCGCCGCCGCGATCCCGTCGCCCACGGCCTGCGCTTCCTCGCCCAGCTCGGCACCCCGCTGCTGCTCCTCGCGCCCTGGTCGCTGACCCTCCTGCCGACCGGCTTCTTCCAGGAGGCCGGCCTGGCGTACGGTCCCTCGGCCGCCTCCGCGCTCGACCTGCTCGGTGCCGCGCCCGGCGGCCCCGGCACCGTGCACGGCCTGATGCTCATCGGCATCGTGCTGGCCGCGCTCGCCGCCCTGCTGCGCTCCGAGCGGCAGCTCGGCATCCGCACCGCCTGGGCCGTCGCCCTGACCGGCCTCGTCTTCGCGGTCCTGTCCAACAAGTCCGCCTGGGCCGGACCGGCCACCCTCGTCTACGGCATCGCCCTGCTGGCCGCCGCCGCTCTCGGCGCCGACGGCGCCCGCTCGCGCGTGGCCGAGCAGAGCTTCGGCTGGCGCCAGCCGGTCGCCGCCCTGATCGCCTTCGCCTCGGCCGCCGGCCCGCTGCTCGTCGCCGCGGGCTGGATGATCCGCGGCGCCGACGGCCCGCTGGAGCGTCGCGACCCCGCCCAGGTGCCCGCGTTCGTCGCCGAGGACTCCAGTGGCGGCGACCAGGCCCGCACCCTGATCCTCGACAGCGACTCCACCGCGCGCGTGCGCTACACCCTGGTCCGCGGTTCCGGCGCCCGCATGGGCGACGCCGAACTCACCGCCGCCGACGCCGGCAATGCCCGCCTGGACAAGACCGTCGCCAACCTCGTCGCCGGCTCCGGCGCCGACCAGGCCGACGAACTCGGCGGCTTCGCCGTGCGGTACGTCCTCGTCCACAAGGGCGCCCCCCGCGACATCACCCGCGTCCTCGACGCCACCCCCGGCCTGACCCGGCTCAGCCAGCAGAACGGCAGCGCCCTGTGGCGCGTCGACCAGGAGGTCGGCCGCGCGGCCATCGTGCCCGCCTCCGGGTCGGGCAAGGCCCAGCCGGTCACCGCGGGACCGGTGGAGATCCACACGACGATCCCCGCCGGCTCCGGCAGCCGCGTCCTGCGCCTCGCCGACAGCGCCGCCGACGGCTGGACGGCCACCCTCGACGGCAAGCCGCTCACCCGGACCACGGTCGACGGCTGGGCCCAGGGGTTCCAACTCCCCTCCGGCGGCGGCAGGCTGGACGTCACCTACGACGCCCCGATGGCCCACACGGCCTGGCTCCTGGCCCAGGGCGCGCTCGCCGTCGTCCTGGTCGTCCTCGCGCTGCCCGGCCGCCGCCGCGACGTCGACGACGACCTTCCCGAGGAGCAGCCCCTGCCCGTCCAGGCCACCGCCGGCGAGGGCCGCCGCGCCCGCCGCCTGCGCGCCCAGGCGGAGGAGGCCGCCGAGGAGGAACCCGGCACGCCTCCGCATCCCGAGCAGCCCCCGGCCGCCGTACCGCACCAGCAGGCGTACGACGCGGGAGTCCCCCCGGCCGAAGGGAGCGGGGACTGGGGGAGCGACCCGGCCACCTACGGGAACGCCGAGCACGCAGAGCACGCAGAGCACGCCGAGCACGCCGGGTACGCCGAGTACACCGACTACGGCGCGGACCCGTACGGGACCGCGGCCGGCTACGACCAGCAGCCGTACCAGCAGCCCGACCCCTACCAGACGGCCCCGTACGACCCGTACGCCTACAGCGGCACGCCCGACCAGATGCCGTACGACCCCGCGGCCTACCAGCAGGGCTACGACCCGGCGTACGACGCCGCCCAGCAGGGTTACGACCCCGCCCAGCAGGGTTACGACCACGCCCAGCAGGGCTACGACCCGGACCAGCACCCCCACGGCACCGGTAGCCAGCGCCCCGACGGGAGCCAGCAGTGAACCGCACCACCCTGTCCCTGATCGCCGGCACGGCAGCGCTGGCCGCCGTCACCGCGTTCGCCGCGTTCGACCCGCCGTCCGCGTCCGGCGCCGCCGCCCCCCAGGCGGCTGCCCGGCTGCCCGTGGAGCGCACCAGCCTGCTGTGCCCGGCGCCGAGCATGTCGGACATCGCCGACACGGCGTACACGTCGTTCACGCCGCTCACCAAGGACGCCGGCAGCGGAGGCAAGGCCCAACTCCAGGCCGCAGACGGACAGTCGGCCGACGGCACGGACGCCGGCCGGAAGGGCAAGGGCGGCAAGGGCACCGGGAAGAAGGCCGACGAGCCGGTGCTCACCCCGAAGGCACCGGGCACGCCGGCCACCGGCGAGACCTCCGGCGCCGAGGCGCCCGCGCTCGTCGGCACCGCGGACGGCAGGTTCGCGCCCGGCTGGACCGTCCAGGAGACCACCGAGGTCGCCGCAGGCACCGGCCGGGGCCTGCTGGGCGTCAACTGCACCGGTGCGGACACCGAGTTCTGGTTCCCGGGCGCCAGCACGGCCACCGGCCGCACCGACTACGTCCACCTGACCAACCCCGACGACTCCGCCGCCGTGGTCGACATCGAGCTGTACGGCAAGGACGGCGCGATCAAGTCCCCGCTGGGCGAGAACCTCACCGTGAAGCCGCACGCGAGCGAGCCGATCCTGCTCTCCACCCTCACCGACGAACGCCAGGCCGACCTCACCGTGCACGTCAGCGTGCGCAGCGGCCGGGTCGGCGCGGCCGTGCAGGCCCTGGACGACAAGGCGGGCGGCGACTGGCTGGCCGCCGCCGCCGACCCGGCCGGCAGCCAGGTCCTGCCCGGCATCCCGAAGGACGCCACCGACGTCCGCCTGATCGCCTTCACCCCCGGCGACGACGACGCCGACCTGAAGATCCGCCTGGCCTCGCCCGACGGCCTGATCACCCCGGCGGGCAACGAGACCCTGCACGTCAAGTCCGGCATGTCCACGGCGGTCGATCTCGGCGACGTCACCCGTGGCGAGGCCGGCTCGCTGTTCCTCACCCCCACCGACCAGACCGTCCCGGTCGTCGCGGCGCTCCAGGTGGTGCGAGGCAAGGGCGACAAGAAGGAGACGGCGTTCATCCCGGCCACGGCCGCCGTCGGCGCGCGCGCGACCTCGGCCGACAACAGCGCCAAGGGCACGACGCTCGCCCTGACGGCCCCCACCGGCACGGCCACGGTCAAGGTGACGGCGTCGGCGGGCAGCGAGGGCGGGTCCCCGGTCACCAAGACGTACACGATCAAGTCCGGCACCACCCAGAACGTCGACGTCCCCGTCCCGGCGGGCCTCAAGGGCACGTACGCCCTCACGGTCGAACCCGTCTCCGGTGCCCCTGTCTACGCCTCGCGCACCCTCGCGGCCACCGAGGGGGGCGTCCCCGCCTTCACGGTCCAGACCCTCCCGAACGACCACGGAACGGTGTCGGTCCCGAGAACGGAACAGGACCTGTCGATCCTGCAGAACTGAGGGAACGGGGCGGCCGATCGCCTTCGGGTGAACCCGCCCCGGCCGCTGGCACTGGCACCGGGCACCGACGATGGCGCCCTAGTCCTCCCCGTACCGGGGGTCCACGGTCTCCGGCGTCAGCCCCAGCAGCTCGGCCACCTGCTCCACGACCACCTCATGCACCAGCGCGGCCCGCTCGTCCCGCCCCTTGGTGCGGATCTCCACGGGCCGCCGGTACACGACCACCCGAGCCCGCCGCCCGTCCCGCGCGGGGATGACCCCACCGAGCGGAACAGCGTCGTCCGCCCAGGCCACCTGATCCCCGGACCCCTCCAGCCGGGGCACCTCCAGCACCAGGAAGTCGATGTCGGCCAGCTGCGGCCACCGCCGCTCAAGACGTTCCACGGAGTCCTGCACCAGGTCCGCGAACACCTCGGCACGGCTGGCCGCCAGCGGCACCTGCGGCGGCGCGATCGGCCCTCGCATGCCCCGCCCGTGGCGATCACGGCGACGGGGCCCGGGGCCGGCGGTACGGGGCGGTACACGGTTGTCCATCACTGGTGAAGGGTAGTCCCCGCGCCCTCCGTGCGTCCGGCTCCGCGCGGCAACCGGCCCATGCCCCCGCATGTCACAGGATGACCATTTCAGCCAAGGTCTGGCTCGTTTCCGTAACTCTCCGAGACCGCCGAACTCAAGACAATTGACGGTGTTTGTACCGGCTCCTGACCGGACATGGCCCCGCCCGGCACCCACCGGGCATGCGTCCATGCAGGTCAACGAAGTCCGCTCGAAGGGGTGTGTGGGGCGTTTCACAGCCCGACACGGGGGAGTGACCTGGTGGAGAGTCGTCGCGGCCCGCTCAAGAGTGCGGTACCGTCCAACGTCGTGAGCCCTGTACGTCGCTGTTCGCGCACCGCCTGCGGCCGACCCGCCGTCGCGACGCTGACGTACGTCTACGCCGACTCGACCGCGGTCCTCGGCCCGCTCGCCACCTACGCCGAACCCCACTGCTACGACCTGTGCGCCGAGCACTCCGAGCGCCTCACCGCCCCGCGCGGCTGGGAGGTCGTACGGCTCCTGGACGCCTCCGCGCCCGCGCGGCCCAGCGGGGACGATCTGGAAGCGCTTGCCAACGCCGTGCGCGAGGCGGCCCGCCCGCAGGAGCGCGCGGCCGAGGCGGGCGGCGGATCGCGCGCCGCCGACCCCATGGAGGTCGCCCGCCGCGGCCACCTGAGGGTCCTGCGCTCCCCGGACAACTGAGCGCGACGACCGGCGGGCACCGCGTCTGCGGCCCCGCCGCGCGCCACGGCTGAACGCCACCCCACGCCACCCCGCCCCGCGTGACGGTGCGGCCCGCGCGGGCGTTACGCAAGGGGGTCCACCGGGCGTCCGGCCGGTGTCCGCGCGGGCGCCCCCGCTCCCGGCGGGTAGTTTGTGGGCACCCATAGGACTTCAGGAGGGTTGGCCGTGACTGCTGATCTGTCGCAGATCGTGAAGGCGTACGACGTGCGCGGAGTGGTCCCGGACCAGTGGGACGAGGCACTGGCCGGACTCTTCGGTGCCGCCTTCGCGGAGGTCACGGGAGCGGCGGCCATCGTCGTCGGCCACGACATGCGGCCCTCGTCCCCCGGCCTCTCCCGCGCCTTCGCGCGCGGCGCGGCGGACCGCGGTGTGGACGTCACCGAGATCGGCCTGTGCTCCACGGACCAGCTGTACTACGCCTCGGGCGCGCTGAACCTGCCGGGCGCGATGTTCACGGCCTCCCACAACCCGGCGCAGTACAACGGCATCAAGCTGTGCCGCGCGGGCGCCGCCCCCGTCGGCCAGGACACGGGCCTCGCGCAGATCCGCGAACTGGTCGAGCGCTGGCTGGCGGAGGGCACCCCGGACCCCGTGGACCGGCCGGGAACCCTCTGCGCCCGCGAGACGTTGGAGGATTACGCGGCGCACCTCCGCTCCCTGGTCGACCTCACCTCCATCCGCCCCCTGAAGGTCGTGGTCGACGCCGGCAACGGCATGGGCGGCCACACGGTCCCCCCGGTCTTCGCCGGCCTGCCCCTGACCCTCGTCCCGATGTACTTCGAACTGGACGGCACCTTCCCCAACCACGAGGCCAACCCGCTCGACCCGGCCAACCTCGTGGACCTCCAGAAGCGGGTCCCGGTGGAGGGCGCCGACCTCGGCATCGCCTTCGACGGCGACGCCGACCGCTGCTTCGTCGTGGACGAGCACGGCGACCCGGTCTCCCCGTCCGCGATCACCGCGCTGGTCGCCGCCCGCGAACTGGCCCGCAACGGCGGCAGGGGCACGGTCATCCACAACCTGATCACCTCCCGCACCGTCCCGGAGGTGGTGAAGGAGAACGGTGGCACCCCCGTCCGCACCCGCGTCGGACACTCCTTCATCAAGGCGGAGATGGCCCGCAGCGGCGCGATCTTCGGCGGTGAGCACTCCGCCCACTACTACTTCAAGGACTTCTGGAACGCCGACACGGGCATGCTGGCCGCCCTGCACGTTCTCGCCGCCCTCGGCGGCCAGGACGGCCCGCTGTCCGCCCTGGTCGCCCAGTACGACCGCTACACCGGCTCCGGCGAGATCAACTCCACCGTCGCCGACCAGTCCGCACGCCTCGCCGCGATCCGCACCGCGTACGAGGGCCGCGCCGGCGTCACCCTGGACGACCTCGACGGCCTCACGGTCGCCGCCGCCGACTGGTGGTTCAACGTCCGCCCGTCCAACACGGAGCCGCTCCTGCGCCTGAACGCCGAGGCGAAGGACGAGGCCACCATGACGAAGATCCGCGACGAGGCACTGGCGATCATCAGGGGCTGAGCGCTCTGCCCATGAGCGGTACGCTGACCAGGCATATGCACAGACACCCGTACGGCCTCTGAAGGGACAGCCCATGCCGCTCGAAGCCGGCCTCCTGGAGATCCTCGCCTGCCCGGCCTGCCACGCCCCCCTGAAGGAGCAGGACACCGAGCTGATCTGCACGGGCCAGGACTGCGGCCTCGCCTACCCGGTCCGCGACGGCATCCCGGTCCTGCTGGTCGACGAGGCCCGCCGCCCCGAGTGACGAGGCCCGTCACCTCGTAGCACCCCAGGATCCCGGCGATCGGAGGCTGCCGCCCATGCTGGACGAATCGCTGCTCGACACCCCGGAGGGCCTCGCCGAGGCCGACCACCGGGGTCTGCTCCGCGGCGCGGCGGAGGCCGGCGCCCGCGTCCGCACCGCCGCCCGGCACGCCACCGAGGCCGGCGTCGGCGAGCTCAAGCCCGACGGCCGCCCCCGCGCGGTCCTCATCGCGGGCCCCGGCGCCGCCGCCACCCACACCGCCGACCTCCTCGGCACACTGGCCGGCCCCGGCAGCCCCGTCGTCCGGCTCGCCCCGACCGGTGTCGCCCCGGCCGCGGGCGCCCTGCGCTGGGAACTCCCGGGCTGGGCCGGCTCCGTGGACCTGCTGCTGATCGCCACCCCGGACGGCACCGAACCGAGCCTGTCCCTCCTCGCCGACCAGGCCTACCGCCGCGGCTGCTCGGTCGTCGCCGTGGCCCCGCCCCGCACCCCGCTCGCCGAAGCGGTCGCCGGCGCGCACGGCCTGTTCCTGCCGATGGCGACGGCGCCCTACGACCAGGAGGAACCGCTCGCCGCGTCCTCCCCCGGCGTCTTCTGGGCACTGCTGACCCCACTGCTCGCACTCCTGGACCGGATCGGCCTGATCACCGCCCCGCCGGACGCCCTGGAGAAGGTCGCCGACCGCCTCGACCACATCGCGGAGCGCTGCGGCCCCGCCATCGTGACCTACAGCAACCCGGCGAAGACCCTCGCCGCCGAACTCGCCGACGCGCTCCCCCTGGTGTGGACGGAGGGCATCTCGGCCGGTCCCGCGGGCCGCCGCTTCGCCGCCGCGCTCGCCGAACTCGCCGGCCGCCCCGCCCTGGTCGCCGAACTGCCCGAGGCACTCGCCGCGCACGGCGCCCTGCTGGCCGGCCCGCTCGCCGCCAGCGCCGACCCGGAGGACTTCTTCCGCGACCGCGTCGAGGAGCCGCCCGCGCTGCACGCGCGCGTGGTGCTGCTCCGCGACCGCCCGATCAGCGGCCTCACCGCCGCCCCCGCCGCCCGCGACGTGGCCCTCAGCCACGACACGGCGATCAGCGAACTCGAACCGGAGGAGGGCGGCGAACTGGAGACCCTCGCGGAACTGATCGCCGTCACCGATTTCGCCGCCGTTTACCTGGCGCTCGCCTCCGGCGCCTGATCTTGCTCCGGGCCGGACGACCCGAGCCCGCCCCCCCAGGCGCCGCGACCGGCACAGTCGCCGGCGCGGCCGAGCAGCGTACGTACGGAGACAGAGAAGACACATGGACCGCCTCGACAACACCATCCGCCCCTACGCCTGGGGTTCTCCCACCGCCATACCGCACCTCCTCGGCGTCGAGCCGACCGGAGAACCCCAGGCGGAGATGTGGATGGGCGCGCACCCTGGCGCCCCGTCACGCACCGCGCGCGGCACCCTCGTCGAGGTCATCGATGCCGACCCGGAGCGGGAACTCGGCGCCCGCGCGGTCGCGAAGTTCGGCCCCCGCCTGCCGTTCCTGCTCAAGATCCTCGCCGCCGGCGCACCCCTCTCCCTCCAGGTGCACCCCGACCTGAAGCAGGCCAAGGAGGGATACGCCGACGAGGAGCGGCGCGGCATCCCGGTCGACGCCCCCTACCGCAACTACAAGGACGCCAACCACAAGCCCGAACTCATCTGCGCCCTCACCGAGTTCGACGGCCTGTGCGGCTTCCGTGACCCGCTCCGGGCCGCCGACCTGCTCGACGGGCTCGGCGTCGACTCCCTCAAGCCGTACGTCGACCTGCTGCACGCACACCCCGAGGAAGCGGCCCTGCGCGAGGTCCTCACCGCGGTCCTCAGCGCCGACCCGGAGGAGATGGCCCACACGGTCGCCGAGGCCACCGCCGCCTGCACCCGCCTCGGCGGCGCCTACGCCCCCTACGCCGACATCGCCCACCACTACCCGGGCGACCCCGGCGTCATCGCGGCCATGCTGCTCAACCACGTCCGGCTCCAGCCCGGCGAGGCCCTGTTCCTCGGCGCCGGCATCCCGCACGCCTACCTCAACGGCCTCGGCGTGGAGATCATGGCCAACTCCGACAACGTCCTGCGCTGCGGCCTGACCCCCAAGCACGTCGACGTCCCCGAACTCCTGCGCATCGTCCGCTTCGAACCCAGCGACCCCGGCGTGCTGCGCCCGGAGGCGTCCCCGGAGGGCGAGGAGGTCTACGAGACCCCGATCGACGAGTTCCGGCTCTCCCGGTACGTCCTCCCCGAGGGCGGCGCCGCCCACGACCTCACCCGGGACACCCCGCAGATCCTGCTCTGCACGGCCGGCACCGTCCGGGCGGGCGAGCACGAACTGCGTCCCGGTCAGTCGGTCTTCGTCCCGGCCGGCGAGCGGGCGCAGATCAACGGCGCGGGCACGGTCTTCCGCGCCACCGTGATCGTGTGACCCAGGCCGCGGACGGCCTGTGGATCATATGACCGGAGTTGTGGACACCTGACGCACCAGTGCCCGGCCGGACTGCAAGAATGGCCCACCGGCAAAGGCCGGGCAAAGCCGGGCACTCGTCCGGACGGACGCACCAGGACGACAGAGGCGAAGGGACAACGCGAACACATGAGCGCGTCAGGCGGTACCAAGGCGATCGTGGCGGCACTCGGCGCCAACCTCGCCATCGCGGCATCGAAGTTCGTGGCGTTCGCGTTCAGCGGCTCCTCCTCGATGCTCGCCGAGGGCGTCCACTCGCTCGCCGACTCCGGCAACCAGTTCCTGCTGCTCGTCGGCGGCAAGAAGGCACAGCGCCAGGCCAGCCCGCAGCACCCCTTCGGCTACGGCCGCGAGCGGTTCATCTACGCCTTCCTCGTCTCGATCGTCCTCTTCTCCATCGGCGGCATGTTCGCCATCTACGAGGGCTACGAGAAGGTCCGCCACCCGCACGACCTGGAGCACTGGTACTGGCCGGTCGGCGTCCTCGTCTTCGCGATCATCGCCGAGGGCTTCTCCTTCCGCACGGCCATCAAGGAGTCAAACGGCCTGCGCGGCACGCTCTCCTGGAAGGAGTTCATCCGCCGCGCCAAGGCACCCGAGCTGCCCGTCGTCCTCCTGGAGGACTTCGGCGCGCTGATCGGTCTGGTTCTCGCCCTCGGCGGCGTCGGCCTCTCCCTGCTCACCGGTGACGGCGTCTGGGACGGCATCGGCACCCTCTGCATCGGCGTCCTGCTCGTCCTGATCGCCCTCGTCCTGGCCGCCGAGACCAAGTCGCTGCTGCTCGGCGAGGCCGCCGGGCTCGAAGACATAAAGAAGATCGAGGCCGCGATCGTCGACGGCGACACCGTCACCCGCATCATCCACATGCGCACCCTCCACCTCGGCCCGGAGGAGCTGCTGATCGCCGCCAAGATCGCCGTTCAGCACGACGACACGGCCACCGAGGTCGCCGGCGCCATCAACGCCGCAGAGGCCCGCATCCGCGCCGCCGTCCCCTTCGCCCGCGTCATCTATCTGGAACCGGACATCTACAGCGAGGCCGAGGCCGCCAAGGGCCCGGACCCGAAGGCGACCCCGGGCGGCCCCACCCCGCACCCGGCGGGTCACTGAGGAAGCCGTGCGGTACGACCCTCACCCCTGAGCCGGCTGCACGGGCCAGGGCGCCGGCGGCACCGTCGGCGCCTTCCGCCGCCGCACCACCACGGCGGCGATCCCCAGCCCGGCGCCGGTGAGGACCAGCAGACCGCCCACGAGCAGGGCCGTACCCAGCAGAGCCGGTCCCGTACGGTCCTTCGTCACCCGCCCCCGCACGGCGTCCACCGGAACGGTCCCGCCGTGATCGGCGGCGAAGAAGCGGGAGTCCATCGAGTCGGACCGGTGGTCACCCATCAGGAACAGCCGGCCCTGCGGCACCTTCACGTCGTACGGCCGGTGCACACCGTCGGCGTCACCCTCGTAGACATACGGCTCCTTCACCGGCTTGCCGTTCACGGTGACCCGCTCCTCGGAGCCCACGGTCGTGCAGCACGCCACACGGTCACCGCCCACGCCGATCACCCGTTGCATGAAGACACCCTCGGCCCGGTAGCGCCCCGGCAACGAGAACACCACGACGTCACCGCGCCGCACCTCGCTCCCGTCCACCCGCTCCCAGATGATCCGGTCACCTCGCCGGTACGTCGGCTCCATGCTCTGGCTCGGCTGCGTGCCCGTGCCGTACGCGTCGCGCCCGTACACGAAGGCACCCCCGGCCAGCACCACCCCCAGCAGCCCCACGACCAGCGCCGCGATCCCCAGGCCCCGCCCTCTGCCCGCCATGTCCCGTCCTCCCCATGCGGCCCCTCCGCGGCGCGGAGAACAGCGGCCCTCCGTGAACGCTCCGTGCCCTCGGCTCACCCTGACCGCTCGACGCACCCTCCTTCGTCGCCCGTCGAATGCTCAGGCGGACTGGGGCCGACCGGGCCGTCCGGTGTAGCTTGGGACGGAGCCAGACGTCGCTGCTGATGGCGGTCGGGCGGTCCCACGCGGACCGGCCGAGGGAGAGAGGGCCTCCGACGGACTGCGCTGCGCGTACGCGGGCATGCCTGTGTCCTCTTCTCGGGCACCCCTGTGTCCGCCGCCGCGCAGACCAGCCGTACCCACCTCGCCCCAACCCCGAGGAGCAGCTCGTAATGACGACTGTCGAGAACCGGCAGGACTTCAAGGTCGCCGACCTCTCGCTGGCCGAGTTCGGCCGCAAGGAGATCACCCTCGCCGAGCACGAGATGCCCGGCCTCATGGCGATCCGCAAGGAGTACGCCGAGGCCCAGCCGCTCGCCGGCGCCCGCGTCACCGGCTCGCTGCACATGACCGTGCAGACCGCCGTGCTCATCGAGACCCTGGTCGCCCTCGGCGCGCGGGTCCGCTGGGCCTCCTGCAACATCTTCTCCACCCAGGACCACGCCGCCGCCGCCATCGCCGTCGGCCCCAACGGCACGCCGGACAACCCGCAGGGCGTCCCGGTCTTCGCCTGGAAGGGCGAGACCCTGGAGGAGTACTGGTGGTGCACCGAGCAGGCGCTGACCTGGCCGGACAGCCCCACCGGCGGTCCGAACATGATCCTGGACGACGGCGGTGACGCCACCCTCCTCGTCCACAAGGGCGTCGAGTACGAGAAGGCCGGTGAGGTCCCCGCCCTGGAGACCGCCGAGTCCGACGAGCACCGCGTCATCCTCCAGCTGCTGCACCGCACCCTGGGCGAGAACCCCCAGAAGTGGACCCAGCTCGCCTCGGAGATCCGCGGCGTCACCGAGGAGACCACCACCGGTGTCCACCGCCTGTACGAGATGCAGCGCGACGGCGACCTCCTCTTCCCGGCGATCAACGTCAACGACGCCGTCACCAAGTCGAAGTTCGACAACAAGTACGGCTGCCGCCACTCCCTGGTCGACGGCATCAACCGCGCCACCGACGTCCTGATCGGCGGCAAGACCGCCGTCGTCTGCGGCTACGGCGACGTGGGCAAGGGCTGCGCCGAGTCCCTGCGCGGCCAGGGCGCCCGCGTGATCGTCACCGAGATCGACCCGATCTGCGCCCTGCAGGCCGCGATGGACGGCTACCAGGTCACGACCCTCGACGAGGTCATCGACAAGGCCGACATCTTCATCACCACGACCGGCAACAAGGACATCATCATGGCCTCGGACATGGCCAAGATGAAGCACCAGGCCATCGTCGGCAACATCGGCCACTTCGACAACGAGATCGACATGGCCGGCCTCGCCAAGATCCCCGGCATCGTCAAGGACGAGGTCAAGCCGCAGGTCCACACCTGGACCTTCCCCGACGGCAAGAAGATCATCGTGCTGTCCGAGGGCCGCCTGCTGAACCTGGGCAACGCCACCGGCCACCCGTCGTTCGTGATGTCCAACTCCTTCGCGGACCAGACCCTGGCCCAGATCGAGCTGTTCACCAAGCCCGACGCGTACCCGATCGGCGTCTACGTGCTGCCCAAGCACCTCGACGAGAAGGTCGCCCGCCTCCACCTGGACGCGCTCGGCGTCAAGCTCACCAAGCTGCGCCCGGAGCAGGCCGCGTACATCGGCGTGGAGGTCGACGGCCCGTACAAGCCGGACCACTACCGCTACTGATCCGGTGATCCCGTAGGCCGGCCCGCCGGGGGAGTGCGCCGGTGCACCGGCGCACCCTCCCCGGCAGCAGGTCCTCCGGGGCAGGCCCCCCGCACCCCCGTGCCGGGGGCCTGCCCCTTTGGCTCCTGAGGGCCTGCCCCTGGCGCCCTGACTGTTGGCTTACGGGACCAGGAGCCTCCGGGAGCCAGGAGCTTCCGGGACCCTTCGCCGTACCGCTTCCGGACCGATGCCTGCAGGCCGGATCAGCCCGTCAAGACCCAGGACCCCCATGCCCCGCGGCCGTTATTCGCTCCACGATCCGCACGATCACACCCCCCTCGCGGACGAACACTTCCAGTGCGCCCCCGGCCCGTCCGGCTGGCGCTACGTCTCCCGGCTGACCGGCCCCGCCGGTGACCACCGCGGCTCGGTCGACCTCGCCCTGGACGACCTCGGCCGCCCCATCCGCCTCGAACTCCACGCAGGTGACTGGCAGGTGCGCGGCGCCGCCCTCGACGGCGTCACCTGGGTCCGCACCGACCCCACCGGCACCCAAGCCACCGAAGGCAATGTGCGCGCCCACGCCTTCACCGGCACGTCCCCCGCGTTCCTCATCGCCACCGCCCGGCTCCTGCGCCTCACCCCCTCGTCCGCCGCGACCCGCGTACGCCTCGTGGCCTTCACCGACCCCGTCCTCGCCCCCCGCAACGTGGACCAGTCCTGGGCTCTGGTGAAAAGCGAAGCACTCGCCACTGACAACGGCCCCCTGACCGTGGACGAATACCAGGTCACAGCCCTGGACACGGGGGAACGGCACACCGTCCACATCGCCGGCGACGTCGTCCTCGCCGCACCCGGGATCGAGCTGGAAGACCTCCAGTCACCGCCGTCGCGATTCGACTGAACCCGTACCTCCGAACCCGGCACCTACGGCGGCCCCAGCTGCCGCGAGCACGACGGGACCACACTCCGTGCTACGCCGGCGGCGCGAACCCCGTGGCCGGCCGGTCGGCCCGCGGCTCCTCCACCGGTGGCGCCGACGGGGGAGCGAGAGGGGCCTGCGGCGGCCGCGGTGCGGCTCCGTGTCCCGTCGGCGGTGCTGCCGGCCGCGCCACCGGCTGAACTGCGGGCGCTGCCACCGGCTGGTCCGCGGGCGCTGCCGGCGGCTGTGCTCCGGGCGCCGCCACCGGCGGACCGAAGCCGCCGAACGGCACACCGCCGCCCCTCCTGAACGCCAGCCGGGCCTCACGGGACTGCCGCTCGTGCACCACGGCCGCCAGGAAAGCGGCGGGAGGCAGATCCCGCGGCACCGGCGTCCCGGTCCGCTCCGCGAGGTCCGCCGCCAGCCGCTGCGCCATGCCCGCCGAGACCTGCGGATCAAGCTGCTGCATCCGGGTCAGGTACTGCCGGACGGCGAGCCACAGCCCGTCCGGGACCGCTGACAGGTCCAGCTCAGCGAACCGCCCCGCGAGCCACGGCGGAGGCGGCGGAACGAATCCGGTCCGCCCGGCGGGTATCCGTTCCCGCACGACCAGGGTGCCCGCGAAAACGTCCCCGAGCCGCCGCCCCCGCGCCGAGACCAGCGAGGCGATGCAGGCCACCACCCCGAACGTCATCAGGATCTCCACCACCCCGATCGCGCCCCGCACCAGCGCGTGCCGGAAGCGGATCGGCCCACCGTCGTCCCGCACCACCCGGAGCCCGAACGCCAACTTCCCCAGCGAACGCCCGTGACTGAGCGTCTCGACGGCTATCGGCCCACCGACCAGCACCAGCAGAAACGTCGCGATCGACAGCGCCAGCTGCGCGGCCTCGTCCAGCGAAGCCGTCGACACGGCCAGCACCAGCATCACGACGATGTACGCGACCACCGCCACGACCAGGTCCAACAACACGGCCAGCGCCCTGCTCGGCAGCTTCGCGGGCCGCAGTTCGAGCGCCACCGCCTCGCCCGTCACCAGCTCACTCACGCCCGCCGCCCTTCCCTGGTCTGCCCCCTGACCCGCAAGTCTGCCAAGCTGAGGGCGCATCGCGCCGCAGTACGACAAGCTGACAGCAAGCACGAGCACCCACGACGAGCCGTGGACGACCAGCCGAGGAGCAGGCAGACCCGATGGACCTGGACGTCTTCGTCTCCGTACACCGAGCCGAATGGGACCGGCTCGATGCACTGCTCGGCCGCAGACGCCGGCTCACCGGCGCCGAAGCAGACGAACTCGTCGCCCTCTACCAGCGCACCGCCACCCACCTGTCCCTCATCCAGTCGAGCGCTCCGGACCCGCAGCTGACCGGGCGGCTCAGTCAGCTCGTGGCACGCGCGCGCAGCACCGTCGCCGGCACCCGCCGCGCCTCATGGCGTGACGTCACCCGCTTCCTCGGCCGGGGCTTCCCGGCCGCCGTCTACCGCACCCGCCACTGGTGGGTGCCCACAGCGCTGGTCTCCACCGCCATCGCCATCCTCCTGGGCTGGTGGATCGGCACCCATCCCGAGGTGCAGTCGTCCATCGCGGCACCCAGCCAGCTGCGCGAGCTGACCCGGCCCGGCGGTGAGTACGAGACCTACTACTCCAGCCATCCGGCAGCCGCCTTCGCGGCACAGGTGTGGACGAACAACGCCCAAGCGGCGGCGATGTGCCTGGTCCTGGGTGTCTTCCTCGGGCTGCCCGTCCTCTGGATCCTCTTCCAGAACATGCTCAACCTGGGTGTCGGCTTCGGGCTCATGTCCTCGGCCGGCCGCCTCGACACCTTCCTCGGCCTGATCCTCCCGCACGGCCTGCTGGAACTGACCGCGGTCTTCGTCGCCGCCGGCACGGGACTGCGCCTCGGCTGGACCGTCATCGACCCCGGCCCGCGCACCCGGCGCGCGGCCCTCGCGGAAGAGGGACGGGCCGCCGTCGGCATGGCGATCGGCCTCGCCCTTGTCCTGTTCGTTTCCGGGGCCATCGAAGGCTTCGTCACCCCCTCCGGCCTGCCCACCTGGGCCCGCATCGGCATCGGTGTCGCGGCCGAGCTGGCGTTCCTGGCCTACGTCTACGTACTGGGCGGGCGTGCCGCACGCGCGGGTGAGACGGGTGACCTCGAAGCGATGGACCGCAGTGCCCCGGTCCCCACGGCCGCCTGACGGCCGGTGGATGTGCACTCGACCCCTGTGAGCTGCTAATCTCCTGTTCGCCCCGCAAGAGCCGTTGACACGGAGGGAGTGGGGAGGTAGATTCAAACAGTTGCCCGGAGCTGGACAGGCTCGGTGGCAGCCGATAGAATCTACGAGCTTCCTCAGAAGTCCCGAGTGACATTCCAGGAAGCAGCCCCCGATTACTCAGAAATGAGCGGCTGGTTCGACCGGCCAAAAACTTCTGATAAAGTCGGAACCGCCGGAAAGGGAAACGCGAGAGCGGGAACCTGGAAAGCACCGAGGAAATCGGATCGCGAAACGGTCTGATAGAGTCGGAAACGCAAGACCGAAGGGAAGCGCCCGGAGGAAAGCCCGAGAGGGTAAGTACAAAGGAAGCGACCGTTCCTTGAGAACTCAACAGCGTGCCAAAAGTCAACGCCAGATATGTTGATACCCCGTCCGTCGGACAACCGATGGTCGAGGTTCCTTTGAAAAAACACAGCGAGGACGCTGTGAATGGTCGGGCCTATTCCGCTCGACTGTTCCGCTCTCGTGGTGTTCAACCGGATTACCGGTAAACATTCACGGAGAGTTTGATCCTGGCTCAGGACGAACGCTGGCGGCGTGCTTAA